>CAYLWO010000245.1:0-1569 GCA_964387285.1 uncultured Cytophagia bacterium | reverse complement strand
GATCATCCACCTTGACAATGCCGTTGTTGGAGGTATATTTAAATCCCTCCATATCTGAGATCACCTTGATGGCCATGCAGATACGTTCATTGGCATCCTTGATATTGGCGCCGACGAACTCGTTGGCTGATTTTTCCGGTTGACCGATCAGGCGCAGCTGCAACAGGTCCTGGGACATTAGTGTTGTTGAAATCAATAACAGCAAACATACTTTATTAACCATCATTCTCCTCACGCAGGACTTACTTGTTCATTTTTTCACAAAATATTCAGGAAGCAACTCGTGCATTGAATTTAAATTGTAGGAGCCGCTTCCTAGCGGCGACCATCGGCGGCAGGAGCCGCCTCCTACAAAAGTTACATAATCTTATGAATTATCGTTCAGATCTACCAGCGTTATTAGAAAAATCGACAATTCTTTCATGCTCATCCTTTTTGCCGCGAGGTTGTCTAAAAAGAAAATATGTTAAAAGTTCTTTATTTATCAGACAAATTATTCATTTGTTCGAATAAAACTAAATTATTTTTATAAAGTTTGTAGTTCCGGCTTTAGCCGGAGAAAATATCGGCTAAAGCTGGAACTACATGCTAGAAATCTACTTTTAGACAACCTCGCGGGACAGAAAACAGCAACACAGAATTCAGAACGCAGAAATTACTGCGCCGCGCGGGCCACCCGAAAGCCATTACTGCTGCTGCGGTGACCCGGATTGTTCCTGCCCCGATTGCACGCGCGACAAACGTACGGATCAACGTCCCAAGAACCGCCGCGCAAAACACGATTTTGTCCTGAAGACCGCCCCTGGGGATTAACTTCCGGGCTTTGTTGGTAATAACCATCATCATACCAGTCTGTGCACCACTCCCAAACATTACCGGTCATATCGTACAACCCCAGGCCATTGGCAACAAAATGTGCGACCGGCGCCGTAAAAACATAACCATCATCATAACCTGTAAATATAGGCCAGCTCGGGAATTTCTTCTTGGCTGATTCATCGGCTACATTTCCGCCACGTTGATCCGTCGGCGGATCATCACCCCAACCATATCTTTGTTTGTTCCCACCGGCACGGCCGGCATATTCCCACTCGGCCTCAGTCGGCAAACGAAATCCAGACCACTGACAAAAAGCCATAGCGTCATTCCAACTCACACATACCACCGGATGATTGTCTTCTTGGGCAAAACCAGGCTTTAGCCAGCCGGCGCCGTTCACTTTCCCCCAATTGTTGCCACTCCAGACATAAGCCCAACCTTCCAGTTCTGCATCGGTCCGGTAGCCGGTAGCGTCAATAAATCGGCGGAATTGCCCCACGGTTACCTCGGTCTTGCCCAGATAAAAATCACTTACGGTCACCGTGTGCACCGGCTTTTCCCCATACTCTCCTTCATCAAAGAGATCTCCCATCTGAAATGTCCCGCCTTTGATCAGCACGAATTCGATGTTGGTTTTGGCATCGCGCCACACGCCTTGATCCTCTGCCAAGGTTACGCTCTTGCTGATTTTTTCGCCCTCCTGCAGCACAATGGTCTCTTCATGTGAAGAGTATTTTGCCAGTTTTACCA
>CAYLWO010000244.1:0-1600 GCA_964387285.1 uncultured Cytophagia bacterium | reverse complement strand
TCAGCGGCGGCGCCTCGGGCTTTTGGGTGGAAAACGGCAAAATCGCTTTTCCGGTCCGCGGTTTAACCATTGCCGGCAGCGCGTTTGATATGCTGAACGAGATAGATATGGTTGCCGATGATCTTGATCTGGCCGACGGCAAATCCAGCCCGACCTTTCGCATTAAAAGCATGCAGATCGGCGGAGAGTAAATTCATATCGCACAGAATCTAAAGATCGCCCGGGGAATCCTTTCCCCGGGTGGAATTATAAACAAGGGCATCCTGCCTGTAACGTCCCCTATACCGTTCACACCGCGATTAATAAAGGATTGCGTTTCACCTTTTTGGGACAGCCTCGATCATAATTCTTATCCCTGCGCCTGTGTTAAAAAAATCATTGCATGTTGATCGCCGTCAAAAGGGACTATATGCATTTAGAACAAACCAGCCACGGAGAATTGCCAGGCGCCGACGGCATCGCCCTCGATGATGCGATGTGCATAATTGACGCTCAACAGAATTCTCGTGCCCCGGGAAACCGGTATGCCGAATCCACCGCCGGCCAGAGCGCCGAATCCCCATTTAGAAGCTTCGGTACCGTAATCGGCAATGTCCAGGAGCAATCTGGCAGCGCCCATATCGCCTCTGAGAAAAAAGCCTTTGCCGATGCGATTGCCCAGAAAATGCAAAAGGCTTACGGAATAGGTGTAGGCGTTGATCTGAAAACTTGCTCCACTGACCTCATACCGGTCCGCGCAGCCGTTGATGACGCCGCCCAGTATGGCATGCTCATTGAGCGGCCAGTAAAAACCGAGGAAATCCAAAGCAACGCTGGATCGCGATACTCCCGGCAGATCATCGATAAATTCAAGGACCGCCTGAATGTCATCGCGGTAGGCCATGGCAGCATAACCCAATCCCCAAAGGGTATACCAGGATTCAAGTTTATTCTTTTTATCAATAGATGATGTGGGGGAAGCGTCAGTCTGTATATCGTTTAAAATCGCTGCTTCGGCATTTACAGAGGACAAATCGACCTTATCGCCGACCGCGATATGATCCGTGGCAATGGCGTTGATCAGTTGCACAGCCACCTTGTCGCCGGTGATTTTGACAATCTCGGCCTGGCCGATTTTGTACATTTTGCCGTTTGATTCCCGGTATAGATCCAGCTGATTGCCCATTTGCACAGAACCTGCTGACGCGGTAAAAACACCCAGCTTTTCTTTTGTCGTTGTTATAACAGCCTGTTGTGCAAAAATCAAACTGCTGCTGAACAGGAGAATAGCGACGAATAACTTTTTCATATTCGCTCCGGTTAGATGTTATCTAAATTTAGCGTTATGGATTCAAAAAACAACCTTGCGAAGAAACGCTCAATTCAGGCGTTAATAAAAAAAGCGCTACCCTCTCCTCCTTAGGAAACTGATCGCGCCAGATTGTATATGATGATAACGAATATTTGAAAATTTAACAAGAGGAATTTTTACACCATTATTGTATTACGAGTTGTTTTTCGGGCAAAATGGTTATAAAATGTCGGACACCTTGAGAGACTGTCGCAAAACCCCGGACCCCGGATGTGGCCGCGTTTTTTGCGGCCACTCCGGGTGTCTCTC
>CAYLWO010000243.1:0-1642 GCA_964387285.1 uncultured Cytophagia bacterium | reverse complement strand
GAGCAGCAGCCCGGTCGAAAAATAAACTCGTCGCACAATACACAAACCAAGTCCAGACGAGCTAAAAAAGTGGTAAGAATGGGCTGTCTGCTCCAGCCCAGTGTTAAATGATTTCGCCACGGCGACGACGCTATGGGTTTTAAAAGCGTCCCTCTTTTGGCTTTTTTGATTCCGGGCTGTATTCTTTCATCAATTCTTCGGCTTGTTCCAGCCCATATTGCCTGACAATCTCCTGCCACAAGGGGGTATGGCGCGTTTTCTCCAGATATTTTTGCATTAATTCATCCTGCATGGCTTTAAACGGATCGACCGGACGTGGTTCTTTATTGACTTTGCCAAGCAAGCCTCTTGGGATGTTAGCGACGGATCGTCGGTGCTTAAGTTTTTTCGTTTGCTTCTTGCTCATCGTCTATGAACTGTTAATTACAATAGGTTCGCAAACCATGAAACCGATCTTGCATTTGGGACAGCGCTTTTCCAGAAATTCGGTATATTGATCGAGCCATGCCTGAACGGCCTGATTAGCTTTGATGGTTTCATTCCACAGCTCTTGTAACAGACCGCGAATCTGCTTTATTTTTTCCGAACGGACCGCATATCCCATAAAACCATAATAGCGAATTTTCCTGAATCCCTTTGGCAAACAGTGCCACAGGAATCGTTGAATAAAATGTTCCGGATCCAGTGTCATGGATTTGATCCGGCATTCGTCGTCATAATCTTTGTATTCAAAGGTCACGCCGGCGTCGCTGACCTCTTTGATGCGATGATTCGAAATGGCTACTCGATGAGTGTACCTACCGACATAATGAAGAACCTGCTCAGGACCGGCGAACGGCTGTTTAACATAATTGATCCACTCCTCATTTCCCACTGTTCCGCAAAAGCGCAAAAATGGAATTCGCCCAGACCATGTAGCCAGTTTTCCGGGAAATACCAATTCGCCTTTATTATAGGCGGCCTTTAGCAATTGCACAAATTTTCCTCTGACCGTTTTCGACATGGCCTTGGTCGGGAAGAGGAACTTGTTTTGATAGGGCAACCGAATAAACTGTTGGTTGCCGGCATCGAGTCCACCGCCAATTACGATGTAATGGATATGAACGTGATAGCATAACGTTTGTCCCCAGGTGTGTAGAATGCCGAAAAAGCCTGGCTGCGCACCAAGGAACTTTGGGTCATGCGAAAATTTGTTGAGCGTAAAGGAGGTCGCGGTGAAAAACGCCTCGTATAAAATTCTCTTATTACAAAGAACAAGATCGTTTAGACAATGCGGCATGGTGAATACGACATGATAATAGGGCAACGGCAATAATTCCAGGAGCCGGTCTTTCAGCCACTCCATGCGGCTTCGATATTGACACTTGGGGCAATGTCGGTCACGACACGAATTGTACGCTTCATACTGATAATCACAGACCGGACACTTTTCCTTATGTCCACCCAGCTTGCTGGTGCGGCATTTGGTGATTGCTTGTGCAATATCGTCCTGTTGCGGCGAGACGTTGTGCCGTTTCCTGAATGACTCCCAATATCTGTTCAAGATGTCCGCCACTTCCCAACGAGGACGATGATGTCTGTGATCCTCGTGCATGGGTGATAGATGGCTACTGTAACAAACTGTTTTTATTTAAACTGCCGC
>CAYLWO010000242.1:0-1666 GCA_964387285.1 uncultured Cytophagia bacterium | reverse complement strand
CACCCGGAGTGGCCGCAAAAAACGCGGCCACATCCGGGATCTGGGGTTTTGCGACGATCACCAAAGGTCCGACATTTGGTTCCGATTTATCCGGTTGGGTATAAGGGGGATTGTTTCACTCTAGCACAGATAGTCTCCTTTGGCAGCATTTGTGCCTTCGTTCGTAATGACATAATCAAAGTCTGATTTGGAAATCACGTCACATTTCACGAAAAAAAATAATGCGCATTTAAATAAGAAAGATTGAGAAACCTATGCTGCAAAAACTATTACTTACCACCCTGCTTTTGGCAAGCGTTGTTTCATCCGCTAATCCGCCGCGCAAATCCGTGCTGGCCCGAATCGACCAGATCACAGAGCAACAATTGTTGAAAACAGGCGTCATTGCGGCTGACAACGATCAGTACGGTTCGCTGCTTTCACTGGTTCGGGACACTGCTCTTGTTCTGCTCACGCCAACGGAATTCAGACTTTTATTGGAAAGAGGATTTAAAGCTGTTGAATTGGCTAACGATACTAACAAAGTCAGGCTGGTCCGGCGAGCTCTATTTGGTCCTAACCTGCGTCTTGAGCGACCATATCACTCTTATGCAAGCATGCTGCAAGAGATCGATTCTCTGCGTCGCGTTTATCCTGGATTGCTGCAGACTTTTTCAATCGGCAAAAGTGTTCATCAGAGAGACATCATGGCCGTAAAAATTTCCGGTCCATCACGAACCATGGCCGATCGTCCGGCTATTCTCTTTAACGGCTGTCATCACTCGGACGAACTCCTGGGCGGTGAAATCTGCATGGCCGTCATCCATACGTTGGTAAGCGGCTATGGAAGCGTGCCGGAAATCACCCATTGGCTCGATCATCTGCAGATAGTCGTCGTGCCGGTCATTAACGTCGATGGACATGAGATGGTCACTTCCGGTAGGGAACCACGCTGGCGAAAAAACTGCCGCGATACCAACCATGATGGCGTCATACAGTATCCTGGCGACGGCATTGACTTGAATCGAACTTATGATTTCAATTGGGCGCACGGCGGATCCGGCGACGTCACCAGCGAGCGTTACCGTGGCGAAATGCCTTTTTCCGAGCCGGAAACTCGCGCCCTGGCCGCATTGGCACAGCGGGAACGATTCCTGTTATCCATTACCTATCATAGCCAGGGAGAGGTTATTTTTTATCCATGGACCTGGGCCGGACGCAAAACGCCTGACGATCTGCTTTTAACCTCTATTGCCAAAGGATTGGCCGGCAGCATTCGCACCATGAAGGGTGATTCAACTTATAAAGCCGAGTACGGCGCTGGTCTGGTCGGGCAATCCTATCCCTGGTTATATGGCGCGCTGGGCACATTTGATTTTGTCGTTGAAACCGGCAAAGGCGCCAGTTTCATGCCGCCCTGGGAAGTGGCTGGTATCGTCAAAGCCAATTTAGAAGGCGTGCGTTACATTCTGAATAAAGCATAAGGACCAGGATTGTGTATTCATGTCATGGATGAAAAGTCAGGCAAACCATTGGAAGCACAAGTTTGGTTTCCGAGCATAGAGACGGAAGAGGTGCATCGACGAACTAGCAATCCAGCCACCGGCATGTACTATCGGCTGCTGATGCCTGGGAAATATAAATGCATTGTGTCTTGCACAGGTTATGAGCCGGTGGTGATGAAGGA
>CAYLWO010000241.1:0-1732 GCA_964387285.1 uncultured Cytophagia bacterium | reverse complement strand
ATTGGAAGGTGTGGTCGCCGGTATACTCCGGTTTCAGTTGCAACCGCAGCGGCCGAATATCCACCCAGCGGACATCAAACATGGTTTTAACCTGCACGGTAACCGAGTCGGTGAAATCAAAAACAGCATAAGAGGCGATCGGCGTATCATATACCGGAATCGCAACACCGTCGACCAGGACCTGATAATATTTATGCGACACATAGGCCTCGGGTCCGGTCCAGGTAACTACCTTGGCAGATGCAGAAATGACCACAGTTGTCAACAGAAACGATAACGCTGATTTGATTTGCATGGTGCTTTATCCATACCAAGCTTTTTTTGTGCAAAATGGCAACAAAATATTTGAGCAGCACACCTTCTTGCAATGGGAAAAAATAACCACCTGTTTTCGCTGTTGTTTTTTTTCGTTTGTTTGCAGTTCTGCCGCGCAAGGCATTTTCAGCCAATCTCCTGCTCATCCGCAGATGACGCAGATGTTCGCAGATAACATTCGGAAGACGACTTTGCGTCCATCTGCGCAATCTGCGGATTATTATACTATTACTTCCAGTTTATCCGGGTTGGAGGTTATAGGATTATTTTTCCATTTCAATCATTTGCTTTCCCGGCTGCAGACGGATTTTTTTACCGCTCCAGACAAAATATGCTTCCATCGTTGTTGGAATAGATATGCTGCCCGATACCTGATTCTGTTGCCGGGTGAGATCAAGCTCGATGGGGCCGCGATGGTGCGGATAAACAGCTGTTATGCTATTCAGCTTGCCAAAGCTCGGGGAAATTTCCACCACTTTATGACCGGCAGCCATCGGTCGAATGCCACAAAGGGTTCTAAAAAAATGATAGTTGGGAGACGTGCTCCACGGATGACATTCGGAACGCTGGTTTTCCTCGCCCCATTCCAACGGCACCTCGGCAAACGTGGTCATGCCGCGCTCCATCATGGTTTGCCACTCGGACAATTCCGGAATAAAATGCTCCTGCAGTCCGGTTTGATTGAGAGCCTCAAATAGATAAAGATGCAGAAAAAGATCCACCTGTCCGAACCAATCTTTTGGTTCCAGCAATTTGAGCATCAGCTCACGCGCTTCTCTGCCCCGGCACGCTTTAGCCAGAACGGCCATGATGTTCGTTATCTGGCTGATTTTTTCATGGCCGGGCGCTTCCCGATAAAAACCGTCTGACGCTTTACACAAACCATTCACGGCTTGACAGATTTCATCGGCGCGCCGACGAAAAACATCGGCTTTAGGTTTTTTGCCGATAAAGTCGAAAATGTCAGCCGCGTGGCGCAAGGTGTAGGCATAATGTAAAGAGTACAGAGTATTGTTGCCTTCATATACCGCCGGCGGTTCGCCGTTCTTATAATGACGGGGCCAGGCCAGTGCCGCCCACCAGTCGATCCTGCCCAGTAATCCGTTCGGTTGCCGCCGCTTTTCAAACCAATCAAGAACATTATGGATGCCCAGTTCAAAACCGGCTATAAAAGCCTTGTCGTCTCTCCACATCATGTAATCGTGAACTTGATCGATCCAGATCAGAGAATAGGAAGGGATGATGAGATGAAAGGCGTTGGGGTAACAGGCCCAGGTGAGTCCCTCGGGAATGCGCGATTCGTCAAATTGAATCAGACTGTTGCGCGTCAAGCGGTCGTCGCCGGACAGGGTCAGTAAGGTCAGGTTGTGCACGCGCGAGTCGCCGACGTACTGCATCTGTTCATACGCAGCGTCGG
>CAYLWO010000240.1:0-1810 GCA_964387285.1 uncultured Cytophagia bacterium | reverse complement strand
TGGAAAAATCGGTAAAAATTTTCAACAGATCAGCCTGGCCTGTTTCTGTTGTCATGACCCCTTTGCCGAGCAGTAGATCCAGTAATTCCACAGCGCGCTTTCTGCGTTTCTCAGGGGTGGTGGCGGTATACAGCTCGTAAATGGACAGATTCAGACTGAACCAACGGTTTTGCGGCAAGGCCTTGCCTTCGAAAAGCTGATCCCGACAGTCGAGATAAAGGCACTCCAGGTCCATGAATTCAACGCCCGGCAGGCAATGCTCCACCACCAGGGTGATGGGATCTTCATCGTTCCAGTCCAGGCCGTTTTCGATGGCTGCTGATAAGCAATCGGCGGCGCGTGCAATGTGACCCAATTGATATTCGGTAACCGCAGCGAGAAAAAGCATATCCGGATGATCCGGCGTTTTTTCCGCTGCTTTTAACAGAATGGTTTGCGCTTCCGGAGCGTTGTCCAACACCAGCGCCGCTTCGGCGCGCAGTCCGGGTGAGAATTTTTTATGTTTAAAGATATGGGTGTAGGTTTGACGGGCGTCTTCGGTGCGTCCGGCGCCCAGTTGTACGCGTCCCAGTATGGTGAGCGCTTCGGGATCGTTGCGGTCTTTTTGCAGAAATTCGTTGGCGATCTCTTCCGCGCGGCGGTAGTTCATTTCCGAAACCGCCTGCCAGGCGTCGTCCACGGTGGCAATGGATTTTTTGCTTTTCGTGATGTTTTATCCTTTCTGGATCATATAATCATAGACGAGGCGTGAGATTTGGCTGATGACGCGATTGCTCTGTTTTTGCTCCTCCATTCCATTGGTCAGGATCGTCAAGAGATACTTTCGTCCATCAGGCAGAAAAACAATCGCGGCGTCATGATTGATGGCGGTGATGGAACCGGTCTTGTGCGCCACCCGGATTTCCGGCGGCAACAGGGCCGGAATTTTGTCGCGATAATGCTGCTCGAGCAGGATGGCGATCATGTCCTGGCAGGCTGCTGCAGAAGCGGCTTTTTCTTTTACAATTGCTTCCAGCAAAATGAGCAGATCGCGGGCTGTGGTTTCGTTGTTCAAACCCTTTTCAAAAGCCGCATTATCCTCTACTCCGCGCAGCACTTTCATCTTTTTTGCGCCTAATCGGCGAACCGCTTTTTGCACAGCCCGGCTGCCGACCTGGTCCATGAGAATGTTGGTGGCCAGATTGCTGCTCCAGGTGATCATATCATAGACCAGTTCGCGGCGGGTCATTTTTTTGGCCAGACGACGAAACACCGGATCGCCGCTGCTGTCCGGAACCGGCAGGCTGAACGGGGAGTGATCGACGATGCTGTGAAAGAGATTGTACACTGCGATGGAATCGCTCATGAGCATGCGCTTCTCTTCCGCCTGGCGATAGACTTCGATCATGACCGCCAGCTTCATGGTGCTGGCGGCATGCATCAGCGTCTGATCGTTGATGCCGAGTTTTTCACCGGTTTGCAGATCTTGGAAAGCGACCGCTATCTGGCCCGGTTGCCGGCGGATTATCTCTTGCAACTCCTGGCGCAATTTCCCAAAGCCGTTTGAGGATAACGTAATCATGAGCATCAGGATATAAAATTTCATAGTTTTGTCAGCACTTCCTCCGGATTGGGAAAACGATCCAGGGCTTTTTTGGAAAAAATGAGACGACCCTCGCAGGACACTTCAAAGACGCCGCCGCTGGATTTGATGAACTGAATTTCGACATTTTGTTTGTTTTTTTTGATCGATTCGGCCAAACTGGCTGCTCTGGGATAATAGTTTCAAACGTCGCAGTATTCGATGGTGATTTTCATGTGTTCTCCTTTA
>CAYLWO010000239.1:0-1870 GCA_964387285.1 uncultured Cytophagia bacterium | reverse complement strand
TTTTTCGTACGCGTTCTTTGAAAATGCCATGTAGTGAAAACCTACCCCCTTGATTTTGTTCTTTCGATTTCGTTTCTTACATATGTGTATATCCGAAAAATCAAAATCAACAAAGATGGCAAAGAGCATTGTTATTGGGCGTTGGTCGAATCCGTCCGAACTGCCCGAGGCCCACGACAACGAGTTGTTGCCCATCTCGGTGAGATCGACGAATCAGGACGCTTGGGAATCAAGCAAGTAGCTAATAGGCTGACAGAGTCCCAAATCGATCTGTTCAACGAAGAGCCCGAATGGGTAGAAATCAATGTCCGCGCTATCCGTACAGAATCCGTGGCCGATTTTGGCGATGCATGGTTAGCCATCGAATTATTAAAGCGACTTGGCTTGTTTCAGTTTTTTCAACAAAACCTGTCCTGCAATCGAGAAAAGATATCCTGGACAGATATGGCCGTGATATTGGTGATATCGAGATTTTGCGATCCCTCCAGTGAGTTGTATATTGCTGAACACTTTTATGAGCATAGTGCATTGCCGCATTTGTTGGGCGTGCCCTCTCAGGCAATTTACGAGAACCGATTGTATCGAGCGATGGATAAACTGCTGCCTCATAAACAGAAATTGGAAAAACATCTAAAGGAACGATTCGGCGAACTGTTTGATATCCATTATGATCTGCTATTATATGATATCACCTCGACTTATTTTGAAGGACAGGCGAATCAAAATTCGCAAGCTCAGCGCGGTTATTCGCGCGATCAGCGACCGGATTGCAAGCAAGTTTTAATTGCTCTGGTCGTTACCCGAGAAGGGTTGCCGTTGGGTTATGAAATACTTGCCGGCAATCGCCATGATAGCACGACGGTTCAAGATATTGTAAATAGAATAGAAGCACAATATGGCGCCGCTGATCGCATCTGGGTGATGGATCGCGGTATGACCAGTAAAAACAATATCGCTTTTCTTACACAGAGTCATCGTTCCTATATCATTGGAACACCCAAATGTCAATTGCGACAATTTGAACGACAATTGCTTACCAAGGATTGGCAACAAGTCGAGCCCGGCGTTGAAGTGAAATGTTGTCCGTCCGCTGACGGAAACGAAACTTTTATCCTGTGTCGCAGTTTGAGCCGCAAAGAAAAAGAGCAAGCCATGTTCGAGCGTTTCAAAACAAGAATTGAGGACGGCCTCCAAAAAATTAAAATGGCTTGTGAAGAACGCCGCATTAAAACCATAGGCACCGCTGAGCGTCGAATCGGTCGTATTCTGCAAAAAAATTCTCGCGCAGCCAGACTGTTTGATGTTCAGGTTTCACAAAGTAAAAAAGGAAAAATTGAAATTCATTGGACGAAAAAGCAAATGCAGTCCGATTGGGCTGCTCTAAGTCATGGATGTTATTTGCTTCGCTCCAATATTACCAACTGGTCGCCGCAAGAATTATGGCGTGCCTATATTCATTTAACCGATGTTGAAGAAGCATTCAGAATTCATAAAAGCGATTTCGAGTTACGACCGGTTTGGCATCAAAAAGAAAACAGGGTTCAAGCTCATATTCTTGTCTGTTTCTTGGCTTTTGTACTTTGGAAATGCCTCGCGCAAATGTGCAGTAATGCCGGATTGGGAAATGAGCCCAGAAAAATTGTCGATGAATTTAAACACATCAGACTCACAGATGTTATACTTCCAACCAAAAAAGGAATGGAAATAAAATTACATTGTATCTCATCTCCTGATGAACATCAGAAGATATTGCTCCAACATTTGAAAATGAATTTGCCTTCACGCTTAAAAACAGTAAAAATGTAGTGAAAACCTTGGCTGATTTTTATTGTAAATTAATGATTTAACCAACCCAACTGTCGAAGTTGGG
>CAYLWO010000238.1:0-1875 GCA_964387285.1 uncultured Cytophagia bacterium | reverse complement strand
AGGTTGTGCACGCGCGAGTCGCCGACGTACTGCATCTGTTCATACGCAGCGTCGGACATTAAAATATCCTGAGCACAGATGCCGGCGGTGCGCCAACCCGGCTGCAGCAAACGATTGATGTTCGGATCATCGCATGCAAAGCTTGCCTGCAGGGAAATGGGCGCTGTACAGGCGACATGAAAATAGTTCTCGATGGTCAGCGGCTGTTCCCGGGTTTCAATGTCAAGTTGCACAAAACGAAAAGCGCGCAGATAGGTGGGTTTGAACAACCGATGCGAACCGCCATCGGGAATAAAAACATCCTTAATGCCGATCAAATACTTGCCGTCGATTTCGTTGCGGTTACCCTTGGGCGCTTTGTTTTGGACGATGAGATTTTCCGCATACATGATCTGAATGCGCGCGTCTTTGCCGGCGCTGACGGTCAGCTCCGGATAGCCCACGGTTTCGTAACCCATATCAAGCAGAACCGTTGCCCGGTGATGGGCGGGTATGTGCAGTCCGCCCCGCTCACGGATGAAATTTTCATTTTTTTCAACGCCGCTGCTGCGGGCAATTTTAGCGAACAGCTCTTTTTGTTCCTGCAGCAATCCGGTGCGACGAGGTATGAGCAGTTTGCCGCCGCTGAACAGGATGCCTCCGGCGTGTTGGCTCTCGCGCGAACCGGCCAGATCACACCATTGCGCCGGCTGCCAGGAGCTGTCGTCAAATTCAGGGCGCTCCCACCCCCACGGATATCCGGCGGCATATACGCTGTCTGTCGGATTGCCGACATACAGACCAAAATCAATGGTGCTGCGATCCATCATCCAGTCGACCGGTTTGGCAGAGATGGCGGTATTATGCAGACATTTCCAGGCGCCGCCGTGCGTGTCAACCCGTTTCTCAGCCTCAGCGTCGCCCTGGAGGATAAAAGAGCTCATTTGTGAAAAATACGTAAAAGACCGTTTAGGTCCCCAGTTTACCACTTCAGCAGACAGCGTGTTTTGGCCGGTTTGCAGAAAGGGTGCAAGATCGTAGGTTTCATAGAACCAGTGGTAGAGGTCGCCGCGCGCCGGCCCGCGGCCGATATAACAGCCGTTGACCAAGAGGCGATAATGGTTGTCGGCAGAAACATGAACCACGAACCTGGCTGGTTTTTCCTGCAATACAAAACTTTTTCGGAACAGCACCACGCTGTGCGCCTGTGGCTGCACCGCAGGATGCATGATCCAGTGGGCGGTCCATTTAACGTCGGCAAAAAGTGTTGTGGTGAGCGTCAGAAAACACAAGTGGACTAGATTTTTCATCAGACCATCCACTTTCTTCGCCGTTGCTGCATCAGAATCTTATCCTCAAGAATGGCATTAGCGATGTTTACATCCGCCACCATCTGAAAATCATAGATGCCCGCGCAGATGAAATCGGCTCCGTTGACAAAAGCATAGCGAAAACCGTCCTTTGGTTCAATGGCGCCGGCGGCCAGAGTCTTGAAGGCGATAAAAGGCTGCGGCAGGGATTCCATGAAGGAAATGGTTTCATCCGGCTTGAAACAGTACATATTATCGTGCCACTGCGGATGGCCAGCTGACCAATAATTATGATGGTGCAGTGTTTTCATCCAGAAATCAGGATCGAATCCCGCCTGCACACAGGCTTTGATGGTTTCGATGCGATGGGCGCCGATGCCGGCGATGACATTGTTGCGGCGCATCAGTTCGAACGCCCGTTGAATGGCCTCGACGTTGCCGTGTTCCATATAATAATCGGCGGTCTCGCCCTGAATGTAACAGGCGCAGGCGCCGTGGTCGATGGCCATCTGAATACGATCGATGAACTCTTGATAGGGCGCTGCCGAAGGCTTGCCCTCTGCCGAGTAATTCAATCCCACACAAT
>CAYLWO010000237.1:0-1907 GCA_964387285.1 uncultured Cytophagia bacterium | reverse complement strand
TAACCCAACTTCGACACTTAAAATTATTTTTGGCCTAAAATCGAGGCCTTGGCACACTTAACCTATTGAAATTTAGTACGCGTTCTTTGAAAATGCCGTGTAGTGAAAACCTACCCCCTTGATTTTGATCTTGCCGTTTTGTTTCTTTTATATATGTATATTCGCAAAATCAAAATCAACAAAGATGGCAAACAACATTGCTATTGGTCCCTTGTTGAATCGGTACGAACGGCCCGCGGTCCTCGTCAGCAAGTAGTAGCACATCTCGGTGAGATTGACGAATCCGGGCGCATGGGATATAAACAAGCGGCAGAGGGCCGTACTGATTTTCAAAGCGACCTGTTCGACGAGGAGCCTGAATGGATCGAAATAAATGTCCGTGCAATTCGTACGGAATTCGTTGCTGACTTTGGCGATACTTGGTTAGCCATCGAATTGATAAAGCGACTCGATTTGTTCAATTTTCTGCGACAAAACATCTCCACGACTCGCGAAAGGATATCATGGACAGACATGGCGATCATATTAGTGATTTCACGATTCTGCAATCCTTCCAGTGAATTGTATATCGCGGAGCACTTTTACGAGCATAGTTCTTTGCCGCATCTTCTGGGTATTCCCTCTGATGCGATTTATGACAATCGTTTGTATCGCGCACTGGATAAACTGCTGCCGCATAAAGCAAAATTAGAAAAGCACTTGAAAGAACGATTAGGCGAATTGTTTGACATTCATTATGACTTGTTGCTATATGATATTACTTCAACCTATTTCGAAGGGCAAGCCTTACAAAATCCACAGGCGCAACGAGGATATTCACGCGATCAGCGCCCGGATTGCAAACAGGTGCTTATAGCTCTCGTTGTCACCCGAGAAGGGCTTCCCTTGGGTTATGAAATATTTTCCGGCAATCGGCATGATAGCACCACCGTTCAACAGATTGTAAATAAAATAGAAGGCCAGTATGGTGCCGCTGATCGCATTTGGGTAATGGATCGCGGCATGACCGGCAAAGAAAATTTTGCTTTTCTCAAACAAGGACATCGATCATATATTATTGGAACGCCCAAAAGCCAACTTAAGCAATTTGAACGCCAGCTTCTAGCCAAGGACTGGCAACAAGTTGAACCAGGCGTTGAAGTAAAATGTTGCCCTAGCGAAGACGGTCATGAAACTTTCATTCTTTGTCGCAGCACCAGTCGCAGAGAAAAAGAACAAGCCATGTTTGAACGGTTTAAAAAAAGAATAGAAACTGGTCTCGAAAAGATTAAAGTGGCTTGCCAGGAACGTCGTATAAAAACAGTCGGCCTTGCTGAGCGACGTGTTGGACGTATTTTGCAAAAGAATTCTCGGGCTGCCAAACTGTTCGACGTCCACGTTGAGAAAAACAAAAAAGGTAAAATTGAAATTGACTGGACGCAAAAGCAAATGCACTCTGATTGGGTGGCTCTCAGCCATGGTTGCTACTTGCTCCGCTCCAACATTACCACCTGGTCGCCGCAAGAATTATGGCTGGCCTATATACATTTAACAGATGCCGAAGAAGCATTCAAAATTCATAAAAGCGATTTTGAATTACGACCAGTGTGGCATCAGAAAGAAAAGCGAGTCCAAGCGCACATTCTTGTATGCTTCCTGGCGTTTGTTCTATGGAAATGCCTTGCCCAAATGTGCAAAAAAGCTGGCTTGGGAAATGAGCCTCGAAAAATAATTGATGAATTTAAACATATTAGACTTACAGACGTAATTTTACCAACCAGACGAGGAGTGGAAATAAAACTGCATTGTGTCTCTACACCTGATAAACATCAAAAGATTCTATTACAGCGATTGAAACTGAATATGCCTTCACGCATAAAAAGTGCCCAAATGTAGTGAAAACTTGGCACTATTTTTATTGTAAATTA
>CAYLWO010000236.1:0-1929 GCA_964387285.1 uncultured Cytophagia bacterium | reverse complement strand
TATATATGTTCGTCGTCCACGGTTCCTGCCTCATTTATCTGGCCAATGCAATCACTGACGGATCCATTGCGTTACTAGTGTTTTGGATAAGCAGAAAGATTTAAAATGAACCTGTTGCTCTTGATCGCTGAAAAGCACATTCCGGTCTATGTAAAGAAGAAAGAATTGTACAAGCTGGTGCAGCTTACTGCTTCAGCTTTTAGCTCTCAACCACCAATGCTGAAAGGATTGGCGTACGATGTGTGCCTCAAAGAATATGCCCTGTTCACAAAAAAGTGCGCCGATCACCTGGGCAGTAACGATGAGCATATAAAGACTGTACAGTTCAAGTTATTTCAACAGGCATTTGATTACGGCAAAGCATGGCGGAAAAGATTCAGCCTCTGTAATGAGAATCAGGTCATGAGAGCTGCCAAAGTACTTTATCGGGCTATTGGCATCGAATTTAATGGCTCTGATCAGGGTACTGTTGAAATATCCAAATGCTTATTCAGTCAATATTATTCACCCGCAACTTGCAGGATTATTTCTTCTCTTGATGCCGGCATTATGGCAGGATTGGCCGGCGGCGGCGTATTATTTTTTCAACAACGCATTACGGAGGGATCTGACAGGTGCATGGCTCGTTTTGAAAAGGAGATGGTTGGATGAGGAAAGCGATTGTGGTGGGCAGCGGCGCCGGCGGCGCAGTGGCAGCTAAAGAGCTGCAAGGCAAGTACGATGTCACCGTGCTGGAGGCTGGAAAACAATTTCACCCCTTTACCATGAATCTGTCCCTGGTGGATGTATTTAAAAGGTTCGGCTTTCTTTGGGATGAACGAGAGATACAATTGTTGTTTCCGGCCATGAAGATTCGCAAAACGCCGGATCGCATGGTGATGGTGAATGGAATCGGTCTGGGCGGCACCACCACGCTGGCCACAGGCAACGGCATTCGTCAGGATCAAGCTTTGCGCGAGATCGGCATTAACCTTGATGTCGAATTCGACGAACTAGCCAAAGAAATTCCCATTTCCACCGATCACCAACAGCGCTGGCGGGAGGCAACGAAAAGATTGTTCACTGTTTGCCGGGAGATGCATCTGGAACCGGCCCCGCTGCTAAAGATGGGAGATTATAAAAAATGCATCAACTGCGGCCGTTGTGTGCTGGGCTGCAGCCATGGGGCAAAATGGGACAGCCGAAATTTTTTGCAGGCAGCGGAAAAGAACGGCGCCAATATTGTCACCGGTCGTCAGGTGTTATATGTGGTCCATATCGACGGTAAAGCTACTGGTGTAACAGTTAAAAGCGGGCTAAGCACCGAGTTCGTGCCTGCAGACCTGGTCATTCTCGCTGCCGGCGGATTCGGCACTCCGGTAATATTGGAAAATTCAGGAATTCCCTGTGACCACCGCTTGTTCGTCGATCCGGTGTTGTGTGTGGCAACCCAATGGGAAAAAGCGCTGCAAAACAAGGAAATTTCCATGCCGTTTGTCGTGCAACGGGATGGTTATATTCTTTCGCCCTATTTTGATTATCTCAGTTATTTTTTCAATCGCTCCTGGACTTTTGCCGCACAGGATACCTGTGGACTGATGATTAAACTGGCAGATACGGAAAACGGGACTGTAGTGGGAAAAAGAATAGATAAAACGCTCAATGAACAGGACCATAAAAAATTGGCAGAAGGCGTTGATCTTTGTCGTGAAATTTTTGCTCAAGTTGGCATCCGGAAGGAGAAGACTTTTCTCGGCACCATTAACGCCGGTCATCCGGGCGGCATGCTCCCTTTAACCAGGGAAGATGCAACGTCGCTTCATCCCAGGCGGCTGCCGAAAAATTTATATGTCGCTGACGCCACGCTCTTTCCCCAGTCGCTGGGTAATCCGCCGATTCTCACCATCATGGCGTTGGCGAAAAAGATCAGCCGGATTTGTGCTCAAAGCT
>CAYLWO010000235.1:0-1964 GCA_964387285.1 uncultured Cytophagia bacterium | reverse complement strand
AGCGCCTATCGCTTCCAGTTTCGTGTTATACCTTTTGGGTCTGGCGGCCTCTGCCTTTGCCTGGCGTCGGTCTGTTATTCAGCGACATTACCGCCAATACGGTTTATCGCTGGTCCGAATCGACCGGTTCAACGATTTATTTGAAACCTTCGGGCCATTCCAACGGCCTGGCTTTGGTTAGTTGCTGCTGGCGCAACACGGCAACCGCCGTATCGCCCGTTTGGAAGCAAATGGCAGTCAGACCGCATTGGCCACACATTATAATGGCAAGCGCTTGAACAGCCCTAATGATATTGCCGTTAAATCAGACGGCGCCATTTTTTTTACCGATCCGCCCTATGGCATTTCTTCCAGCCAGCAGGCGGTTGTATTAAAAAACGAACGATTAGCCGCCGGTGTGCATCAGGTGTTCTGGAACGCCGGACGATTCGCCAATGGCGTTTATTTTTATGTGCTGCAGGCGGGAATGGCAATAAAAATCGGCAAGGCTGTTTTGTTGAAATGATATTTTTGATGAGTATATTGTTGAGGTTGTCAAAAATGAAATTTTGTCAGGAGTTTTATATTTCTCAAACAAACTTTTGATTCGTTCGAATAAAATTAAAATATTTGTTTTTATAAAGTCTGTAGTTCGCGCTTCTGCCGGAGAAAATTCCGGCTAAAGCAGGAACTATATGCACTAGATCTACTTTTTGGACAACCTCAGACATTTCCGGCTAACTGCGGGATTACATGCTCAAGCTGCTTTTGAACAATCTCTGAGAAAACTGTGTGTGGATTGTTTTCAAATGCCTTAATGGTTTATTGACGAGCCACTGAACCATTACTGAATAAAAAATTCCTAGTTTTTTGACAACCAGCTATGATAGGTCGCGCCGTCGGCGTTTAGACGGTTCTGCACGTTTTAATTTATTCCTAATGTTGTGAACCTTTAATAAACAGGAGCCCAGCCATGTGTGAATTCTGTCATAAACATGGGGAAGGTAAAAAGTGGTATCTGAATATGAAAAATTATTCCGCTGAATTGGCCGGCGAAATAACACGGAAAAAGTTTCTGAATACTTTTTACCAACAGGTGATTGAGGGAGGGAATCGGGACATTACCAGACTGGAAAGAATTTTTGGCAAAGGCACCGGGCGCACATTGCCATATTTTATTCAAAATCCGCTCCTGACACAGCATAAAAAGGAGCATTTTGGCCAGGTGCTGCCCATCGAGGACGTCAAAGAGCTTTTCGATATGGTGAGTTCGATTACGCGCATGACGTGCGGATGTCGATGGGCTGCAGAAAAAAAAGAGGAACGTGTTTGCTATGGCATCACACTGGGCGCTCATGAATGGTACAGGGAATTTGACCTTGATTCTTTCGGCAAACCGGATCTGTCCGATTATGAAGCCGTCGATCGGGAAACGGCCATCGCACAAATGAAAGAACTCGAACTGAAAGGAAAAATTCACAGCATCTGGACCTTTATTACGCCTTTTATTGGCGGCATCTGCAATTGCGATGCTGCGAGCGGCTGTCTGGCTATGCGTTCCACATATGGATTGGGAATTCCAACCATGTTTCGTGCCGAGTATGTGGCGGATATTGATCCTGCCAAGTGTTCCGGCTGCCGCAAGTGCGAAAAGATTTGTCCGGTAGCGGCTGTGATTTTTTCATCGGCAGATAAAAAAAGTGCTATTGATAAAACTCGTTGTTATGGATGCGGCATATGCCGTACCGCCTGTACGCAAAATGCCATTGTCCTGTGCAATCGACAAAAAGACAGTGTGGCCGCACAATATTGGTGAGGATGCTTTTCTTACAATGACTGAAAGGTTGATCGCACCCATAGAATGGGGATGACCGAACCTGGCAAAAGTTAAGATCGTTTTCGACCTGTATAGCGTTTGCTTTTTATCACCCAAGAGTATTTTGAGAAAAACTCTTTGTCTCTCTCCGATTATTCTTTTGCTTTAC
>CAYLWO010000234.1:0-1988 GCA_964387285.1 uncultured Cytophagia bacterium | reverse complement strand
TTTTCTCCACAATGGGAACAAATTTGGCTTGTGTAGCGAGCATCCACCAAAATAAGTTCTTTCCCGTACCAATCACATTTATAAGTTAGCATGGACTTGATTTTCGCCCAAGAAGCATCGGCAATAGAGCGTGCCAAATGATGATTCTGCATAAGTTTTTTGGTTGACAGATTTTCCATTGCTATGAGATCGAATCTCCGAACCAAACTGGTTGTATACTGTTGCAGATAATTTGCCCGTTGGTTCGCAATTTTTTTGCTGATACGGGCAATATGTTCCTTGGCTTTGTGCAAATTCTTGAAGTCCGAAAGTTTAAGATCGATTCCCTGAGCTTTTGCTTCTTCGATTTTAGCGAGTGCCTGAGTGTGACGACGAGCAAACTTTCGTTCCCACTGTCGTCTATTCTTCGCTAGAGAACGTTCAAACTGTTTGTTTTTGAGTTTGAATCCGTCCGACTGGATGACCAGATCAGTAAGGCCTAAATCAATTCCAATCACATTTCCGGTCTTTTCGAATACCTTGGGCTCGTGTTCGACGTGGATGGTTGCTGTATAGGACCCGTTTAATTCTCTGCGAATTGTGGCGCTTTTAATTTTATCTTGGATGCGATGTCCGCCAAAGAACTTTACCAAACCAAGTTTCGGCAACTTGAGGTAATGTGTGTCGACGATCATTATGTTGTGGTTGATGCATTTCGACTTGTAAGTGTTCTTTGGGTGTTTGCGTGATTTGAAGCGAGGGTGATTATTTTGTTTCGTGAAAAAACGGGTAAATGCGTCATCCAGATCATCTGACGTGTACTCAAGGCTGGTGCTTTCGGCTTCTTTCAGGAATGGAAATTCGATTTTGAGGGCTTTCATCAAATAGTGCATGCCATAAGCATTTACATAGTCGCCCCCATTTTCAAATCGATCCTGTTGCATCCCGAGCAGTTTATTCCAGACGAAACGATTTAATGAGAGGTTCTTATCGATGAACGCTTTTTGATTTTCAGTAGGGTGCAATTTTATTTTAATGCCCTTCAGCTTCATTGTTTTTCATCTCCTTTTCGCGTAAATAGCTGATGTATTTTGGAATTGTAGTATCATTTGGTTCTACTAATATACTTCGCAAAATGGTCCAGTTTCCATCAGTACCTAAATGTATATTTCATTGTGGCCAGTGTTAACTCAACGTGTTCAAGGTAAAGTGAATATCTTTGTGTTTCTCATGCCTTGATTATACGCGTTCTAACAACACTATGCGTAGTGATATATCCATTACCTTGAAGGATTTAAATTGAATTTTGACAGAATATAAATATTCCGATTATGCAGTTCTGATCAAGACATAACTGAGATGTTGTTCGTTAAAGGTTCAATAAGCCTGTGGTGAGCAATGCCAAACAGAAAGAGGGAAATAGAAATGAAAATTTTTGATTATGAAGACGTACAATTAATTCCGAATAAGAGTGTTGTGCAGAGCCGTTCTGAATGCGATACGACTGTCGCGCTTGGTGGCCGCACGTTCAAATTGCCGGTGGTGCCTGCGAATATGCAGACGATTCTGGACGAAGAACTTGCTGAAAAGTTAGCCAGAGAAGGTTATTTCTACATCATGCACCGTTTCGATGAGGCGAGCCGTTTGCCGTTCATCCAAAAAATGCAGGAAAAAGGTTTGTTTGCTTCGATCAGTTTGGGGATCAAAGCGGCAGAATTTGATTTTGTGAATGAATTGGCGGCAAAAAAAGCCGTTCCTGAATATACAACGATCGACGTGGCGCATGGTCATTCCGATGAAGTCATCCGGATGATCAAACACGTCAAAGAAGTGATGCCGGAAACATTCTTGATTGCCGGTAACGTGGGCACTCCTGAAGGCGTCCGTGAATTGGAAAATGCCGGAGCCGATGCTACAAAAGTGGGAATCGGACCTGGTAAAGTCTGTACAACCAAAATCAAGACTGGTTTCGGTACAGGCGGCTGGCAATTGGCGGCGGTAAGCTGGTG
>CAYLWO010000233.1:0-2001 GCA_964387285.1 uncultured Cytophagia bacterium | reverse complement strand
CGGCTTTGTGATATTATACTAAAGGTCCTCCTTTTTTCGGAAAAAGAAATTCCCGAAATTACGGGTAGCCCAATAACCTTAATCCTTCAAAGGAGGACCTTATGGAAACCCGAATCATCAGCGCAAGTTATTACTGTGGTGTTGACATGCACGCAAAAACCAGCTACTTTTGTATTTTAAACCGCGCCGGCGAAATCGAATGTAAACGAAATTTGGAGAATAATTTCAAAACAGTAAAGGGATTTCTGCAACCTTTTTTGCCGGATGTGGCCGTGGGCTGCGAATCGACTTACAATTA
The DNA here is from genome assembly GCA_964387285.1 of uncultured Cytophagia bacterium. Lineage (GTDB taxonomy): Bacteria > Zhuqueibacterota > Zhuqueibacteria > Residuimicrobiales > Residuimicrobiaceae > Anaerohabitans. The sequence goes on along the minus strand of CAYLWO010000233.1, from coordinate 1,703 downwards.
CTACTGGCTTTCAGACGGATGTCGGGAAGCCAATATCCGGTTCTATCTTGGTCATGCTCTTTACATGAAGGCGATCAGCGGCAACAAGAAAAAGAATGATCCGCTGGACGCATTTACAATAGCCAATTTATTACGAACCAGCTATTTTCCCGAGGCGTATCCATACCCACCCGAGATGCGGGCCACGCGTGATTTACTTCGCCGCCGGCATCGTCTGATGAGAATGCGAGCGGAAGCCTACACCCACATTCAACTGGTTTTTCATCAACACGGTCTAACGGATTTGGAATCAAAACAGGTACAGGATAAAAAGCATCGCCGGCTGCTGATCGAACGGTTTAGACAGGAGGATATCCGCAGCAACATCGCTACGGATCTGGATGTAATCGACGCCTTGGATCCGTTGATCGCTGATTTGGAAAGCCAAATTACCCATCATGCCAAGCATCATCGCCCGCGAGATTACGCGATACTGCTGACGATGCCGGGAATTGGCAAGATATTCGCTTTGAATATCTTGTACGAGATGGGTAGTGTGGATCGATTCAGGACCGTGCAAAAGTTTTCATCCTACAGCCGTGTCGTCAAATGTGAAAGAACATCGAACAACAAGAGTAAGGGCAGCAAGAATCAAAAGATCGGCAATCCCTATTTGAAATGGGCGATGAGTCAGATCATCATGGCCGCCACCACTTCGGAAGCGATCGCTAAATATGCTAACCGTTTGGAAAACAAGTATGGCCGCCGTAGGGCACGAGCGCAAATAGCGCACAAGTTTGCCGTGGCCATATATTATATGCTGAAGAACGGTGAAGAATTCAATGAACAACGCTTTTTGAATTCCTGATGCTCATTCGCCTGTCGAAATAATATATGCTCCGTTGCGGACAAAATCAAGGCTTCCCTGCGGCTCGTCCGCTGATCCATGAGGCGGACTCGGCCTTGATTTTGTTCCTCACTTCGCATGATGGAAACAAGACAGGCGAATGAGCCTTGCGGCGATTGAAATGAACCAAAAATAATGAACCAAAAAATAAGGAGAAGACCAGGGAGCATCACCAAAACCAAAGGGGCCACCTGGAAAGAAAGAGTCAAACTATTTCAAACCATTGCTTTGCGATTGGTGGTGATGCTTTCCTTATTAATGCAACTATGAGCAAGTACACCAGCCGTGTAAAAACATGGCGGCAAAGATGTAGGAGGCATTTCGCTCCAATAGTTGGTGATTTTATCTGGTCTTCTGAACTTGCTCATGACAAAAAATTAAAGAACAATAAAAATAAAACGACTGCCGGAAAACGGCGTTATCACTTGCCCCCGGCTATAGCTCTGCAACCACTGGTTTCTTGAATATCAAGCTAACTGTACTATTTGAATGGCATAGATTCGGGGTACCGGATAATTTCTGGGTCGCGAATCGTCGCGACACGATCTGATGGCGGTTTGATCAGATCGGAAAACCGCAATATGCGAATGGTGCAGGTGATACCTGTAATCCATCATGAAGAATGACGAAGCAGTGGTATGCCAGTTGGAACCCGGTCGTTGTCAAAGAACGTGTGTAATCCGTAGAACGAAAAATCAATCAAAACCACGAACTGCGATACCAGTATGCCGATTTTTAAAAAAATGATAAAAATCGGCTCGGAGGACTTTTTTTGCTTGACTTTTTACCTTTAATATGCGGTGGCCGCGGTAATATG
>CAYLWO010000232.1:0-2023 GCA_964387285.1 uncultured Cytophagia bacterium | reverse complement strand
GAAGACCGCATTCTCAAAGGAGCGGCGCGCGAAAAAATTGAGCCCATGGAACTGGTGGAAAAATACACCGCCGCTTATTTTAAAGCCATGGATCAACTCAATGTCCTGCGTCCCGATATCTCACCGCGCGCCAGCGGTCATATCCCGGAGCAGATCGAAATGGTGCAAAAACTTGTACAAGCCGGTTATGCCTATGCGGTCAACGGTTCGGTTTATTTTGATGTGGGCAAATGGCGCCAGTACGGCGTGCTCTCCGGCCGCAATGTTGAAGAACAAAAAGCCGGCGCCCGTCTGGAAATCAACGAAGAAAAACGCCATCCAGCTGACTTTGCCCTGTGGAAAAAAGCGCCGGACAGCCATCTCATGCAATGGAACAGTCCCTGGGGACGCGGTTATCCGGGCTGGCACATCGAGTGCTCAGCCATGTCCGCCAAATATCTCGGCCAAACCTTTGACATCCACGGCGGCGGCATGGAGAACCAGTTCCCGCATCACGAGTGCGAGATCGCGCAAAGCGAAGCAGCCAATGCCAAGCCCTTTGTCCGCTACTGGATGCACAACAATATGGTGCTGGTGGACGGCGTCAAAATGTCCAAGTCCTTGGGCAATTTCACCACCATCAGCGATGCCCTGAAAAAATTCACCGGCGAGCAGATACGCTTTTTCATCCTGCAGTCTCATTACCGCAGCCCGTTGGATTTTTCCGATGCCGCCATCGCCGCAGCCGGACAGGGTTTGGATCGCTTGAAAAACACGCGCCTCGCCCTGCAAAAGCGCCTGGCAGCGAATCCACAAGCTGATGATCCGGTCTGGTCCGACCTGGCTGATCGCCATTTGCAGCTGTTTAAGCAAGAGATGGACGACGATTTCAACACTCCGGCAGCTATCGGCCGGCTGTTCGACTTTTCCCGAGAACTGAACCGCTCTTTGACTGAGGGAATGGGATTTAGCGCCAAAGTCTGGCAAATTTTTACGGATATGTATGAAGCGGTATTGGGCCTGGGCAGCGAGCAGCAGGAGGCCGGCCTGGAGGCCGACCCGTTTATCAACCTGCTGGTCAATCTGCGCACCGAGCTGCGCAACAAAAAAGAGTGGGCTTTGGCCGATAAATTGCGCAACGATCTGGCTGAGCTGGGCGTGCAGATCAAAGACGCCAAAGAGGGTGCGCAGTGGAGCAAAGAATAGGCATTTTTCTTGCCAAATAGGGGCTGTATTTAAAAATTATCCTTGCATTTTACAATAATTTCCTTATATTATAAGGCTAAATTCATAAGCTTGGCTTAAGCCACCATAGCTCAGTCGGTAGAGCACCTCACTTGTAATGAGGACGTCGCGGGTTCGATTCCAGCTGGTGGCTCGGAATAGCGGCCCAACGGAGAGGTACCCGAGTGGCCAAAGGGAACAGACTGTAAATCTGTCAGCTATCGCTTTCGGAGGTTCGAATCCTCCCCTCTCCACACATCTTGATCGACCCGGGAATTCAGAGCCTTCCTCAGGGCCGAGGCAACATTCAGACTGTCCGAGGGCGAGGTTTTCAGCGTCCGATTGAAGGACCCATACATGCAACAAGACGTTTTGGCTCGGTCCTGCGGGAGTAACTCAGTCGGTTAGAGTCACAGCCTTCCAAGCTGTTGGTCGCGGGTTCGAGTCCCGTCTCCCGCTCAAGTACAGTCTAATTTTCATACCGTTATTCTTTGCCCAAGTAGCTCAGTTGGTAGAGCACATCCTTGGTAAGGATGAGGTCACCAGTTCAATCCTGGTCTTGGGCTCTCATGCGTTGCAGGATGTACGTGGTTCTCTATAAAATTGAAATGCGATTTGAGCAATAAAAAAAGATCATCGAAGGAGATAATACGATGGCTAAGGCAAAGTTTGAGCGTAACAAACCGCACGTAAACATCGGCACCATCGGTCACGTGGATCATGGCAAAACGACGTTGACGGCTGCGATCACGCAAGTGTTATCGTTAAAGGGTTTGGCGCAAGCGCGAGCGTACGATGAGATCGACAATGCGCCGGAAGA
>CAYLWO010000231.1:0-2069 GCA_964387285.1 uncultured Cytophagia bacterium | reverse complement strand
CTTCGCTGATCCCGCTCTGCACAGCTTGTTTTGCATGAAACCAGGCGCAATAGACACAGCCGTTGACTGCGGTGGTCACCGTCATAATTTTTTCGATAAAGGCTCTGTTTATCCGGCTGTTTCTGAACACACCGATAATATTCGGCAGATTCCTTATCAAGAATCCCAAATCGCTCAGTAATAGTTTTGCAGTATAAATTTTTTTACTAAATCCCTGTTTCATTATCCCCAACTCCAGACTGCTCGTTGTCCAACAACGACAAAGTACCCATAATTAAGAGAAATGTCAACAAACAAGGCGTTTGCAACCGGCTAACGCGTCAAGATGCGCCAGATGGTCTTTTTATATTGCATATAATCATCGGATTTGATAATATAATCGAGACGGTGTATCCGAAAAAAAATTAATTCTAATCGAGTTGGATAAAATGAAAATAAAATCTCTGCTACTGGTCTCCCTTTTTTTAATTCAATCATCCTATTCCCTAACCCTGGCCGAGGAGAAACATTCCTTTGCTTTTGATGAAAAAAATTTCCTGCTCAATGGTAAACCATTCCAAATCATCAGCGGCGAAATGCATCCGGCACGGATTCCAGTCGAGTACTGGTCGCATCGCATTCGTATGGCCAAGGCCATGGGCTGCAACACCATCGCTGCCTACATTTTCTGGAACTATCATGAAACCGCTCCAGGCGTTTTTGATTTCAGCACAGACAACCACGACATTGTGCAATTCATTCGCATCGCTCAGGAAGAAGGCCTCTGGGTGCTCTTTCGTCCCGGTCCCTATGTGTGTGCTGAATGGGATTTTGGCGGACTACCTCCCTATTTACTGCGCATTCCGGACATCAAGGTGCGCTGCATGGATGCGCGCTATACGGCTGCGGTGGAACGCTATATCGACAAACTGGCGCAACTCATCAGACCGCTGCTGATCAGCAACGGCGGCCCCATTCTCATGGTGCAGATCGAGAACGAATACGGCAGCTATGGCAATGACAAAATTTATCTGGAATGGCTACGCAAGCTCTGGCAGGATCGCGGCGTGGACGTTCCCTTTTACACAGCAGACGGCGCCACGCCCTATATGCTGGAAGCAGGCAACATCGACGGCGCAGCCATCGGCCTGGATCCGGGCGCGGATCAAAAAAGCTTTGACGAGGCAGCCAGACACAATCCCGGGGTCCCGGCCTTTAGCAGCGAAACTTATCCCGGCTGGCTCACCCACTGGGGAGAATCCTGGGCGCGACCGGACACGGCTGATTTATTAAAAGAGGTACGCTTTCTGCTGCAGAGCAAACGTTCATTCAACTTTTATGTGATCCACGGCGGCACCAATTTCGGCTGGTATGCCGGCGCCAATTCGGGCGGTCAGGGCTATGAACCGGATGTTACCAGTTATGATTATGACGCGCCCATCAACGAGCGCGGAGAAGCCACAGCCAAATATCACGCCCTGCGCAAACTCATTGCCGGCCATGTCGGCAAATTGCCCGAGGTTCCGGCGCCGCTCCCGGTTATGGAAGTAGCACCCATTAAAATGCAACCGTATTCAGACCTCTGGGCCAATCTGCCGCAACCCATTGCTTCTGTGCAACCCAAATCCTTTGAAGCCTATGATCAGGATTATGGTTTTATTCTTTACAAAACCAAATTGATCGGCCACAAAAGCGGCAAACTGACCATCACGGATTTGCACGATTATGCAACGGTTTTTCTCAACGGTCACTATGTCGGCAAGCTGGATCGCCGACTGGGCGAAAAAAGCATCGAATTGCCAAAGAGCGCTGTCGAAGAACCGGTGCTGGAAATCTTGGTGGAAGCTATGGGGCGCATCAATTATGGTCCCATGCTCATCGACCGCAAGGGCATCACCGAGTGCGTGACCCTGAACAACATGACGCTGATGAATTGGCAGGTCTATCTATTGCCCATGACTACAGATTATATCGGCGGTTTGAAGCAGGACGCCATCGACACCTCGCGACGCGGTGTGTTTTATAAAGGAACGTTTCAAGTCAACGAGCCGGCTGATACCTATTTTGATCTGAGCGGCTATCAGAAAGGC
>CAYLWO010000230.1:0-2074 GCA_964387285.1 uncultured Cytophagia bacterium | reverse complement strand
TTTATGAATTGATGAAATGTTACGAATTTATGGAGCCAAAGTCAAGGGGTGGATTGAGAAAATTGGGGCTTGGATAACCCGGGCGATCGTTGGCTCTTTTTGCAGTATACGGGGATTGCTTCACTCCAGCGCAACACCTGCTCTTACGAGAGATTAGTGCCTGCGTTCGCAATGACACGGTGAGTGTGATTTCGGCCATTACAGGCAGACCTCACAGGTTTCTATAGCCTGTGAGGTCTGGATTGAATTTATTTCTCCAAATACCTTTCCATAAACGTCGGTTTTTCGCCCGCCATTTTCAGAAACACATCCAGCGGCAAAAGTTTGAATTCCGGACCGACTTTATCCAGAATTGATTTTACTCTTTTAATGTTGCTGGACTGCCGCACGTGCATCAGCAGAAAATAGGGACGTGTTTTATTAATGCTGGCCAGTTCGATCAGGTCAGCTGCCGCTTGTTCTTCACTGCAATCCGGCGCCAGATAATAATCATAAGAGATCAACGGGCGTTTGTCCTTGACCGTAAACGTATGCGACTGGGTATAGCCGTTGAGAAAGCCGATGGCGTCGGGCATGCCGTCATAAAACGCCTGCACCACTTCGCGGGTCAGGTCCGAGTTGCCCTCCACCATGACCCCTTCCGAATAATCCATGATCTCAAACACGCTGTGGTCCAACCGTTTCATCAAATCATAGGACAACGAGATCATATGCGGCAGATGCTGTTTGGGCACAGCCTTGGGATACACATAACCCGGGCCGCCGAGCCCGCTGATGAAATAATCGTTCGCTGTGGCCTGGGAATAGAAATACTCCAGCATGGCCGGCGCCATCCACACATAGTTGCAGGGCGCCTGCCAGGTATAGGGCATTTCGCCGCGGCCGGGTTGCGTCCAGGCGCCCAGACCAATGCCGTCGGTCTGGATGCAGGTTATATAAACCTTGTTTTCCGGTTTATAGATTTTCCCGGGTTCGATGCGATGATTGTTTTTAAATTTGAAACCGGGCGTGGCCGGCACCTGCGAGGTAAAGCTCATATTGGGCAGGGTATGCAAGCCTTCAACCCGCATGGCGTGACTGGAGGTCAGTTTCACCCATTGCTCTTCTAAATCTTTTTTATAAGAATGCCAGCCAAAAGCAAAGGAAAAGGGCTTCATTTCCGCTAATAGCGAGTCGGCCAGTTGATACTCTTCAACGTCGGTTACCTTGGCGGATAGATCGTTAAAAAACGCCTTGTTGTGCATACCCCAGTCTGCCACACCGGGACGCATGGTGACGCCATGTTCGCCGCCCAGCCAGACAATATAATCGCGGCTGCAACGGTCCCAGTATTTTTTCCGGGCCCAGCGGAAAATCTGCACATCGGATTGGCCGGTGAACTGGCCACGGAAATCAGCCACCGGTTTGAGGCCGGCTTTTTCCAGCATGGGGATCAGCTCTTCACTGACCACGGCCGCATCTTCCAAGCCGGCGACCGTATAGGCCACCATCAACGAAGTACGCACTTTTTTATCCCAAACCACATAGCCTTTCACGTGATCACGAAACTGCGCCAGCGCTTGTTCCGGACTGCGCAGTTCTTTAAACGTGTAGCAGCGTTCTTTTTGCAAAAACTCGAAAAAGCCCGGCGTATAACGAAAATCCCATTTCTCCCCATAGATGAAATACAGATTAGGTCCGGTGCTGTTGGCCAATCCTTGCAAAGAGATCAGAAAAGCCTGTTGCGGCAGTTTGCCGTCAATGGTCCAGTCATCTTCCATGCGCATGAAATAAGCCATGCGCGTACCGCTGCGTTTCAACACATATTTGTCGGCAGCGTCTTTTTTGCGTGACGCACGTTGCACCGTATAGGTCATGAGCTGCTCAACCGGAGAGACCGTGAAGGTATGCGTGACGTTGATGACCGTCGAACCCTGCGAGCTTAGCGCCGGCGTCGTTTCTGTGACCGTCAGCGTGTTGCCGTCGCTGCTCCAGGTCGCGGTCATTTCCCGGTTGCCTTGCTTTAGATTGGACAAACCAAGAAAGACGCTGCCTGGCGTGACCTGGTGCTGAAATGCGACCAGGTTTTTGACGC
>CAYLWO010000229.1:0-2098 GCA_964387285.1 uncultured Cytophagia bacterium | reverse complement strand
GCCGTTGGCAACGGTGATATTAAAGCCAGAGTGGGGGGAAATAGAAGGAGAAGGAGAAAAAAGCCTCTAATCGACCTTTGTGCAAATGTTGTAAAACAGCATTGGCTGTGGATATAGCTTACGAAAAATAATCATGAGAAAATGATCAGTTATACAACCCCGGGAGATGTACCGGCAGTACAACCTTTATTGGCAGAAGCTATGCCGCCGTTAGAGCAATAATGTCCTTGCGCCGCTGTGTTCTGACCATTGCCGCATGTATTGCCGGTCTGTGCTGTACTGCCGCTGCGACAATGCCCAAACGCTTCTTCAGCCCGGATGCTTAACAGCACCGGAGATTCCCATTTCATTTTCCTCATTTTTGCACCCCTGCTTGTGTTATGGAAATTTGGTTTATTCCATTTTTGGGTTGCTATCCGGCCTGATCCTTGAATAAACTTCATTTTAATTTAAGCAACTCAAATTTGATTGTCAAGATCATTTTATTACAAAAGGGACCTTTTATGAGGATTCGCGATATTGTTAGCTTTTTTAAAATTGCGAATTGGAGAATATTTTTTTTGAAATAGCTTGCTTTTCGGTACTTTACATTTTAGATTACCTCTATGGCTGTAAAAATAATCGAATGCGTTTAACTAGTATAATATGAATTATTTGTTGTATTTTTACAAGTGAATTGCCGCTATCCATAGAGATTGGTCGCTAAGATGAAACCAACTCGCATGCGTTTTGGTCCATTATGTTATGAATTCCGTGCCTTGGATCAGTGGGCCCAACAGCTATTAGGCGCTATTAAAAAATATTTTGATTTAAAATCGTTTCATGGCGCTCCTGACCGCATTTTTCACATCAAAGGACCATTTTGTCAATCCAAAGACGGTCAAAGAATGGCAGCAGGTGATCATATTCCATTCGATGCCCGAATTGAACTCCGCTTGCCCCGGACCGGGTGGCAGCAGACCAGTGATGCGGCAGGCCACATCTTTTGGTTTCATAAAAAGAACCGCCATACATTTTGGTCATTCAACAAAGAGTACGCCCATTTCAAGACCTTGTATCAACTGCCGCTGGTATTGATGCAGATGGATATGTTGCAGCGTCATGGCGCGTTACTGCACGGTGGGCTTATCGGACATAAAAAGAAAGGGTATCTTTTAATTGCACCGCCCGGAGGCGGCAAGACCACTGCAATAAAAAGAGTGGCTTCGCCGTGGAGGATTTACTCGGATGATGCGGCTCTGGTGTGGATGGATGAGAATAACATCTGCTGGGCTTCGGCTATGCCGACGTGGAGTGTGATGACCGGTCGCAGCAAACACCTCCCGGCATTAAGCAAATGGTCTTGCTCTGAAAGGGTGCAAATTGCAGGAATCTACAAATTGGTGAAGGCAACATCGATGCACCTCAAACCGCTGCCGGCCATCGAGACGGTTCCCTTTTTGTATCGTGCACTTTGCGAATATCCGGGGATTGCGGAAGAGCGCTCTCTTTTTAAAAACCGTATTTTCCACCTGGCAGCAGCGTTGTCAAAAACGGTGCCGACGAACCTGATCTATTTGAATAAATCGGATAAATATTGGGAGTTGCTGGAAATTAGGAAAACAAGGTGATTGGTCGTGCAGGTTGGTCTTGCGGTCGAACCAATCCATTGTTACACATTTTAATGATATTTTGAGCGAGCGCGGTGTGTACCGCTGGAACGGATTTAGCTTTTTACCAGGATGCCGTAGGCAGACCATTGGGTCAACAGCCTATTGGCCTGTCTTTTTGATTCCGAGACGGAAATGTCATAATGGCTACAGATGAATCGTTGCAGTTCATTGTGGGAAAAAGGCTGTTGCAGTTGTTTTTTTAACAATAGCATAATTGCGATCATGGCGGCATTGACCGTAATAAAAGTTTCGGTCCGGGGGATAAAAACAAGCGCGAACGGACCGAACGACTCCCATGGCAATGGATCGATGAATTGATATTTTTTCATTTGCTTCTAGTATCAGGACTTAACGACCTTCTTTGTCGGATATGGTTTTTCCCAGAAACAGTTCTTTAATGCTGCCCAGCGAGCTCAGCACGCCTGTTGCCTCATAAGGCACATATA
>CAYLWO010000228.1:0-2127 GCA_964387285.1 uncultured Cytophagia bacterium | reverse complement strand
GCATTCGATCAACAACAGCAACCACTGGTGGACACCGTACTCATTTCATTTGCTTTGACCTTTGATCACGATCGCATCTATACTTTTCGACGCGGTTTCCCGGTGACAAGTCTGTCGCCCATTCCTGCAGAACGTTAACAATTTATACTCAATTCTTTTTATGGAGACTAGATATGCGAGCTCGCACAATTGGTGTACTCTTGACTGGTCTGATTATGTTTCAAGTTAGTTCTACAATGCCCCAGGCTGCAGATGAAACCGCTTTTACAGATGCGCGCTTTAGCGCCATGCGCCAGGGCGACAAAATGGACTATGTCATGCCAGAATTTTCGACTCTGCAACAATGGCTTGATTATCGACAGGAAATTAAAAAACGGATTTTGATCAGCACCGGACTCGATCCCCTGCCGGTCAAAACAGAACTGCACGTACGCATATTCGACAGAACCGAGCACCCTGATTATACGATCGAGAAAGTGCGATTTGAAAGTTATCCCGGTTTTTTTGTAACCGGCAATCTCTATCGTCCGAACGGCCGGCCGGGACCGTATCCGGCCATTATGAACCCACATGGTCATTGGGACAATGGACGGTTGGAGAACTCTGATTTGAATTCCGGACCAGGTCGGTGTATCAGCTTTGCCCGACAGGGTTATATTATTTTTAATTATGACATGGTCGGTTATCAGGACAGCAAACAGATCTCTCATGAATTCGCCAACACGCCGCGCCATCAGCTCTGGGGCATCAATCTCATGGGTGTGCAATTATGGAACAGCATTCGCGGTCTGGATTTTCTCTGCTCTCTGCCGAACGTGGATACCACGCGCATAGCGTGCACCGGCGAGTCCGGCGGCGGCACGCAAACCTTTATGCTCACGGCCGTCGATAATCGCATAAAAGCAGCGGCGCCGGTGAACATGGTCTCTGCCCACTTTCAGGGAGGCTGTTTATGTGAGAATGCACCGGGTTTGCGCTTGCACCATTTCAACGTGGAAATTGCCGCCATGGCCGCTCCCCGGCCGTTGCTCATGGTTTCCACCAAACAGGATTGGACCGTCAATACGCCGACCGTGGAATTTCCAATGGTGCGTTCGATTTATCGTTTGTACGGCGCAGAGGACCAGGTGCAGTTCGTCCAATTCGATTATCCGCACAACTATAACAAGGATAGCCGGGAGGCGGTCTATGACTGGTTCGGCCGTTGGCTGCTTGGACAATCAGGAGACCATCCCTTCAAAGAACCGCCGTTTACCATCGAACCTCGGGAGAAACTACGCATCTATGGCGATAAGGAAAAGCCGGTGGGGGATATGACCGAAGAGAAATTGACTGCCTATCTCCAGAATCAAGCTGAACAGAAATTCAAACAAGACTGGCCGACAAGCGCTGCGCAGTTGATGCACTGGCAGCAACAGTATCGGCCGATTCTGAGAATCATCCTGGATGCGCAAATTCCGCAGCAGGTGGAAAGCCGGATTATCGAGGAAACACCAAATCCAGGTTTTACCGCCATCCGTCTGGTCATCAGCAATAAAAAATCAGCGCAATGGATTCCTGCTTTATTGCTCAAACCGGTTGGCCCTGTTGCAGGATCTTGCCTTGTTGTCCACCCTGAGGGTAAAAACGCTGTGTACGACCGGAAAACGTCCGCACTGTTGCCCTGGGTGAGCAAGTTGGTGCATTCCGGCAATCAGGTGCTGACTATTGACTGTTTCAACAGCGGCGAACATATTTGCACAAAACCGGTGCGCGATCCCGCTCTGAAGCATTTTCTTACCTTTAATCGCACGGACGATCAGGAACGCATTCAGGATATTGTCACGGCCGGCAGGTTCTTGCATGATGACGCCGGTGTGCAATTATATGGATTAGAACGCGCCGGCCTTTGGGCATTGCTGGCAGCCGGGGTCAGTGATGATTTTTCCGCCGTCGTCTGTGACGCCATTTCCGGAACGCTGAATGAAGAGTCATTATTGTTGCAGCAGGCTTTTATGCCCGGCCTGGCGCGATATGGCGGTGCGCTAACAGCAGCCGCATGCACCGCGCCGCGACCGTTGACATTATTCAATGCTGAAAAAACCGAGTTTGTCAAAACCATACAAGAGTTGTATAAAAATTGCAGAG
>CAYLWO010000227.1:0-2182 GCA_964387285.1 uncultured Cytophagia bacterium | reverse complement strand
CGCGCTATGTTCTGTTATTGGGCGACGGTCATTACGATTATAAAAATATCTTGAAAATTGGTTTGGTAAATTTCATTCCTCCTTATGAAACAGCAGATCGGTCTGAAGGCAGTACCCGTACCACGGACGATTGGTACACCTATATCAAGGGCAGTGCGGCAGGCATGCAAATGGCCATCGGTCGCCTGGCGGTGCAGTCGCTCGAGGAAGCGCAGGCTGTGGTTGACAAGATCATCGCTTATGAGACGAAAGGCGAGCCTGGCGAATGGCGCAAACTCATCACCGTTATCGGTGATGATGAATTAGTGGAAGGCGGCGGCGGGGAACAGATTGAACATACCCAACAGGCGGAAGTTTTGGCGGAATCTTATGTGCCGGAATTGTTCAATGTGGCCAAGATCTATTTGATGGAGTATCCGGCGGTGCGCACCGCCAGTATTGCCGGTGTTACCAAACCTCTGGCTAATGAAGCGTTGCTCGACCGGATCAATCAGGGCTCGCTCATTCTGAATTTTGTCGGTCACGGCAATGATGACCTCTGGACCCATGAACGGGTGCTCAACGGTCCGACCGATTTTAATCGCATTCAAAATCAGAATCGTCAGGCGCTTTGGGTGGCTGCCACCTGCGAGTTTGCCTGGTGGGACCAACCTGCCAAACAAAGCCTGGCTGAAGACATTGCCAATGCGGCCGGTCGCGGCGCCATTGCCATGATTGCCTCCTCGCGTGAAGCGGGTTCCTGGGCAAACGTGCAATTCAATTATGCGTTATATTCGGAATTGTTTCGTACCTATACGACTAATGGCCGAGTCGCCCGGCTCGGCGATGCGATGTTGATTGCCAAGCAGCGAGCTTTTGACGATGTTAACAATGAAAAGTATATCCTGCTCGGCGACCCGACCATGCGCATTGCGGCGCCGCGGTATCGCGCGGTCATTGACCGGGTTTCGCCGGATACGTTGCAGGCCTTGTGCAAAATGCGCGTGACCGGACATGTGGAAAAGGATGGAGTGCTCTGGAGTGATTTTACCGGCCAGTTGTTGCTGCGCGTGGTAGATGCCAAAAAACCTCGCGTGTATGAAACGGTTAAAGGTCTAAAGGTAAATTATATTTTGCCGGGCAACAGCGTGTTCCGCGGCGTTACTGCGGTGAATAACGGACAATTTTCAGTCGAGTTTATCGCGCCCAAAGATATCTCCTATGGCGGCCATGATGGAAGATTATCCGCCTATTTTTGGAATGAGGACTTTGAGGGCACGGGCAATCGTGAGAATCTCCTGATAGGCGGAACCGCCGTTAACCTGGTTGATCGGGAAGGACCAGCGATCAAGATTTCGTTTGGCGAGCATGAATTTGTCGCAGGCGATTACACATCGCCGCATCCGTTGCTGACTGCCACCATCAGCGATTCCTTGAGCGGCGTTAACATTGCCGGCGACATCGGCCACCAGATCAGCATGGTGCTGGATGGCGCACACACCGCCAGCAAGGACATGACGCAGTTTTTCGAGTATCAGGCCGGCAGCTACATCACCGGAAAGTTGAAATATCAGCTCAGCGGATTGACGGAGGGTTTGCATATCATGCAAATCAAGGCCTGGGATAATTCCAATAACTCTAACATTGCGGAAACGACATTTCAAGTAGCGTCCAATTCGGTGCTTGTTGTACGCAATCTGCTTAACTATCCCAATCCCATGACCAGACAGACGCAGTTCACCTTCGAATTGAGCAACGATGCGTCTGTCTCGCTCAAAATCTATTCTGTGGCCGGCCGTTTGTTGCGAAAATTCGACACGCAATCCTGTCATATCGGTTATAATGTTTTTCCTGAGACCTGGGACGGTACGGATGAGGACGGCGATGCAATGGCTAACGGCTTGTATCTATACCGGTTGGAAGCGGTGTATGATTGGAACGGTAAAAAAAGCAAGGCCGAAGCATTGGGCAAGGCTGTGATCGCGAGATGAAAATAGTTGCTTGATTGCTGTCGCAAATAGTGTTAATTTGTTGCCGGTAATTTATAGACATAACTAGGAACTTGTTATGGTCCGATCTGTACGAAATACATTTGTAATTTTACTTTTGGGAACCGGATGGTTGTTTTCCTCAACTGTGGCGGCGGAAAAAGAACAGGCGCTGCACCTGGCGTCCAGCGGCGCGTCTTACGTTGAATTCAAGT
>CAYLWO010000226.1:0-2232 GCA_964387285.1 uncultured Cytophagia bacterium | reverse complement strand
GTTATCAGCCGCTCAAGCTGGTCCTCAATGAGATCGGCATTCATCTGTCCAGCCGCGAGGTGTGGGTGATCAAGATTTTCGGAGATAAGAAATTAATAGAATTACCCATCGCCATCATCTCTAGGCCGGAGGGGGCGGAAGTATTTATCGATGGGCAGAGCAGAGGCGCCGGCGAACAGCTAAAAATCACCCCGGGCCGACATGAGTTGCGTCTCCACAAAGCCCAATTCCATCCGTTTATAGCTACAATCGTCGTTGACGAAAACCATACCTTGTTTAAATATGACTTGGTACGGCAGCAGGATGTCAATTTTCAGATCGATTCCGATCCGCCCGGCGCAACCGTTTACTTGGATGGGGTCAAACTTCCCGGCACCACGCTGCTCAGCGCATTTTATCCTGCAGGACGATATAAAATTAAAATCGAGAAAGAGTGGTACCTTCCCCTGGAAGATTCCATCAGTATACAGGAAGGAATGAAAAACAAATCCTTTAAACTTTTACCCGATTTTGCGACGCTCTCTGTTGCAAGCGCACCACAGACAGGCTTGGAGATTTTCTTGAACGGCCGTTCTCAGAATGTGCAAACACCGTACACTTTTCAACAGTTGACGCCAGGCTCTTATCGCGTGCGAGCCCGTTCGAAATTATACGAAACCGAGGATGTCGAAGTGCAAGTGGCTCGAGGCGAGAAGAAGAGTCTCAGCTTGAACAGCACAGCGACCTTTGCTGTTTTGACCATACAGACCTTGCCCGGCGCCACTGTGACGTTGAATGGACAAGCAATTCAGCAATTGAAAAACATGCAAATAGAACCTTCCGTGGTGATGGTGCGCGCAGAGTTGAAAAAAGCCCGACCGGCGGAGCAGCGGTTGGTCTTGAAACGAGGAGAGGTGCAAACAGTAGAATTGTCGCCACAATTGCTGCAGGGCACAATAGAAGTCGCTGTGACGCCGATAGCGGCACAAGTGGAATTGACCGGTGATGCCGGAGAATCATTCTCCTCTCAAGGGGCCAAGATTTTTGAGAATATTCCCGTCGGATCGTACAATCTTAAGGTGAGTTGCAGCGGTTACGCGCCGAAACAGGAAACACTGGTTTTGAATGAAGGAGAAAAGATCAATAAAAGTATAACACTGGAAAAGACTGCTGTTACAAACTCTTTATCAGGTACGAGTCAGGATAGGGTGTCTGAGGAGTTGTCCAATTCCTACATAGAAATGGGTAATTCATTTATGCGCGCCAAACAGTGGGACAAAGCTGCAGAGATGTATGAAAAAAAGTTTCAATCTGACCCAACCCATGTTACTTCTTACATCAATTATGCGTTATGCAAACAACAACTCAAGGATTTCATCCCTGCCTATCATGCTCTGGCCAAAGCTCTGAAAATGCGTCCCAATTACAGCATGGGTCATTATTATTTGGCTGTGGTATTGTCGCAAATGGACTCTGTGAACTCGGCTCGAAATGAGTTTCGTGTTTTCCTCACCCTCGCTGATGCGGAACGAGAAAAGTATAAAAATGAATTCAAACGCGCTTATCGTTATAGCGCCATTGCTTATCTGCAAGAAAAGAACTATTCGAACGCCGTCCCGTCATTGGAGAAATATACGGAATTGGATCCGCACGACGCAGAGATGTGGCTTTTTCTTGCACAAACCTATTTTGCCGTTAATCGCAGGGATGATGCCAAGAGAGCGTTTTTACGTGTACAACAATTAGATCCAAACAACAAGGATGCTCAAAAAGGTCTGGACATCCTCGATCTTTATAATTAATTTTTATTTTATAGAGTGATGATCGCCTGAAAATGCAACCTTGCGAAGGTTGACCATGTTATCGGATGAAATTCAGTTTTACATCCTGGCCGGCTGGTTAAAACCTTCGCAAGGTTGCAGAAAATCGCAATAATAAAATGACCAATTTTGAAATTGCTGTTTAATTGCGAAAAACTCGCTCTGGTTCATATGCGCTCTCTTGTCAATAACAAAGGTCATTTTTTCCAAGGAACTTTTGTATGATGAAAAATTTGTTAATGCTGCATTTGTTGCTCCTATCCAAAGGACTCTTTTCTCAAAATCTAGCACAACTCTACGTGGTGGGCCAACCGGAAAAATCCACCGGCGAATTCGTCGGCGCCAGCATCACGGATGCCAACGGCCGCATCTGTGCTGCGGTGCAGGTGGTGTCTGACATGGACGGCTTTTCCTATCAGGCCAACAACGGCGT
>CAYLWO010000225.1:0-2310 GCA_964387285.1 uncultured Cytophagia bacterium | reverse complement strand
TGATAGGGCGCTGCCGAAGGCTTGCCCTCTGCCGAGTAATTCAATCCCACACAATCGGAAATGAACTGTATCTTGCCGATGCCGCGATCCCAATATTCATTGATGGTTTTGGCGATGACCGGATTGGTCAGCAGCGTATTGATCCCGCATTTTTCTGCCAGCAACAGGGTAGCGAATATCTTTTCCTTATGGTGATAGGCGCGCACCAACTGGGATACATAGATCAGATCGCGGGAATGGGCCCAACCGGAAAGCAGATTACCGCCGAGAATCAACCGGCTGAAAGAACGGCCTTTGATCTCTGCCTGCGGCAGGACGCCTTTCAGATCTCTGAGCGAAGCCAGATCAAAAGATTTCACCGACGCGCCGGTCACGGCATCGAGCAGGTGTTTTTCTTCATAACTTTTTTTGCGCAGCACCGTATAGGCAAAAGCGCCGACAAAGGGCAGCGTGGCCATTCCTTTCAACCAGGCGCGTCGATCCAGCTGCAGATCGGTTGGTGCGGGATCCTGAACCGGTTTTTCTGCAGGCAATGATCGTTTTGAGCGCCAGCCGATCCAGATGCGTTCAAGTCCGATGCGATGGCCGGTGGGGAATATGAGCAACAGCACCATCGCCAGCATTTCAATCAGAGTTTTGTTAACGATGACATAGTGGCCTTCCGCCACCACGCCATAGTCGAGCCCGATGAACGGCGGATAAGCGACATAGTACATGGCCAACAGTGCGAGGCCGCTGCACAGCGCCAGGCGGGTGCACACGCCGAGCATCAGTCCGGCGCCGATAACGATCAATCCATAGATGTTGACAAAATCAGCTACGGCTAAAGCCCAGGGCGTGTCCGCGATCCAGTGAAAAAAACCGGCAAACCACCAGCGGGACATGGCAAGATAGTCATGGCTGGTCCAGTTGCCGATAAAAACTTTGACCAAACCCTCGTACAAAAAGTGCCAGCCCACCGCAACACGCAACAACACCAATGCTAAAAGTTGGACGTTTGAAATTTTTACATGGTTATCCATATCACCTTCCATAAATTAGATTCAAGGAAGAGAAAACGCATTTTCTTCAATGCATCGTGCAAACCAGTGGCCGCTCTTTTTAATGATCCGTTGCTGCGTCTTAAAATCGACATAGACCATGCCCATGCGACCGAATTGTCCCCACTCGTAATCATCTAAAAAACACCAGTTGGTATAGCCCAGCAATTTGACGCCTTCATTCAGAGCCTTACGACACATCTGCAGGTGTTTGAAAATATATTCGATCCGATAGTCATCGTTAATGACGCCGTCATGGGTAACGTAATCGTCCGTGAGCGCGCCATTTTCAGTAATGAGCAGACAAGGATGCAGATATTTTTCATCAAGATATTTAAGCAGGCTGTACAATCCGGAGGCATCGATGGACCTGTCCAGATACAGTTTTTTATCATGGTCCACCTTTTCAACCCGGTAAGGCCACCAGCCGTTGTCTTTTGCCGCTTTAAAAGTTTCGGTATAGTAAAAATTCACGCCCAGATAATCGATAGGCTGATGAATGGCCTCCATGTCCCCCGGTAGAATTTCCGGCAAACGCACCTTTTCATCCTGATACCGTTGCACGACGTTTTCGGGATAGCGGCCAAAATAGATGGGATCCGCGAACCAGGCGTGGTGCGAATCATTGATAATTTGCGCGGCGCGCACGTCGTCCGGATTTTTCTCGTCGGCCGGCAATGCTAATTGCAAATCCAGGGTGATGCCGATTTTACCTTTTAGCCTCATTTCACGAAATGTACGCACCGCCTTGCCGTGTGCCAGCAAAATGTTATGTGCGCATTGTAAAGCAGTAGGCAGATCTTTGACACCCGGTGCGTAGGCGCCCAACCAATACCCCATAAAGCAGGTGACCCAGGGTTCGTTAAAGGTAGTCCACCAGGCAACATCATCGCCCAGTTCCCTGAACAGGGTTGCCGCATAGTTGACAAAAGCATCGACGGTCGCGCGATTGGCCCAACCGCCCTGGTCTTCCAGTTTTTGCGGCAAGTCCCAATGAAAAAGAGTGATAATGGGCGTGATGTTGTTCTCTTTGAGCAAACGCACCAGATTCTTGTAAAAATCAAGGCCTTTACGATTAATTTCACCAGCGCCCTCAGGGTAAATACGCGTCCAGGCGATGGAAAAGCGGTAGCTTTTTACGCCAAGCTTTTTCAACAAGGCAACATCCTGTTGATAACGGTGATAATGATCTGCAGCCACATTGCCGCTCACTTGCACTTTTCCCGGTGTATTGGAAAACCGGTCCCAATTGGACTCGCCTTTGCCGTCC
>CAYLWO010000224.1:0-2416 GCA_964387285.1 uncultured Cytophagia bacterium | reverse complement strand
CAAAGAGAAAAACATCCTGCTCTGCGATCCTTTGCGGACTCGGCGTCTCTGCGTTTGGGTTAAATTATATTCAGACGCTTTTGTCAGATGCGTAAAAATACGTGTGTGGCGATTTTGTCCCTTGCCAAAAACCACCTCTCCTATTAAATTATATATCATTGCATCTATATCAATTCATATAAAGGAAGACTGTCTGTACTTTTCGAAAGGTATCACATATGTGTTGTCTTTTTTTACTGAAAGCAAAATGCAATGCATGAAAATGAAATTTCAGAAAAGATCATCGGCGCCGCTATCGAGGTGCACCGGATTCTTGGCCCCGGACTCATCGAATCGATTTACGAACAAGCCTTATGTTACGAATTTCAATTGCGGGGTATTCAATTCTTACGGCAACAGCATGTACCGATTATCTACAAGGGCATTACTCTCCCAACCGAACTGAGAATGGATCTGCTGGTAGAAAACAAGGTTATTGTTGAGCTGAAAGCAAGAGAAGAGTTGTCGCCCATTGATAAACCAAAACTGCTCACCTATCTGCGTTTAACTGATGAGCATCTCGGACTGATAATCAATTTTCACGTCCTGTTGCTTAAGGATGGCATCTTTAGAGTTGTTAACCGGTTGCAGGATACAGAGTAACACCCTCGGCACCTCTGCGTTAGTTCTTTCAACGCAGAAACGCCGAGATCGCTGAAAAAATCCCCGGTCCCGCCGGCTGACTTTTTTTTCTTGCATCTATCATATTTTTACTATATAATAATACAAGATTTCATATGGCTCTTCCGCGAATAGCCATAAACAGATCAAGAAGGCATGATGAATTTGTATGAGACAGATTCATGATGCCTTTTTTATTTTATACCATATGTTTCAACCACCAGAACCGGTTTTGTTCATAATTCAAAATTTTTAAACAACCTTAAATAAGGAGAACCATTATGGATAAACCTCATTTTATTCGCATGCTGACTGTAAACGGCCTATGCTGCCTGCTCATGATGATTTGCGCCTGTGATTGCTATTACCCGGAAATCAAAGTCAGACACTCTCCAATCGTCGCAACGTCCGGCGAGCAGGTAACGTTCACGGTTACGGTCCTCGAAGCCGGCGAACAGCCGTCGAAAGTGGAACTGCTGGTCAACGCCGCCCTGGTGCAAACTTTCAACAACGTGCAGAGCGACCAGACCTATACCTTCACCGGCGGACCCTATGCCGCTTATCAGGGAACCACGGTTTCCTATCTGGCCAAAATTACCGCCAACAACGGCAAAACAGATACACGCGGCTATTACTATTTCGCCATCACGGATAACAATTACAATTGGGCCAACACCAATATTCCGGCGCGCTATGTCGGCGCGCATACGCAAAAAGAAGACATCGCCTTTCATCGCACCAACGAGTATACATCGTTCAAAGATTTTGTCGATGATGTGGATGATAAAGTCTGGGATGTTTACGATCAACAGGACATCATTAACGCACCGGACAACCTGGATAATTTTAACTTTTACATCTATACCAAGATCGCGACCACCGCCGACTGCGGTAGTGTGCACAGCGACTGCGATACGGACATGCCCTGGCGCGATGTCGACGCCGTTCTGCATGTGGCCAATATGACCGACTGCACAAATCTGGAAGGACGGCATTTTACCGCTGAAGGCTCCAACACCAAGGCCTTTTTACATGAAAGCGGACATGCTGTTTTCGGTCTGGCAGATGAGTACGACGGCAACACCCATTATTTTGAACCGGTCGATGAGCCCAACATCTGGGACCTGCAGGCAACCGGGAAAACGGAGCAAACAGCCAAAGGCCGCGATCCCAATGCCGTATGGAAATTTACCGCCAAGCAGGGAGACTGGTGGGGCATTCAACTTTCGACGGCCAATAACGTCATGCAGGTCGGCAATGTCGGCGATCCCTGGGGAACAGAAGGAACAGAACGGATGAACTGGTATTTTAATCAATTTTGAAGAATAAAGGAGAATTAAAATGAAGATGGCCAAAATTATATTGGGTTGCATCCTGATGTTGTGCGCCGTGGCATGCGGCCAGGAGAACTCGAAATCCGTAATCGTCATACCCATTACATTTAAAAACAACGAATGGCGCGCTAATCTGGACAAGATTGTGATTCTACCCTGCGAACCACCCTCCCTGCCGACCAAGGGAGCGGCAAAAGATCCACTAGTACAATTGCTGG
The DNA here is from genome assembly GCA_964387285.1 of uncultured Cytophagia bacterium. GTDB lineage: Bacteria > Zhuqueibacterota > Zhuqueibacteria > Residuimicrobiales > Residuimicrobiaceae > Anaerohabitans. The sequence continues at coordinate 204 of CAYLWO010000224.1, read as the reverse complement.
GCAGGGGTAAAACCCTGTTTCAATACCATTTCAAGGATCCGCGCATCTTTCTTCCAGAAGATTACAAGGAGGAGTATGCTTTAATGGACAAAGTGAATTTCACCTTGCGCTTGCCGCTGGTGCGAGGAATAGATAGTTTTCAGTTTTTTTACAAACCGGAAGAGCAAAAAGACAAGCCAACCCTTGCCATAGATTTAAAAAAAT
>CAYLWO010000223.1:0-2416 GCA_964387285.1 uncultured Cytophagia bacterium | reverse complement strand
ACCGGAAAAGCGATTTTGCCGTTTTCCACCCAAAAGCCCGAGGCGCCGCCGCTGAAATTACCGTTGACCGGATTGATGCCGTAGCCGGTGATCTCTTTAACATATAGTCCGGTTCGCGTGGCTGTAAAGATCTCTTGCGGCTTATTTTTGCCTGCAGCCAGATAAAAATTATGACTGCCGATTTCCGGTAAACCGGAAAAATCGCCGCGGGATGCATTGCCGGTGCTTTTGACGCCGGCGCGTTTGGCTACGATGGAATTATACATGAATCCCTGCAGCACGCCGTCTTGCACGATGAAGCGCTTTTGCGTCGCTACGCCTTCGCCGTCAAAGGGTTCGCTAGCCAGGCCTTTGGCCAGCAGACCGTCATCGATGATGGTCAACAGGTCGCTGGCGATTTTTTTATTCAACCGGTCGCCCAGAAAACTGGCGCCTTGCAGCACCCGCTCGCCGCTGACCGCCGCTTCAATGCCGCCCAGAATGGCAAAGGCGACATCCGGATCAAAGATAACCGCTGCTTTTTGCGTTTTCACCATGCGTGGATCCAGCATTTCATAAGCGCTCTTGGCCGCTTTGGCCGCAATCTCTTCCATGGGCTTGAGATCGTGCCAAAAGCGGCGGACGCAAAATTCGCCGCCCGATGATTTTTGCTCGCCTTTTTCCGCTACCACGCTGACGCCAAAAAAACAGTGCGATCTTTTGTAATCCTTGGCCAGTCCGTTGGAATTGGCCAGATAAATATATGTTTCCGCTTCGCCATAGCGGCCGCCCGCGCTTTTGGTGATGCGGTTGTCCTGCATGGCCGCTTTTTCCAATTGGATCAAACGGTTGATTTTTTCATCCATGGCCGTACGCCCGATCTCGGCGTCATAAAGACCTTCGACGCTGCTGACGGTTTTATCATCGGGCAGACAGTTGTTCTCATCAGCGGTGGTGCTGGCGGCAAAAGCCACGGCACGGTTTACCGCATCCGTTAACGCATTCTCTGAGAAATCGTTGCAGCCGGCAAACGCCATTTTACCCTTGACAAAAACGCGCAATCCCACGCCGTGGCCGGCTGATTCATTGATTGTTTCCACATCGCCGTTGCGCACTTCGATGCGTAAATTGCGTGCATCCTGCAGATACACTTCCGCATTGTCGGCGCCGGCCTGTAAACATTTTTTTACCAGGTCTCTGGTCAAATCAGAATAATTCATATATCGCTCCAAAAATTTTTTAGACGCAGTTGAATGATTTATGCTCTGCTGCCGCCGACCACCAGGCCGCGCACGCGCACTGTGGGCTGACCGGCCGTCACTTCGGCCGCTTGTCCTTTGCCGCAGATACCGGGTCCAAAACCGAGATCGTCTGCCACGGCATCCACTTTCGATATGATATCCATGCAACTGCCGATCAGCGTCGCTCCTTTAACCGGCACGGTCTTGACGCCATTTTCGATCAGGTAGGCTTCACGACAGGTAAAGTTAAAAACACCGTCTATGGGATTGACGCTGCCGCCGCTGAGACTGGTTACATAGAGACCGCGTTTGGTGGAAGATAAAATATCCGCCGGTTTGTGCGGTCCGTTTTCAATAAAGGTGTTGGTCATGCGCGGAATGGGCATAAAGCGAAAATCCTGTCTGCGACCGTTGCCGGTCCTTTCCATATTCAACTGTTTGGCTGAAAGAATGTCGCTCATATATTTGACCAGCACGCCCTTGTCGATGAGCACATTGCGCTTCATGGGCGTGCCTTCGTCGTCAAAATTGGTCGTACCGCGGAAATTGGGCAGAGTGCCGTCATCCACCATGGTGAACAGATCGCTGGCCACCTTTTGCCCAAGTTTGCCGGTAAAAGCGCCGATTTTTTTAGCGATATTGTCCGCTTCCAGCGGATGGCCCACGGCCTCGTGCACCAATACGCCGCCCCAGCCGTTCTGCAGAATCACGTCCATTTTGCCGGCCGGTGCATCCTTGGCGGCTAGCATGGCAACCGCTTCGCGACTGCAGGTGCGGGCGACCTGTTCCGGAGGCGTCTCATCGAACATCTCAAAACCCGAATGGCGGCTCAACCGTTCGCGTCCCATATGACGGGTGTCGTTGCCCACGGCCAGGGACTGCACAACGAAAAAGAGCAGCGGCAGTTCATCGCTGACCCACAAACCCTCGCTGTTGGCAATGATGCGCGAACGCACCTCATCGTGATAATCGATGGTCATCATCTTGATGCGCTGGTCGTAATCCAGACCGGCCTGATTGGCGCGCTGCATGACATCCAATCTTTTCGCATCAGCTATCTCGTTCAACGGCATTTTCACCGTGACGTAAGAGGGATGTTTTACTTCTTTGACATCCACCGCTTTGATGGCGGCGCTGTTGCGGGCGATATAAGAAGCCACCTCAGCGGCGCGCAGCAGTTTTTCTTCGCTCAATTC
>CAYLWO010000222.1:0-2507 GCA_964387285.1 uncultured Cytophagia bacterium | reverse complement strand
TAGTTAGCCTTTTCGTGCAATACGTGTGTTTCGTGGTTGTCTTTTAAATAACCTGATATAACAAGCTGTTTTAATAAATCATTTTGAAGGATCGCATGGACGCATTACAAACTATCGCGGATCGATTGTTGCAGAACAAAACCGTCAATGTCGTTATCGGCTTTGGCCAGGGGGAACAGGATCGCATTCGCCCGGTTTTTATTCAACAACAACAGGATGTCGGGCAGTTGATTTGGAATGAAGGATGCGCATTGAATCTGGCGGTGTATCTTGCAAAACCGGAAATTTTAAAAATGGGTAAAGCCGCTCTGGTTGCGCCCTTGCCGGTGTTGCGCGCGGTGTTGCAACTGGCGTCTGAAAATCAGATCAAAGAGGGTGATTTAACGCTCATCCATGTGGCCGCCAATGAAGCGACCGAGGTTGCCACTTTGGCAGCAGCAGAGGCCATTGTTGAAAAGGCTGCGCTCGGATTGACAGCTAAGGACCAGGAAGCCCTCGAGAAATTGTCAAAAATGACGGTTGCGGAAAGATGGAATTTTTGGCAATCAGAGCTGTCCCGTTGTTTTAAATGCTATGCTTGTCGCGCCGCCTGTCCCATGTGCTATTGTTCGCGTTGCACCACGGATTGCAATCAGCCGCAATGGATACCGGTTCCGGCTCATCAACAAGGCAATTGGGAATGGCACATGATGCGCGCCATGCATCTGGCCGGACGGTGCGTGGCCTGCGGCGCCTGCGGCCATGCCTGTCCGTTGGACATTCCCATTCATCTGCTGACCATCAAGGTGGAAGAGGATATTTATCAGGAATTCGGTGTGCGAGCCGGTATGAAGGCAGTGGCGGACCATGCGATGTCCACATTCAAGGTTCAGGATAAAGAAAATTTCATCATATAAGGTCACACGATGCAAAAGCAAATAATAAGCGCGGTTAGTTTGGAAAGCCTGCTGGAAAAATTGAAAGCAGCGGGCAGCGACATGTATGTTCCGCAAAAAGAGGGCGAACAGGTCCATTTCAAACCCATGAACGGCGTTGCTGATATCGTCCGCGATTATATCCAGACGACGCGATCCGCCAAGTCTGTTCTGTTTCCGCCGGTAGAGCAATTGATGCGCTTTAAACGGGATGGCGTCGATATCGTACTCGATGATGAAGAGCTGAGCAAAATTTCACAAGTCGTGCTCTTTGGCGTACGGCCTTGTGATGCTGCCGCCATTGCTTCCTTGCAGGCTGTGTTCACGCGTGATTATCATGATGTGCTCTTTGCAACGCGCCTCGAGCGATTGACGATAATCGGCGTGAGTTGTGTGCAAGCGGATGGCGACTGTTTTTGCACCTCGGTCGGTTTGCATCCCGGCGCCGGTCAGGGCAGCGATATCCTGCTGACGCCCCTGCAAAACGGCGGCTATCTGGCGGAGATTCTGACTGCAAAAGGGGAGGCGATAGTCAATCAGTCTGCAGACCTGTTCAAGCCGGCTACAGAAACTGAGCAGACGGTTCCGCTGGCGCAAGTCGCGCAAAAGTTTGATTACAGCAAATTGCATGATAAATTGGCCAACGCCTTTGAGCATCCTTATTGGCAACAAGCATCGCTGGCTTGTTTGGGATGCGGCGCTTGCGCCTACGTATGCCCGATCTGTTCCTGCTTTGACATTCAGGATGAGGGATCGCGAAATCAGGGCCATCGTTTGCGCAGTTGGGATTCCTGTGGATTGGGGCTGTTCACTTTGCATACTTCCGGTCACAATCCGCGTCATATACAAAGCGAGCGCTGGCGTCAGAGGGTGATGCACAAATTTTCCTATATGCCCGATCAACTGCAGGTCTGGGGCTGTGTCGGTTGCGGTCGCTGCTCGCGCGCCTGTCCGGCGGATATGAATCTGTTGGAACAGATTGAACGACTGTCGGCTGTATTAGAGTAGTGTTTATGCTCTTACCATGCCAAGGTTTCAATCCTTCGCATGGTTAAATCGAATGCCTGATCTTGGTTGAATTTATTTATCGTGAAATTTTTCAGATGTCGGAAACCTCTGAGGTGTCCGACATCTATAGTTTTTCTCATCGGATATTCAGGGAGTTTTTATGTCGCAGGACAACGTTTACAAGCCCTACCTGATGCGCATCGACCAGGTCGTTGAGGAAGCGCCTGGCGTCAGAACATTTCGCTTGTTGTTCAAAGATGAACAGGATAAAAAGAAATTTACCTTTAAAGCCGGTCAATTTGGAGAGTATTCGGTGTTCGGAGAAGGCGAAAGCACTTTTTGCATCGCCTCCTCGCCAACGCGAACCGATTATATTGAATGTACATTCAGACAAATGGGCCGTGTGACCTCTGCCCTGATGAGCCTGGAGCAGGGCGATACGGTCGGCTTTCGCGGACCGTACGGCAATATTTTTCCTATAGAAAACTGGACCGGTAAAAATCTGTTGTTCATCGCCGGCGGCATCGCCTTGCCGCCCATGCGCTGCGTCATCTGGAACGCTCTGGATTGGCGTGAAAAATTCAA
>CAYLWO010000221.1:0-2544 GCA_964387285.1 uncultured Cytophagia bacterium | reverse complement strand
ATGCTGATCATGCAAACCAAACGACTCTTGCTGGTTGCAGCAACCCCGGCGCTGCTTGATGCCGAATTAGAGTCCTATGAAAAACTGGGTGAAATGCTGCAGGCGCATGTTCCCCTCGACTGGCCGCCGGGAGAATACGACCGGGCTGCCATTGAATTTTTCCGCGACTCGCTTTCAAGTAAGCCTGAAAACGTGGGCTGGTATGGCTGGTACGCAATTGATAAATTATCGGCAGCCCTGGTAGGCGCCGGCGGTTATATGGGTCCCCCTGACAAGAACGGACAAGTAGAAATCGGCTACTCTATGGTCAGCGAATATCAGGGACGAGGTTATGCAACAGAAATGGTGCATGGTTTAATCAACCGCGTTCTATCTTTTTGGGGGGGGCACATCATCGCCCGTACAACAACGGAGAATATCGCCTCTATGCGCGTGCTGGAAAAATGCGGTTTCCGCGCACAGGATAAAAAAGATGAAACCGGTCAGGTTATTTTTGAATATGCATGCAACAATAATCAGTAATTTTTATCATTCTGTCATCTACAGACCTGTGAGGTCTATATAGGTAACCGTCGGATCCCAAATCACCTTTTCTGCAGAATTCCCCGCTTTTACAATAAAATTGATCCTATCGCCTTTTCCGACTTGCACCTTTAGATCATGACTTTTCGTTTTCTGTGAGGTTACGATAGACTGCGGCCAAATGGTTGTCTCGTTTTTCGCGATCAGCGCTGCTGCTTCCCCCTTACCCTCCTTTTCCATGGTCAATTCACCCTCAATGCGAATGGCGCCGTCATGGGGCGCAATCCAGGTCCGCACAGCATCCTGTTCTACCGCTATCTGATAATTATTCCCCACAATACAAAATTCTTTATCACCCCAGAAATTGGGATAAATATACTTTTCCCTGCCGTTTTTATTGCCGTCCTGAAATACAAGGGTGTAAAGGAAATCCAGATTGCTGAACGTTTTACTGTCGCTCCAGCGATAATGCCAGTTATTTTTTCCCATGACGCTGCTGAATCCTGCAAAAGCCCGGTAGCTTTCAGCGCCATATTCAAAAGCCATGTGCCGAATGACCGCGCCCTTAGCATGGGGATTGCGATCCGCTCTGATTTTTATCATTATAGTATGCGTTTTCTTTTCCAATCCGGTTTTAATAAAAGCGAATTGAAAGGGCAGTGCTTCTTTAAAATAACAATCCACGGTCTCCTGGAATTGCCCGTCGATATACACATCCGCTTTGCCGCCATCGCTGTCTGCAACAGCGCGCCAATAAATAGTTTCCCCATGCCAGGAAAACTGCACCGTGCTGCCGGCTATTCCGCATTCTTTGATTTTTCCCTGGAAATACTTGGCATCGTTCTTGACAACCCAATCTCCGCCTTGATAACTGACATCACTGCTCAAACAACCAACTATTCTGGTTTGGCGACTAACAATGGGATCACCGGATTCCGGCATAGGTTCATAGGCATAGGAACCGTAAGACGGAAATCTTTCCACCGCAGTGGCGCCTTTGTAGAAAACAACATCAAGCGCGCTGGAAGGCAGATCATAGAGCCAGTAATTATAAATACGCAGACTGGCATCACAGACAAACGGGCTTTTCGCCAGGCCATCGGTCAGGGTGATGCCCAATTTTTTATTGGCAGGTCGGTCGAATAATTTAGCTTTTGGCGACCATTGTTGTTTGGCCAGATCATCGCAAAGTGAAATATAAATGGAACCGTCGTTAAATCCGGTATCAGTAAAGCGGCTGTCGGCAAATCCCAGGCAGGGGCCGATGCGCAGATATTTTTTTAAAAAGGTAGAATAGATGATTCGGCCATAAATGCCATAAGTATCCATGGACACTTTGGATGATTTCCCACCCAGCCCGGGTTCTTGCCACTCCCCATTACAGAATTTAAACCATTTTCCCGGCGCCATTTTATCACTCATAGCGCAACGAGCCACCTCGTTGAACCAAAGAAAATTGTTCATCTTGCCGTTTTTAGGCGCGTAGGCATTGCTGGAAAAAATGTAAAAATATCCGCCTAATGAATCCGCATAAAAATCGATATCGCCTGGCCCTGCCTCAAAATTAGAACCGGAAAATCTGAGCCAATCCTTGTCGTCCGGCAGACAATCGGTTAGGATATCACCGGCCAATTGCCAGGTTAATCCCTTGTCGGTGCTGACTGCCAATCTGGTCTTTTTTCTGGTCCATCCGGCTGGAGGACTGATGGTGCGAGAGTATTCGCAATGAATCGGTGCATACAAGGTACCGGTGGTGGGATCGTACCATAATCCGCCCAGGAAATGAGTGGAAACATCTTTTTCAACCTTGATGATACCGTCTTGCTGTCGTATGGTATGTTCGAAATCAGCTCCTTTGAAACGAGCTACTTTGACCTCTGTTCCGTATTGATTGCCGCTGTTAAAAATCACCCAAACCTCGCCGTCCATGATGACATGGCCGATGGGTGAGTCAATGCCCCAACCGACATGAAAATTAGGGTTCGAATTGTACAAATTGGCTTGATGAGGCGAGACAAAAGT
>CAYLWO010000220.1:0-2630 GCA_964387285.1 uncultured Cytophagia bacterium | reverse complement strand
CGGTTCCACCCTGGGCACCGTCGCTTACATGTCGCCGGAGCAGGCGCAGGGATTATCAGTCGATCATCGAACCGATATCTGGTCTTTGGGTGTAGTTTTATATGAAATGCTCAGCGAACAGCAACCCTTTGCTGCGGAATACGATCAAGCGATTCTGTATCGCATTGTCAATCAAGAACCAGAGCCTGTGCAGAAATATCGTCTGGATATGCCTCAGGACATCGTCGACATCATTCATCGTGCATTGCAGAAGGAATTAAAAGATCGCTATCAATCGATTAACGAGATTGCTGTCCTGCTTGGACAATTTACACACAATTCAATCGATCGCCCAAATGTGGTTCTTCATAAAGGTAGGCAAACTCCAAAACATGCCGTGCTGATCGCATTACTTTTGTTAGTTTTATTGATTTCTACAATCCTTGTTTTCAAATCTTCAAATCCGACTTTAACAAAACCTATTAATATTGTCAAAGTTACCGACTTTCAAGGAAACGAAAATGCACCAGCTATCTCTCCGGATGGAACGCGCATTGCATTTTCCTGGGATGGAGAACAACAAGACAATTACGACATTTATCTCAAGAATTTGAAAACCGATCATTTGCAGCAAATAACCCGGCATGCCGGGCAAGATTTCAATCCCGTTTGGTCATCGGATGGTAAGCGGATCGCTTTTTGTCGAACCTATAACGGTGAGTGTGGAATCTATATTGTGTCCATTCTGGGGACTGAGGAGCAGCCAATCGGACCAAGAAACTGGCACAGCATCAATACGATCAGCTGGTCCTTCGATGATCGTCTAATCGCAATTTCCGGACGCCGCACCAGTTCAGAGCGAAACAGTCTTTTTGTCCTGTCGCTAAAAAATGAGAAACTGGAATCTTTGCTGCATCTACCACTGGAATACAATGGTGATGCGAGATGTACCCTTTCACCAGACGCAACGCATCTTGCATTTGTCAGAAATTTTACAAACAATGTCACGGGTGACCTATTTCTATACGAGATGACGGATAAAAACTGCCGGCGGCTCACATTTGAAAACAAGTATTTTAGCCGACCTGTATGGCTATCGAATTCGGAATTAATTTTTAGTTCCGATCACAGCGGATCGCGCAGTCTATGGAAGCTTGCGATCAACAGCGGTAATCTGGCGCCGATTGCCGTGACCGGTGTTTCGCTGGATAATCCTGATTATTCCATTAGCAGTAAAAGACTCGCGTATGAGGAAGCCATTTCAGATTATGATATCTTTAAGCTGGAAATCAATGACGCAAAAAATAAAAATCCGCTACCCAGAAAAATGGTATCTTCGACCTGTTGGGACGCACCTGTCAACATTTCAGCGGATGGCAAAAAGTTAATATATCTGAAAGCAATTTCCGGCGGAAGATATATGGACATCTGGAGTTGTGACAGCAGCGGCAGCAACGCCCGTTGTCTCCGTCTCAAGGCGGGACGCTGCGATTGGTCGCCGGAATGTAATAAAATTGTTTTTGATGCACGACAGGAATCCCAGGCTAATCGGGACATTTACATTTTGGATCTGCAAAATGGTTCCGAAACCATCTTGACAACACCGGAAACCGACGACCTGGCCCCTTGCTGGTCCAAAGACGGCCAATGGATCTATTTCACCTCTAAAAGAGGTGGAGAATTTGATATTTATCGAATGACCACAACCGGTGCTCAAGTCCAACGGCTGACGTTTAACGGTGGATTTGCCCCGCGGATTTCAACCGACGGCCATTGGCTCTACTACACGAAGGATCGACGGGATTCACCTCTTTTTAAAATATCCATTAATGGCGGGAATGAAATTTCTGTCAGTGATAGAAAAATTGATCCGTTTTATCAATGGTGCATATCCGGTGATGGGTTGTATTTTATTGAGCACGAACTTGATGCACCCATTCTTTATTTTTTTTCATTCAAAACAGGACGGATTAAAGCATCAGCCAGGTTATCCGGGAAAGAGTGTCTGGGGCCTGTCGTTACTGCGGACAGTCGATACTTGTATTACGCTCAATTAATAAATTCGAACTCAGACATCTCTATGGTCGAAAATTTTCATTAATGAACTAACCTGATTACTCAGAAAGCAACTCTGTATTATTTTGTAGGAGTCGCTTCCTAGCGGCGAGTGTCGGCTATGGATAGAGATTATTTGGTGTAGCTGGATATCATTACCGAAAGAGCATGAAAATGATCGGTAAAACCATTTCTCACTATAAAATCCTTGAAAAGCTCGGCGAAGGCGGCATGGGCGTGGTCTACAGGGCTGAAGATTTAAAACTCAAACGCATGGTCGCTTTGAAATTCCTGCCCCCCTCCCTGACCGCTGATCCTGAGGCTAAAGAACGATTTACTCAGGAAGCCCAGGCCGCGTCTGCTTTGCAGCATCCAAATATTTGTACCATACATGACATCGACGAGATTGATGACGGCCGAATGTTCATCGTCATGGATTGTTATGAAGGCAAAACGCTGAAAGAAAAACTCGCCGACAGTCCCTTATCCTTGAATGACGCGATGGATATTGCTGCACAAATCGCCAACGGCTTGTCCAAGGCGCATGCAAAGGGGATTATCCACCGCGACATCAAACCGGCGAATATTTTTATCAC
>CAYLWO010000219.1:0-2676 GCA_964387285.1 uncultured Cytophagia bacterium | reverse complement strand
TCAGAATGACAAAAACGGAAAAATGATAGCAGTGGCACTACCTGCTGATGGCGGAATAAAAACGGATGTAGACTTGCTCCTTATTCTCGTTCGCTTTTATTTTTCCATCGGATTCAACACCTTCGGCCACCACACGCGAAAACGCGAATCGCGATTCCAGGTGTTGCCGGCAGAAGCGTAATCGCATAAAACGATTTCCCTTGGTTTGCCTTGTCCCATCTCATCACAGTCGCCTATTCTAAACAAAGCTGAGCAGGTAAGCCAAAAATTGTTACGCCGTGCTTGAAGAACCAGCGCAGGTTCGCTGTTTTTTTCAGCATACGGTGATGCCGGCTCGTCCACGTCAACAGGATCCAGGCGTTGATCGCGCGCCAGCACCAGGGGACCGCGCATCACCGCGGCATGTCGATGATGATCTATGGGCTGATAGAACCAGCGCGGTTGCATATCGAGTTCAATAGACAGGCTGTCTCGATTTTTCCAGACTCGTTCGATCACACAATACTTGCCTGCTGCCGCGTCCGGCACTGATACGCCGTTCAATTTTACCGCGGTATTCCGACTCCAGGCCGGCACGCGCAACTGTAGAGTAAATTTTTCCGCTTTGTGCAAAGAAAGGATTATAGTCGCAGTGCCGGTTACAGGATAATCTGAATGCTGTTCGACGACGAGTTTTTGTCCGCGAGGCGTGGTCAGCGAGGCGGCCATTTCACCATAAAGATTGATCAATGGGCCGGATGGATTGGTGGTGATCGCGACCTGTGGCAGCAGCATCATGCCGCGCGGGCCGTTGGCCGTGCAGCAGTTCATAGCCATGCCGCACTGCTCCTCGCCTTCCTGGCGAATGCCGATCAAAGGAGAGTATTTGGCAAAGGAACTGCCGTCAGGTCGCATGGCGCCTAGTAACGCGTTATACCCGCTGATTTCGATCTGATCGATCAGGCGTGGATCCCGGGTGACGTGATAGAGTTTGAACAGCAGTTTCATGATGGTTTGGGTGACGCAGGTTTCCTGCATATGCATGGTCGGTTCCGTCTGTCGCTGCTGACCATGATACCAGCATTCGAAACTGGAACCGGAGCCGGTCAGGATCAGCTCTGACTGCAGAATGCTGTTGACGCTGTTTTGCACGGCCGTCAAATATTCCGCTTTGCCGGTCGTTTGGTACAGTTCCAGCAAGCCGTCATAACAGGACATCATTTCATAGGCTTTCATACCGTTTTCCCACGACCACCAGGAAGACGGATGAGGAAATCGTTCAGCCGCCGGAATTCGCGCCAACGCTTTGCCTACAAGTTGGGGTCCTTTTTCAGTTTCCCATTGTTGTACGATGTATTCGGCAAAATCCAGATATCTCTTTTCTTTGCAGCGATTATATAAAAGCACAATGGGTTCCAACACCGAACTGCTGGGCATGCCGCGAAAATTACCGGTGCTGACGATGTCCGTTTTGTCTGGCCCCACTTCGCTTAAAAGATGGTCCGCCAATCGTTCTATGGCTTTCAACAAGTCGGGGGAAGGAAAGAGATCGTAATAAGCCAGCAATCCCAGCAAGCAGTATTTGCGTCCCCAGATGTCCCACTGTTGCAAATGGGCTTCCGGTGCATAATTGCCGATAAAGCCGTCAGCCGATTGCGTGGCCAACAGGCCGGCAACCGCGGAATCCAGTTTGGCTTTCAGTTTATCATCACGAGTATACCGCCAGGCGTCAACGGCGGACAGCATCCATTTGCCCCAGAATTCAGTTTGCCAGCATCTGGTTTCCGTGCGTGTGCGGAACGGCGCCACCAGATTCTCGACGCTGCGCTCGGCAATGCCGTTGTGGATGCAGAGGTCGATCTTGTCGCCAAGCCAACCTTTAATTTTAATTTGCTCCAGTGCGCCGGGAACAATCCGCTCCTGGGCCGTCACCGTTCTGGTCAGACAACAGCTGAGAAGAAAGATAATTAAAAATATACAATCCGCCTGTTTCACAACGCCTCCGCCGGTAAATTCATTTATAATGGTCGTTTCTAAAAGATAAGCATGGATTGCTAGATTGCCAAGAAAAAACTCGGATTCTTTTTGAAAAATGAATACAAATGATTACTTTACTAAAGCTCTTTTTCAGGAGGTCAATATGAAAATATTCAAGTTTGATGCAATTATTCAGGCTGACAGCCGCATCGATGCTGCTTTTGTCGAATTTCCTTATGATGTGGAAAAAGAGTTCGGCGTCAAGGGACAAGTGCAAGTACGGGTCACTTTTGACGGACATGGCTATCGTGGTTCGTTGGCAAAAATGGGCCGGCCCTGTCATTTCATCGGACTCACCAAGGCCGTTCGCCAGGCTATCGGCAAACAAGCCGGCGATACGGTACATGTGGTGTTGCAACAGGATATGGAACCACGCGTCGTCGAGATGCCGACGGATTTACAAGCGTTGCTATCAGCCAGACCGCAAGCTCTCGCTTTTTTTGAAACGCTTTCATTTACAAATAAAAAAGAATATGTTCGCTGGATTACGGAAGCAAAAAAACCGGAAACACGTCAGGCCCGGTTGGAAAAAAGTATAACCATGCTGATAAAAAAGATCAAACATCCCTAACCCGGATAAACCGGAGCCAAATGTCGGACACCTGGAGAGACTGTCGCAAAAGGCAGAACAACCCCGGGGTCACGGTTTTTGTGACCCCG
>CAYLWO010000218.1:0-2712 GCA_964387285.1 uncultured Cytophagia bacterium | reverse complement strand
TTCTGTGGATAGGAACTGTCGTTCAACTTTTTGGTTCTGGCTTGTCCAGGTTGGGTTTATATGCAAGTGTATATTCAGAATTATATTCCGGTTTTCCTTCTAGTGCAACAAAAATATGAAAACGGTCTGTTTTCCATGCCGGCAGTTTAAAGCGAACCGTTGGTCCGGCAAGATTCGTATTTGCCGTTATTTCGGGAAATTCCCAGTCGAGCAACCTGATTTCGATATTGTCGGCTCTAATGGTAACTTTGATTTTTCCTGCCGGAATGTTTTTATACCAATCGTTCAGCAACCAAATATCGGTTTGAAAGATTTCTCCTTCTTGCCACTGAAATTTTATAAATTTGGCGCTGGCCAACACCGGGCGGCAGGCGTTTTTTACCGCATAAAAGGCAGGTTTGGGAATATCGGGATAGTTGATAATGGAATTATTGGCGGCCGTAGGCCACGGTTCGTTGTAACACCAATTAGCGGTCATGGAGCAATAAGGTTTTTGACGGCGAGCCTCTTCATAAACGCACTTTAAACCTTCACATTGCAAAAGCTGTCCGTTTGCAACCAGTTCTTCAAGCGTGGCGGCTTTGCCAAAATAATCTTCGATAATATCCTGACAAAGCCAGGTGTTGCCAACCCAGGAATTAAAGGCATGATGACTTTCCCATGAAGCGCCCGCCTGGGGAGGCCATAATTCGTCTTGCGGTATTATTGATTTTAGAATTTCAACCGAAGCAGGGGATGGTACGCCAAATTCAGTGTAAGCCGTAAAATGCGCATGGTCCATTAGCTGAAACACTTCTTCTTTGTTGTTCAGGTCGCGGAAAGCATAATAACCGTGTCCCATACCCATAAGCGGCGAAGTAGGTAAAAAAGGTGTATGCGGATTAAGTAAAAGACATTGACTGTTAAGCAGTCGCAGCGCCAAGGACTGGTCTGTCATACCGCTCCAACTGTTGAACAGTTCATTGCCGCCGCACCAGATAGCCAGCGAAGCATGTTTACGTAAACGTGTAACGATAGCGGTAGATTCCTGCTGCAACACATCAAGGTAATGATCATCATCGGGATAATTGTTGCAGGCAAGTGGAAATTCCTGCCATACCAGAATGCCGGTTTCATCGCACAAATCGAAAAAAGATTCCTTGTTCACGATGCCGCCGCCCCAAACGCGCAATATATTGAAATTGGCCTCCTTGGCCAATGAGATCAATTTTCCGTAACGCTCGCGCGTGAGCGTGCCGGGAAATATTTCAGGATTTACCCAATTGGTTCCTTTGCAGAAAATCTTTCGACCGTTGAGTTCCACCTGAATGGGATTAACCCTGCGCGTTTTCGGAAAACCTTCCGGTTCGATGCCGGCTCCTTCGTTCAACAGCAGCCGGATGCGCCGAAAACCGATTTTTGCCGTTACGGTTTGAATAATTTCACCGGTTGAATTATAAAGCTGGAATTCCGAATGATACAAGTAGGGCTCACCATGGTCGTGGGTCCACCAAAGTCTTGGTTTTGCGAGCGTTGTTTGCGCTGAATAACAATCCGATTCATTTAAACCATCAAGTTTTGCAACCGTATTTCCTTCGTTATTTCTTAGCAGCCAGGCATACTTTGTGTTGCGCAAGTTTTCGCCGGTTACGTTTAATGAAATAGCTGCTTCTGTAAAATCATTATTCAGTTGATAGTCAACATACACATCCTTCACAAAAGAATTTTTGCGAATTTCAAGAAAAGTTTCGTCCCAAATTCCAAGCGGCACCACGCGTGGGTGCCAGTCCCAGCCGTAACTGACCGCCGGCTTGGCTGCATGTGAAGCCTGAGTCCGGTCAACCGGTTCGGAGTGAAGCTTGGGCGCCGGAAATACTTTTATGAGAAGGATATTTTCCTTTTTCAATTTGGCAGTCAGGTCCACATTTACACAGGTAAACATTCCTTCCTGCTGGAAAATTTTTTCATCATTAAGAAATATTTCGAACTGATAATCAATGCCTTTTGAAACGAAATACAATTTTTCGTCTGCCTTAAAATCCGGTTTTTTAAACCTGGTGCGATAGGTATAATACTTGTCTTCCATCCAGGCGTAATTTCGCCAATTTTCAGCATAAAAAAGCGGTTCGTATTTTTCGGCCTTTGCAATGTCCAATTGCACAGCGCTCGGCACTGTTGCCGATATCCACCTTTGCGGGGAAGAAGCATAAGAATCTGTATAGCCTAATTCCCATTTCATTTCTATTTTTATCTGCTCAGGCTGCGCTAAAACCGTGTTTAAAAACACCATCATGAATACCATGAGAATTTTATTCATAGAATTTCAGCAGTTAGTGGTTAAAATTCGAATCTTGATAAATTCGCAGCCAGGTCATCAATCACCAATATCCAATCGTTGTCTTTTCCGGAAGAGGGCGGTGTAAATGTCTGGCAGCCTCTGTTGGCAAATTTCCCAATCTCTCTTGTTGTTCCTTCGCGTGGGTCGAACCAGAAGGCTTTCACCTGCGGTCCGGTAATTTTTTTCATTACGATCGTTGCCGGCTGGCCCACGGACAAATAGACAATTAAAAATGAACCGTCAGATGCAACAGCGGCCCGGATATGCGTGCTGTCCTTTGGATTATTGCCATATACAACAGACTGGTCGGGAATTAATTTTGCAAAATCTCTGGCCGTAAAGAGTTTTCGTACATGTCGAATATCATCAGCGCCGGGCCGGTCCATCGATTCGCG
>CAYLWO010000217.1:0-2731 GCA_964387285.1 uncultured Cytophagia bacterium | reverse complement strand
TGCCGATCTCATTGAGGACCAGCTTGAGCGGCTGATAACCGGAATGCAATATCTCCAGCACCATTTCATCGGGCTGCAAAAAGACCATGTCCTTGCCCGGACCGTCATCCAGACGCACCACGCCGTTGTTGGCCTGATAGGAAAAGCCTTCCATGTCGGACACTACCTGCACCGCAGCGCAGATGCGGTCGTTGGCGTCGGTGATGTCGGCGCCGACGAATTCGTTGGCGGATTTTTCCGGTGAGCCGATCAGGCGCAGCTGCAACAGGTCCTGGGCCACTAGTGTTGTTGAAATCAATAACAACAAACATACTTTATTAACCATCATACTCCTCACGCAGGACTTTCTTTTTCATTTCTTTCACAAAATATTCAGGAAGCAACTCGCGCATTGAATTTACATTGTAGGAGCCGCTTCCTAGCGGCGACCATCGGCCGATAGAAGCCGCCTCCTACAAGGATTACATAATTTTATAAATTATCATTCAGATTTACCAGCACTATTAGAAAAATCTGCAATTCTTTCATGCTCATCCTTTTTGCCGCAAGGTTGTCTAAAAAGAAGTTATGTTAAGAGTTCTTTATTTATCAGACAAATTATTCATTTGTTCGAATAAAATTTAATTATTTTTATAAAGTTTGTAGTTCCGGCCGGAGAAAATCCCGGCTAAAGCCGGAACTACATGCTAGAGATCTACTTTTTGTACAACCTCGCGGGACAGAAAACAGAAATACAGAAACTACTGCACCGGACGGGCCACCCGAAAACCGATGAAGTTGATACAGTCGCCCGGACTGCTTCTGCTCCGGTTAGACGCGCGACAGTAGTTCGGATAATCGTCCCAGGAACCGCCGCGCAAAACACGATTTTGTCCTAAAGACGACCCCTGGGGATTAACTTCCGGGCCTTGTTGGTAATAACCATCATCACACCAGTCTGCACACCACTCCCACACATTACCGCTCATATCATACAAGCCTAGGCTGTTGGCTGCAAAACCGGCCACGGCTGTAGTTTTTGCACGATATAAACCGGCGCGTGAATATGCTTGCTTGTATGCTTCACTACCATCAAAGTTGATCTCTGCCGGATCCGCGATATCCTTACCATTGCCAAACCGCACCTTACGGCCACCCTCCCGCGCTGCGTACTCCCATTCCTCCTCGGTCGGTAAACGGCAGGCCAGCCATTGACAAAAAGCCACTGCATCATTCCAACTCACCCTAACTATGGGATGATCCTCTTTCCATCCCCAACTAGGCGCATCAGGCATGCGACGACCTGTAGCTTTGCAAAAAGCACGATATTGCCCTACGGTCACCTCGCTTTTACCAAGATAAAAATCACTCACGGTCACCGTGTGCACCGGCTTTTCATCACTGTCTCCTTCGCCAAAAAGATCTCCCATCTGAAATGTCCCACCTTTAATCAGCACAAATTCAATCCCGGTTTTAGGATCGCGCCAGCTTTCACCGGCGATTGCTTTGTCTGAATTCAGATGCTTTTCCAGCAGCACACTGCGCGTGAGCTTTTCTCCTTCCTTGAGCAACATTGTCTCTTGTTTTTCCGTATAACCGTTCAGGCTTACTTTGAGAGTGTAACTGCCTAGCGGAATATCGGCAAACATTTTAGCACCGATCGCCGTATAATACTCACCGCCGTCGCCGCGCAGTTCCACTTTGGCTTCGAACGGCATTACTGCCACCTGAATGGTGCCGGTCGGTACTATTGGCACAAGCTCCACGGTGCGCGATTCGCCTTTGCGCAGCGTCACCCTCTCTTCCACAGCCGGCGCTTTGGCCAACTCGGCGCGCAATACGATCACTGACGGCTGCAAACGAATGTTCTCCAGCCGGTCCAGTTGTTGTCCGTTGAGAAAAACCACAGCGCCCGGCGTGGTCTTGACCGTCAAGGTGGCGAAACCGGGCGTGCTGTTCAGCGTTACGCTTTTCTGCTCTCCGGTTGCCAAAGCGATCGACTCTTCCTGCGTCTCATAATGGGCGGAACGGGCTCGAACACGATAACTCCCAGGCGCCAACCGCGCAAAGGTAAACGGCGTTCGACTCTGCTGCGGCAAATCGTTCAAATAAATATCCAGGCCGCTTTCCGGCGCCGAAGTGACTGTCAGGCGAGCGTAATTTTCCCTTAATTGAATCTTGCGCTCAAGTCGCACTCCGGTCAATTGCAGCTCTTCTTCATACGGCAAATACCAATCCAATACCAGCCGTAGTTTGCCGCGGCCCGGCGCATAATAAGCGCTCAGCGGCGTAACGCCCAATTTGACGTCATCGATAAACACCTCAGCGCCTGCAGGCGCACTCTCGATCAACAGTATCACATCCTGCACCTTTTTCAGCTTGTAACGAAACAGCGTGTTTTTTTCCGTCACCTGAATGGTCTCATCCACAGTTTCATAGCCCGGTTTGGTCAGGCGGAGTCGATGCGTCCCGGCGGCGACAACCTGTTGTTCGCCGGCGCCGCGATTGTTGTCGTCGATAAACACCTCGGCGCCGCCAGGATCCGTGATAATGGTAATAGCCAATTCTGAGGCCCTGGCTTTATCGCCGGCCACGCGGATCGTCCACACCGCACGCTCACCGGCAAGTATGCCATGTTCGGAAAAAATCACCTTGAGCGGTTCATAACCGGTGTGAAATATCTCCAACACCATCTCGTCCGGCGACACATAAACCATGTCCTGACCCGGCTGATCATCCACCTTGACAATGC
>CAYLWO010000216.1:0-2812 GCA_964387285.1 uncultured Cytophagia bacterium | reverse complement strand
GGGCCCATCATAATCGGAGAACAGACGCCGATGCCTCTGTTCTGGCGGCAATACCACGATCATCAAAATCCGGAACGGCATGCAGGCTATGATGGCGAAATAAAACTGATAGACCAGACGGATGAGGCGATCCATCTCACTTGCACCGGATACAACAAATCGCATACTATTAGAAGCGACTATATCGTCCGATTAGAATATTCTCAGCAATATCACGGTTATTTGTTTCAAATTAAAGCGCGATTGGCAATTCCCTCTGGTTGCCAATGGCAGATCACCCGCAATCCGGTTCATGGTGAAATAGAATTCTGCAATCTGTGGCCTGAGCGTTCTTTCACCTCAGAAATCAACGGTCAAAAACGCTATCAGGACTGTTTGCTGCAACGTGGGGATACGATCCTCCGTATTCCCCATCATCACTTTGAGACGGCGGACAAGCGCGATCTGGCCATGACCCGGAATGATCGTTGTCTCTGGTCTTTGGAAGAAGTGAATCCGGTTATCGAACTGTTATCCGATGTGCACGTCAGCGCCGGCGTGTGCGCCTATATGTGGGATGCTCATTTCGGTCTGCGCGTGACCGCGCCCGGACAGGAGCAATTGATGTTATCCGGGCCAAACGAATTTACCGTAGAATTTCAAATGTATGCCCTCGATCGGGCAAGTGCGAAAGAATTGACAGCCGTTGCACAATCCATGGACCTTTCTGAACCGGATTGGCCCGTTGTGATCAATGGTCTGCATGCTTTCCGCCATACACTATATGATTTTCCCGGCCAATTGCATAACCTCTGGCCGTGGCAGCAGGAAACCGATATGCCAACGACGGTGTTCCGTATCGATCGTGAACTCGGATATGATGATAACTGTTCTTTATCCATTATCGCAGATCAACCGGCAACCAGCAGGTGGTTGGCCACGACCTTGGGGCCGGCCTTTGGTCAACCTCCTTTTCCCGACGCCGCTCGATTCAGATTATCCGGCTATGTCAAAACCGATCATTTGGATGGCGAAGCATCGTTGCTCATTCGCTTGCATCGACCGGGACATGGTGATCTCTTTAAACCGGACAGCTATGAACAGTACCGGGCAAAAAAGTCTGTTACCGGTTCTTCCGAGTGGCAAAGATTAACGGTCCTGACGCCGGTGATCACGCCGGCGCCCGATCGTTTGCATCTGTTGCTGCAGCAACAGGGTCGCGGCGCCAGTTGGTTCGACAATGTTTTGCTGGAAATAATAAAACCATGAATACGAAAAAATCTAATATCACCATGCTGCCCTTCAGCATCATAATGTGGACCATCAACGATCCGGTGATCGAAAACCGCGACATATTGGAACAGCAATTCCACGACATACGCCAAGCCGGATTCGGCGGCGTTGCCGCCTTTGTACGCTGCAGCCGCTATACCTGGGATCATCCCGAGGCCGTGGCGGCATTAGCGCAAGTAGCACGACTTTGTCGTAAGCATAAAATGCCATGTTGGCTCGGTCCTGATCCGCGTTTTATTTCCCGCTCGCTTTTTGACAAAGGACATGGCGTTCCTGTTCTCTGTTACGGTGATCAGATCAAGGCTGTCAGGGCGCCGAATTTTGCTCCGATCGTGCACGATCGTTATTCCATCCGCTGTTCCATTCCGGCCAGGCCGGGACACATGCTCCATGAAGTCGCAATCGAATATGCGCCGGTGGCTGTGCACAAGGTGTACGCTTGCCGGATGCATCAGTCAGAATATGCTGCAGCGGATGTTATCGACATATCTCGGTCGGCAAATTTTTTCTATAATGCACGCGACCGGTATGTAGAGGCCTTTGGTTTTTTTCATCCTCCCGATGATCACGACTGGCAGGTGCTGGCTTTTTTTCTTTTCAACAGTTCGCATTACGATTTCAGCGATGCAAAACAAACTCGACGCTATCTGGAGCGGCTTGAACATTTTGCCATCAAGATTGAAACAGCCGATGGGCTGCTGTGGGACGAACCGGGATATACCTGCCAGTTTGGCGCCCTGCCGTTTTCTGCCGGTCTGACCAGGGCCTATTTGCGTCGAACCGGACAAGACCTGCAAAAGAACATCTGGAAAATGGCTTTGGACTGCAAGGATGGCAGTCACAGTGATGTACGAAATACTTATTTCGAACTTGTCCAGGAGTCCGTGAGCCCGGTGCAAAAAAAAGCGTTAAAAATTGTTCAATCCGTTTGGGGCGAGCACGTGATCAGCGCCATGCACGATACCTGGCATTTCGAATCCGCAGACATGTGCGATATGAACCACGGCAGTTTGGATTTATGGAAAGCGTTACAGACCAAGAGCGCCGGATTTGTGGATCTGGGCAGCGTAAACCAGCTGCGTTGGCCCGATTCCCCCTATTATGACAATCTGTCTGCTATGGCTATTATTGGCCGTTCTCTGGCAAGATTCAGTAAAAAACAAGCGGCCTTTAACAATCTGTGGACAACGGGTGACGATGACGGCAGCGGTTGGCAAACAAGCGTATTGCGTTATTGCCTAGATGTGCTGTGTCTCTCTGGTCAACGTTGGTTAGCGCATATCTATGGTCCTGCCGGCACCATCGGTGAAGAGCGGCAATTTCTCGGCTCTGCACCGCTGCCCGGTTATCCCAGGCACAGCACCTGGCCGGGTTTTGTTACGTGGAATCGGCAATTGGCCGATTATTTCAACCTCACTAAAGGGAGAATTCCCTGGGCAAACATACTAGTGATTTTCCCGGTTGAAACAATGTATTCATTGGCCAATTTCCGCGCCAACAAAATCGCCCTGGAAATTTTCAGCTTGTTGCGCCAACTGCT
>CAYLWO010000215.1:0-2887 GCA_964387285.1 uncultured Cytophagia bacterium | reverse complement strand
ACGCCGTCTGGCAATGCAAGTCCCGCATAACCGGCGAGGGTTGGTTCCTGGAGATTGCCATTCCCTGGAAGACTCTGCGTTTCGCAGAACAGGATTCCAGCGTCTGGGGAATCAATTTTGCCCGCATGATCCGCCGAAAAAATGAGCACGTCTATTGGCAACTCGTACCGCGTTATTTAGGCGGCGCGGGCATATTCCGACTCTCTGAAGCAGGCACGCTGCAGGGCATGACGCAATTGAAAATGGGCGGCAATCTCGAACTGCGACCCTATTTCCTTGGTGGGATTGAAAACGATCGCGACACGGATTTCAAAACCAATCGCCTCAGCGATATCGGTCTCGACGCCAAGGTCGCAGTAACCGCCAACCTGGCATTGGACCTTACGGTGAACACGGATTTTGCTCAGGTGGAAGCGGATCAGGAACAGGTAAACCTGACCCGATTCTCGCTTTATTATCCGGAGAAACGGGAATTTTTTCTGGAAGGCGCCGAGATTTTCGCCTTTGGCAGCAGCGGCCACTGGGGCGGTGGTTCCACCGACATGAATCTTTTTTACAGCAGGCGGCTGGGTCTCACTGATGGACATAAAGCCCGCATCCTCGGCGGCGCCAGGATGGTCGGCAAGATAGGCCAGTATCGCATCGGTCTGATGAACATTTATACGGATGATGTCGCGTACATGAAAGATAATGACGAAACCGTTAAGGTAAATGCCGCCAATTTTTCTGTCGTGCGACTGAGTCGCGATGCATTGCATCGCGGCAGCATCGGCATCATGCTGCTCAACAAAGAAGAAAGTCATTCACCGCATTATAATCGTTCCTATGGCATCGACAGTCATTTGCCGTTGAGCAACTACTTTACACTGTCAGGTTATCTGGCCAGGACCGATGGGCCGACGCAATTCGTCGGCAACCAACGGCTGGATATGAACGAAAAGAACACAGCCGCAAAACTGGCGCTGGACTATAACAGCGATCTCTGGCAGTTTTCAACCGCGTACCAGGATATCGGTCTGCGCTTTAATCCGGAAATGGGCTTTAACCGTCGCAACGACTTTAGACTCAACAGCGCGTCGCTCGAGTATTCGCCGCGACCCCAAAAAACCAGCCTGATCCGTCAATACAAATACCAGTTCGAAGGCGATTATCGTACTAACCATGATAATCTGATGCTGGAAAGCAACATGGAGGCCTCATTCGGCATTGAATTTCAAAACAGTTCACAACTGAGCGTGGAGGTCAATCGCAACCGGGAGTTCATCGATTATGATTGGCAGCTGCGCAAAGGATTTCTCATTCCAGCCGCGACCTATACCGGTTACAGGTATTCGCTGAGCGGCCAGAGCGACAGAGGCAGGTCAATTGCCGGCGTCTTGGAGCTGGAATCCGGAGATTATTATACCGGTCAGGGAACCAGCGTCAACCTGTCCGGCATCATCACCCGCATTCACCCGCTGCGCATGGAAATCGATTATACACATAATTACATCGATCTTCCCCAGGGGAATTTCCACACCAACACACTGGGCCTGCGCGTCTATTACTTTTTTTCGACCGAGTTGTATCTGAAAGCATATACGCAGTGGAACGACGACCAGCTCGAATTCGACGGACGCGAGCGGGTGATCAGCAATATTCTGTTGCGTTGGATGTATTCACCGGAAAGCAACCTGTACTTGGTGTACAACGATGGCCGGCTGGTGGGACCGAATCATACCGAGATTGTCAATCGCACTTTAATGGTCAAGGCGACGTTTTTTTGGCGAAAGTAGTACGAGAGAGACCGCACAGGTTTTTCAAACCTTGGGAAGGTTTCCAACCTTCCCAAGGGTAAGGCAATCGCCCAACTTTTGCTAAATCATTCAATTTTTCGTAAACGGGAACCAAATGTCGGACGCCTTGAAGGTGTCCGACATTTGGTTCCGGTTTATCCGGGTTGGGTATTTATTTATTCATTGCCTCGACTGGAGCCAAATTCCAGACTGATTATTACGTTCCTCCCCGCCCCATTAATCCCAGACCCATGCTCCCGATAATTCACATCAAAAATATTTTCCACAGCAAACTGCCATCGGCACCAGGAGAAAACACAACCGCCCATGCGCAGACTGAAAATCTGCCAGCCCGGAGTGCCGCCGACCGGGATGCGCGGATCATCAAGATCGTCGCCAGACAATCGGTTTTGACGAGAGGCAAATCGGGTATAGGCGGATAGAAAATATTTTCCTGATGCCAACTTGCAACCGAACAACCCGAATGCCGGCGGAATACCGCCTACAGGCTCATGCAACGTGGTATTGAGTCCAAACGTAGAACAAATATTTCCATAAAAATTCAGTTTTTTATAAATCTGGTAAGCAAATGATGCCTCCACGCCTCGCAAATAAGCCTGACCAATATTCTGTTTGGATTTTATAGTATAGTCAATACCGTTCAGCAATATGGTTGTCGAACCATGATAGCTCGCATCAGCGCTGGCCAACAGATCATAGATTTTCGCATAATAGGCGGAACAATTGAATGTCAATTGCCTGGCATAAATCTTGAAACCAACATCTATATTCAGCATTTTTTCCGGTTCAAGGCCATAGTTCGGCACTTCATAAATCCGTCCCTTGGATTCGCCCAACTTGGTGATGTCGCTAAGATTGGGTGCGCGAAAAGCCTGACCGACATTGCCGACCAGATTTATAAAAGAGGTCAATGAATAAACCACGCCCACGCTGCCTGTCAACGCTGTGAATTGCTGCTTTACCTGATTCCTGTCGCCCGGAAAATGGGTGTTAAAATATGAAAAACGCGTGCCTAACAAAATTTTCAAGCGAGGGTTGAACTGCCATTGATAATCAATAAACAGGCCCAAAGTTGTATAGTCGGAACCATC
>CAYLWO010000214.1:1205-2893 GCA_964387285.1 uncultured Cytophagia bacterium | reverse complement strand
GAGGATCAGCGCGAAATCTGCCGCAACGACACCATCAGCAATAATTTGATCACGCGCATCGGCCGCGATTATCCCGGCTGCTGCGCCATTGCCTGCGGTTTTCCCCGCTCTGTGGTCATCGAACACAATGAGATTTTTGATTTACCCTATTCCGGCATCAGTGTGGGTTGGTCGTGGATGGATGCGGACAATGCCATGGCGGAAAATCAGGTGCGCTATAATCACATCCACCATGTACTGCAACTGCTGTGCGACGGCGGCGGGGTCTATACCCTGTCCAAACAACCCAACAGCATTATTGAAAAGAATTATATTCATGACATCGGCCGCTCGAAATGGGCGGTGGGTTCGAAAAATAACGGCATTTTTCTCGACCAGGGTTCCAATGGACTGACCGTGGCGCATAATGTGTTTGAGAATCTGGCGGAAGAACCAATCCGTCACAACATGACCGGCACGATTATACAAATTCAAAATGGATACAGAGACCGCGAGGTGATCGAAAAGGCGGGGTTGCAGCAGGCCTATCGGGATATTTTCAAACTGATTCCGTGATCAATGGAAAAAATTGATATAAATTTTCTTTTATGATGTATCGCAACTGGTTCTGTTCAATCGCATAAGGGCTTTTACTCGGCAGAAATGAAAAGCAAATTTCGGCATGACAATAGAGGAGAACTGGCATGACCAAACGCCAGGTCATTAAAATGCTGCTGGACGGTGAAACACCACCCTATGTACCCTGGTCGTTTTCGTTTACCATCGAAGCAAAGGAAAAATTGCAAGCCCATTTTCACTGCACGGATATCGAGACCGTTCTCGACAACCATCTTTTGGAACTGGGCAATAGCATGGGCTTTTTTACAGACCTGGACGAAAATCTGGTTCGCGATGTCTTTGGCGTGGTCTGGGACCGCAGCGTGGACAAGGATATCGGCCTGGTCACTAGGCCCCAATTGGAGCAACCCTCGTTGCAGGGGTATGTCTGGCCTGACCCGTTGGAGCCCCGGCTTTATCAGGATATACCACACAAGATCGATCGTTTTGCCGACCGCTTTCGCGTCTTCCAGATCGGTTTTTCGCTGTACGAACGCGCCTGGACCCTGCGCGGCATGGAAAATTTGATGATGGATTTTCTCGAGCATCCGGCTTTTGTGCGTGATTTGCTGCGCCATATTGCCGATTATAATATCGCCCAGGTGCGCAAGGCCGTGACCTTCGACATCGACGCAGTATATTTCGGCGACGATTGGGGCCAGCAGCACGGCCTGCAGATGGGGCCGGCGCTATGGCGTGCATTTATTTACCCGGAGCTGAAACGCATGTATGCAACAGTCCGTGAGGCGGGCAAATATGTGTTCATCCATTCCTGCGGCGATGTCGATGAGTTATTCGATGATCTCATCGAACTGGGCGTGAACTGCTTTAATCCCTTTCAACCCGAGGTGATGGATGTGCGCCACTTGCTGAGCCTTTATCGCGGTCGACTGGCCTTTCATGGCGGCCTGTCCACACAAAAAACTTTGCCCTATGGCACAGTGGAGGAGGTGCGTCGCGAGACCAGCCAATTGCTCCAACTCGGCGCCAAAGGCGGCTATATTCTATCGCCCGCCCATGCGGTGGAAAGCGATGTAACGTTGCAGAACATGCTTTGCTTTATCGAAACCGCGCAAGCACAGAAAGGAATT
>CAYLWO010000214.1:0-1105 GCA_964387285.1 uncultured Cytophagia bacterium | reverse complement strand
GAATTGCTTACCGATAGCCATGATGCTGAAAAGCAACTCGCAGATGGACATGGTGTTGGGCATGAAAAGGCAATGCATCTGATCAGATCAAGGTTGTCAAAATGAAAATTATTTGGTCACCTCTTGCTATCACTCGTGTAAACGAAATAGCTGACTATATAGCTGAAGATAGTCCTGAAGCTGCTAAAAAATGGGTTGATGAAATTTTTAATAAAATCGAAAGAATTGAGAAATTTCCTTTAAGCGGTAGATTATTGCCAGAAATGGATAGAAAGATATTCGCACGCCTCGGCCCTGACGATTCGGCTCTTTTCCTGGTTTACCGCCAGTTTGAGTTTTCGTTCCAGCTAGCGCGTCACGCTGCGCATCACTCTCGCGGCTGCGCGTTTATTCTTTACAAAGATCAAAGTCATCGGCGTATCACACATCGATATATCAAATATGAGACATGGGACAAGTAGGCTGTTAGCTGAGAAACAAAAGTGACGCATCAACCGGAGAGTGAATAGTGGAAATTCAAGAAGTTCCGTACACGAAGGCGCCAATAGAGCTGCTTTTGGAAGCGGATCCGTCTGTTGAAAAAATAAAAGCGTATTTGCCAGGCTCAAGATGTTTTGTAGCGCTACTGCAAGGCAAACCTGTCGGTGCGTATGTCGTGCAACGTATCGCTCCGGCAGTATATGAGTTAATGAGCATTGCTGTTTCGCCTGAATATCAACGGAAGGGTATTGGGTCGAAACTGCTCAAGCATGTGGTTGCCACTGTTCATGACATGGGTGCGCGTCGTCTCGAGGTAGGAACCGGAACCTTTGGCTATCAGCTTGCCTGGTATCAGCGGGAGGGATTTAGGGTATTTGCCATAGAGAGGGACTTTTTCCTGGTCAACTATGAAGAGCCGATCTACGAAAACGGTATTCAGCTTAAAGATATGTTGAGACTGGCAGTGGATTATTAGATGATGAGCTTTTACGCCATTAGCGTTGGTACAAAAAAATTTAGCAAGTACAAATACGCACTTAATCGGGTAAAGGGCGGTTTCTCTCTCGCTCTCCCCACCCCACTCCTTCGCTTTGCTCAGGGCAGGCTTCCCGGCGGGACCGCATCC
>CAYLWO010000213.1:0-2927 GCA_964387285.1 uncultured Cytophagia bacterium | reverse complement strand
CAGCTTTGTAGACGATGCCCATGCCGCCCTGGCCGAGTTTTTCGAGGATTTTATAGTGGGAAATGGTTTGGCCGATCATGCTTGTTCCTTCTAACCTGTTATCTTTTGTGCTCAGTCCTTGTCAAAATCCAACGCATATTCACAAGCTTTTTCAAAGCCCATTTGGCGGCCTTCGGCCTCGGCAGCTTCTGTCGCTTGTTTTCCCAAAAAACCACGCGCTGGGATTATAGTTCTTTCATATAAAGCAGTCCAGAATTTATAAACGAAAATTTCATAACCAATATCAGCGCACTTTTTTAAAGTCGCTGCCTCGATTCGAATCGCTTTGACATAGCGTTTTTGCCCTGCCAAGCTCATAGCAATACCATGCAGTTCGGAAGTGGCATGCATAATATCAATTGTATCTAAGGCTGCTCGTAAACCGTTTGCATAACGTTTTTCTGCGTCGACATAGGCCCCTTTAATCAGGGAACAATCAGCATACATATGACGAGCTAAAACAGCCTCCCAGTGCATGCCAACCTCGTTTAAAACAGTAAGAATATTCCTTATCAAGGATTCAGCATAATCAGCATCTGCTGAATTCAGGCTTAATATATATTGATAGATGAGCAATAGCTCAGCTCTCAGAGCAAGCTTATTCTCGCCAATACTTTTAAACATATCAACACATTCTTCAAAACATTTTCGATATTTAGCAAGCTCATCGGCAGACTGAGTGGTTTGAAGAAGCGGAAGACCTAATTCATAGAGAATCAATCCTATTTCTTTTTTCCGATCTAGTTTGCGCCATATTTCAAGACTGGATTCTAAATAACTAGTTGCTTTTAAAGTATGCCCAAGAAGATTATGTATCATCCCCAGACCATATAATGCACGGGCGTATGCGGCATCACGAATTTGAATTCGAGCTGTCCCATATTCCAGATAGTCAATGCCCATTTGATAGTGTGAAAGAGCTTGCCAGAACCAGGCTAATGCGCCGGCTAAAACAAGCTGCTGGGGCATACTGTCCTTTGCCCAGTCAAGCGCTGCAATAAAATTCTCGTGATCTATTTCCAAACGATCTGCCCATTGCACTTCCGTGCCGAAATGATTTTCATAGGCCTGCTCCGCTTTATCGAGATAGTATTGAAAGTGCCGGTCACGAAAACTCGCCGCCTCACCGGATTCCAGCAGCTTTTGACTCGCATAAAGGCGAATGGTTTCCAATAACCGATAACGATAGTTGCCATCTTTATCATTGTACGTGATCACCAGTGATTTGTCGATCAGGCTTGAGACCAACTCTAAAATTTGTTCTTGACTTATCGGTTTACCGGCACAGACCGATTCGATGGCTTGCATGTCGCATCCACCGACAAAAACCGAGAGACGATTAAACAACGTCTTTTCCGATTCAGACAGCAATGCATAGCTCCAATCCACCGTGGCCTGTAAAGTTTTCTGCCGCTCCATGGCTGTGCGGCTGCCACCGGTAAGCAGATGAAATCGGTCATAAAGTCGTTTGAGAATTTCATCGGGATTGAAAAGCTTGATCCGCGCTGCAGCCAGTTCGATGGCAAGCGGGATGCCATCCAGCCGGAAGCAGATTTTGGCAATGCTCTCAGCATTCTGGTCAGATAATATAAAAGCCGGAAGACAGCATTTGGCGCGCTCGATAAAAAGCCGAATGCTATCAAAATGAACAAGTTCGTCGATTGCCGGCAATTTCGAGATATCGGGCACTGAGAGTGAGGGCACTTTCCAAATCATTTCGCCGGGGATGTTGAGCGATTCGCGACTGGTGGCTAAAACAACTAGAGAAGGAATCGTCTTTAAAAGCGACTCTATGATTTTGGAGCACATGGCAATGAGATGTTCACAGTTGTCGATCAGCAGCAGCAACTTTTTACTCTGTAACTGTCTGCAAATAGGTTGCAGCAACGCGACATTGGGTTCTTCTTTGATTTGCAGTGCATCTGCAATTGCATTTACCACCAACTTAGGATCAGCGACAGAGGCCAATTCCACCAACCATACGCCGTCCGGATATTCGGATAGTAGGGCATTTGCTGTTTCAAAAGCCAATCGCGTCTTGCCGCAACCACCGGCGCCGGTGAGGGTCACCAGTCGATGCTCTTGCAGCAGAGTTTTGACCTCGTTGATTTCCTGTTCCCGGCCGACAAAACTGGTCAGTAGCGTCGGAAGATTGTGCTTTGCTGCAGGCTTGGCTTTGAAACTCACACGGATCTTGCCATCTGATGTTGGACCAGTTGCTTCTTGTAGAGCTGCTTTAAATTCGCGAATCGATTGATAACGATTATCCGGCTTTTTCTGCAAAGCACCGGTAATAACCTCGGCCAGCGCCGACGAAATACCCGCGCAATAGTTTTGCAGGGAGTCCGGTTCTTGATTGACAATGCGATATAGAATCGCTTGATCGTATTCTGCAACAAAGGGTTGCTGTCCGGTCAGCATTTCGTACAGCACCACACCCAAAGACCAGATATCTGTTCGATGATCAACCGCTAACCCCTGGGCCTGCTCCGGCGACATGTAGGCGATCGTGCCCAGGGTGGAACCGGTTTTGGTGTGCAGGGTGTGTCCGGCCAGCTTGGCCAGACCGAAATCGAGAATTTTAACTGTACCGTCGTCAGTGATAAAAATATTTGCTGGCTTGATATCGCGGTGGATAATGCCTTTTGCATGGGCGTTGGACAGGCCTTTGGCGATTTGCACCGCAATCTCCACAGCGTTTTCTATAGGTAACGCTTCGTGCGTCAATTTTTCTTTCAAAGTCTGGCCCTCATAGCAGGCCATGACCATATACAACTGACCGTCATCGGTTTCGTTGATTTCGTGAATGTTGCAGATATTGGGATGTTCCAATGCAGAGGCTGCCTGAGCCTCCTGAATAAATCGCTCCTTGGCCTCTAGATCAGCGG
>CAYLWO010000212.1:0-3123 GCA_964387285.1 uncultured Cytophagia bacterium | reverse complement strand
AGAGTTTTCGTACATGTCGAATATCATCAGCGCCGGGCCGGTCCATCGATTCGCGCCAATCGTACAGACAGGGAATAGCGATTTCGCCGCCTTTTTTAAACATTTGCCATATGGCGTTATTTCCATAGGTATAGCCCGCGGCGCCCGATAAAAGATTCCAATAGGCATGTATTCGAACATCATAATCGGTAAAATAGCCGTATTTAAAATGCGAACGAATTTTAACTAATTTATTTGAATCCAATACGCCGGCCGGAACTCTTAATGGGTCGGACCAATTGCAAAATTCCCAAAATGTAAGCGGTATGTCTTCATAAGCCGGTTCTCCGTCAACGAACGGCTTGGCAGGATGCAACAAATAATCGTGCTCTGCAAATTCATAGACCTTGTTGAAATGACGGAAATGGCCGCTTTGATACAAATTAAAATCAAACCACTCTTCATTATGAAACCACTCGCTTGACGATTTCTCACCACGCGGATGCATCGTAATAAGGTGGTTGCCGCCATCCCCGGCCCGTAATCCTTCGGCCATAGATTGCCAAATAGTAAAAACAGTATCGCTGTGCACATTACGGTCGCCTCCCAATATCCAGATGATGGGCTTGTCTTTGTATCGATCGCCGAGAAATTCACCGTACACCCGGGCATTTTTTTCATCAAAAACGATGGGACCGGCTGCCTGGTTCATGTTCGGAACTTTATCGCCCCAGGTAGGCAACATACCTACATATAAACCCAGCTCTTCTGCTTTGTTCACAATAAAGTCGACATGTTCAAAGTATTTTTCATTTGGTTTCTCAGGATCGAGATCTATTAATGGCACTTCACCGTAAGCGTTCGGCGCTCTTAATCCGTCGTTTTCCGCCAACACCACAGCCTGTATTACGGTAAAACCCTTTTCTTTGCGGTTGGCAAGATACTCGGTTGCCTCTTCGCGATTCAGTTTATGGAAAAGTTCCCAGGCGGTATCACCCAAATAAAGAAAAGGCGCCCCATTTCGATACTCCAGGTAGCGACCGTTCTCGCTGACCTTTAACAACAGTATTTGGCCTTTCCCATCCTGACAACCGGAGAGGAAAACCGTGGTCATTAAAATGATGGCGAGTTGCTGTAGAATAATTTTTTGTCTCATGATCTGGTTGCCCTTTCTTTTTGCTCAAACCTGTTGCACGAAAAATACAGCAGGCCGGAGAATTTTCATGTGTAAGCAGCAATGTCCGCTTTATGGGATCATCTTTTATGAAAACACACACTCCATACACGCATCAACTCGGAAAACCAATTACCTTACGACCACTACCCAATCCCTGTCAGCATCGGCCGGTGGAGTTCCAACAGAAATAAAACCATTTCCCTGAACACGTTTGATGGCGCCATCCTTCATGTCACCGCCTTCGCGGGGATTGAACCATTTTACCGAAAATATTTTTTCACCTGGCAGTCTGACTTTGACATTTTTACTCCCGGCCGGCAGGTAAAGGACAAAAATTTCACCCTGCTTTTCCAGACAGAATGCGCCTTTTACATTCACCAATTTATTATTCGGCTGCATCTCTGGCAGCGGGAACTGCCGCATGAATTGTGTTGCTGTGGTTGACTGTTTCCACCAGACGCTGCGGCTGCGGAAATCTTCGCACGTGAGATCGGTGTGCGGGTAACGGTATCCAAAATACCACTCTACTCCCGCTCCGCCGGCCAACAAAGCGCCCCACAAACAATCCTGCCGGAGTGTATCATGCGCTGCATCATACGAATCGGGCATCACGCCTTTCCAGTGCGGGCCGATTTCATCGAGGTTCACCAGCCAGCGTTTTCCCGCTTTTGCTGATTCGGTCACCCATTTCTGTATTCGTTCGTTTACCCGCGCCGGATTGCCGATTTGCATGCTGGGTCCGTCCAAGTTTGCAAATCCCAGCAACGGGGTAAGATAGTCATCCTGATGCTCGTCGTCAGCATGCGTATGAACAACCACGATATTGGGATAAGGGTTGATTTGTTTTAAATAACTCATCATGGCCTTTTTCTGGGCGTCGGTTTGTCCGATAGGCGTCCAGTCAGCCGGACCGTTCTCTTCGCCGATGTTCCAGGTAACCGCCAGATGGTGGCCGAACCGGGCAACCAGTTCGCGGAGGTAGAGTTTGCGTTGCACATCGGTATAGCCGTTGTCGAGCAGGCATTCGTTTTCGGTTTCCTGCAAAACAAAATGGAGCATCATTCCCAATTTTTCAGCATGGTCGAAAACCACTTCCCATTGATCCAGCTTACTGCAATCGAATCGGTAGCGTTCATTGTGGTCGCTATAAGGCCAGACATCCTTGCCATCGCCCAGAATATTCATGGTAAGCATATAAAGCGAATTTACACCCGCCGAATGCAGGTAATTCAGCGCGCCAATGATTCCTTTTCCTTTTCGATGTTGCCAGGTGGGGTCGCCTGCTTTCCAGTCGGCCACATGCGCTTCGTATTGGTGCAAATCCGATTTCGGATCAGCTTCGCCTTCGCGCACGTCTGTTTGAAGACTGAAACGCAGGGTTTGGTCAAAGTCGCTGTAGGCGAGAAAATTTTCAGGACTGTCGGCGCCGTTTTTTATCCATAGTTCATCCGAATCCTGAAATTTGAAATAGCCTTTTCCGCCGTTTATGATTCTTCCTTTCGCCCGTAAATCGCTGCCGTTTTTATCCGTTGTGCCCACGGTGAAACGGCCTTCCCAACCGTCAGGGGCAACCGGTTCACCCTTATCAAGGCCTTCTTTTACCACAATATCTTTTACTTTTTTGAATGAAATTTTGTAATTCCATGTACCTGCCTGATCGGGGCGGAAATGAATTTTCCATACCTTGCCGGCATCGGCTGACGTTTCGGCAGCGTTGCCATCGGCAGCAAAAAAGCCGGGAACAGTTACCGCATGAGTCCCGTGGGTAAACACGGCTTCCAGCTTGTAATCGAGAAACGGGTTCTCTTTTGCCCATTCGGCAGTTTCAGGGCCTTGGATAACCAGTGTAATTTTGTGCCATTGTTTCAGTTCACCTTCAGTACGAACTGTTGGATTCAGTCGAGTTTGACAGGAGAACAGGATTGGCACAGCCAACAGATAAACAAGATTTTTCATCGGTTTGGACC
>CAYLWO010000211.1:0-3202 GCA_964387285.1 uncultured Cytophagia bacterium | reverse complement strand
GATCATGCCATTTTATTCCATCTCTTATATCATTTAAAGTATTTTCCCGGTTTACCAAGTTTCACTTGATTTTCAACTCCTGATTGACTAATTTATTTTTGGTTGGAAGTGATTAGAACGCCGGATATGACATGGCGCTCAAAATGGGGAAATGGCTGGATTACCAGACATCTCATCAAGGATGATTTCCTCCATTCTTTTGCTCCCAGCAACATCGAATTTCCTATCAGCTTCCTCGCAACCAATCATATTTCATATCAGTTTTCAAATTTGAGAAATCGTTCAATGAAGGAGAAGACCATGAAAATAAGTTGGCTCCTTTACTCCGGCCTGGTTTGGGCGTTTATTATAATCGTTCCAATAATCCAGGCGCAATCAAACAGAAATGCAACGCTGCACGAGTCATTAGGTGAAGTGATTGATGCGCAGGAAAATCATCTGTTTAATATTTTTGGCGATATCATCGGTTTTGCGGCAGCCAGATTTTATTTGGATCGCGGTGCCTATTGCCTTCATATCCTGCGAAACACCGATAGTGGTGCACAAGTTCTGATTCAAAATATGAATGTTGATACTTTTACACAATTACAAACCAACATGTCTGTCAGGATCGCCACCCTGCAAAAACAAAAAGTACAATTCGATCAGACGCTTTACAGCATTGAGGAATCAAAATGGCAGGAGAAATCGAGAAACAAAAATCTCATCCTGCACGACGGCAGCCAATTGGTGGGAATTTTGCAGCGCGCACAGCACGACACTCTGGTCATGCAAACTTTGACCGGAATACAAATTCCGGTGCCGGACCTTCAGATCGCAAAGATAGTTGATTCTCGGTCGGAGATCAACGAAGGCAAGCTACTCCGCCTTGATCCAAATACATCAAGACTGTTTTTTGCACCGACTGGGCGTCAGCTGAAAGGTGGGAGCGGCTACTTTGCAGATTACTTTATTTTCTTCCCTACTTTGGCGTACGGAATAACCGACCATTTTTCACTCAGCGGCGGCGTATCGCTGATTCCTGGCGCTTCGTCGCAAGTGTTGTACTTTGCGCCCAAATTAACCTGGAGCGTATCTCCAAAAGTAGGTCTGGCGACAGGCTTTCTGTATCTGAGGATCCCCGAAGAAGGCGACGATCTCAATCTTGGTTATCTGGTGACCACCATCGGCAGCGCGCGAAGCGGCATCACTTTGGGGACTGGGCTGCCCCTGAACGCCAATGCTGAGCAAAATCCAATATTACTCATTGGCGGGGAAGCGCAAATCTCGAACAGCGCAAAATTCATTACAGAGAACTGGATTTTTACCGGCGATGACGGTGTATTCGTCCTCTCGGGTGGAATACGATTTTTCGGGGACAGATTGGCCGTTGATCTGGCACTGTTGACGTCAGACGAAGCATTTGATGGCGAGGGTTTTCCATTTGTCCCCTGGGTGGATTTTTCGGTATTTTTTGGGAAATGAACACTGGATATTATGCGAATGCGGGTCGGACCAAGACAACTAGTTTATTTTCACAGATCATGTCATTTTATTACCCCTCTTGGGCCATTTACAGCAATTTTTAAAAAAATCAATTTATTGACTTGGTCCGACCCAGTTTGCCATTCATATTACATCAAAAAAACCAGTATCATCACCTTTTCTCTTTTCTCATTTCAACAACAAAATCTTTCGTACTGCCGTAAATGGCCTGCTGCCGTCCAACGGTTCCGCCCTCAATTGCACCAGGTAGGCGCCATTGGCATGAGACCTTCCGTCAAACTGCGCCATTTGGTACCCTTGCTGAACAACCCCTTCTGCCAACGCTGCAATCTCCTGACCAAGTACGGAAAATATGCGTATCCACACCCGTGACTGCTTTGGTAATAAATAGATTATATTTGTTGTCGGATTGAAAGGATTGGGGAAATTGGGTGATAGCGAATAGTTTTCCGGCAAGTGCAACCTGGCCGCGACCAGACGCTGTGCATTCGATCCGGGAGCCGCAACAAGAGCAAAAGACCTGCTGATTCCGTTTCCAGCGCTGTTGAATCGAAAAGTTGCCTTCGACCGCAAGTCCTGCTGCAAGCCGAATGAATCGTCCAATAATAAAACCTGGTACTGCTGTGGCACACTTTCCAGATTGTTGAAAGCGAGCTCAATGCTGGCTCGCCCTGCCGTCTGCACTTCAAATTCCCATATTTCGCCCGATTGATCAATATCCGGTTTTGCATCTACACAGTACTTTTCTTTTCGTTCTTCCCATTCCGGATGGAGAAAATGCAAAGTCATATAATCGCCGATGACCGGGGGTTCAGGCAGATCGAAACGATCCCAACCGGGTTTGGCGCCTGAAACCACCATGGCTATATTATCGACATCCGCCGCATCCGGACTGCGGGCTTCAATTCCGATCCACCAGGCGGCTTTGCACTCCCGACTTTTATGCAAGGTGGTTAAAGTCAGATCTCCGTTCAAATAAAGTTTCGTGGCACGGCTGATATGAATGGCATAGCCGTCAAACGGTTTCATATCCATGACAGGCGAGGTTATGGTATTGTTCCAGGAGCCGGCAAAAGAACGCAATACGACCGAATCGCCGCTTGCCAGTGAAATCCTGCTCACGGGTATGGCAAAGGCGTACGGATTGCTAATGAAATTCCAATCATTATGTAAAGTGATCTCAAATGGCGTGTTCGTGACCGCCGATTTACCAGGTCCGGTGTCGAGTATTTTGTCGCTCTCCTTGGTAATCAGCCAATAAGCAAAGCCAGGTTTTATTGTTGTGCTGCTCGTACCTTCTTGATACGTCTGTTCAGCCAGCAACTCAAAGAGACGCCATTTTTTTGGATTGAACTCGCCCAAATCGTCAGCCAGCAGGCTGCCGGCATCATTGGAATCAGTATACAGAGGAAAGGACACCAGGCGATAAGCAGCCTGTCCTGATCCGGCGGGTTGGGCAGCATCCTTTTTCAGTCCGTCTCCCGTGACGCCAACCTGTACACAGGCATATCCCACCGCAGGATATTTCGCACAATTGCCATTCACGTCTACTGCTTTGATATAATACTCCACACCGGCGGCAGTTACCGAATCGGCCGGTATGGTGCTGATATAATTTGATGCGGAAGAGATCATTGAGGTTGAAATAAAAGCAGCCTCTCCCCCTTTGCGATAGTGTAAAGCAGCACTTGCCACGCCGCTGTTGTCAGAAATCTGA
>CAYLWO010000210.1:0-3244 GCA_964387285.1 uncultured Cytophagia bacterium | reverse complement strand
TCAGTGATTTCAATTATATTGCGCGCTGGAACGGCTCGTGGAACAAGTTAGGCACTGGCATGGATGCGAGCGTCTACAGTTTAGGATTCTATTCCGGATATTTATATGCCGGCGGTGATTTTACGACTGCCGGCGGCAACTCGGCCAAACGGATTGCCCAATGGAGCGGCGCCATCTGGCAGGGTTTGGGCGTTGGTCTGAATGGTCGCGTCACCAGTTTGACGTACGACGGTTTATACATTTATGCCGGTGGTTGGTTCACCAAGACCGGCGATTCCGGAACCAACCTGCTGCGCATTGCGGCGTGGAACGGTTCATGGAGTGCGGTAGGAACCGGTTTTAACAGCAATGTCAATGCGCTGGCGCACGACGGCACGAATCTGTATGGCGGTGGCGATTTCACCTTAGCCGGAACTAACTGCATCTATCATCTGGGGCAATGGAATGGTTCCACCTGGAATAGTCTGGCCACAGGATTTGGATTCGACAACGCCATACGCGCCATCGCTGTCAGCGGCAATACCTTTTACCTTGGCGGTAACTTTACCTTTGGCGGCCGGATCAGCGCCAATCGCATTATAAAATTTCAAGGTTTGACCTGGTCAGCGCTTGGCGCCGGCATCAACGGCACTGTGCATGCCATTGCCGTAAACGGCAGCCGCGTTTATGTGGGCGGACAATTTACCCTGGCCGGCAGTACAACAGTGAGCAATATCGCCATGTGGGACGGATCAGCGTGGAATTCCTTAGGCACTGGTGTAAATAAAGGCAGCCCGGGAACCGGAGTGGTCTACAGCATCGCAGTAAATGGATCCGAGATCTACGTCGGCGGTGATTTTACCCAGGCCGGGGGCGTCGCCGCCTTGAATATTGCCTATTGGAATGGAACCTGGAATGCCATGTCCACAGGACTCAACGGCGATGTGAACGCATTGGCGGTTTGGAACGATGAGCTTTATGCTGGTGGTGAATTCGGACTGTCCGGTATCAACTTGCTCAGTCACGTTGGTCGCTGGGACGGCGTTAAATGGAATCCCATGAACGGCGGTGTGAATAATTATGTTTATTGTCTCAGTCCGACCGTGGATTATCTCTATGCCGGAGGTGATTTTACCCTGGCAGGCGGATACACAGCAGCTCGTATTGCTCGTTGGGATGGTACGACCTGGTGGCCGGTGGGCACCGGCATCAACGGCACGGTACGGGCGCTGTCCGGCATGGGCGGCCTCATGTATGCCGGCGGCCGCTTTACGTCAGCCGGTGGAACGTCCGTTAACAACATTGCCGAGTGGGATGGCACAAATTGGCTGGCTTTAAAAGCAGGCGCCAACGACACGGTGCTGGCGTTAAACTATGGCGCCTTGTTGACCGGCGGACAATTCACTGCGGTCGATAATAAATTATCCTACCGGCTGGCGCAATGGCAGGAAGACATCTATCTGCTGGCGCAGATAAAAATATATCTGGAAGGCGCCTATCTGGGCGGCGGCGTCATGAGCACGGACCTCAAAGACGGCGCTGTCATTCCCAATCTATCGCCTTATCCGGATCATCGCAACGTGGCGACCATACCGGCCGACGTGACCGATTGGATTTATGTCGAGCTTTGTGATGCGGCGAAAAATCCCGTTGCCGGCCGAAGCGCCTTTCTGCACAAAAACGGCACAATTGTAGATGACGATGGTACGAGCACCAGCATCATTTTTTACGGAATCGATGACGGTAATTATTATCTCGCTGTGCGTCATCGCAACCATCTGGCGGTCATGAGCAGTTCAATGGCGGCGTTGAGCAGTGGTTCTGCCACCTTGTATGATTTCAGCACCGGCGCCGGTCAATTTTACCTGAATGGCGGGAAGGATTTGGGCTCCGGTGTCTATGGTATGATCGGCGGCGATCTGCGCTTGGACGGTCATCTGACCTCGCGCGATTATTCGGTGTGGTATCAGGCCCATCGCGCCGCCTTGACCGGATATCAGGCAGGCGATGCAAATCTGGATGCCATCGTTGACGGCAATGATTTTACTTTATGGCAAACCAATGCCCGGGCAGGGTATCGCTCAACCGCGCCCTGAAAGGGCACACACATGAACCTTGCGAAGGTTTTGAGCCTTCGCAAGGTTGTTCATACAACGCAAATCGTTCCCCTGCAAAACAAAATCCAATCTTACGTGCTGCTGCTTTTTATTTTTCCGCTATGACCAGCATTTCGAAATCATCCGTCGTCAGTGGATTTTGCCGACTGAAACCACCCAACGGACAGCCCAGTATATCCACTTTTTTAAAACCCAGAGATTTCAGCTGCCAGTTTATCTCCGAAGGCGCATAGTATCTTTCATTGCACGGCAAGGTGCGCAAACGGCCGTCGTCGTCCATGCTTTCGACCACGGAATGATCCCGAAACGTCAGCAGGTCAAAATGGTTCTCCACAGACGTTGTAGTCGAGGTCTCTGCGTTTACAAAATCTTTTACCGAATGATAGAGCGGATACAAGACGTTTAGCGTCGTGAGAATAAATTTACCCGGTTGTTTGAGCGCTTGCGCCGCGCCTTGCAAAATTTGAAAATTCATCTCATCGGTTTCCATGAGCGGGAAAGCGGCTTCGCAAATCATGATGACCAGATCAAATTCGTTGCGAAACGACAGGCACCGTGCATCTTGTTTAAAAAAAGAAACCGGGACGCCTCTCTCCTTCGCCTTGATGCCGGCGCGTTGCAGTTGCGATTCGGATAAATCAACTCCGACAACCTGATATCCGCGAGCTGCCAGCTCGATGCTGTGCCGGCCCGTACCGCAACCAACATCTAAAATACGGCAATTCTTATTATAGTTCATTTCCTTTTCTATAAAATCTACTTCTCCGCTCGTCCCCTGGGTAAAGGTCTCTTCATCATAACGACGGCCGTAATTTTCAAACAAGGCTTCATACCACTGTTTCATTGTTCCTCCAACTGGTTCATTACGGTAGCTGAGCTGACGCGCCCTGTCGGGCGTTGATAAGCCATACTGCCTAGTCAGCGAGATTGACGCTGTCATCCAGAAACAACTTGATCTGTAACTGTACAGAACTGCTGATAAAAGACACCCAGGCGGCATCGATAAAATTGCCTTCTTTCGTAGCAAAATCCACGGTGCTGGCTGCATTGCCTGTGCTATTCGGGTGCGAATCGACGCCGGCGCCGCCATAGGCAGCCTTGAGTCGATTGGGGTGTGTGGGGTAATCATCGGCATTGGCTAAAAAATT
>CAYLWO010000209.1:0-3274 GCA_964387285.1 uncultured Cytophagia bacterium | reverse complement strand
AAAAAACGAAGGCAAGGAACATGACGTCTGGCCCTATGACAAGCCGCATTATCTGATTTTGAATTTTGCGGTCGTAGGTCTGTGGGGCGGCATTCACAGAGTGGATGCGGCGATTTTTCCGCAAAAATTTATGGTTGATTATGTCAGAGTGTAGCAGAAAAAATAATTCAGGTTATACTCTCGGTTGCATACAAGGCCGATTTATTGCTCTTTATCCCAGTACAACTCAACTTGCGACAGCAACGGACACGCCCGGCTCTCTTCCAGGACAATGCGGATCTTGTCCGTCTGAGTCCTCCCCACTCTATCCAGTTTCTTGTTGCCGATGGTTGTGCCCTGACTGATCGTTTTCCAGGCGCCGTCGAGCCACGCTTCCACGCGATATTTTTCGATCCGTTGTCCAAG
This sequence comes from uncultured Cytophagia bacterium, assembly GCA_964387285.1. GTDB lineage: Bacteria > Zhuqueibacterota > Zhuqueibacteria > Residuimicrobiales > Residuimicrobiaceae > Anaerohabitans. Next base: position 2,869 of record CAYLWO010000209.1, on the reverse strand, counting down.
GCTAACAGGCTCACGCAAACAGACAATATTAAAAATCCGGGATGCCGGCAGTTCCAACTCGAGCGTTGCCGAGTTGACCGAATCATCGCTAGCCCAGAAAGTGTCCTGTCTTTCATCAAGTGTTTGTCCGGCGGCATAGCCAGGATCATTGCCACGAATGTTGCTCGCCTGAGCAGATGCGCCTGTTGCAAGATTGTTGCTGAAAATGGCGTCGAGCCGTTGGCGAAAACTCTTCAACGCGATAACATCCTTATTGTCCAGCAATCCGTCCCGATTGGGCGGCACATTGAGCAACAGGACGCTGTTGCGGCCTACTGATTTGAAATAAATATCCAGCAACTCGTCCACGGTTTTAGGATTTTCCTCCGGGTGCCAGAACCAACCCTTGCGAATAGAAACATCACATTCGCCGGGAATCCAGTCCGAGCCCTGGCTATCGCCGCTGTTTAAATAGGCTTGTTGTGAACCGCCAATGGTCACTTTCGTCTTATCCATCATGGACCAGCAGGTCTCGCCGGCATGGCCGTTTTCGTTGCCGATCCAACGCACATCAGGTCCGGCATCGGAGAACATGACTGCTGCAGGTTGAAACTGCCGCACCAATGCCCAGAATGCAATGAAATCATAGACCTGCTTTTTGCCATTGGGCCCTTCGCCGCAAGCGCCGTCAAACCATATTTCATGTACAGGCCCATATTGGGTTAAAAGTTCGGTCAGTTGTCCAATATAGTGTTGATTGTATGCTGTGCCCTGGCCATAACTGGGTTCATGGCGATCCCAGGGCGAAAGGTACAGGCCCATTTTGAGTCCCTGTTTTTTACAGGCGGCTGATAACTCTGCAACCACATTGCCGCGTCCCTGGCGCCAGGGACTGGAAGCAACCGAATGTCGCGTATAGCGACTGGGCCAAAGGCAAAAGCCGTCATGGTGTTTGGCAGTCAGGATGAGCGTTTGAAAACCGGTTTCTTTTGCGGTTCGCGCCCACTGCAGCGCATCCAATTTTTCAGGCACAAAAATAGCCGGTGACTCGGTTCCCATTCCCCATTCCCGGTTGGTAAAGGTGTTAACGCCGAAATGGAGAAACATAATCAGTTCCGACTTTTGCCACTCCAGTTGTCTGGCAGTCGGGATGGGCAGGAGCGGCATGGGCGGTTTGGCAATGGTTTGGGCATATAGCTGCGTTAAACCAAAAACAAAAGAAAAAAGAAAAAATTTATGTTTCATACACATCCCTCTACATACTATTAAAAGCGAACACGGATTGAACGGATTACACGGATTTGCACGGATTCTTACCATGACATGCTGAAGCGTGAGATCATTCCATGGTAAATATCCGATTAAAATTTTTAGGCATCAATCGACGAACAAGATTCGAGACACTATCTGGTACAGTGCGATGATAGATTCTTCGCCTCGCCAAAAAACGGCGAGGCTCAGATTGACAAAATTCATTTTTCTTTTTTTGCTAAGGCGAAATATCCTGTATAGCGAATATCCAATTACAATCTAAAGAGCTGAAATGTCTGCTCGCCGCCAGGATTTAGAATGGTTATTGATTTTGTGACTCGCCAAGATTCTTCGGCATAGCAAAAATTGGCGTGTCATCATTTTTTTGCATTATCAGGGGATTGCTGCACTCCACCTGAGTGATTGCTCTTTGTAAATTACAGTTCCTGCGTTCGCAATAACACGTTTTCAAAAAATTTAAAAATCTAACATCCGTTCAATATTCTACACTCAAATACGCATACTCGATCGTAACCGGCGTCTCGGAAACCAGCAATATCTGGTTGCTGGGCTGCAACGCTTCGGCCGGTACGGTAAAAACGAGCACTCTGTTTGCCGAGATAAACGGCTTGTTCACGCGCGCCTGAAAAGGAAATGACGCTTGCGGATGTTCGACCAGGTCGAGATTGAGATCGTTGAACTCGACATAAATCCGATCCGCATCCAGATCTTTTTGCGCTTCCAGCCACAGTGTTATTCGTTTTGCTTTTCTCTCTTCCGGCGTGCGCATAACCAGGGCGCGCGCTTGACCGGGCGAAAGCGTCAGCGGCATTATGCTGCTCATACTGACGTTGGCAATGGGATATTTCGCCGGTCCCAGTCCGTACAATTTGTTTACCCCGGCCAATGAATCCGGACAACCGATTTTTTTGAATACGGTAAAATCCGGTTCCATTTTTTCTTCACGGCTGCAAAAATAGTTGAAACTGTACACGCCGTCCGCACCATAATCATATAAAGAAGCTGCAGCAGCAGCCATATTTTCCGGAATCATATTGCGCCAACCCAGTGTGTACTCGACGGCAGCGTATACCTGTTTTTCTCCACAGGCGGCTTTGAACTCATAGACCGGCATGTCGCATTCGGTTGATAAAAATGGACTCACCGTGATAAAATCCACATAATTGCGTTTGCACCACTCTGGCGGATTCAAACCGATAAAAGCGCAGCTTTTTAGCGTGGAAGGCACGCGTGCGCTTAACAGGATCCGCGTATGACGCTGATTGCCGATTCTACTGACCATTTCAGAGACCTGAGCGACAAAATCGGTCATGATGCGTTCATACTCTTCGCGTTTGTCCTCGTTATCAGGGAAATAATATGGAAAGCGCATAAAATCAAGTTCCAGGCCGTCCAATGGATAACGTTCGCACACCTCCTCAAGCAGCGACAGATAATAATCACGCACCTCAGGGACTGCGTAATTGAGAGCAAAAGCGCCCCAACCTTCGTAACCGCCAACGCGCCAGGAAGGATGGTTTTTCCAAAAGTCATTCAACAGAGCGCTGGACGGCCGATCCACATCATGCACCTCATTCATGCGAAAAGTAATGAACGCTTCCATGCCGCGCAACCGCGC
>CAYLWO010000208.1:0-3277 GCA_964387285.1 uncultured Cytophagia bacterium | reverse complement strand
CCTGAATCGACAATTAGAGCCTTGCACGCTATTTAATTCATCGTATCAAAGAACAGAAACGCCTTTTTTAAAATGGCGTTTCATTCAAAGCCTTTTAATATACAGCTTTTTAGTATACTTGTCAAGGCTTTTTATACAGATTTTAAAGAAAAAAGCACTTTTTTTTATTGAAAATTAGTGCACCAGAGCGGATTTCAACACCCGAGACTCTTCCCCGGCTTTCACGTGTAGCAAATAAAGTCCTGTAGCGACATTGCTGCCTTTATCGTCACACCCATCCCAGGCCACACGATGACTGCCGGCCGTCAATTCAGCCCTGGCCAATTGACGGATCGGTCCTCCTCGTATATTGTAGACATTGATGCATACCTGCCGCTTTTCCGCTAAATCAAAAGTCAAGGTGGTCGTTTGATGAAAAGGATTCGGGTAATTTTGTTGCACCATCAGGCCGGCAGGCAAGCCCACATCGCTCTGCACACCGACGGCAGCAGCCATGGTATCGACAGCTTGATAAAGAAAATTGAAACGGCCGGCCGGCGCCGCATCGCCGGAAAGATAAAAATCCATCACCTCGCCTTGCGTTTGCATGTTGTCATGCCATTTAAATTCGAAATTCAACTCACCGTTGGCAGAGTTAAAAAGAGATCTGTTGATGCGCAATTCCAGAGACCGGTCGCAAACGGCAAAAGCAGCGTGGCCGATTTTTTGCCAATCCCACCCACTTTTACTTTTTTCAATAACCGCCGAATCAGCCGCGGCAACACGATTCACCAGCAGATCATATCCCTGCCAGCCGGTGGATTTGTTCCGGTCCGTATCGATAAAGAGCCGCATCCAGTTGCGATCGGTTGCCGGCGTTAACGCGGCGGCCGTTTGCACATAAAAGTAAACATAGCCTCGATCGCGAGCAACCAGCGCCAGTACGATATCATTGCGACCACTGTTATTTTCATAGATCAACTGCTTGCCTTGTCCGGGATGGTGGCGATGCAATACATTGCCGCGGTAGTGTCGAAACTCGGGCCGTACATCGCTCCAATCCGAACATTTACCGATGTGCACGGTCTTGAGCGCGGAAGCGGATTCCTGCTTTTCCATTCCCTTGAATTTTCGTATCTGAGAGACCAGCTGATAATAGTAAACATCGCCGTATGCGCCCCAGGACTTGACCGGTTCGAGGTCGCGACTTTTTTCCCGATCATATTCATCGGGAAAAGCAAAGGGCTTATAAGGATCGGACGGCGGCCAGTTTTCATGGCGACCGGCAATCCATTCATTCCACCCGGTAATGAACACAACTTCAGGATCCAGCGCAAAAGCGCGCTGCCATTGTTCCGCAAAATTCAAACCGTACAAGTAGGCATCGGGCCGCGCGTCCTGCCCTTTGCTCTGCGTATAGCTGCGACCATAGGTCCCGGGCGCATTAAACGCATAACAATGCCCTCCACTGGCGTCACGGGCGTTTTGCGCCACCCCGACCGGCGCCTGCTCATATCCGGAAGCAGAGTGCACATATCCGTGTTGCGGATAGTTCTCCAGCCAGCCCCACTGATCATTACGCGCCGGCCCGTTCACATAATCGGGCTGGCCCGGACGAAAAGTAAAAAAATTCTTTATCTCATCCATCAGCGTGGCGCTGACTCCGGGCCTGATTTGTACGGGCTCGGTGTTGGTGCCGGATGCCAGCGGTGTATAATCTGAATTATTTCGATAAAAAATCCGGCTCACGTAATTGCCGGTTACGGCCAGGTTGTTGAAATAACTGCCAGACGGTCCTGAACTGGAGGCATATTTCCACACGCCCACGGTTTCAACGGCGTCATGCAGCACCCATAGATAGGCGCCTGGCGCCAGATTGCTAAAGGACAACGACAAGCGAGCATTGTCCGGAAAATTTTCAAAGATCTTTTTCGCCAATACAGGATTCAGCAACGTTTTGGCATAGTTCGTGTTCCACCGATAAAGCGACAATGTGAGATGGCCGATGTTGTTGCTCCAGCTGGGGCAATGGACATCGATAATGGAAAAAGAGTCGGCTGCGGTAAAACGCATGGCTGCGGTTTCACCCTTTACCGGTTGCAGACTTTCCGGATAGGCCATGACAATGGGTTTGCCTTTCCAGAAAAACCACAGGTCCTTGTACAAACCCGGTTGATATAAATCGTGATATAGTTCCAGCAGAGAGGTGCGGGTATCCGCTCCCTGGCCGAAGGGAAGCAGAAATGCGATTTGCGGAGTTTTAACGCCGTCCGTTCTCGCCTGCTGCCAAACAGACAGCAGCTTTTTATAGGAATTGGCCCAGGTATTACTGCCGTTGGTGCAGTCGAAAAAAACCGCATCCACGCCGGCGTCGGCCAGCATCTCGGCGTGTTTGCGCAACACCCATTCATCGGTGGTTCGATAATAACCGAACAAAGGCTCATCCCACCAAAATACGCCGCCCCACACGCCCTGCCAGGCCGGGTGCGCTGCGTCGTTGGCTGCCTCCGGCGATTTATTTAAAATTTCCGTCACATTAAAAACCGGAGAAAAATCCGCCAGGCCATCCGAATGCCAGGTCCAATAAAACATGGCGACATACTTGTTTAGCCGCTTTGGACCAGTTTGCTCACTAGTGGGCAAATGTCGCCCCAAAGCGTCGGAAGCAACCCAGTAATCGCTATGAACTTGCCAGGTTTGTGCGAACGCGAGACCGTGCAAAAACAACGACAAAAGCCATAGTGAAATTAAGCGATAGCGCTGCATAACAACCCCGAAATTGAAAAACTAGGAGCGAATATTCCCAAAATTTAAGATCACAGGACTCGCGAATTTACGATAATTCGCTCATTAAAACCAAACATTTTATAAAGGAACCAAATCCGGTTGATGACAGAACATAAAAAAAAGAATCCTTGACCTTATTCAGCAACAGCAGGGAGCTGTTTGTTCTGAGCAGGCTTTTGTACTTGACAAACCATTTGAAATTGTTTATACTTAATTTCGGTTGCATTAGACAGGGCCACTCAGGCAAAGTGTCCTTAACCCGACGTAATTGTCAGAGGAACTATGATATCTTTTTACCTGTTGTACAACATGGTGGTTTTCATTTTTACGCGGCCCGCTTTACCGGCACACAATTTTTCTTTGGCTGATCTGGTTCGAATCGATAGCACTAGAATTCTGACAGCAGCAGAAAAATATGTCCATGAAGCGCCGATTACCATAACCGCATTCAAGGCGGTCAGAAGCTGCGGCGGATTGCATGATTTTTATTCTGAAGGCGATTACTGGTGGC
>CAYLWO010000207.1:0-3293 GCA_964387285.1 uncultured Cytophagia bacterium | reverse complement strand
AGACCAGCTACATCCTGTTTAAGAATAGGTATCTCGGTCATCACATAATCGGCCAGGTGCTGCAACAGGTCGTAGATTTTTTCAAGGGTTATTTCAGCCATCGACGACTCCTAAAACGATGAACGTGATAAAGTGAAAAGTATAAAGTTGGCAGTTTACACGTTGAACGTTGAACGTTCAACGTGTAACGTCTTCCTCCCTGCTAACTTTTCCTCTTCTCCCCCGAATCGCTGTAATAGTGATAATAATTGTGGCGATAATAATATCCGTAACCTCGTCCGAGAATAACGCCGTTGAGGATGGCGCCGAGGATATTGACTTTGCTGCGCCGCAAATTGGCCAGGGCGTCGCCGACTATGCGCCAGTTGGTGGCGGCAAATTTGATCACCAGCAACACATGGCCGACTTTGGTGGAGAACAGCATCGGATCCGCCACAACGTTGAGCGGCGGCGAATCGATCACCACCATATCGTATCTGCTTTCCAACCGCTTGATCAAATCGGTCATGCGCTGACTGGCGATCATCTCAGCCGGATTGGGCGGCACCGTGCCGCAGGGCATAATCGACAGGTTAGGCACCTGGCTGGGATAGATCACCTTGGTCAATTCAAGGTCGCGCACAAGCAGGTCGGAAAGACCGGGGGATTTTTCGATATTGAAAACCGTGTGCACCCGCGGCTTGCGCATATCGCCGTCTAAAAGCAAAACCCGTTTGCCCATTTCGGAAAAAGAGATGGCCAGGTTGGCTGCCGTCAGGGTCTTGCCCTCGCCGGGAACCGAACTGGTGATAAGCAAAGAGGTGATGGGTTTGTCCACGCTGGCAAATTGCAGATTTGTCCGCAGGGTGCGGTAATTATCGACAATGGGATTGCGCGGCGGCAGGGAAGAGAGTAAATTCTCATGGTAGCCGATGGCTGCCTCTACATCCTCTTTCTTCCAGGAACCACGGCCAAGGCGTATTGACTCTGATTGCCTGGGCGTTGCCGACCGGCTGGAACGCGAGTCATCCTCGATCACCGGTACCGACCCCATAACAGGAATGCTGAGTCGGCGCTGGACCTCTTCGGGACTGCGAAACGAGTGATCCATAAAATCCCGCACCATGGCCAGACCAAAGCCGAGTCCAAGTCCTAAAAGCAAGCCAACAGCGAGATTGCGGGTCGTGTTTGCATCTACCGGACCTGCCGGTACACTGGGATTGTCGATAATGCGGATGCCGCCGCTGCCGGTGGCGGCCTGAATGCGCGCCTCTTCGCCTTTTTCCAACAGGATGTTGTACAGATTTTCATATACCGTCTTGCTGCGTTTCAACCGTGCTTCTTCCAGGGCCCGCTCAACCAGACGGGGATTTTGCCGTTGATAGTCTTCAAGCAACTGACGAAAATAGGATTCCCGGTTTTTAAGCACGTACAAATTCAACTCTTCCTTGATGCGGTTCTCGCTTATCTGGGCAGCGGTCGACTGATCGATCGAATTATAGTTGGAAGCCTCTTTGCTCTCAGCCAGAATGGTGCGAAAGAGCTGCTGTTTTTTTTCGTCAATGCTGCGATCCAATTCCACCAGCTGAATGCCGGTTAAAGTGGTTTTCTGCAGGGAATTGCGTCTGAGCATCAACGCTTCCAATTCTTCCTTTATTCGTCTCGCTTCCGGTGAAGAAGCGCCGCCAAAGGCGGGCGAATTGGTCACTTTGAGTTGCGACAGTCGTTTGTCATAAGCCGCCAAATTGGCTTCAGCCAGTTTGCGTTGCGTCTGAATGTCGGCCAATTGCATCTCCAGGTCAGCCAATCTTTTCAACAAACCGCTCTCTTCCGAACTCAGGGTAAATTGCGCGCCTTTGGAGAATTCCTGCAAAGAACGCTCGGTTTGTTCAAGTTGTTCGCCGGAGACTTCTTTCTGCTTTTCGACATAATCAACAATACGGCGCGTCTCTTCCAGTTTGATATCCCGCAATCTTGTTTTGAATGCTTCCAGGCTGATAACGGCAACGCGATAGGCGACAATGGGATCGGCGGCGCGAACGGATAGAGTCAAAAGCTCGGTCTTTTCCGGAATATCCAATTTCAAACTGCCAATCGCTTTATCGATTACCGTGGAAGCAAAGCTCATTTTTGTCAAAACCGAGTCGCGGGCAATAGATGCATCCAACATATCCAGATACGCCCGGCTGGCCACCAGTGCTTTATACAGCTCTATTTCACGCTCCCGTTGATTCGGTTCCCACATGGTGTAGCGATAGAGCAGATCGGCTGATTTGGTTTCGCTGATAAAAGTGGATGAGGATTCGTACAACTTGGGGCGTGTCAACGTGTACGCGGTGACCAGGGCGAACACCAGAACGGCAATGATCACAATCATGATCCAATAGCGAATAAAAACCAGATAATAGTCGTGAAGTTGATAATCTGTGTTGGTTTGGTTTGAAATGGTCGTTTCTTCCATATCGCGTATTGATCCTTTTGCTTGACCAGGGTGCTTGTAAGACGATCATTGCTGCAGCTTGAATCCTTCCTGCTGTATAAGGAGATTGCTTCACTTCACCTGAGAACTCGCTCTTTTTCAGTGACAGTGGCTGCGTTCGCAATGACAGTGTGGGGTTATTGAGAAAAATCCTTATTCAAATTGGCAGAGGCAGCGTTGCTCTGGTGCAGATGCTCTAGATATTCAGAATTAAAAAACGGCAGATAGCGTATTCGAATGGCCCACTCTTTTTCTCCCGGCAGCAAACGCGCTGCCATATGACGCATCATGTGGCATTGCCATTCCATTCCCTGGCTGCGGTGAAAGCTGATAAAGTGCATTTGCGGCAAAATGCGACGCAGATGAAAAAAAATACCGCTCTGATGCATTTTCAAGAATAAAGATCGCATGAATTGATGCAGGACTGTCCGCCCGACAACCCGGCCGCGTTGCAGCCAGAAATATAACAAACCGGCCGTTCCATTATAAGGGCTTTTACTCTTATTACCTGCTGCTATTTGTATTACACGACCGATTATATTTTCCGGCAGAATCGTGTAAGGATCCGGTTCACTATTATTGTCCCCCTGGGTGAGGAAGCCGTTGCCGGATCGAGAGAGAATGCGATGGACAACGGTTTTTTGATCCATGGGAGAGCGAAATACGACGACATCGCCGGGCCGGATCAGGTCCGGACGATCATAGGGCAGAACGTGCAAATCATCGCCGAGCCGCAGCAAGGGATTCATACTGGGTCCGGTATACATGAAGCGAAAGACCGGTTTTGCTTGATCAAATGGCAAATTCGTTTTCCAAAAGCTGCCAATAACGGCCG
>CAYLWO010000206.1:0-3325 GCA_964387285.1 uncultured Cytophagia bacterium | reverse complement strand
ATCGCAACGGCGAAACCATGTATACCTTGCCGCCGCCCATGGCCGGATTTTTCGAATTCTCCATGATGCGCGTTCGTGACGACGTGGACCAAAAAGTTCTGTCTGAATTGTTTTATCACTATATCACTGTAGAAGAGGATTTTATCAAAAACCTGTTCACCCGGGGTGAAACGCAACTGGGCCGGGTGTTTGTCCATGAGCCGGTGCTCACTTCAGAGCATGCTTTACACGTATTGGATTATGAGCGGTCTACAGAGGTAATTAAAACCGCTTCGCACAGGGCGGTGGGTATGTGCTATTGTCGCCACAAAATGATGCATTTGGACAAGGCTTGCGACGCACCCATGAATATTTGCATGACCTTTAACAACTGCGGACGCACACTGGCTCAGCGCGGATATGCCAGAGAGATCGATGCCGCGGAATGTCTGGATTTATTGCAACAGGCTTATGAACATAATTTGGTGCAATTCGGCGAAAACGTGCGTGAACGGGTAAGTTTTATCTGCAATTGTTGCGCTTGCTGCTGTGAGGCCATGATTGCCGCGCGCCGCTTTGCCATTTTGCAGCCGGTGCACACAACCAATTTCATTCCACAGATCGACTCGGCCGCTTGCAACGGTTGCGGACGTTGCGTGCAGGCCTGTCCGGTTGAAGCATTGTCTCTGGTCTCAAGCCATGACCCGCACAAACCGGCGCGAAAAACAGCCAAACTGGATGAGGATATTTGCCTGGGGTGCGGTGTGTGCGTGCGCACCTGCTCACGCAACAGCTTGTCGCTGCGTTTCCGGGAACAGCGGGTGATCACGCCGCTCAATTCCGCCCATCGCGCCGTAATGATGGCCATTGAACGGGGCACGCTGCAGCATCTGCTGTTCAGCCAACAGGCCTTTGCCAGCCACCGGGCCCTGGCTGCGATTTTCGGCGTGATTCTGAAACTGCCGCCATTGAAGCAGGCCCTGGCGAGCAAGCAGTTCAAGTCGCGGTATTTGGAAAAGCTGATTGCTTCTGCAAGGCATTAATGTCTTTTCTCCATTGCTTTTGTAAATGCTGAAACGCAGAGACGCCGAGGTCGCAAAGAAGCGCAGAGTGGATCCACTCGTTTGCCCCCTGGTTGCCAGGCAGGGCGCCTGGCAACGAGGATAAACGTCACTTTTTTACAAAGCGCTTGTTTTCTAATTGGAATCCTTCCGGTGGATTTAGGGAAAGAATATCATCTATCTGCTGAAGCGGCTGGTAACCTAGATGCAGCTTTCCATTTATCTCCCTGAATGCAGATTCTGGAAACATTTTCTGCACGAGAGAGACTAACTTTTGATCTGCAGGGGAAAATTTAGGCATGTTAGGAACTCCTGAATAATAACCATTAACCTCATGAAACATTGTTTTTCTTTGCATATTTACATCATAAACTGGTCCAATTACCAACATACTGTTAAACTCTGTAAACATTGCGCTTTCATTCCAATATCCAACATAACTAACAATTATTTTACCTGATTCCGCTATTCCATCTTTAGGATCATTCCAATCATAAGATTTAAATCCGTATGTTGGAGTTCTTTTGCTGGGATATACCCAAATACTACCTTCTGCTGGAAATTTTACAAATCTATCGTCTACTTTTACTAATTTATAAGGCAAAGTATCTTGGGCTGTTGCTACTTGTATTGTTATGTTGTTTCTTAATTCAGGTTCGAGTGATGATATAAAATAATCATTTAATCTTTGTGCGATATACTGCTGTTGCTCTGGCGTATAACTTGTTTTCTCTACTGGAAACTCTTTTAGTACTTGATCAAGCGCAACAAAAAAAGTGTAATGCCTGTTCTTGAAATCAAATCCCTTTAATCCTTCTACTTCAACTCCATTCTGCGGCCAGAACACTCCTTCTTTTGCAAAACCATAAAATGTTTGGGGAGAAATATTCAATATATTAACATATGGCCCACCGGGAGTGTCATAGACCAGCGTATCAACGCCGCAAGTAATCCCGTTAAAGTCAACCACTGGAATTCTTACAATCTGGTCATAATTCCTGTCAAAGGGAATGGCCCGATGCAGAGTGCCGAATGAATGGAGCGTGTCAGCGTCAATTGAATAGGTAAACGGCCTTATTTCATGTTTCGCAAAACCGATCACGGCAATCAATGAATCCGGCCTCGATGTAAATTGCCGGCTGCCAATTATCACGCCTCCTTTGACTTTATATCCTGTCACATCGTACAGTTCAACCAGCATCCTGACGATATCATTTGGACAATTGATCTGATAGGTCTTATCGATTGGAGCGATATCTATCAGGATACCGCCCAATCCACTCAGATCCAGCAATTGATTTTCATATCGAACCGATCCTTTTTCGATGCTGTAACGGCCGCTTGGCAGAAGGATCTCGATGTTCGTCCTTACCTCTCTCAGCAGGTTTGACTGGTCTTTAAAAGTTAGGACAGCATCCAGCGAATCCCCATCGGCATCCGCCAATACTACCTTAACCAAATTCTGTCTTTCGAGCGACCTGGTTATCTGCTCATTGCCTTTGATGGTCATCTTTAACGTATCCGGTTTATAGCCACCGGGATTCAGGCTGTCATCAGGGGCGAAAACGATCAGCCGCTCATCGGGTAAAATGGATGTCTTCCGGAGTGATGAATGATTAACAGAACGGCCGCTCATCGTTATCCAGGGAGATGATGCCTCATCGCCAAGTGAGATAATCTTTTTCCTGAGCATCTCGTCGCCGGCCTTAACCAGAGCAATATAGAGTCCCGCAGGAAGCCCGCCCAGGGAGAAATCATATCTGCCAGCCGGCGCCTGACGGCGTTCGTGCAGAACGGTTCTACCTAATATATCATATAAGGTAATGCTGACATCGGCTAAGCGCGGAAATTGCAGGGTAAAACGGGTATCATGTCTAAAAGGGTTAGGATAATTAAGGCTAAGGTAGTACTCATCGGGATTGCCCTGGTCATTGTCCACGTTCGTAAAAACCAGTTGGACCGTACCGGCGCCATTAATAGACTGGTTATATAAGGTAATGCCCGTATTAGGATTGGAGATTGTGAGTCGTCCTGGAACCAGGTTCCCCGTCAGATTGTCCTGGTAGGTGAGTGCGATCTGTGCAAATTCGTCCGCGCGTGCACAAGAGACTATCGCGCTTTCAAAGGAAGGAGCTATGACTGCTGCGATGATTGCCGTCGCAAGCGCTTTTTGCAGATGAAAAGCAGGGCAATTCATTAATAATTCCTTAGCTTTTGTTTGGAAGCGGCTCAGATGATTGAGGTAAATGAAATAATGCCTATCCCCAAGGTATTTACATCTCTGC
>CAYLWO010000205.1:0-3334 GCA_964387285.1 uncultured Cytophagia bacterium | reverse complement strand
CGCCGTCTATCGCCGCATTGACCGTGGGCACGGTTGCCGGCGAGGTCCAGGCCAGTTTCCACTTCATGTTGTCTTTGTCTTCTGCAAGACTCAGGGTACAGGTTATGAGTAAAAAGACAAACAATAGGGTGCTTGCAAATTTGCTGTATTTCATTGTGATCCTCCGTGAAATTATGCATTGGCTGACAAATGCTTCAAGAGCAACGATGGTTGTGCGAGGATTTACTCTTTAAGCGCACAACCCGACGGCCTGAAATGGCCGGATCACTCTTTTTTATTTCTCTTCACCTCCTCCTTGTTTTTGTTTTCAATGTGTTTTCAGGATCAAAATGGCCAAGAGGGCGCCTCCTTTCTTGTTTGTTATGCACTCCGATTGGAATAAAAATCATGATAATGGGTATAATTCAATACGATAATTTTTTCTGCTCGTCTTTAGCCATTCAGCCAGGAATTTCCCCTTGTTTTCGTCGAGGTATTTTGCCTTTAGTTTATCCTTTACCGTCGTGAAGGATTCGATTCTTTCAGATTCAAAAGCCAGCAATTTAAAAAATGAATAACCGCCCCGATAGCGGAAAGGCTCGCTGATTTGACCGACCTTCATTCCGGAAAAGGCCAGTTCGCCGAGTTTTCCGTTGCGGCCTTTGCCAAAAGGTCCCAGAACGCCGTTGCTTCTTGTTTCTTCATCCTGTGAATAGGTTTTTTGCAGGAGGGCAAAATCATTTTTTGCCACAGCCAGGGCGTGGACGCGGTCGCTTTCTTCTTTCGAGCGGCAAAATATCTCCTGGACCGTCACAGAAGGCGGCACTTTGAAATCAGCTTTACTTCGCTCGTAGAGCGCCAGTAATTTTTCGTCCGTGACGGCAATTTTTTCCACCACTTCTTTTTGCACCACATATCCTTTGAGGTTTTGCACCTGGAAAACGCTCAGCTGATTCTTAATTTTCGGCAATTCGTTAATTTTTTGCTGCATGGCATGGTGTTTGAGAATCCGTTTGCCGTTCATATAATCCAGCAACATCTCGACCACGCGCCTTTGGGAGAGCGAGTCCCAGTAATATTCGGCCACTTTGGGCAGAAATTCGCCGATGGTAATCTCATTGAAATCCGTTCTGCTCAACGGGACTCTTTTTTCCGTTGCAGTAAAAATTTCCAGCGTATCCGATTTGGATTTCATTTTTTTGGTGCGGTTGCAAAAAAAATCAATCTGTTCAGGAAACAGCGAATAGTGATATTGTTTTTTCAACGCCAGTTCAATTTTTACGGTTTTTTGCGCTTTTTGATTCTGCTGCATCTTTTCCAGCTCTTCCATGATCTCCGGCTTGCTCACTGAAAATTCAGCCAATTTTTGCGCTATGATCCTGTCCAATTTTAAAATATAAACGGCATCTCCGGCAACAAGGGGTTCGCTGATTTCTCCAGTTTGCATGCGGTGCAGGCGCAGGATGAGCGATTTTTCAAGATTGAAACAATTCACCAGCGTGTACCTGCCGCTGTCGCCGGCCGCGGACCCGTGCTGCGAGTGTACGGCAGCCATTTGATTGAAATTGGCGCCCGCTTTGAGTTGTCGGTAAATTTCATTTGCTTTGTCAATAATAACCTGTTTTTCCTGCTCGCTCTGTCCTTTGTTCAATTTGATAAATGAAATATCATATGTTTTATCCATCAAGCGGTAATATTCCCTGGCCAGATTTTCCGTGACCGGTTCTGCATTTGCCTCTTTTTCAATAAACGCCTCAGCAGCCAGTTCCTGTTCTTTTTCCTGTACCAGTTTTACAAGTTCGGCGTTTTTATCGTATCCCAGCCGGTAGGCTTCCAGCAACAAGAGTTGCTGGTCGATCATATCATTCAGCACGGCTTGTTTGACGCTTTGCTCCGCAGTTTTAAAATCCATTTGCGGCTGTCTGGCATTAAATTGCGTGATTAAATCCTGTTCGGTAATTTCTAATTCATTGATGCGCGCCACGACTTTTGTTTTTTCCTCCTTCTTGTGGCATGAAGGTACCAACAAAAGCGTGCAGAGGAAAAGCATCAGCATTGCCGAACCTTTGAACAGGACGGCAGAAAAGGAGAGTTTTTTATATATTGTAAAAGAGGCCATTGTTACTCCCAGATTGACAGACTCTTATATCCGGCCGAGGTTATTTTTAAGCCAGGTGCATGATCTCTTGACCGGTCAAACAAAGTTTTTATAAGGCTATGTGTAAAGAGACCTTTTGTGAATTATCCAGCAAGCCGAATTCTTCATAACTGTAATCGATGAACAGTTTAATGGAAGAGGCCGGAATGGTGACCTTGCAGCCGGCGCCGAGTGTGAGCCCGCGTTCGGAATCGTCTTCAAAAAGGCGCGCATAGCCGCCGCGCAAAAACAGTTTGTTGTAAAACGCCCATTCGGCGCCGAGATTGATGCTGCGCACATTATCGGAGGGTTCGTAAAAATCGATGGCCAACAGCAACGGCATCTTGCTGTACTTTTTAATGACGGTGGAAAAGCCGGCCTGAAACGCAACCGGCAGATTAAAGCTCTGTGTGCACAACTTGGCGTCGATTTTGGCGTTGTTGCCCGCTTCGGAGGGCCGTAGATCATAATAAACATAGGTGTCGCGGCCGTCAAATTTCATCTTGGTTCCCATATTCGTCATGGATGCACCGAATTGCAGAAAGTCGAATATGTTTGAAAACATGACGCCCAGATCCAGACCCAACGCACTGGCATTCATGTGATACAGTTTGCTGCTCACATATTTGCCGCTGGCGCCGATACTGATGCGATCGGTGAGTTGAATGCCGTAGGTCAGACCGATGGCCAGATCAAAACAGTTGATCAGGTCGCCGGTGCCTTCCGGAAAAGCGGTGGTGCGCACCGCAATGTCGTCCATGGTCAATGAATTGACGCTGGCGCCGATGGCGCCAAAGGAACCTAATGGAATGGCCAGGCCGATGTAATCGTGGCGCAGATCGGCAATCCAGTCCGAATGGATGAGCGCCAGTTGCGGGCTTGACAACAAGGAGATGCCGGCCGGATTCCAGTACAGCGCTGTTACATCATTGGCAACCGAAACAAAAGCGCCGCCCATGGCATTGGCGCGTGCGCCGACGCCGATCGTCAAAAAGGGCGCTGCCGTGGTTCCCACCTTGGTTACATGCGCCTTGAAGGAATGACTGGCGACCTGAGCATGGCCATTGACCGCGCTCAGAAAAATGATCCCGACGAGTGTAAAGAACAGTCTCTTCATAATTTCTACCCTGATTTTGAGTGTTAAGAGAGTTTATTTTATAATGACAAACCTGCCGATTTTTTCACCGATATGGGGCGCCTGCACGTGATAGATGTAAT
>CAYLWO010000204.1:0-3402 GCA_964387285.1 uncultured Cytophagia bacterium | reverse complement strand
TCGTTCCAGTCAGGAGCGTTGTATTTATGATTATCCCGATCTAGTAGCAGTTTGAAATTATTCAGATCAGACCAATAATCATCCTCGTCTGAAAATTGTTTTATCAGGACCGGTTGATGATAATTGACGATTTGGGCCATGCACAGGCCGACGCAACCGACCAGACTTTTACCGCCATTCACGGAATCATAGGGACAATAAGCGTTAAAGGGATCTTGCTGATGCCATTCGGTGGCAATCCAGCCGCCGGTGGGCGTGGATCCGGGTTCCGGCCAGATGGTTTGGCTGGAAATAAGCAACGGGCTAAATGAAAAAATGATAATTAATTTTATTATGCTCATTGCGATAATTAGGAAATGATTCTTTTTACTGAATTGAGCGACGTGTGCTCGAAAAGCAACCTTGCGAAGGTTGGAAACCTTCGTAAGGATAATGCCTCACTCAATTCAGGTGTTATTAATCATAAATTACCTGCAAACCAGCCCTTTTGCAAGTAAAATTTAAAAGAAGGCCTTGTTCATCATCTTGAATAAATGGCAAAATTTGTTTATTTTGTAAGCCGGATAAACTGGAATTCTAATATCATTTTGGCAGTAAAAGGGGATTGCTAATAAAACAGGATATCGCAATGTAAAGAGTGATGGATATGAAAATCAATATCGCCCAATTCCGTTTTTATGAAGAGCTCAACGATTTCCTTTCGCCGGAGAAAAGGAAAATCCCATTCTTCTTTTACTTTAACGGCAATCCGGCGATCAATGATGCCATCGAGGCGCTGGGCGTGCCTCATACCGAAGTCGACCTCATCCTGGTAAATGGTCTTTCTGTCGATTTTTCTTATCAACTTCAGGATAGGGATGAGGTGTCGGTATATCCTGTTTTCGAGTCGCTGGAAATTTCGGCAGTGTCAAAGGTGAGAGCCCAGCCTCTGCGCCAACTAAAATTTGTGCTCGATGTGCATCTCGGGAAACTGGCCAGATTGTTACGATTATTGGGATGCGACGCGCTTTATCGCAATGACTATGATGACGAGCAAATCATTGATATTGCCAAACAAGAACATAGAATCATATTGACCCGCGATCGAGGCATCCTCAAGAACAGCCAAGTGACGCATGGCTACTGTGTGCGTTCCTGCAAACCCATGGAACAGGTTCAGGAAGTCCTGCAGCGCTTTGACCTCTATACTCACTTGGCGCCTTTCAGCCGTTGTCTGGAATGTAATGGCATTGTTTCAGCGGTAACGAAAGTTTCCGTTTCTGATCAGATTCCCATACGCATCAGCATGGCTTTTGATAATTTCTGGCAATGCATGGATTGCGGACGCTTGTACTGGCGAGGTTCGCATTATGAAAAATTAAGGCAAAAAATTTCAGACCTGATGTCTGATTTTCAAGATTTGAAATGACCATCGTCTTGTATAAATGCAAATTCTCCTTGCATCTTTTTCCAAATTACTATATACTACGATAGCAAATGGCTGAGGCGGGGATAGCTATCATTAGACTGAAGGCAGAACTAACTTGATGCATAGGTTTGTAATGCCTTTTTTATTTTTAGCGCTGTCCAGGGAGCTTGATTATCATTTTAGCATAGAGGTCCATTATGAAACTTTTCTCCATCCAACAGCTTGGCCGGGATGCCGGCCGCACCTTTGTCCGTTTTCCACTGTTGCTCATTGTTGCCGCGCTCGGTACGGCAGCGGCTATCATTCTTATTGACCACGAAGGACCTGCCGGCGCCGGCACGCTCTTTCAGGTTTTGTACGCAGCCATACTCGGCATTCCCTTATTGTTGGCATTCGCTCTTTTCGCTGAAAAGAAAAAGTGTTCAAGATCGCTCTCCCTGTGCCTGCAAATTTTTGGCGTTGTATTGCTGATTATTTATGCGTTATCCGTGCCCGCAGCCATTCCCAGTTCACCGGCGATTCACACCATTCGTTTGTTGATCCTGGCCATTGGACTGATCTTTTTTGTCTCTGTGGCGCCTTTTCTGGGCAAGAACGAGGTAAACGGTTTCTGGCATTATAATAAGACGCTTTTCTTTCGCTTGCTCACTTCTGCTGCTTATGCACTTGTGCTTTTTGCCGGATTGGCTTTCGCCTTGGCAGCTATCGACAATCTTTTTGGCATCGATGTTCCTGCAAAACGCTATGGGGAACTGTTGATCCTGATCATTGGTTTGTTCAACACCTGGTTTTTCCTGGCTGGCGTGCCCAAAGATCTTGACGCCCTGGAACAGGCGACCGATTATCCAAAGGGGCTTAAAATATTCGCACAATATATCCTTTCGCCGTTGGTTCTGGTTTATCTGGTGATTCTCTATGCCTATCTGCTGAAAATTCTGATCGATTGGGCCTGGCCGGAGGGCTGGGTAAGTAAACTCATTCTCGGTTTTTCCGCCGCCGGACTGTTTTCACTCTTGCTGCTATATCCCATCCGCGATTTACCGGAAAATAAATGGATTCGAGTTTTTTGGCAATGGTTCTTTTTTCTGCTCATTCCCTTGCTGGTTATGCTGCCGCTGGCCGTATGGAGAAGGGTCTCGCAGTACGGCATGACCGAGGGACGATACCTGGCGCTGGCGTTGGGCGTCTGGCTGGCGGTCATGGTGTTGTATTTTCTTTTCAGCAAAGCGAAAAACATTAAGGTGATTCCAGCCACTCTTGGCCTGTTGGCATTGCTGGTCTGCTATGGCGTCTGGAGTGTGTTCAGCGTCTCGGCCAAAAGTCAGGTGGGACGTTTGCAGGCATTGCTCAGCAAAGCCGCCATCCTCGTGGATGGCAAAGTGCAAAAAACGCAGACCAAGCCGGACAATGAAGACAGCCGGCAAATCAGTTCGATTCTCGCTTATTTGAACGATCTGCATGGTTATGGACGCATCCAACCCTGGTTTCAGGCAAGCTTGCAGCAGGAGGCAAATCCGGCAGCTGCTAAAAAGCCCGCTGATGTGGCCGGCCTGCTCGGCATCGAGTATATGCAGGGTTGGATGATCAAAGGGGGAAAGAACATTTCTTTAAGAGACGGTCAGGCTGGGGCGATCAAGGTTCAGGGATACGATTATGCCGTGCGAATTTTTTATTTCAATAAGGAACAATTGAGAAAGGATTTTGCGGCAGAAAAAATATCCTGCCGATTCAATGTCAGTTTGGATACACTGACTTTTTCCTACCGGCCTGAGGGAGCAGCAGCAGACTCGTTGCAGATCGGCTTGCGCCCCCTTTTGCAACGATTGGTGCAGGAATACGGCGAGACCAATCCGCAGAATATTCCGTCGGAAAAAATGACGATCAGTGCTGAAAATGAAAAAATGAAAGTCAAGGTGGGTTTGCGTTTTGTGGATTTAGAACGCGAAGGGACAATTTATTCGCCGACCAGTTTGAATGCGGAAATTTTTTATAAA
>CAYLWO010000203.1:0-3432 GCA_964387285.1 uncultured Cytophagia bacterium | reverse complement strand
TTCCTGCTGCAGCCGGCACTTATTTTTATCAGGTGCACTGCAACGAACAAACATTAACACGCAAGATGCTGCTCATCAAGTAAGCGCAGGCTTTTCGTCTCTGTGTCAGCGCTGCAAAGATGATAACCAACGCAGTGCCTAGGCTGCAAGCGCACAAATTTTACCTGAAACAAGAATGCAAGGAGACCCAAACATGAAAAATCGGACTCTACTCGCGCTGCTGTTCGCCGTTGCGCTCGCACCGGCGCAGGATTTGGTGATCCATAAAACGGACGGCAGCTTGCTCACCGTTAAATTGCTGGATATTGAAAGCATCACCTTCACCGAAGTTGTGACGCCGCCTGATACCGCTCATCCCAGCGGTATGGTGTGGATCCCCGCAGAATCGTTCGAAATGGGCAGCAACTATTCAATCGATGATGCATCGCCCGTACATATCGTGACGCTATCAGGTTTCTGGATGGATATCTACGAAGTAACCAACGCCCAGTTCAAGGCCTACTGTGACGCTACTCACGACTCGTATCCAGTGGATCCTATAACCGGCTATTTTAATGATTATCCGGACTATCCTGTGGTGAATGTGACTTGGCAGCAAGCATCGGCTTATGCAGCCTGGGCAGGCAAGAGTCTGCCGACCGAGGCGGAATGGGAATATGCGGCGCGCGGCGGCCTGCAAGGCAAGCCATATCCCTGGGGCGATGCAGAACCCGGGAATCAATGCAACTGGTTTTCTTATAACGGGCCGTTGACTACCAAGATAGCGCCGTTCCAGACCAGCCCTGCAATCCATGGTACGTTGCCGGTAGGCAGCTTTGCTGCCAACGGCTTTGGCCTTTACGACATGGCCGGCAATGTTCATGAGTGGTGCATGGATTGGTTTGCAGTCTATAGCGCCCTCCCTGAGGAGAATCCGCAGGGCCCGTCCTCCGGTACTTATCGCATTATGCGAGGCAGTAGCTGGCCTGCCCAAAGCGGCGAATACCTACGTGTCTCATTCCGCTCTTACTGGCTGCCGAACGCAGCAAGATACTTTATTGGCTTTCGGTGTGTTAAACGCTCCTAGTCGTTTATCCCTGGATTCTGTTTTTTGGATCTGCTGACTTGCGCAAGGACTTGAATTTTGCGTGAAAGGTTTAAAATTGAGCGATTAGTGCTCGAAAAACAACCTTGCGAAGGTTTGCCTTTCGAGTACAAAAAGCATAATTTAAATGATTTTGGGTAAGCGTTCACACTGGTAGAGCGCCAACAGCTGCGACCTACTAGAGCCTGGGCTGCCAGGCCCAGGACGCAAACAAAAAATGGTTCCAGCCCAACGGGAAACGATAAAACAATTTATGCTTGCTAATATTTCAAATATTTTGCATGTTAACGCGGACGGGACGTCCGCGTTCCGATCGGCAGCTGTACCGTGATTATGAACTGGGACAGGATGGATTTTTTAAGCGAAGGAGAGCCGGCATGCTTGAGCAAAACCATACAGATGCTTTGCAGAATTCATCTGAAGCGGAACCAGAACAACCCTGGCAGAGCGTCATCGATTTGGCAAAAATTCTCAGCCAGCAAAACGACTTGAACGAGATATTCCGCCTCATCGGCGAAAAAACCGGCGCGCTGCTGCACGCTGAATTGGTGTTGTTGCTGCTGTTGAATCCACGTACTCAGCAGACCGTGAAAACCATGTTTAAAGCTGGAGCAGCTGTTTCATCCCATTATCATAATCTGCAGAACCAGATCAGCGGCTGGATTTTGTCCAACAATCAATCTCTCTCCAGTCCGGATCTGCAACAGGATCCCCGTTTTAGTAAAGTGAGCTTTAAAGATATTTCGGTTAAATCCGTCATGGGTGTGCCGTTGCGCGTAGAGGGATTGCTTATCGGCTCGATCATTCTTTTAAACAAGGAGAATGGCGATTCCTTCACGGACAAAGATCTATACTGGTTGGAAGCCATCGGGGGCATCTGTGCACCCTATTTGCGTAATGTCCGGCAACTGCAGCACTATTTTGAAACACCCTTAGCGGAGAGCTCTTTACTCGCTAAATATGAAAAATTGGGTTTATTGGGAAAAAGTAAACCGTTTATAGCTCTGTTGCTATCCATCGAAGCCGCTGCCCGTTGCGACGTGCGCGTGTTGCTGGAAGGAAAAACCGGTACCGGCAAAGAACTGATAGCCAGAGCCATTCACAAATGCTGCTCGCGCAGCGCAGCGCCTTTCATAGCCGTAGACTGCGGCGCCATCCCGGAACATTTACTGGAGAGCGAATTGTTCGGTCATTGCAAGGGCGCCTTTACCGGCGCACAAAAAGAACGCAAAGGCCTGTTCGAAGAAGCCAACCACGGCACCCTGTTTATGGATGAGATCGCCAACCTGCCGTTTGAAATGCAGGCCAAGCTCTTGCGCGTATTGCAGGAAGGCTGTATTCGGCCGGTGGGCAGCAATAAATTCATTCAAGTGGATGTCCGCATTATTTCCGCAGCCAGTGCTTCTTTACGAGAGCAAATGTTGCAGAAAAAATTCCGCGAGGATCTGTTTTACCGTCTATACGTTTATCCCATAACCATCCCTTCGCTTAAAGAACGAAAAGAAGACATTCCTCTGCTGGTCAATCATTTTCTCAATTTATATGTCAAACAACAAAACAAGAACATAACCCATCTTCATCAGGATGTAATGGACTTATTCTCTGAACAGGATTGGACCGGCAACATCCGCGAGCTGGAAAACAGCGTACAAAGACTGGTAACACTGACTGATGCACAAGTCACGATCCTGACCTTCTCTCTTTTGCCGACAACGCTGCGCCAGGAATTCCTGAACATGAAAAACAAAATAGCCGCTGATCTTGAAAACAAATCCTTGCAGGAAAAAATCGCCGAGTTTGAAAGCGCACTCATCACAGCAGCGCTGCAGGAAAGCGCGGGCAACCAGTCGGCTGCGGCGCGCAAGCTAAAAATTTCCGTTCAGGACTTGCGGTACAAAATAGATAAACTTGGTATCAGGCAAGAATAATATCCAGATAGTTAAAACCTCGCACATCCCGCGTTTTTTATTCTCATTTTTTCCTTCTTTTTTTCTGCTTACGCATACCAAATCTTCATGATGTTATGAAAATTTTTTCAAATATAATTATTTGAATAAATTAGTTTTAGTGCTTTGATGAAAAAATTTTCAATAAAAAGCACTGTCAACGGAATTATTTTTCTGCCATCTCTTTTTTAATGTCATGATTATCATTCGGATACACAAATTATGTTTTAGGGTATTTTTTGGCACGTCAATTGATTTCTG
Source organism: uncultured Cytophagia bacterium (assembly GCA_964387285.1). Taxonomy (GTDB): domain Bacteria; phylum Zhuqueibacterota; class Zhuqueibacteria; order Residuimicrobiales; family Residuimicrobiaceae; genus Anaerohabitans. The sequence goes on along the minus strand of CAYLWO010000203.1, from coordinate 141 downwards.
ATTGAATAGGATAGGTCTGAGATAAAGTCATTCAGAGAATCTCTACGAGATCAATCAAGACTACTTTTTAAAAGGAGGCAAACTAGATGAAAAAAATGATTCTGTTGCTGCTCTTCACGACCAGCGCCTGGGCAGTAGAAT
>CAYLWO010000202.1:0-3461 GCA_964387285.1 uncultured Cytophagia bacterium | reverse complement strand
CCCGGGAAAAAATAATTGCATTCCATCAGACGTCGCTACGCGACGTAAATGATTTATTTCGTCTGGATTCTGATAATCACAAATCCTGGAGGAGCCCATGCTTAATCGTCTGACGTCCAAAGATTTCCGGCTTTTAGCGGTGTGCTTGATCGTCGCCGTCCTCTCTCTCTTTATTATTCTCAAATACTTTTATAAAGCCTTTCCCGAGGCTTCCATCGATTTCCGGGTGACGCAAAAGCAGTCGCAACAAATCGCCCAGGTGTGGCTGCAAAAACTCTCGTTAAATCCGGATGCATACCGTCACGCTGCCATTTTCAGCTATGACGACGAGGCCAAAACTTTTTTGGAAAAAGAGCTGGGCGCAGAGCAGGCCAATCAATTGATGGGCGGTCAGGTGCGTTTATGGCACTATAGCCATCGCTGGTATCGCTCTCTGCAAAAGGAAGAGTTCTCGGTACTGATCAGCCCTAAAGGAGAATTTCTCGGTTTCGACCACAACATTGAAGAGGAACAGCCAGGCGCTTATTTATCCGCTGATTCTGCCAGAGGCTTGGCCATCTCCTTTCTGCAAAAAATTGCCGGCATGGACCCTGAGCAATTAGAGTTTGTCGAACAATCTCAGAACGAGCGGCCGAAACGTCTGGACCACACTTTTACCTGGAAACGCAAAGGTTTCACCGTTCAGGATGCGGACTATCGCTACCGCGTGCTGATCCAGGGCGATCAGATCGGCGCCATGGCCGAATATCTCCATGTACCGGAAAAGTGGTCGCGCGACTATCAAAAACTGCGCGCTAAAAACGAAACCGCCGGAACCATTTCCGTGCTCTTTTTATTTTTAACTCTGATTGCCATGCTGGTGATGTTTATTGTTTATATCCGTCACCGCGATATTCGCTGGAAAACCGCGCTGATATTCGGCCTGGTGGCCGCAGCCCTCTCTTTGCTGACCTCCTTGAATAATCTGCCCATAGCTTTTTACGGTTATACCACGACGGATCCGTTCTCCAGCCTGGTGACCCGCACCCTGCTGAACGATCTGCTGCAGGCTTTGGGCACCGGCCTACTGATCTTTTTTCTTACCGCTGCGGCAGAACCGATTTATCGCGAACAATATCCGCAACAACCGTCCTTGACCAATATCTTTCGCTGGCGCGGATTGCGCAGCAAACACTTTTTTACCGCCATGATCGTCGGTCTGACGCTGACGTTTTTCTTCGGCGCCTATCAAATTATTTTTTATCTGATCTCCAAAAAATTCGGCGGCTGGGCGCCGCAGGACGTTCCCTATGACAACATGCTCAACACCGCATTCCCCTGGGTGTTTGTGCTCTTTATGGGTTTTCTTCCCTCTGTTTCCGAAGAGTTCATGTCGCGCATGTTCTCCATTCCTTTTTTACAGAAATATATTAAAATTCGCTGGCTGGCGATTGTCATACCGGCTTTTATCTGGGGGTTTGCCCATGCCAACTATCCGCAGCAACCGTTTTACATCCGCGGTCTCGAAGTCGGCGTGGCCGGCGTTCTGATCGGTCTGTTCATGTTGCGCTTTGGCATCCTCGCCACCCTGGTGTGGCACTATTGCGTGGATGCCCTGTACACGGCCGTGCTGTTGTTCCGATCCGGCAATCTCTATTTTATTCTCACAGCAGCAGTGGGTTGCGGTTTATTGCTGGCGCCTTTGGTGATCGCATTGATTGCCTATTGGCGTAAAGGCGGCTTTACCGGCGATGAAGAGTTGGCCAATATCAGCGAAGGCGTACAACGTACGTCGCCCGGCGCCGAGCCCGCTGTGGCTGAAACCGAAACCACGGATTACCGTCGTCTGCCGCTTAATCGCCTGGCCTGGGGACTGGTGGCCGGACTCGTGCTCTGCCTGCTGTATGTCAGTCCAATCGAAAAAGTCGGTGATTTTGTTCAATTCCCGAGCAGTCGTCAGCAAGCAGAGCAAGTGGCCGCGCAATTCGTACAGCAGCAGGGGTTTGACGTCAAGGATTACGAACGCGTCACCACCATCAGCGAACGTTTTGATCCCATTGCGGCCAAATATGTTTTGGAAAATGCCAATATTGCGCGGCTGAATGAATTCTATGAAAAGCAGAGCAAAGGCAGTCGCTGGTGCGTGCGCTTTTTCAAACCCCTGCAACGGGAAGAGTATCGCGTCTACCTGGACCCCAAAGATCTTGCGCTGGTCTCGTTCAGTCGCGAGTTGGAAGAAGAGGCTGCCGGCGCTACCATAGCCAAAGATTCTGCGCAAACCATTGCTGCCAACTTTGCCCGGTCAAACGGTGTTATCGTGGATCAGATGGAGCTCAAAGAAGCCCAGGAGGAAAAACGGAAAAACCGCACAGACCACACCTTTACCTGGGAGGCGCCTGAAAACGATAGCCGCAATTTACAGGATATGAAATATCGCTGCTCCGTCATCATTCAGGGAGATCGTCCGGCGCTGTTCACTGTTTTTCCCAAACTCGGCGAAACCTATATCCGTGACCGGGAAAAAAAGACCCTGTTCAACAATCTGCTGATCGGCTTGCGCATTCTGGTCATCGGCGGACTGCTGGGCCTGATGATTTTGCAAATGGTGCGTCACATTCGCCAGGGACAAATCCAATGGAAAAAAGCGCTGTTATGGGCTATCGTACCGGCGATACTGGTATTGGTCGACCGTCTGCTGCAAATGCATCAGCTTTTGGCGTCTTATCCCACTTCAATTTCCATCGATTTATTTCGCATCAGCGTTTTGGTCGGCAGTGTGATTCTCGTTCTCGGCATCTATGTGGCTTTTGCGTTCATTCTGGCGCTCTGTTTCACCCTGTATCCGCAAACCTCAACATTGTTCAGCGTCAGCGTGCGGCGCAATATGGCGTTCGATGCCGTGATGGCGAGTCTGGTTGCGCTGCTCTTGCATTTCGGCTTTCGCCGTCTGCAGGATCTACTGATAGTCTGGTTTTCCCGTTACGCCGTAATGCGCGGATTGGGAATGCCTGATGATGTGGATGCCGCACAACCCTGGTTGTCGGCCTTATCAGGCGGCATCAACAGCGCTGTGCTCATGGCCGGCATTATCGCTATTGCCATCTATCTGCTCAAGACATGGCTGCCGAACAAACGGCTGTGGCTGATTGTCGGAGTTCTTTTTATCCTGGCCATGATTCCCGGTACCGTGCGCACCGGCAGCGAAGCGTTGCTGTCAGCCGTTCTGTTTGCAGTTTCCATAACCTGGATCGTGTTAAGCGCGATCTGGTTCGGACGCGACAATATCCTGTTCTATCCATTGGCGTTTTTTCTGGTAAACATTTTGGATGCAGCTACCACCTTTTTACGTCAAGGACAGTCAGGTTTGTTCACCCAGGGAATTGCCCTGATTCTGTTATTGCTGGTTCTAATTGTCTGGCTCTTGTGGCCGACCTTGCGTAAAACAGGATCGTGATCGTTGCCCTGGAGTGCGGTGACGCGTC
>CAYLWO010000201.1:0-3484 GCA_964387285.1 uncultured Cytophagia bacterium | reverse complement strand
TTCTGTGGATAGGAATTGTCGTTCAACTTTTTGGTTCTGGCTTGTCCAGGTTGGGATGTTATAATATAAACTTGTTTCGTCAAAGAAAAATAACTAACTTTAGATATTCCTTGCCAAGGTTTACAAGCTTCGCAAGGTTGTTTTTCCGGCACATATCGCTCTCAATTTAGGTAACTGGTAATAGAGCCAAGCAATAAAGGACGAAAATTGAATACCTCTCTCAGCGACACCGAGAAACGGCCCGAGTGGAATCTCCAGGATTATCTCGAGATCGCACTCCGCAACAAGACTATTATGGCGATTATTTTTCTTCTGGTAACCACAATGGGCGCCATCTATTCCCTGACGCGGCCTCTGCAATACAGTGCGGCTACGTCATTTGTAATAGATGAAAATGAAAATGTGGGCATTGGCAGCAATCGCATGCCCTACTATTATTTCGGCAAAGAGGGTAAGCCTCTCGAGTATTATCAGGAAATTCTGCGCAGCCCGATTTTCAGACAAGAGGTCATAAAAGCGGCACTCAGCGATACCGTGCTGTTGAATTTGCCGGATAGAATCAATGCGCTCGAAACGACAGAACTGGTGTTATCCCGTCGACTATCCTTGAGTATGAACGAAAATTCTTCCATCATGACCCTGTCCGTGGTTGCCCCGCACCCCATCATCGCATGGCGGGCTGCGGCGCTGGCTGTCGAGATATTTCGCCGGCGCAATCAGCAAATTGAAATGGAAGGCGCGCAAAATGTGGTTTCTTTTATTGAAAAACAGCGCCTGGAAGCACAGGCGCGTTTGGAAAACACGGAACGGAACTTGCAGGAGTTCAAGGGAACCGGAAAAATCCAATTATCGGCTGAAGATCAGATGATGGTTAACAGAACCGGCAATCTCGAAGCCATGCTGGCGGAAATTGAAACGCAGCGTAAATTATCTGAAACCAACATTGCCTCTTTTCAAAATCAACTGAAAAGGTTTTATAAATCGGAAAGTGTGCCCAATTGGTCCATCGACCAACCTGAGATACAGTCGCAACAGAGTATTCTGGAATCCTTGGAAAACGAAAAAAATAAATTGTTGTCAGAACCGGAAAAAAATGCCGGCGCCCTGGCGCAATTGGAGTTACAAATTACCAGGCAAAAAGCGCAACTGCGGCAAACCATCCTGACGCAAATTCAGCAGGAACCGGGCATGGGCAGCAACCAGGAACCGCAGGGCATGCGCACCACTCTGGAGGCCCGCATTGTTGAGGAGCAGGTTAATCTGAATTCTTTACGCAACAAGGAAGCTTATTATCGGAGAGAGTTGGAAGAATATCGCCGGAAAAGTCCGCAGATATTGGAACAGGCCATTGAACAGGCTCGTTTGTTGCGAACCCAGTCGGTGTACCAGAACCTGCTCAACTATCTGGTTGAGCGTCATGAAGAAGAAAAGATCAAGGCGTCCACCGGATTTGGCGGCATGCGCATCGTCAGCCCGGCAGCCATTCCGGAAGCGCCGTTATCGCGCCAGGTTGTGCGCAATGTAATGACCTCGGCCATATTAGGTTTGGGCCTGGCATTCGGTCTGGTTTTGCTGCAAGCCTATCTGGATAACACGGTGCACAACAAAGAAGAGCTTGCCCGACAGACCGGTTTGCCGGTGATCGGACAAATACCGATATGTGAGAATCGTGGCGTTGCCGACTCTGACAACGGGAAGAAGAAGAAATCCCGTTTCCATGTTTCGGTCGGTAGATTTACCAGAATAGCTGATCATGAAGAGCCGGCGGACGCCTCACCGCTCCTGCTGTGCAATCCTTTGCTGCACAGCATGGAAAATCACACCATGTTTATCGAGTCGTTTCGCAATCTGCGCACAGACCTGCAATTCATCCAAATCGATCAACCGGTAAAAAAATTGCTCATCTCCAGCGCCGTGCCCGGCGAAGGTAAATCCATGATCACAGCGAATATCGGCTTGGCGTTTGCAGAACTGGGCAAGCGCGTGCTCATTGTTGACTGTGATTTACGCAAACCCAAACAGCATATCATCTTTTCCATCTCACGAATTCCCGGAGTAACCGATCTTTTAGCCGGCAGCATTGATCACGCGGCGGTTGTGCAACAGGTGCACGCTCCTGATCTTTATCTGTTGCCTGCCGGCTCGCGGCCGCCCAATCCGTCGGAGATTTTGCACAGCAATAAAATAGTCGAATTGATGGAAAAACTGGAAAAAGAGTATGATTATATTCTCATTGATTCGCCGCCGTTGCTCTCGTTGAGCGATGCCAGAATTATTTCCGGTTTTGTACCCAATATGCTTTTGGTGTATCGTTACGCTAAAACCGATATCCGTCACACCAAAGATGCGATAACCAGCATCAAAAACAGCCAGGCAGCTATTGTCGGCATGGTGTTGAACGGGATTGAACCGTTCTCAAATGCTTATTACAAGCATCATTATTATAATTATCTTTATACAGAAGCACAAAATTGAAAGTTGGAAGGTAAAAGTTAGAAGTTAGGAGTTGGAAGTTAGAAGGGGTAAAGGTACATCATCACTAGCTTATTGAACCCTATGTAGACATGGAATGAAATTTACAACCTTTTAGGGTGTTTTCCATACAACCAATACATGTATATATATTTTCTTTTCCCTTCTACCTTCTCCCTTCTCACTTCCACCTTCTACCTTCTATAACTTGTGCATATCAATCGCCGTACTCACATTGCAGCAAAAGCGATCCCATCCCCACCAGCCGATCATGAGCTGCAAACGGTTCCATACTCTGGAGCGCAAACCCACATTCCATTTTTTGGCATCGTTCTCCAGCAGGAAATAAAAACCGGAATGAATCTGCATTTCCACGCCGCCGAATAAACCGACCAGCTGATAGGTGTTGGCCGGCAGCCAGTCCACGCCATAGCCGAGATGTATAAAAGCATGCCGATTGTTAACAGCAGCAACTTTTTTCGAGCCAACGAGGTAAAGAGACGAGAACACCTGCGGTGCATCGCTTTCAATGGCAATGCCCTTGGCGGCAAAAAAATCCTGTACACCCACGGTTATAGCCGGTCTCTTGGTTTTTTCACGCAGCAAATTCAGCCGCAATCCGGCGGTGCGATCACCGGTGCCGCCGGTAAAATGATCGGGCCGCACCATGGCGATAAAACCTTCCAAAAAAGGCAACACGCCTACATTCACGGCCAGGACCGAAGACATGCGATAAGGCTGCAACTTGGCTGCATACAATTTAGGAATCCGGCTAAAAGTAGGCGTTATGACGCCATCGCCGCTGGTGTAGGCAGCAGGCACAACCAGCATGCCCGGATAGCCGAGCAGATTCACAGCCGGCTGCTCCGCGCTTTTGTCAGCAGCTAGTCCCAGGGATGCAATAAAATAAAAGCTAACAGAGAAAACAATACAACTTTTGTTCATCATGCCCACTTTCAATAAACCTCCCATCCACGTTCCACGTTCAACGTTCAACGGTTTCCCTTCTCAC
>CAYLWO010000200.1:0-3714 GCA_964387285.1 uncultured Cytophagia bacterium | reverse complement strand
CTTGGCGGGAAAATTTAAAACTAGTGAGTTAATTCAACAGCAAAGCGTATTTATTTCTTGCAAACATCAACATTTTTGCATATTCTAATCCGGGCAGAACCGACATGAAAAATGCTCGGAACATAAAAATCCGTGAAAACCAATATGTCGACAAAAATTGAAAAACTCTACAGCATCAACTTTAGCTTGCTGCTGGCCCATGAGATCGATTCCGCCTTTTGGCGTGAATGGGAGCTCTTTCATCTGCCGGCCGGCATCCAGGGATTCGTCGTTATACACATTTTTCTCATTCTGGCTTTTCTCTACGGATTCCGGCAAATCATTCTGCAAACACGCACAGGTTTGTGGTTCTCATTGGCTATGGCATTGGCTGGATCAGCCGGCGTAATTATCCACACCATCTTTCTGATTAGCGGAGATAAAGCGTTCACCTTGCCTGTTTCGCTCGCAGTCCTCACAGCCATGGCTGTTATCTCGATTTTACAACTAGCTTGCACGATACCTAGATTGAAAAGGAAAGAATGAAAACAAAATTCTGTGTATTTTTATGTTTGTCTTCCGCGATATTGCTTGCAGCTGAGAAGAATTTTTATGTCTCGCCCGACGGCAACGACGCCTGGTCCGGAACCCGGCCCAGTGCCAATAAGAATATGACCGACGGCCCGTTCCGTACTCTGCAACAAGCCAAACGGACGGCAGCTAAAATAAAAAACAACCCGGTCACAGTCCATCTGCGCGCCGGCCTCTATCCCATTGAACACACCTTGCGCTTTTCCGCCAATGAATCCGGCAGTAAAAAAGCACCACTCATTTGGACCTGCCATAAAAAGGAACAGGCCCGGCTTTCCGGCGGCAGAATTCTCAATAATCTGACCAAATTGACGGATGAAAAAATTCTGGCGCGCTTACAGCCGTCTGTCCGTGACAAAATTTTTGTCAGTGATTTGCATGCCCTGGCTATAACGGATTTCAACGATCCGCCCTTGCGCATGAACCTCTATTTCCGCGGTCAACGCATGCAACCGGCCCGCTATCCCAATCAAGGCTGGCTGCTCATCAAAGACGTGCCGCAACAGGGTGAAAAAATGCTTCATCCCGGCGATCACAAGGTGATCAAATTCGGCTTGCCGGCCGGCAAGCATTACGGCAAATTCAACTATGACGATCCCCGCCCCAAGCAATGGCAGAACACCGACGATCTGTGGATGCACGGCTATTGGGTCTGGGATTGGCGCGATACCTACCAGAAAATCGCCGCCATCGATACGGCCCAGCAGCTGATTTATCCGGCAGAACCACATCACTATTACGGCTATGAAAAAGCACAACGCTATTATTATCTCAATATTTTAGAAGAACTGGATAGCCCGGGGGAATGGCAGCTGGATGTGCAAAATGGCCGACTCTACTTTTTCCCGCCTGACACGATCAGAGAAAACGATATCTCGGTTTCCCTGTTGAACGAAACCATGATTCATTTGGATCATACAGAATATTTTACTTTATCCAATCTAACCTTCGAATGCGCCAATGCCAGCGCCATCCGCATTGAAAGCGGCCATCATAATCTGATATCCGGCTGCACGGTGCGCAACTTTGGCAGCGACACCTGCATCGTGGTCCGCGGCGGTCACCACAACGGCGTAATCAGTTGCGATATCCATGACACGGGTGGTACCGCGGTCAAGATGGCCGGCGGGGATAAAAAGACCTTGACAGCCGGCCACAACCTGGCAACCAACAACCACATCTTTAATTACGGACAGATCATCCACATGTTCAACACCGGCGTATGGCTGGAAGGGGTCGGCAACACGATCAGTCACAACAAAATTCACAACAGCCCGGGTTCAGGCATCCAGTACTATGGCAACGATCACCTGATCGAGTTTAACGAGCTCTATGACCTGGCGCACGAGAGCGGCGACGTCGGCGGCATCAACACCGGCGCCGACTATACGGATCAGGGCACAACAATCCGCTACAACTATTTGCATCACTGCCATGGCCGCGGCGAGGGCGGATTCCGCGCCGTATATCTGGACCTGCCCGGTTCCAACACCACCATTTTCGGCAACATTTTCTATAAAGTGGATATCGGCGTGTTTTTCAACAGCGGCCGCGACAATCGCGTACAGAACAACATCTTTGTGCAATGCGAACCGTCCATCGGCATTTATCTGTGGCCGCATAAACAGTATTTCCACCCGGGCGGTCCGTGGAAAATTGTGGAAAAAATGCACGCTTATAATTTCCAAAATCCACCCTATAGTGAAAAATATCCCAAACTGCCTGCTTATCTGGATCAGGATTTGGGCATGCCCTATGGACACGACATCAGCAACAACATCAGCTGCGGCGGCGTCTGGCTAGATCTCTCCGAAGAACTGGATCAGAATCGCCTGACGATCAGAAATAATCTGGTGGCAGACTCGCTTTTGCTGGTGCTGACCAAGAAATGGACGCCGGATTATGATCCCTATCACATCGGTTACGCCGCCACCTATGACAAAAAAAATGCCGCTGCAGTCCATTTCATGAACAACAACGGCAATAAAATCATCAACGCGGATCCGGGCTTTATCGATGCAGCCCGGGGAAATTTTCAGCTGAAATCGGATTCGCCGGCGTGGAAAATGGGATTTAAAAAAATCCCTGTTGAAAAAATAGGATTATATCTGGATAAATATCGAAAAAGTAAATGATCAAATCCTGGAACATCCATCACACAAGCCTGAATTCAATAAATTTGTTTATCGCGATAAAATGCTTATCCAGCGTATAAAGAGACAGACTATTCTGAATTGCATTATCTACGATGATCAAATCCGGAATGCCGATCCGATTAACGCCGTTTTTCAAGCAAAGGCACTGATAATCGATTATTTTTTGCCATTGAATGGCCAGGGGGATGTTCGACAATGAATAAAGCAGCTCGATGAGCGCGGTTTGTTTTCTTATCTTAATAAACGGAATCAGTTCGGCCAAAATCAAATTATTGATGCAAATGGAATTATTTTCAATCAACCGGTCCAATAGCTGAGAATGGACGCCGCCCTTAAAATAGTCAATCCACACCGAACTATCGACTAGTATTCTCATCCCGGTCTCTTGTAACATTTAAATCGACATCGATATCGAGCCGCCCATTGTATTTCTTCAGGTCCTGAATCTTGTGCTGCTGGATGATTTGCTGCAATGCGTCTTTGATCAAGGCGGTCTTGGAGCGACATTTGGTAATTTTCATCGCCTCCTCGATCAGCTCTTTGGGAATATCAATCGTAGTTCTCATAATGCATAATCTTTCATATCGTTATGCATAAAATACAAAATTTTATATGCATTGTCAACGGCAAACCACAAAAGCGGAACTGAGTATCAACTCGCATCTTTCGCTGCAAAGTATGATCCGGTCAACGCCATCGCCATGCCGCCAGGAAAAAATGGCATTCGTGGCGCAAGCCTCCCGGCTTGCGATTAAAATCTCTTAAACTTTTGGAGTGCGGCGGCTTGATGCCGCTTTCAATTCACGGCGGTTTGACGCCGGCTTTTATTCACATCGGCCTGTTGCCGCAAAATTTACTCGTCGACACGTCGACGATATAACAAAGCGGCGACGCGTCGCCGCACTCCAAACTACAGCAACGCGTCGCCGCCTAAAAAAATAACCTTGCTAATGTCATGAGATTTTTTAAAATTACCCTGCCATTGTTC
>CAYLWO010000199.1:0-3830 GCA_964387285.1 uncultured Cytophagia bacterium | reverse complement strand
CAATATTTCGTCCATAGCAATGAGTGGCAGGCCAAGGCTGTTTGCTGACGGATCATCTATAATTTCATCAAAAACGAGTTAAAATTGAACCCGGAAATATTGGAAAAAGCTCAGCCCTTTCAATATCATCGTTTTCTGGATGAAGCGGGCGATACCACCTTTTACGGCCAGGGTAAGACGCCGATACTGGGTCAAACCGGGGTTTCCAATGCGTTCATTCTGGGAATGGTAAAATTTAAATCCGCCCTGCAGCCCGTACGCGAGCGTGTGTTGGAATTGCAGGAGAGGGTTGCCCACGACCGTTATTTTCAAGAGATCCCGAGCATTCAGAAAAAGAAAAGCGCGAGCGGATTTTTCTTTCATGCCAAAGACGATATTCCCGAAGTGCGCAAGATTTTTTATGAATTTATCCGTTCCTTGAATTGCAGTTTTGAAGCCGTGGTCGGTAGAAAAATTCTCAATATTTTTCTCAACAAACATAACGGCAAAGATGTGGAATTTTATGCTGATTTATTATCTCATTTGCTAAAGAACAAACTTACGGCCGGGCCCAGATTGGTTCTCAATATCGCCCAAAGAGGACAGAGCACTAAAAATGCCATTCTGCAAATGGCATTTGATAAAGCGCTGGTACGCTTCCGAAAAAAACACCCGGAAGATGGTCCGATAGCGGACGTTACCTTTAACGTACAGAATCACACTACTGAACCGTTGCTGAATATTGCCGATTATTTTTGCTGGGCGGTGCAAAGAGTGTTTGAACGGGGAGAAATGCGATATTATAATTATCTTTCGGAGCAGATCAGCCTGGTGATCGACTTGTATGACAGCTCAAAATGGGAAGGATCAAAAAATTACTATACCAGGAACAATCCATTAACCCCTGAAAATAAAACAAGCCCACGATTGCACTAAGAAGGATACCCTTCGACGACATGGAGTCGACATTCATGCAATGCAGGCTGTTTTAATATAGCACTGAACGAGTCCAAAAGCAACAATTTTTTGTGATTTTTGTCTCAATATTGATTTTTGCATTCCAGTTTATATGGACAAACCATTCATGATAGAACCGAAAAAGCTCATTGAAGTAGCAATGCCCATAAAAGAGATATCTGCGGAATCGGTGCGGGATAAATCCATTCGCCATGGCCACATTTCCACTCTGCATTTATGGTGGGCGCGGCGGCCTTTGCCGGTGTGCCGGGCAGTGGTTTTTGCCAGTTTGACGCCCGATCCTTTGGACGAACATTGTCCACAGCCTTTTCGCGATGCGATCGCTGATTTGCTGGGGCCGAAAAACAATCCCGGCGATCCTTATAAACCGTACAGGGATATCCCGTATACTTCCGCCATGGATCCCATGGAAGATAATTTGCGCAATCGCCTGCTCATGTTTATCGGTAAATTCTCCGATGTGTATATCAAGAACGAACAAACCGGTAAATGCACGGTCAGCAAAGAGCAATTAAGCGACTCGAGTCTGATCAAGTGGGAAAGCAAAAACAACGAAAAAATCATCGCCAAGGCGCGAAAGTTGATCTGGGTGGCGCATAATTGCGAACAGGCGGCAAAAGCGGGTCGTCCTGTTCCTGACTATAAACCGCTGGCTGCCGAATTCGACGCAGCAGACAAGGCCATTAAAGATGCAGAAGTTAAGCTGTATGTACTGACCGATCGCCACCTTGCCGGCGAGGAGAGCAAACAGCGGGAAAGCGAATTAGCCCGGGCCATTGACGCATTTCAGGAGCGCATGCCGATAGTCTTTGATCCGTTTGCCGGCGGCGGCGCCATTCCTCTGGAAGCGTCGCGTCTGGGTTGTCGTACCTTTGCCAATGACCTGAATCCGGTAGCCCATATCATTGAAAAAGGAAGCCTGGAATTTCCACAGAAATACGGCAAGCCCATCACCTATTCCAAAGCGGAATTCACCAAACGCTACGGCGACCGGGCTTTTATGCAGCTGGATCCGGTGCAAATCGAAGGCGATCTGGTTCATATCCGGAATCGGCTGGCGTTTGATGTCGAGTTTTATGCAAAAAAATTGCTGGCTTGCGCAGAAGAAGAGATTGGCCATCTGTATCCGCAAGATGAAGAGGGTCATAAACCGGTGGCCTATTACTGGTCTCGCGTTGCCACTTGCGCTAATCCGACCTGCGGTGCAAAAATACCCCTATTAAAACAATTCTACCTGGTAAATAAAAGCGATAAAAAAATCTATCTCAATCCCATCGTTAATGGTAAATCGATTCGATTCGAAATTAAAACGGGAACATGCGAATCTGAAGGTTGGAACAATCGCGGTAATTTAAAATGCCCCTGTTGCGGGAATCCAACTGATGTAAAAAAAATCAAAGAACAATCGGTAAACGGAGCGCTTGAAGACCGGCTTTTAGCGGTAATATATGAAAGTGATCAGGGGAAAGAGTACCGGCTGCCGCGTCCGGAAGAGATTTTGGTTTTGGAAAAGATTTCATCAGATATTGAAAAACATCGTCCAACCGAATCGATGCAGCGAAATTCCGCTGGCGGTGATACCTTTACCTGGGGAGTTACCCGATGGGGACAGATGTTTTCGCGACGCCAACTCTTGGTCATGCAGACTCTTTTGATCAAATTGCATGTCATTAAAAATGATATTGAAGCGACAAATATGGAATATAAATTCGCAATGTTGATGTACCTAGGAATATTGATTGATCGACTCGCTCCTGTGTATACTAGCTTCGGGCGATGGGATGTTACAAGGGAAAACATTCAAAGTCCTTTTAGTCGTCAAGCTATACCATTTATTTTTGATTATCCGGAATCAAACCCGTTTTGCGCCAGTTCCGGAAGTGTTGTTAACCAGTTGGAATGGATCACTCGCTATATTGTCAGTGAAAGCGGTTCTCCTTTTCATTGTATAACACATAACGCTTCCAGCGGGGATGTCGAACAATTTACGGTAAAATCCCTACATGCGGTTGTGACTGATCCGCCTTACTATGACGCAATCGCTTATGCCGATCTGTCGGATTTTTTTTATGTCTGGATGAAAAGAACGCTGGGCGACGTCTTTCCTTTAACTTTTGCCTATCCGCAAACGCCGAAAGCGGATGAATGCACCGCTTTAAAACATCATCACGCCAACAGTTATGACGAAGCCAAACAGCACTTTGAAAATAAATTAGTACAAATTTTTTCAGTCATAGAACATCAAACAGACGGGCTGGTCAGTATTATGTTTGCTCATCAAAGTACTGAAGCATGGACAACTCTATGCAATTCAATACTCGGAGCAGGTATGAACATCACTGGTAGTTGGGCCATTGATACCGAACTTGGCAATAGAATGGTTGCGATGGGTAACGCAGCCCTGGCTTCCTCCGTCACCGTGGCCTGCCGCCCCACACAACGTTCTGGTGTTGGCGCTTTTCGAACGGTTCGTTCGGCAATTGAAAATAAAGTCAGGGAAGAAGTTAAATACCTGTATGAGCTCGGTTTTCGCGGCGCTGATCTCTTGACCGCCTGTTTTGGCCAGGCAGTCAGCGTCTTTGGTCAATATGAGCAGGTGGAAAAAGCTGACGGCAGCCAGGTAACGGTTGCCGAACTGCTGGAAATGGCGCGGGAAGCAGCCTTTAACGCCATCATCAGCGACATTGACGCTGATGACGTAACCCGTTTTTACATCGGCTGGCTCAATCTTTTCGGCTTTTCTCCTGCAGATCATGATGACGTCAATCGCATTATCGTTGTCGGGTTGGATATCGACGCCAACGATTTGCTCAGTCGTCATATTTTACTTCGTCAGGCTAATAAAGAGAGCCTGGCCACGTCCGGGCAACGCA
>CAYLWO010000198.1:0-4075 GCA_964387285.1 uncultured Cytophagia bacterium | reverse complement strand
TTTCCCTCATCCCGAATGGCGTAAATATCCGGGCTCTTATGGCGGTGATTTCCGGCCAGCTGATCTTTCGAATTGCACCTGGGAATTTGTCATTTCTCAATCTGAGGCCGGGCAGCTAGTCAAACTCAACGTGGAAAAAATTCAAAACCTGCCGGCAGGTTCTGTTCTCTTTTTGACTGATCAAGCCAATGGTCGGTCCCAGGTGATGAATGAAAATGATGCTTACCAATACCAGAGTACCGGCAGCGAGAGACGGTTCACTCTTGCCTTGCGGTACGAAAAACAGATAGAGGAGGCGCCGGTAAGCAATTCCTATATGCTTTGGCCCAATCACCCCAATCCATTTAACAGCGGGACGAGAATCACTTTTGAAATTCAAGAATCGCAATTTGTAGTCGTTATGATTTATGATCTTGCTGGCAAGCGCATCGCCAGGTTAACCAATCAGATTTTTTCGCCGGGCTTGCATCAGCTTGAATGGAACGGCTATGATGATGAGGGTCTTTCGGTCGCGACAGGCATCTATTTGATCCATTTACAGGCAGGTACTTACTCTAAAACGATTCGGGCAATTCTGATAAAATAATCTGTTATTTGATCTCTTTAAGCAGTCGAAATCCGGCATAGCTGGAGCTAGAGTTACCGGACATGAGGACCCGAGTGCTGAATTGACAGAGATGGAACTCGTCTGCAAACGATCCGCCGCGCAGACAATAATTATTGCCGTCTTCAGCATCGGGTTGTGGATTAATTCTGGTTTTTGATGAATATTTTGGCCTAAAATTAAAAATCAATTCTGCCGCATTACCGAGCATGTCATAAAGACCCCAGGGATTGGCCTTCTTTAGGCCCACCCAGTGCATTGTGCCTTCGCCAATCTCTTCGCCAAACCAGCAGTATTGTTCCAACCCGATGGGACCATCCTGAGTCAAACCCGCTCGTGCCGCATATTCCCATTCTGATTCGGTCGGGAGACGATAGGCGTTTGTGTGTTCGCGTTCGTTCAACCGCTGCAAAAAGAGCTTGATGTCTTCGTAGGTTACATAATACATGGGATATTGATCCCCAATTCCTCTGAATTGTCGCGGCTTGTGACCGTGATAATTTTGCTCCTGGATTGACGTTCCCATCACGGTCAACCATTCTTTTTGCGTGACTTCGTATTTGCCGATGTAAAAGGACTTGATAAATCGCACGAGATGAACCGGAGCTGCTAATTCGTCCTCCTGAGAATTGAGTGAACCCATTCTGAAATCACCGGCGGGAATTTTTATAAAATTTGCTCCGAGACTATTGCTCCATAGAGCGGGTAACTTGTATGTTTCTGAACCCCCGATAATGTTCTTACTTGTCTCATTTGCAGATTCCAACTTTTCCGTTGCGGCAGTGGGTGGTTTTTGAGGGAGGCTGTCTTTGCCAATCGTATCGATAGTCACGCGTGTTTTCGACGAATCGATAATCAGATTTTGCTTTGGTTTTACCGCCTCTGTGTGCTGGGTGTTCGAATAAAACCAGTACGTCAGCATGAGGATGAGTAAAAGCAAAGGCAGCAACCAGCGCCTCATTTTGTGCTTTTTCTTTGGCTCAACGGCCGGCTTTTCCGGAGGAGGGATCGACTTTTCGTGTTCGCCCTTTTTTTTCTTCGAGCGGATAAAGTCAAATATCCGCGCCCGCACCGATTTAAAAACAATTATTCGGGCATTTCCCCAGGCGCTAAGTTTTTCGATAGAGTTGCATAGTGGATCGTGCTCATCGGGGATAATATGACGCTCTTTGATCCAATTCAGTTCTGGAGCTACGGTCCAGTCGGCTTGTCCGACCATGATGGGTAGGATTTTAAGTGTGCCTTGTTTGAGTCTTTCAGATATCCAGGGCATCTCTTGGTAGCGGATAAAATCGGAACTTAAAAAATCAGAGCTGATAAGTAGAATGGCGAAATCAGCGTCCTCAATCTCGGATTTTATTTTAGGAGCAAACTCTTCACCAGGTTCTTCGTTGAGTGCTGAATCTGTCCAAAAATGAACATTATAGTCATACTGTTTGAGCCATTGCCGGATTGATTTTTCCAACCAAGGAATCAAATCGGTGTTTAAATTCTCGCCATCTCGCATGCTTTGAAATTCTTTAAGCCATCTGCGGTCCTTGTGGCTATAGCTGACAAAGAATTTTATCGTCTCCATCTTGCTCCCCATCAACTGCATTTGCTCCCAGAACTATCCATTTTAAATATAAGTCATGTAAAGAGTATAATCAAGAACTACTTGATTGTACATATTGTTACGGCATAAAACGGATGCCTGTGCGGCAGCTTTTCAATATGATGATTTTTTCTCTCATGCATCGGTCTTACTACATGCAGTTCTGTCATTCAGCCTTTGCAGCGAGTCGATAATCATGGCAAAAACGACCGGATAGACTTCATAATAATCCCGCCATTCATTGACAAAACCAAAGAGAAAAGCCGCTGCCAGCAAGGGCGGAAACAGACAAAGAAAGGATACCTGTAGAAATCTCGGTTTCTCTGTCCACCCATAAAACACAAGCAGAATAATGATGAACAGCGTAACAAGGTCTGTGAAAGACCATCCCCTGGTCAGGAGACCGATATTGTCCAAAAGGTGAAATTCAAGAAAAACACCCGGATTGGTGCGAAAGACATATGAGATGCCTGTTTTAATAAAGAGATAGCCGGCGATGAGAGCGAATAGTATGAGCCGATAACGTCGTGTCGAGAGGCGGTTATTATATTCCATAACAGCATAAATCGGTATCAGCAGTATGGCGGTCTCTTTGTTGATACAGCAAAAGTAAAAAGTCAGAATGAACGCGCCTAAACGTGAGCAACTCAAAAAATAAAGGGCCATGGAAAATAAAAGCAATTGGGGTGGATCGTAAATAAAGGATGTATATCTGAAAAAGGCTGGTAAACAAAGCAGGAGGGAGGTCGCTAGCAGCATGCGGTTGGGCCATGTTTCACCAAGGCCGCATATTTTTATTGTAAATTTAGTCCCATAATGAGCAAATCCGGCAAAACATGCGAGCATTAATATTAATGCGATGGTATACTCAAATACCGCAGAGGGTTCCCATCCAAGTTTTTGCCATACTGCGTTGTAACGGGTTAATTTATTATTGTAATCATCACGATACTGCTGGGGCGTTAAGCCGGTAATCTGTCGGACCAGAGTCGGCAGCAGCGTCCGGTATACATAGGGTCTGTGCGCAGTGCCCTGGACCATGGCCAGAAACCGGCTTTTAGAATAACCATTAATTCCCGAATGTACGCCGACAACCGGATGAATGAAACTGACAAGGACGAAACCACCCAATACGATGAGGAGGATTCCGTATAAAACGACAAATTGCTTTTTGCTTTTATCCAATTTCTATTTTTCTGCCGATTTGCAGTATTTTTTAATGAGTGTGGGCGCCGTGTTATCGCCCCGGCCGGCTGATGTCTGCCAGTCGCGACAGGCCTGATCTTGATGTCCAAGTTGCAGATAAGCGAGACCGCGATTGTTTAACGCCAGGGTGAAATCCGGTTGAATGCCTAATGCCTGATCATAGTCCTTTATCGCTCCGGTCACATCGCCCATGCTTTGTTTTATGAATCCTCGATTGTTGAATGTTGAAAAATGATCTCGGGTCAGGTGTACGAAAATGCAATGAAGGTGAAACGGCCGTAATTGCCCGTCGCCCCACCGTTCCATGAGCAACAATAATAATGTCTGCACAGGACGATAAAATTCTTCAGTTTTGGATAATACGGCATCATAGCGAAAAGCGCTGGGCAGAAGAGCGCTTTTAATGCTTTTTGCATTGTTAAGAATGTCATTGTCATCCAGCCAAAGCATGCCGAATCGGACAGAGGGTAGATAGAGGAACAACGAAACCATGACGATGCTTAAACACATCCATAGGGGAGGGTTGTCTTTGACAATTTTCAGTAAGGATAATCGAACAGAATTTGCCTTCAGGTTGCTCATTCAGCATCCTTTGCGTGTTCGAATTCCTGATTGACTCTGATTATCTCGGCGATGACGGCCTGTTGCTTATCGCTATGATCCATTTGTGC
>CAYLWO010000197.1:0-4198 GCA_964387285.1 uncultured Cytophagia bacterium | reverse complement strand
TGTGCGGCCCTAACGAGATCATTGTGCAGAGCGAATTTTCGTTGATCAGCGCCGGCACTGAAGGCGGCAAGGTATCCACGGCTAAAAAGGGCTACATCGGCAAGGCCATGGAAAAACCGGAGCAGGTGAAACAGGTCCTCGAATCATTAAGCCAGGACGGCTGGCAAACCACCTATATGAAGGTGATGAATAAACTGGACAGTCCTTCACCGTTAGGTTACAGTTTAGCGGGGCGAGTGATTGCGGTGGGTGAAAAGGTCAATGGTTTTGCAGTCGGCGATCTGGTCGCTTGCGGCGGCGCAGAGGCGGGTCACGCCGAAGTGGTCGTTGTTCCAGCCATGTTGTGTGCAAAATTACCAGAGGGCGTAACTACCAAACAAGCCTGTTTTACCACCATCGCAGCCATTGCCATGCAAGGCATCCGGCGTGCAGAATTATCTGTGGGCGCCGGCTGTGCCGTCATCGGCCTTGGGCTCATCGGACAATTGACCTGTCTCATGCTGGACGCAGCCGGTGTACGCGTGGTCGGCATTGACGTCGATTCTGCCAAAGTGGCCCACGCCACCAAGCATATTCGCGGCCTCTACCTCGATCGCGCAGATGCCGGGCTGGAGCAGCGTGTGGCCACTTTTACGCAAGCGTTAGGCGTTGACGCGGTGATCATCACAGCAGGGAGTAAGAGCCTTGATCCGGTCGAACTGGCCGGTCGCCTGTGCAGAAAAAAGGGCAGCGTCATTATCGTCGGCGCAGTGCCCACCGGTTTTTCACGCGAGACCTTTTATAAAAAAGAGTTGGACCTGCGCATGTCCACTTCATACGGCCCGGGCCGCTATGATGACGCGTACGAACAAAAAGGCATTGATTATCCTTCTGCCTATGTGCGCTGGACTGAAAATCGCAACATGCAGGCCTTTTTAAATCTGTTAGCCGAACAACGTATCAACATCGATAACCTCATGACGCATGTTTTTCCGTTCAGTGAAGCGGAAAAAGCCTATAACCTGATTTTAAAAAACGCAGAACCTTATCTGGGCGTACTGTTAAAGTATTCCAGCCAGATCAACACCCAGACGGTATGGACCAATCCAGTTGCACCTTCTGCTGACCGGGGATTGGGCGTGAGTTTTATCGGCGCCGGCACTTTTGCACAAAAATACCTGCTGCCGCCCTTGGCACATGATAAAGCGGTCACGCTGAACGGCGTGGTCACGCGCGACAGCATTAGTGCGCGCCACATTGCTGAAAAATATCAATTTCGCTTCGCTGCTGCCGATCCTGCGCGAATTTGGCAAGATCAGCCTACGCGTACGGTTTTTATTGCGACCCGGCATGATAGCCATGCTGCTTTGGTAATGGAGGCGTTGCGAAACCATAAAAATGTATTTGTTGAAAAGCCGTTAGCCCGGACTTTTTCCGAATTGAAAGAGGTCTATGCCATTTGCCGACAGGTTATCGCTGAAACCAATCAGGAACCCAGGCTTATGGTCGGTTATAATCGTCGATTCGCTCCTCACATAAAAAAGCTCAAACCATTATTGGCCGCCGGTCAACCCAAGATGATGATCTATCGCATCAATGCCGGCGCCATTCCTGCTGACCATTGGATACAGGATCGTGAAATAGGCGGCGGACGAATTATTGGCGAGGTGTGTCATTTTGTAGACTTGTTGAGTTACTTATCCGGTACAGAGGTCAGGACCGTAACTGCTCAGGCCTTGCCGGATGCGAACAACCTGCATGACAACGTACAAATCGCTTTGATATTTCATGACGGTTCCTGCGGCAGCATCTGTTATCATGCCAACGGTGAGAAAAAACTGGCCAAAGAGTATCTGGAAGTGCATCAGGCCGGTTGTTCCTATATCATCGATGATTTCAAAGAAATGCGCATCTATCGCAGCGGCAAGGAAGAAAAGCATAAATTGAGCGCCTGGGATAAGGGCCATCATGAAGAGGTGATTGCTTTCCTGAACTCGTTGCGCACCGGTGCTCCTAATCTGATTTCTTTGCGCTCTTTATTGACAACCTCTCTGGTTACTTTTCTCATTGAAGAAGCATTAAAGAATCCGGGCATTAAAACGGTTTCATTAGATGATCTGGAAAAATAGCGACCAATCTGATTTACTACGCGCCCTATTTGCACTGGAACGCTATTGTTCAGAACAGAATTATCAGGGTTATGACCCGTACGATGGTCTTAATTCACGTATTCTACACGCCACGCCTTTTTATCGTTCCCGCCTCTGTCGACTTGTCTGGATCCAGTTTTTCAAGCGTTCTCCGCTAAATTTTCGCAAGCTGTTTCTTGTATCCCGGCGTCATAATGCCAAGGCGATTGGATTATTTCTCAGCGGTTATTGCTGCCTGTATCGGATGAACCCTACTGCAGAACTGAAAAATCAAATCGATCGTCAATTGGCACTGTTAAATCAACTCGCTTTGACCGGCTATCAGGGCACTTGTTGGGGATATCCGTTTGATTGGCAGGCTAAAGCTTTTTTTGTACCCGAAGGCACGCCCAATCTTGTTACCGTCAGTTTTATCATTCAGGCTTTGTTGGAATATTATCACTTATTTCATGATGACAAGGCTGTGCAGATGGCGCGGTCTTGCTGTGATTTCATTGTTAAAGACATGATCCTGTATCAAGATGCGGACACGTTGTGTTTTGCATACATCCCGGGCTCGCGCGTAGCCGTGCACAATGTCAATGTGCTGGCTGCTGCAGCTCTGGCTATGACCGCTGCCGTAACCGGTGAGGATTCACTGGCGAATGCTGCAGCTAAAGCGATTCGTTACACGGTAAACAGGCAGAATGCCAACGGTTCCTGGTTTTATGGAGAAGAGCCGTATCATCACTGGATTGATAATTTTCATACCGGATATAATTTGTGCGCCATCAAGAGATTTCAAGACGCTTCCGGGGATCGTACCTTTCATGATTCTTTGGTTAAGGGGTACAAGTATTTTAAACATATGTTGTTCACCTCTGATGGAATGCCTAAATATCATGCTGGAAAAATACGGCCGTATGATGTTCATACTTTTACTCAAGCCATCTTGACCTATATAGAATTCACAGAATTGGATGCTGACGCACTGGAGGCTGCCGTCAGGTTGGCCCAGGAAATGAACAGGACTTTCCGCAGCAGGCACGGTTATTATTATTATCAAAAGAATATCTGTCTGAATAAAATACCCTACATGCGCTGGTCACAGGCCTGGGTGTTTGTTTCGTTGTGCAAGTTACAAGAGGTCATCCATGCCCGTCATCTGGATTGACATCGACAACATTCCGCACGTCCTCATTTTTCGTCACATCATCCAGGAATTATCCGCTGAATTTCAAATTTTGCTCACGGTACGGGATCATGCGTTTGCCTGTGAAATGCTGGATGAAATGGGATTAGCCTATCGGCGTGTAGGTCGGCATTATGGAAAAGGATTAGTTAACAAAGTACTTGGCACCCTGTGGCGAGCCTGGCAATTGATTCGATTGATAAAAAGAGAAGCAAAACCGGTTTTAGCTGTGAGTCATGGATCCCGTTCGTCGGTCATTGCCGCCTATTTCATGCGCATTCCGGTGTTGACTCTTTTCGATTACGAACATGTGGCCGGCCAGGTTTTCGAGTTTTTTTCAACAAAAATTCTGGTGCCGGAAAAAGTAAAAAGACTGCCGCATCAAGCACAGCATGCAAAATATTTCGGCTATCCCGGTTTTAAAGAAGAGCTGTATCTTTGTCGTTTTAAACCGGATGCTGATTTTCCCAAAAAGATGGGCTGGGATGCGAAAAAAATCATTACGGTAATCCGACCGCCGGCTGTGTTGGCTCATTATCACGATGCTGCTGCAGAGGTCATTTTTCAAGAGATTTTTAAAACCATCGAACGAAATGATCATATACACGCGGTCATCGCACCGCGAACAAAGGCTGATCTGGCCAGGTATGAAAATCTTGAGCGTTTTCAGATATTGCATAAACCGGTAAACGGATTGGATTTGATCTATTGGGCTGATCTGGTCATTGGCGGCGGCGGCACCATGAATCGCGAGGCTGCATTGTTGGGTGTGCCGGTGTATAGTATTTTCAAAGGCAAACGCGGCGTGTTGGATCAAGCTCTGGTCCATGAAAAAAAATTAGTATTTATTGACAATGCGCAAGAAATTGCGATTATTGACTGGAAAAAGAAAATCAGA
>CAYLWO010000196.1:0-4249 GCA_964387285.1 uncultured Cytophagia bacterium | reverse complement strand
ATGGAACGGACTGGATGATCAGGGCCATATGACGGCCAGCGGCGTTTATCTGCTCCTGCTGCAAGCCGGTTCTTACCAGGATGTGAAGAGAATGGTTTTTATGAAATAACGATGTCGTTTTCATTTAAATTTTTATTTTTATCCGGACCAGGATGTGAGTATCGCTAATGAAAATCCATAATTTTAGGATGCTATTCGAATATCTGCTGTTTTGTTTTTTGTTCAGCAATATCACAAATACTGCTATTTCGATAGATATTAGGCGACATCACGAAAACCAAATGCAAATCGCTTTGCAGCGGTTGCAGGCGCGCCGGCCTGACATCTCGAAAAGTCCGGCATATCAAAAGCTATTAAGCCTTTTCCCTGTATTAGATAAAAAACGAATAAATGAATTTAATTTTAACCAGTTGCTGCATACGGAATTGGAAGATGATCCAATGCTTTTTCATCTCGTTAGGGAGTTGTTGCATGAATCTCAGCGACCTGATAGTGGACCTTATGCAGCCAACCCCAACAACCTTCGCAACTCGTCGCAATCGCCTGTACTGAATATACCTTCTCTTACCGAATCGGACAGTATTGACTTTGTGGTCAAGGATTTTCAAGTTAACGATAACGCCGGCGCCTGCCATCAGACGCGGCCCAAAGTCGCTAAAGCTGGATATGGCAATTTTGTCATCGCCTGGTGTGATTATCGGAACGGTGATAGCGATGTCTATTGTCAACTCATTGAAGCGTCGCATGTAGAGCTTGGAGGCAACGTACGTGTCAATGATGATAATACATCAAATAATCAAGATGATCCAGTTGTCGCAATGGATAATTCATGCAACTTTATTATAGCATGGTGCGACAACCGGCGTGGGCATAGCGATATTTATGCTCAGCGTTTTAGTGCCAATGGATTAAAAAATGGCGGCAATTTTCTTGTAAATGACGACAATGGAAATTCTAGTCAATTTCATGTCGCAATCGCTGCGAGCGAGTCGGGCAATTTTATTGTAACCTGGAGCGACGATCGTAATGGGAAGAGAGCCATTTATGCCCAACTCTATTCTGCATCAGGGAAAAAAATTGGTTATAATATCATCGTGAATGATATTGAGAATGCTGATTACCAGTACAATCCAGATGTGGCTATGGATTTTTACGGTAACTATGTTATTACCTGGGAGGATTACCGTAATGGATATTCACAGATATTCTATCAACGCTTTAACGCTCAGGGACAAAAGATTGGCAGCAATACAGTCGTTCAGGATAGCGGTGTATCTTCCAGCCAATTACATCCTTCAATCGCAATAAATTCTTCGGGTGATTTTGTCATTTGTTGGCAAGAATATCATAACGGCATCAATGGTATTTATGCACAATATTATAATTTTTATGCTCAAAAGATGGGAAATAGTATTAGAATTGATGAAAATAGCGGCACCTTCCGGCCAACCGATCCCGATGTGGCAATGGACCGATCCGGAAATTTTGCCATCACATGGTTTTTAAACAAGAGCATCTATTGTCAGCGTTATAATTCGTCACGTGGCAAAATGGGCAATCATTTATTAGTGAATGAGGTGAGCGGCTCTTACGAAGATATGTCTCCCGCCATCGCCACAGATGGTACTATTGTTATCGTGTGGCAAGATTTTCGAAATGGAAATTATGACATTTATCGGCAAAGTTACACCTATTCAACAGGTGACAAGCTTTATGTAAACTATCCTGTTAATACCGATATCGGATCAGGCGATCAGACTTTACCTGCCGTGGCTGCTGATCGCGAGGGGAATTTTATCGTTGCGTGGTCTGATGATCGTTATAGCGACACGATCTGGTTAAAGTGGACAATATGGGCTCAACGTTTCGATGCAAAAGGCAAGCATCAAGGAAGTCCGTTTTTGGTTAATGACAACAGCAAAGGATCGTCTTATGAAGGCCCCAAAGTTGGAATGGATGGCAGCGGCAATTGTGTTATTGTCTGGAATGGAGACGACGGAATTACCGCTCAACGCTACAGTAAAAGCGGAGAAAGATTGGGGAACAATTTTATCGTGTCGGAAAAACCGGAAGCTGACCCATGGAATCCAGATGTCGCCATGGATAGCTCCGGCAATTTTATTATTGTCTGGCATGATGAGCGCAATGATCTCTACCATGGCGCTGAGAGTTCTCCGGATATTTTTGCTCAAAAATACAACGCCAATGGTGAAAAAGTTGGCGTGAATTTTCGAATAAATGCAGCCCTAACCGCTCATCAGGTGGATGCAGCGGTCGCCATGAATGATGATGGCCATATTGTAGTAGCCTGGCAGGATGACCGATATGGCGACTATGATGATTCCATCTATGACATCTTTGCCAAGCAAGAAGATTTTAATGATAATGATGTCACCGGTGATTTTAGGGTCGAGAATAGTTCTGTATCTACAGTTTTGGATTATGATCCTGAAATCGCAATCGATCAAAATGGTCGATTTGTCGTAACATGGATGGCAAGTCAGGAAATGAGTTACAGCGATGCTGCTTATGATATCTATGCACAACAGTTTAATTCTTCCGGAGCAGCTCAAGGCGTCAATTTTAAGATTAATGATGACACCGGGAACCATGCACAAAGTGGTGTACAAGTGGCAATGTCGGATACGGGAAATTTTGTGTTCATCTGGAAAGATTCGCGGAACAATAATTATGACATCTACGCTCAACGTTTTAGTTCATCTGGCTGTAAAATCAGCTCCAATTTTCGTGTAAATACAGACGGATCCACAAAACACCAAACCGCACCGGCAGTGGCATTGGCAAAAACAGGCATTATTTCCGTCTGGCAGGATAACCATGTACCGGGTCAAGGGT
Source organism: uncultured Cytophagia bacterium (assembly GCA_964387285.1). Classification (GTDB taxonomy): domain Bacteria; phylum Zhuqueibacterota; class Zhuqueibacteria; order Residuimicrobiales; family Residuimicrobiaceae; genus Anaerohabitans. The sequence goes on along the minus strand of CAYLWO010000196.1, from coordinate 1,393 downwards.
ATGATGTATTTGCTAATATCATCGCCTTTGAAGTTGACTCGGTCGCAACCCCGACGTTCAGTCTGCAAGCCGGCGTATATACATCATCGCGAACTGTTACTATTTTATGCGCTACTGCCGGCGCCTCAATTTACTACACACTGGACGGCAGTGAACCTGATCCCACGAGTGCTCTCTATTCTGAACCGATATTGATTTCCACCACCGCCACCTTAAAAGCGAAGGCCTATAAAACCAATTGGGCGCCAAGCTCGATCTCCTCAGCAACCTACGTCATTACCGGCACTGTTGCGACGCCAACCCTTAATCCGGCCCCTGGAACTTTTTCTGCACCTTTGTCTGTAACCATTTCCTGCGCTACGACCGGCGCTTTAATATATTATACGGTTGATGGTACATCGGCAACAGAAGACGGTTTGTTGTATCTATCACCAATTTCAATTTCTGCGACCACAGCCCTTAGCGCCCGAGCTTTTAAACCTGGCTGGAATGCTAGCGATATTGCCGGCGGCAATTATATCATCACCGGCACCGTTGCCACGCCAACCTTTGAACCTCCGTCCGGCCTTTATACATCAGAACAAACTGTCGCAATTTCCTGTCTTACTCCCGGCGCTACGATTCGTTATACCCAGGATACCACTGTCCCTACAGAGTCAAGTCCTGTCTACAGCACGCCCATACCAATTACAACCTTAACAACGATTAAAGCCCGAGCTTTTAAAAACGATTGGCTGCCGAGTAAAGTGGATTCAGCAACCTATATCATTACCGGCACTGTTGCGACGCCAACCTTTGAACCAGCGTCTGGGATTTTTACTGCACCTTTGTCTGTAACAATTTCCTGTGCAACAGTTGGTGCCTCTGTATATTATACGGTTGATGGTACATCGCCAACGACAGCCAGTTCGTTGTATTCGACGCCAATCCCAGTCGCTGCAACCACTACCATCAAAGCCCGTGCTTTTAAAACCGATTGGCTGCCCAGTGAGATTGACTCTGCTGAATATATCATCACTGGTACAGTCGCCAAACCCACCTTCCATCCGCCTGCAGGCACTTATTCAACAGCGCAGCAGGTGACCCTATCCTGCATCACACCGGATGCGTCTATTTATTATACGGTGGACGGATCTGAACCGACGTCGGGCAGTACTTTGTATAGCGCACCAATTACAGTGGCAGCGAGCACCACCATCAAGGCCAAAGCGTTCAAGTCGGATTGGGTTCCCAGTTTAACCGCCACAACCAGCTATACCATAATGCAAGTTGTTGCGACACCGACCTTTGCACCACCCGGAGGCGTTTTTAGTTCGGCGCAACAGGTGAGTATAAACTGTGAGACAGAGGGAGCAGTGATCTATTATACGCTGGACGGTTCAATGCCGCCGCA
>CAYLWO010000195.1:0-4311 GCA_964387285.1 uncultured Cytophagia bacterium | reverse complement strand
CGGCCGTGATGGCGACCGAGACAAATAACATCGCCGTCATATAGCTGTCTGCCGGACAGGGCATCGACAATCTTGTCGTTCACCAACGTGCCAAAACGGCTGGCCGATGCCTGTCTCGTGGGTACGCCGTCGTACAGCCAGGCCTGTTGGCCGCGCAGCTGAATGTGGGCATGATAACGGGAAACCATGCGAAAACGCTCAGAGAGGACCACCTGATTATCATGTGCACGGCCGATGGTCAGATCTTTATCCAGAGTCCAACAGGTGTCGGTCATGCGGCCCTCCTGCAAAAGATAAAGATGACCGCAACATCCCTGCGGCAGCAGTTCAAAGGCCTCGTTCCACTGTTTGCAGTGCCACAGAGAGAGCAGGCCGTGAACCTCAGCCGGCCGTAGACAGAGATTCGAAGTGCGCGACCAGGCGTATTCGGCGAAGCTATCCGCACCGAGGATGCGCAGCCAGGCCTGAACGCGTCCGGGCAAACGCACATCGCTGTCCGGATGAAGCGTGGGCACAAAGACCAGGGCGGCGCTGATCTGGCGCAGGGCGCTGCGCACGGTTTCACTGCGCTCGCTGCCGACAAACTGCGCAAGACGACTGTTTAATTCATCGATCAACAGGCCGCGGTTATGTCGGGCTTGAATAAAAGGATTGGCATGGGACCCGGCCTGCACCGGTGTTTGCTGATCTTTGATGGTCCAGGGTCCAAACTCGCCGCCTGTCACCGCCTCCGGGCAATTTTTAAGCTCCACCATGATCACGGCTTTTTCCATGAAAACCAGAGCATCGATCTGGCCGGCGGACAGTTCGAGATTGGCGACCACACTGAGGGCGGTTTGTTGATTGCGCAGTTTTTTCTGCAGAGAGCGCACCAGATTCAGCATGGCTTCTTTTTCATGCGCGTGCGTAAAATCGGATTGTAAATAAAGATCAATTTGCATAATTACAGTCAAAATATTTTGCTAATTATTTTAATGATTGCGCTTTTTAAATTTTTCAATCGATTCTCTTGCGACATCATTCATGTCATTTATTTTGAAAGTGGCCACCTGCGCTTTATCTCTTGCCGTTAAAAAATCACTCTGTAAAAGCGCACTTTGCGCCTGGTACTGTAAAAGTTCCACTCCCGGCAACTTTTCCTTTAATTCTTCAGTAATTATCCGATATTCTTTCCCCCTTGGCATTTCAATAATTAATTTCCGGAATTCAGTGATCTCTTTGTCAAGCGATGGTAACAACTTTTTTGCCTCCACTTCACAAGATGCTTTTCGGGCTTGAAGTGTCTGCCGCATACTGACAATTTTTTCGGCCAGTTGCTCCAGGCGTTCTGCCGTGGCATTATAAATAGTAAAAAAGAAAAATATATTAAATTTACTTTGCATGCCATCAGTAATAGTATTTAACGATTCCTTAATCTCATTATATTGCTGGGGGCAATATCGCTCGCATTCCATTGCTTTTGCATCACGCATTTTATTTTGAATAAGAGCAATTTGATTTTTGACTGAATGCTGTGCTGAAATATTTGTGTAAATTAAGATTGAGCACAGAATCAAACATATAAACAAGGCTACGGCTATGGCGATTCGTCCTATAGTGAATCTATTTTCAATCTTTTGATAAAGATGAATCGTCTTTTCATTATATTGATCATTTCTCAATAATTTTTCCTCAACCTGATCATCAATCCTTTCTGATTTTTTCACATTCACAAGGTGTGTGCCTTCCGGTTCTCCTAATAATTCTTTTTCTTGGTCTTTTTGCTTATGATCGACAATATCGTTTTGAGGTAAAGAACTGTCTATAGGTCTTTGTTGAGATGGCTGCTCATGCTTTAAATTCTCTACTGTGGTTGGGGGATACGGTTGGGTGGTTAAAAGGTTAATAATTACTGCGGCCGACCCCACCCGCTCCTCTGGCTTTTTCGCCAGCAACCGATGGAGCAAATCCTGCGTCTCGGCACGCAAGCCGGCAGGTATTTCCGGCGTCTTGTTGATATGACCGTGCATCACCTGAGCGGAAGAGCCGGTGAACGGCGGCCGTCCCACCAGCATATGGTAATAGATCACGCCCAGAGCATAGAGATCGGCGCGCAGATCATAAACGCCGTCGAACTGTTCCGGCGCCATGTATTCGGGCGTGCCTACGTGCGAACTGAATTTACCGGACCCTTCAGCGATGCGGCTGATGCCGAAATCAGCGATCTTGAGCTGATCGTGACTGAGCAGAATATTTTGCGGCTTGAGATCGCGATGCATAAGGCCGATTTGTCCCGGACCGAACGGGAAGGTGTGCGCATAGTCGAGACCCTGCGCGATCTGCAGCAAACAGTCCCTGGCCTCGGCTTCAGAGAGCGGGCCGCGGCTGGCCAGAAAATCATGCAGACTGCCTCCGGCACAGTATTCCATGACCAGAAAGTGGGTCGGCTCTTCGGAAAAGGCGCCACGATAATACACAATATTCGGGTGCTGCAATTGCGCCATGAGACGCGCTTCCCGGGCAAAGCCTTCCTGAAAACGTCGGCCGCGTTCGGTCAGCACCTTGACGGCCACCTGTAGGCCGGAGAGTAACTCTTCGGCCAGATAAACCTCGCCGAAACTGCCGCCGCCAAGAAAAGAGACAAGTTTGTATTGACCATGAACAATATCACCGACCGCTATCATGACATTTCATCCTTTCCAGTCAAAATTCATTCTTCATCGGGATCAAGATCACGGGATGGTGGTAAAAACACACTGATCCTCTGCCGTATGCCTCCGATTCACAACCGTGATGCCGCGGGTGAGGACGCCGCGCAGTTCGCTCAGGGCAATGGCGCCCAAATCAACGGCCGGCAGACGATCGCTAAAGGGCGCCGTGCTGAAAATCGCTTTCACAATATCGCGACCAAAGGGCGGAGAAACCATAAACGCAAACGCTCGATCGAACTGCTCCTGATTGGGAATAACCACTGTGGTGTTGCTGCGAATTAAATCATCATCCAGATTTTCATTGCGCGGGTAGAGCACGGTGACCGATCCCCGGACATCAATATGATAAAGCCGAAGGTGGCCATTGCAATTAGCGCGTACGTAGAAAAACACATACTCGCCGGATCTGTAGGTAGCGCCATCGCCGCGATTTGGCCAAACCCTGATTTGCACCTGCCCGGTTGGGGAGGAAACGTCCACAATCTGGTCAATGGCAGCCAATTGCGCCTGAGTCGTTTGCACATGCTCCGGCTCAAAGGCCAGGTTCTCCGGAAAAAGGCCCTTTGTGAGTGAGAGCGTTGTAGAAGCGATGACCGTTCGGGTTTCAATGTTATAAAACTGCAGATTGACATCGATTTTGTTCCTTTGCGGCCAATAATGTCCATAGGCAAACACCTGCGCGGCGCGCAACAATCCCGGTTTGATGCGCAGCTGATCGTTGAAAAAAGGATCTTGGCTAATGGTCAATTCATCCAGGGCGTATTTTGCCTTGAGCGAATCATCCTCGATCAGCTCCAGGCTGCTGAAAATGTGGAGCGACTTTTTTACCGACTCTTGCAGATAAAACGAGGCCTCGCCTCCCAACCGGCTGTTCTTGAATGTGATGGGCTTGACGATGATGCGCGCCTTGTTCGGAAACACCCCCTGAATCGCCTGCACAGCCGGTCGCAGTTGTTGAGTCACGACCTGGTCGATCTCTGTCATTTTGCAGAAAGAGACAGAGCTGATCATAACCATCAAAGTTGACAGCACAGTTTGCTTTTTCATTATGATATTCTCTTCGCTTTGTTAAAAATGGTATTATGAGAAGGTGAGGTTGCAGGAAAAGCAGCCGCAACCCGGAATAAAAGAGACGATAGATGACAATCAGAGAACATTTGAATAAAAAAATGATGAGAGACCGGAACAAGCCAAGATTCCTTCGCTCGGAGAGAGTGGGAGAGTAGAGTCCATTTCAAAACTCTTCCAAAAAAAGATTGTACTGCCAGAGATTGCGCCATACCCCCCCAAGCTCTTGAACTGGAATACAATTATAGGTTTAGACTTCTAAGATTTTAAACAACAGGGTGTTACAATATATTATTTTTTTAAGTAATATCAAGAAAAAATTATTTTGACTAAAAAATGCCAAAATGCAGCAGATGGAATGGAAGAGACTGTCAACAGAACCCCCTTTGTCTGAACAGCAATGATTCTTCTACAGTTATGGCGCCTTGCTGTAATTGGCAGACGGTATGGCAGGCGGAACACGGACTCTTTTCTCCATGAATGAACCAGCGCCGGAATGCGGGCGTCCCGCCCGCGTTTTTAATTGCACAAAATTTTAACAATCTTCCCTTTC
>CAYLWO010000194.1:0-4348 GCA_964387285.1 uncultured Cytophagia bacterium | reverse complement strand
CCTTTTTGATTTCAGAGCACATGTCGTTGCGTCGCTGCGCGACGCGCAGCTCTTCTGCGATCCGTGGGCTAAAGCCCACGGTTACGATCACTTGGTCGCGTCAGCGACCCATGACTCCGAACAGGTATGAAGACTGTCGAAAAGCCCAGATCCTGGATGTTGCCGTAGTTTTTATGGCAACTCCGGGTGTCCTCGCATCGGATTATCAATTTGTTAGAGAACACCCGGGGTCACAAAAACCGTGACCCCGGGGTTTTGCGACAGTCTTACGCGATTTGTGACAAAAAATAAATCCAGGTAAAAAAAACATGGCCTCGTCAAGCCCACGTTGCCTGGATGTTGCCGAATCATGATCGAACTCGTGCGGTCGCGTCAGCGACCACTGACGGTAGCCGGGCGTTTCAACGCCCGGAAAATATAACATACAATCGCGTCGCGTAGCGACGTAGGGAGACAAGTTGCAACAAACACCAGCAGAAAGTCGGGGTAATGCAGAAGGAAATCAATTTTCCGCGATATTGGTATAAACGTGTGCGGCTGCCACGATCGTGACGGATGGGACAAACAATCCTTTAAAACGATCAAAACACCCTTGCGAAGGTGTAAAACCCTCGCAAGGGTCGGTAAAACGATTTTGCTATTTTTTACCCATATTGCTGAAATCCACCTTGGGTGCATTCTGTGCATCCGGCGGCGCCTCAAAATAGGGCCGCTGTTGAAAACCAAAAATTCCGGCAATAAAAATCGTCGGGAAAGAACGCAGCGTGCCGTTATATTTACGCGTTGTATCATTAAACCGTTTGCGTTCAACAGCGATGCGATTTTCCGTGCCGGCCAACTCATCCTGCAACCGCAAAAAGTTTTCATTCGCCTTCAATTGCGGATACTGTTCCACCACCACCATCAAGCGGGCCAGCGCCGAGGACAGGCCGTTTTGCGCTTCCATAATTTTTTGCATCTGTTGCGGATTCAAATCATTGGCATTCACCTGCATTTTGGTGGCGTTGGCGCGGGCATTGATGACCGCTTCCAGCGTTTCGCGCTCAAAATTAGCGTAACCTTTGACGGTTTCCACCAGGTTTGGAATCAAATCCATTCTGCGCTGCAGCACATTTTGCACCTGCGCCCAGCTGTTCTTGACGTCTTCATCCAGCACCACCATGCCGTTATAGGTGTTTTTAAACATCACAAAGAGAATCAATACAACGACGGCCAACGCAATCAAAATGCCGCAACCAATTTTTGCGCCTTTTCCCATAGCATGCTCCTTTATTTTATTTTATTTGATCAATCGTAAAAGCCAATTTTCTGATTTCTGCAATATATAGTTCACACAAGGAAATCAATTCCTGTGCTGATGCTTTATAATCCGGACGGTTAACGTCCAAAACGCGCGTGAGCAAATCCGCATCCAGAGAAAACATCTCGGCGGTCATTAGAAAAACCTCGTCCGTTTGTTGCGGCGCTGTGCTGTCTTTCAGCGATAAAAGTCCTCTGAACACCGCCGTAAATGCGGGCAACGTCGCGCGAATCAGATTTTTAATTTCTTCGGCTTTGCCCAGAGTGGCAAGGAATTCCGCACGCAAATGAAGCAACTTGCCTTTGATCTGCGTTTCGCACTGCAAACGCAGATGTTCGCGAGAAATGGTCAGGTCAGCCAAAACATCTTTGCCGAACACCGTTTTATGAGTTTGTTGCAGATTGGAAAACTCGAGAGGAAAGCTATCCAGAGACGAACGGATGTATTCCTCTGTAACGAACATGGGGATAGCCACCCGGCGTTTTTGCCATTTTTTCACGCAATCCATAGCTCGACTGATGGAGGTCATCGCCGTTTCGCTGATGACGATCATAAAATTAATTTCCGTTCTTTTCGGCACATAACGGCCATATTGAATAACAGAGATTAAATTTTCTTTGAACAGGTCTTTATAGTCCTGAACAAATTCATTAAAAATTTCTTCCGCTGTTGCGGGATATTGAGACATAATGATCACTCCTGTTGATTTGACAATATCGGATAAATGCAATTACTCAATAACCGCCGCCGGCGCCGCCGCCGCCGGATGATCCGCCGCCAAAACCGCCAAAGCCGCCGAACCCGCCGCCGGAGGAACTGCTGCCAAAGCCTCCTCCCCATCCACCGCCGCCAAAACCGCCCCAGTGATCATGATGACGACTATGCGGATACCTTTGTTTGTTGGAGAACAGCATGCTGAGCACAATGATGATAATAATGATCGTAAAAATGCAACCGGGTGATAATCCGCCGCCCCGCGTCGATGTAACGGGGACTGGTTGCAGATTGCCTTCCAAGGTGACGTTGTATTCTTTTGCAGCCAAGGCGGCAATGGTCTGCACCGCCGCTAAAAATCCGGCGCCGTAATCGCCGGCGCGTAAATGAGGTACCAATTGCTCGCGATAGATATCGCCGGCCACGCCGTCGGGAATGAATCCTTCTACGCCGTATCCGGTTTCGATAAAAATTTTACGAATATCAACAACGTTCAGAATCAGCACGCCGCGATCCTGGCCTTTTTTGCCAATGCCCCAATGTGAATACAATTCGTTGGCATATTGTTTATAATCCGCCTCACCGATCGTGGGCATGGTGCAGACGACAATAGCCACTTCGGTTTTGTTATAAACCTCAATGGCCAATGCCTCGATCTGTCCTTTGTATTCCGCAGAAATTACATTGGCAAAATCGTTAACTGCGCCCAGGTGCTGCGGAAAATCGTCGGCCGCCGCAGCGCCGGCGAGCAAAGCAAATACAGTCAGCCATTTTACCATCTTGAAAAGTTGCATCAAAAATCCTTGTCTTGTCGAAATCTCACGTTCTATTCCGTTGCTTGTTCAAGTTTATCTATAAAGGAAGCGGGGATTCGCACCGCTCGCCGCCGGCTATAATCAAAAGCAGCCAGAATGGTATAACCGGAAGCAATGGTTGTGTCGTCAGCCGGTCGATGAACGACATAATCGATGCGAAAGCGAATCCGAGAAAATTCACCAAAAGACAGGTTCACATTGAGACGGTCGCCGAGAAACGCCTCTGCCTGATAGGAGATGAACGCTTCCACCTGCGTCAATCCGATGCCGTCGCCGATATCCCCTTCACTCAGACCGAGTTCCGTTAAAAAACGAACCCGGGCCTCCTGGAAATAGAGCAGATGGCGATCGTTGGCCATATGGCCGCCGTAATTGAGATCGCCGACGCGTACCTGTAATGTTGTGGCGTAGGTTTTCGTTGCTTTTCCGATAATAACAGGTTTATTTACGAATTTTTTGTCTAAAATGATACAAAAAAATTATTCAAAAAAGATTTTTGCCAAATCTCCTGCTTTGCGGGTATAAATAGCAGGAGGAAGACATTGGGATAGGGGCGATCAGGCATCTTGGCGGTTTTAGCATTGTCGGCATCTGCACCAGAGCGGTTTTTACATAGCAGGTTCCTGGGGCGTTTTTGATCCGCTTGGATAGCCGTTTTCACACATCAAGCAGGAGGCAGCGTGAGTCTAAACAGGATACTAGGCAAAACCGGTCTATGGATCATCCCGGCTGTTTTCATCTTTATCACAACGCCGGGCGGCGCCCAAAAATTATCAGCGCCCGCATCCGCGGTCAGCCAGCAAAACATCTTGAATTTATCGGATTATAAGGGAAGTCTGGATCCTAAACAATGGACCTTTTCGCTGGATGAACGCGGCGCTCCACAATTCCATCTAAAAACAAAAGACGCTTCACCCCACCTTAATAGTCTGCAGAACTGGAGTGAGAATTTCTGGTTTTCCGGAACGGATTTTGCCGTTAACGCCATGGCCGTTTATGGCGCCAATGTCTACATCGCAGGTTACTTTACAACCGTCGGTGAGACCTATGCAAACCGCGTAGCGTGTTGGAACGGCAGCAGTTGGTCTGCGTTGGGGACCGGACTGGATGGCGCCGTTCTGGCGATTGTCACAGACGGCACAGATGTTTATGTCGGCGGCGAATTCACCGCTGCAGACGGCGTTACAGCGCGACGTATCGCCCGCTGGAATGGCAGTGCCTGGAGCGCCATTGGAACAGGCGCTAATGCAACGGTGCGCGCCCTGGCCCTAGCCGGCGGATATCTTTATGCCGCCGGTGATTTTACCATGATGAATGAGTACTCGATGGCCCGTGTTGCACGTTACAATATTTCAACTTTAACCTGGTCTGCCATGGGCAGCGGTTTAAACGGCAATGGCCGTTGTTTGACCGTAAACGGCAGCGACGTCTATGTCGGCGGCGATTTTACCAGTGCCGGAGGCGTCAGTGATTTCAATTATATTGCGCGCTGGAACGGCTCGTGGAACAAGTTAGGCAC
>CAYLWO010000193.1:0-4664 GCA_964387285.1 uncultured Cytophagia bacterium | reverse complement strand
GAGAACAGGATTGGCACAGCCAACAGATAAACAAGATTTTTCATCGGTTTGGACCTTTAGTGCTCATTCTTTAAAAATAAAACCAACTCGGCATCCTGACGATTAAGGTTTTTTTTTCAACTTTAAAACATCCAGATAGAAAGAAGATTTACTGCAATTTTCAAACCGGCAATTTTCCAGAAACGCATGCAAAGCGTCTCTTGCCAACGCATAGCCCGGATAGGCCATGACCATGCTTTCCCGGTCGGGATACAATTTATTTGTGAATTCAGTCAGCTTGTCCCAGTTTTCCGGCTTTATAATCTGCAACAGACAATGCTCGTTGTTCATTTTTTTCAGGGACCACAAACACCAGCCAAAATTTTTTGGCGTCATCCGGTCCGATCAGGTTGGCAATGATATCATAAAATTCACGAATGGCAAACCGGACATCAAAGCCGAAAGGATAACCCTCCGTTCCAGCCAAAAACCAAGGTTTACGCCCTTTAACGATAAAGGCTTGCCATCAGGAGTGATGATATGACGGCCGCTTACGCTGACAAAAGCGCCTTCCGGCATGGTCCCCTCCCGGTCTACAGATTGACAAGCCATACTCGGAAGAATCAAACTTAATACCAGAAGCATCTTTTTCATCTGTTTGGTCCTTTCATATAGACACGGGCTTTGTCAGGCAGGAAGCGAATGCGGTACACGTCATCGCCGTCCAAGCTCCGGACTTTTGTATTACGCGTTGTTTTTCGCGCAAAATGGCAACAAAATCTTTGAGTAGCACCCCTTCTTGCAATGGAAAAAAATAACCACCATTTTTCGCTGCTGTTTTTTTCGTTTGTTTTCAGTTCTGCTGCGCTAGGCATTTTCAGCCTATCTCCGGCTCATCCGCAGATGACACAGATGTTCGCAGATAACATTCGGATGGCGACTTGGCTGCGTCTATCTGCGAAATCTGCGGATTATTATACTATTCATTCCAGTTTATCTGGGTTGGGCTTTATAGGAAATAAATGCATCCAAGGTGATATCCTTGAACGAATGGCCCTGATGGGCGCAGGGGAGCGTCGTCTCATACAGCTCCCATTATTCAAAATTTGGCAAAGCCGTGGTTGAAAATCCATGCTGATCAGCGTGCGAAAGAGCAAACCTGATGCAGACGAAGAGCAGCAAAAAAATCAACCTGGGAAAAAAATCTCCACAGACCTCACAGGGTTTATGATCCTGCGAGGTCCTGGATATTACCGACCATGTATGCATATAGATTCCACTTTCTCCAGCGCGATCTCAAAATCCACATAACGCGATTCACCCACCTTGTTGACGGTAAAAGGCAGAGACCGGGCATCGGTCATAACGGACGCCGGCGAAAAGGCGGCAGGCACCAGAATATGTCCTTTCAGGGTTTGGCCCGATCCGGTGACCGTCAAAATAATTTTTTTACCCAGATGATCTGTTTGATAACGATAGGCCACGTAGCCGTTGGACGATGGATAATGAGCGACCACGGTGACAGAGTCCGTCGTTGTGGTACTCCAACGCGGCGCTAATCGGACGCGATCGAAAGCCAAACCGGTGTTTTGTACGCCGGCTAAACCCTCCATCAAGGCTGCCATGGCATTGGCCGCTGCCCAGTTGTCAGGTCCGCCGAAGGATTCTATACTCGGTTGGATATAGAACGGCTGGTCGGCAAGAGTAATCGCCAGCACGGTGTAAATGCCGCCTTCGATGGGCGCATGCAGTACCAATTTTTTAATCTCCTTTTCCGGTTCGGGATTTTCCAGAGCCATCCAGCAAACCCCCACGCGGGTGCTCACCGGATTGGGGCCGGCCCAGGCCACGCCGGCCCGGGATTGATCGAGTTGGGCGAACCACCAGTTGGTGACGTCCTTGAATTTGACGATATTGCGCGATTGCTCGCTGCCGTCGCTATAACGAAAAGTGACGGCGCCGGCAAAGGTGCTGGGCGTATTGTCCGAGGAAGAGTGCAGCAGATAAACCGTAGCCGCTTTATTATTAACTGAAATTTCCTGGGCTCGTGGAAATCCGGGTTTTGTGGACACGGCCACCGCTGCACGGCGATGGTTTTTCGCCGGATCGATCACCTGAAAGCGGATGTCGCGGAACCGTTGCTCGCCCGTCGGCAAGCCGCGCATGTCGTTGCCGGGGCGGTCCGCGGCCATCCATTTGAAAACGTTTTTGTTGCCTATATCCCACAGATCCATATTGGCGTATGGCGCGAGATCAACGGGCCGAAAGACCGGCGCCGGCGGCGGCGCAGGAACAGCGCCGGTGTAAGCAAAATAAAATCGGTCTTTCCCTCGTTTGATCAGATCCAGTGTTCGCGAAAGGATATCCGTTGCGTAATTTTCATAGCCGTTTTCATAAGCGCCGCGGGCCAGTTCGCCGATGGCATGGCCTGCCACGCCGGCGTTCATATACTGCCACTTGGCGTCGTGTTGTGAAAAACCCTTTTCAAACGGCGGGTAGATGCTGTACCATTCGCCGGGCGAGCCTTGCGGAAGCTTTTTGCGCAAATCTAAATAGGTGTTAATTATGGCCATGTTTATATCGCCGGACAAACCGCGATTGAGGGAATACATATTGCCCTGAGCAATCTGTGTTTTTTCATCAACGCCCAGGTTTCGTACCACCGAGGGATCCTCATCGATGAAATGAGTAAAGTAGCGGCCGTTCCACGAGAGCGCAATCAGCCGATGCAGAATTTCTTTTCCCCGTTGGCGGTAACTGGCGGCAAGGTCCGCCTTACCTGCATGGTAAAGCATTTCAGCCAACTGATTACAAGCGTCATAATAGCCGGTGTTGTCGCCGAAAAAAATACCAAATTTTGTTTTACCCGGCACGACTACCATGGTGGGACTGAGCGGCGCGGCCGGCGTGTATTCATCGTCCACCTGAAAATCCCACGAGTCGATGCAATAAGGCCGCTTGAGCAGTTGAAAACGCTTCGACCATTTGAGCGAATCCGTAACACAATAGTCGAGCGCGGCCATGGCGCTCGCCAGTCTCCCTTTCATCCATTCCTCGTCGCCGCTCGCCTTCCAGTGCTGCCAGATCATGCCGATGTAATTATACTCTACATGATTTTCCGCAGGCTGACGGACAAACCAGGCGCCGTTGTTACGGTTGAAATAACCCAGATAGGAGTAGGCGGTTTCGTAATAATGATAATCATTTCGATCAGGCCGGACAAAACTCCAAATCATACCGTCTTTTTGCTGGTTGTCGGCTAACAGGTCTGCCAGGTCGCGACTATAAGGGCTGAAATATTTCATGCCCTGAATGACATTGTTATTGTCCAGCACCCAGTTGACAAAGTAACGATAGGTTTTCCCGTTCCACACGACCTCTTCATATCCATCAGGTGCATACACCAGCATGCCCTTGTACAACAGTTGAAAGAGCTCGCTCCATTTGCCGTGGTCCGAAATAGTGGTGGCTGCTTTAACCTGCAAAGTGGTTTGCGCCAGCAATACGCCTTTAGCATCATAGAGGCTGGCGGTCTGGGTTCCGGCTGTAGCGCCGGCAAGAAAAGTGCACCGTGCCGCAGCCTGAACCGAAACATACTCTCTGCCGGCAGCGTCACGAACCGAGAGTCGGCCTGCGGGAACACAGACCAGCGTTACGGTATCCAAGGGAGCAAACACCGGCGACGGATTGTTCACAGCCAGCAGGTTTACGTTTTGTGCCGAGTTCGTGCGCAATGGGACAAAAAGCATGCACGTTGAAATAAAAAGCGCTCCAAGCCATCGTTTCATATTTATCACTCTCCAATCAGTATTTCAGCCCGCTATAATACATCTAATTACAAATAGTTATTTTTTTAATTAAATCCATAAAATCGATTCGTGTCAATTCGTGGTTAAACCTTATGGAGCGTTTTCTTTTATTGAATACAAATTCCCCGGCAGTGTTGCGTTCGGATTTTCGCACGCTCCAGGTCTTGCAAGCGCTTAGCCATATAGGTCAGATTCTCGATGCGTACATCGGCGACGTTTTTTTCATCATCAAAACCGTGAAAAACCGAAAAAGGCAACAGGCCGCCGACTACCTGGATGTCCTTAAAGAGGATATTGCTGATGCGGCCGCGGAATTGGCGATGATACTCCTCCTTACCGTCCGGTATTTTAAATACGCCATCCCAGGCGCCGTGTAAATAATTTGTTTCGGCGAATTTTGGATCGCGGATGCCGTCCGGGCCCCACTGGGAATAGAAAACGGCGACATCGAACAGCTTTTGCCGGCTGTCTTCGATGCGGATGTTTTCAAATACCACGTCATGTACGTGGGCCGGTCCGGCGTTGTGAATGCTCAGCGCAGCGCCGTCCTCTACGTGAATGATGTCGATATTTTCAAAGCGAATGTTTTTTACCTCGTTCGAATACAGTTCGAATCCCACTTCAATCGCGTTGCCCCAGATCGAATTCCAGAAAGTGCAGTTGCGCACCAGGATGTTGTCGGTCGCATGATCAGCCGGATAAGCGCCATGAGATTTTATGGCGATGCAGTCATCCTTGGTGTGCGCGAAAACACCGTCCACCAGCACATCCCGGCAGCGCACCAGATCGATGCCGTCGTCGCCGCCGTTTTCGCTGACAATGCGCAGGCCGTTGATTTCCGCATGGCGGCAATGGAACAGCGCGGTTTGCCAGGTG
>CAYLWO010000192.1:1547-4703 GCA_964387285.1 uncultured Cytophagia bacterium | reverse complement strand
TTTATTCGTGATATATATCCTGCGGCGCTTTAAGCCACTTGCGCTCTTTTTCCTTGAGCCAAATATGCGTTAACCGCTGCACCGCCGTGATGTTGGAAAAAACAGCGATGGCCATGATCGCATAGATCAACCAGCGCTCGGAGATCATGGCGCCCGCACTGAGCATCACCAGCCGTTCCGGCCGCTGCATCAAACCGACTTTACATTCGAAATCCAGCCCTTCGGCGCGCGCACGGATGTAACTGACCATCAAAGAACCAGCCAGGCCGATAAAGACCAGCAATGCGGTATTCTGTCTTTCCACCAAACCCTGGCCCACACGACCGATAAAGTGATAACCGATGCCGGCAAACACGATAATTTCAGCATAGCGATCCAGCGTGGAATCGTACAGGGCGCCGAATTTGGTGACGCGATCCGAAGCGCGCGCTACCGCGCCATCGAACATGTCGAACAAACCGCTTAACAGCAGATAAATCCCTCCGCGAAAAAAAGCTCCCGCGGCAAAACTCCAGGCCGCAACCAGGCTGATGAAAAAAGATAAAGTGGTCAGCCAATTGGGATTAAGGCGCAATGTAACGCAGAGACGGATCAGTGGTGCGAGCAGATTTTTGAAACCGTTTTTAACAACAGGCGGTATCAATTCGATTTTCATAATTTATTCTTCCGTTTCCAGACCGGCTTTTTCCACACGCCGACTCACACCCTCAACAATGACGACAAATTCACCTTTAAGCGTGGTCTTTCCGGCCAGTTCGATTAACTCACTCAATTTTCCGCGCAGCACCTGTTCGAATTTTTTTGTCAATTCGCGCGCTACAGCTGCCGGACGGTCGCCGCAATATCGGTGCAAATCCGCAAGCGTTCGCAGCAGACGATGCGGCGATTCATAAAGAATAAGCGTCCTCTGCTCATTCTGCAATTGCTGCAACCGTTTTTGCCGGCCTTTTTTAACAGGCAAAAAACCCTCAAACACAAATCGCTCGCACGGCAAACCGGACAGGACCAGCGCCGGCACAAATGCCGTGGCGCCCGGAACGGCACAGACTGCGGTGTTTTCAGACAATGCCAGACGAATGAGATAAAAAGCGGGATCCGATATGCCCGGCGTACCGGCATCGGTGATCAAAGCAATGGTGCGCCCCTGTTTTAGCTGTGAAATCAATCCGGGTGCAGCATGTGCCTCGTTAAAATCATGATAGGCAAGGACAGGAGTAGCAATATTGTAATGTTGTAGTAAAACACGACTGGTGCGCGTGTCCTCGGCAGCAATCAGATCCACCTGTTTAAGAATGCGGACTGCACGAAAAGAGATATCCTCCAGATTTCCGATAGGCGTGCTGACGATATACAGCGTTCCGGGCTCTAGCTGACGCTCCGCATCCAACATGTTATCCCTTTTAAAGCGGTTCAAATAGCTGGCATTTCAACATGCAAGCAAATCAAAACCTTTTATTTTACTAATTTTTTTGCTAAAAGTCAACAAAAAGCCAAGCTGCTAAACAGACCTTTACCCTACCTTCAACAGATAAAAAAACAATCTCAAAGATCCGTTCCCAGACAACGCCGACAAGCGCCTTCTCCGCCACATTGGCTCTTGTAAAGATGTATTAACCCTTGCTGATACAAGGCTTTATCTAAATTTTTATTTATTGAAACTCCGAACAACCGACCCTTCATCCATCGTGTTATCTCATTCTCCGACATGCGCGGATAACGTGTAAACAGGTCTCGAACCATGGCCAGTTCACGCTTGGACTCGGTTTCCTGGCAATAAGCCTGCAAGGCCGGCAAGATCACATTAACTGCCATTTCACGACTTTTCTCAGCGCCTAACAGACTACTGTCGGTTTTATCACAAGCATCTGTAAAAGTATAGTGACCGGACCAAAAAGCATGCGGGCCCACCAACAAACGATCCTCCATTTCGCCTATGGCCTGTCGAGGCTTTTGCTTCATCTTGGCAATGATTTTCATAAATGGCGCAATAAAGCCTTCCTGACTGGAACGACAAACCAGCTCAGCCAGAGCAGCGATCCGTCTGGTGGGAAAATTGAACGGCCGTAAGCGAAAAAATTGCCAAGACTCTGGTTTCATGGGAGTTATCTTGGCTCGATCAGGAAAGAGGTCCCATAATTCCTGCAAAATTCTGCTATAACTATCCCGGCTATACTCTGGTAAAAGGCCGGATGCGCCAAATAAATAAGCGCTGCACTTGTTGAACGCCGGTTCTTTGGGATCATTCCATATATATTTCCACAGCTTTTCAACCGGCATGATATGGGCCAAACGGGCGAAAGGCAAATGGTTTTTTGCATAACCCAGCGAGACAGCCAATGCAGAATAGATGATTTGTGGCCAGGCACTAGTTGTGCGCATTTCCAAAAATCTCTGCGCTTTGACCGTCAGGCGCTGCAGACCGGCCTGGCGCAAAATATTTTCACGCACCGGCATCGGTTCATGGGCCAGGGCACATATGGGTTGCAACGGGCGATCGAGATTGAACGTTTCCGTATCGGCGCACTCATCTTCGGTGTCCATAAAATCGTCCAGGTTCAAAGTGGCGGCCACCGCACCATCCTGTCTCAGTGCGATAAAGCCGTGCGGCGTGTGCATGGTGACCACATGCAGGATAACGCGATTATAGCGAGGATCCGAATGATGATGGTGATGGTACCAGTCGCCGGCCAAAGAATGAATTTCAATATCGCCCCGATGCAGATCGTGATCGATCTTGACCAGTGCGTTGAGGAAATCCGGTCCAGAATCATAATTACGAATGCCTTTTTCCAATATTTGCACCGGACGGCCGTCGATGGAGTGCAGGATTTCACCAAAGGAGTGGTTGAGCCAAAGTTGATAAAGAAAACCTTCGCGGGCTGCTTCATGGACCTTCATGAGATGGCCTCTTCTTGCGGGTGGTCTTGTACCAAAAGAACTCTCGCCAATGACATGTTGGAGTATGCTAATTTAGAATTTCTCCCGCAAAGGCGCGGAGAACGCCAAGAAAGATTTTATAACTTTTTCCTTGGCGTCTTGGCGCGAGCGTGTTTTTTCTACGTCTTGGCGTGTGTCAGCTCAAGTGCCTGTGTTTGAATTTTTTTCTTTCAGCTGTTCCTTTTCCGCCTGTTTGCGGGCGTATTGCTCCTGCAATTC
>CAYLWO010000192.1:0-1447 GCA_964387285.1 uncultured Cytophagia bacterium | reverse complement strand
GCCATGCTGGTGCCGCTGGATAAGGCATGTTGACGATCACCCAGAATAAATGCATTGGGAAACGAAGCGCTGCCTGACGTAAAGATGCTGGAACCGCTGCCCGGCGGTGCATCCAGCGAATAGCTGCTACCGATGATCTGTGCCGGCGCTGCAATATCCGGTTTGATGGGAGAGCTGTACCGGGCCGGACCCGGGCTGGAGAAGTGTGCGATTTGGCCGATGGCAATGGTTCCCTGGCTGTCATTGGTCAGGTGATTGCCGTCAACGTCGTCCCAAACCTCCTTGGTGGTATAGCCGGCTGCACAAATAACGTTTTTGCTGGTGCCCGGAATGACGATTTTATGATCATTGCTGTTGCCGGCCTGGAACACCGCGTTCATGCTCGTGTTGGCGATCCAGGCGTGCACATCCGTGGCATCGCCGCTCAGGGTAATGGTCCAAACGCCGGATTTTGGCGCAGAACCGGAACCGGCATCGTTGATCTGGATGAAAAATTCCCGGTCGCCGTTAAAGGGATTGGCGCCGGCCAGATAACCTTCCGAGGCTTCGTAGAAACCGTTCCAGATGTAAACAGCGCCTTCAGAACCTTTTTGATCAAGAAACTCGCCCGGCCCCCTTGGTCCATAAACGACTCCGGATGGTGTTGTCACAGAGACATACTTTTTTTTCAGTCCGCTGTACCAGCCGTCGATTTGCACCACATCGTTGTTGGCGCCCGGCTGCGCCGCATATTCCGGAATCAGCACCTCCATCTTGCCGCTTGCAGCAGAGGTAAAAGCATGAATGGCTTTATCGCCGTCGTTGCCGGCTACGGTGACAATCACCTTTCCCGGTTTGTTTGGCCCGGCCAATTCATCGATGTACCGCTCCACCGGAGAGGTCCCGTCATGAGCGCCGCTATGGCCGCCGAAACTGAGATTGGCGACATAGGGCTGCCGCAATACGGCCGCAATAGAATCGATAAAGGTGAGGGCAATAATCTGATCGCTGCTGTAAAAACTTTTCCCCTGGCTGTCGCGCGAGGCCTTGACGACGACCAAATCCGCTTCCGGCGCCATGCCGCAATAGACTCCGGGAACGGCGGTGTCGCTGCCGTCGCCGGCGGCAATGCCGGCCACATGGGTGCCGTGTCCGGCGTAATCGTGATGACCCAGATCAGCGCCGCCGGAAAGCGCGGCATTGATCTGCTGTTCGGTAAAAATCCTGCCGCCATAATACGCGCCGGTCAGACTCAGATCCAGGATGTACTTGATGCGCGTACGACCGTCGCTGGTGCGGAAATCGTGATGCCGCCAATCGATGCCGGAATCGATGATGCCTACCAGCACGCCTTTGCCGGTCATGCCGAATGTTTGCCGGGCCTGGGGGGCATAGACGTCTGTCGCGCTTTTGTCCAGACAAGAGTAGGCAATGGAATTTTCCTCAATTGCTTTCACTTCCGGCAGGA
>CAYLWO010000191.1:0-5160 GCA_964387285.1 uncultured Cytophagia bacterium | reverse complement strand
GTCTGCCGACCGAAGCAGAATGGGAATATGCGGCGCGCGGCGGTCTGCAAGGCAAGCCATATCCCTGGGGCGACGCGGAACCCTGGAATCAATGCAACTGGCTTTCCTATAATGGTCCGTTGGCCTCAAAGATGGCGCCGTTGCAGACCAGCCCTACAACCCATGGAACCTTGCCGGTAGGCAGCTTTGCTGCCAACGGTTATGGCCTTTACGACATGGCCGGCAATGTTTTTGAGTGGTGCATGGATTGGTTTGCAGTCTATAGCGCCGGGCCGCAGCAGAATCCGCAGGGCCCGGCCACAGGTGACTATCGCACTGTACGAGGCGGTTGCTGGGCATATGATCTGGCCGCTACAATGCGTGTCTCATGGCGGGGTTACATGCCGTCGAATACCGTAAAAAACTTTATCGGCTTTCGGTGTGTTAAACGCTCCTAGTTGTTTATGCCTGCGCTCTGTATTTTGGATCTTGTACTTTCGCACATGGCCTTCGGTTTTTGCGCGAAATCAGATCGCGCCGGAGATGCCTCTGGCGCGTGAGTTGTATAGAGACACTCGACCCGCACACCTATCTCATGGGATAAACATCCTGCGCCAGCATAACAATCCTGTCCCGCCAGGGAGGCAATGTTACTCATCAGAAAAAATGTGATGAACCCGCATTCCGTCCCATACGGGACGGAATTGACGGGATAAAGACAATCAAAAAATATATGGTCCCTACGGGACCTGGGTCGCTGCGCCAGGAATTCCTGCACATGAAAAACAAAATAGCCGACGATCTTGTAAAAAAATCCTTGCAGGAGAAAATCGCCGAGTTTGAAAGTGCACTCATTACGGCGGCGCTTCAGGAAAGCGCAGGCAACCGGTCGGCTGCAGCGCGCAAGCTGAAAATTTCCGTTCAGGACTTGCGATAAAAAATTAGCAAACTGGACATCAAACCTGCAGGTTAAACCGCACCGATGGGAGAATCCATATTCCTCCCGAATACCATGCACGGCTGTCCCGTAGGGACATAATATTACTAGCACGAACATCAAAAAAAATCCCGTCCCGTCAGGGACGCAATGTATGTCATCAAAATAAATGTGATGGACCCAAATTCAGTCCCATACGGGACGGGATTGAAGAGATAAATGCTACAGAAAAATATTTGGTCTCTACGCAACCCCATTTCATAAAACCTAACCATGCCAATAAAAGCGTTGATTGTGCCGGCATCGGTTTTCAGGTGAACAATCATCCAATT
This sequence comes from uncultured Cytophagia bacterium, assembly GCA_964387285.1. GTDB lineage: Bacteria > Zhuqueibacterota > Zhuqueibacteria > Residuimicrobiales > Residuimicrobiaceae > Anaerohabitans. The sequence continues at coordinate 3,912 of CAYLWO010000191.1, read as the reverse complement.
TAGAGTCCATGAAAATTTTTTCAAATACAATCCCTTGAAAAAACACATAGAATTTGAAAAATTAAAATTTTTTCAAAAGGCGGGTCGTCATTACTCAAAAAAATTTTACTGGACAAACTTGTTAAGTTGTTGATTATTCAACAAATGAGCAGAAAGCCCTCCAGGTAAATTAATTGGCACAGCAATTGATCTCTATCGGGTGTCAGACAAGGATTCAGCACTTGCCATATCATGACAATTTGCAGGAGATCAAAATGCACCGGTTCGCTCATTCAATCATGGTGTTGTTCCTCTCCATCATCACAACCGTTTGGACGCAGATTCCCAGAACACTGGCTTATCAAGGAAGCCTGACCACCTTGGCCGGACAGACTATCGACAACGGCCTCTATGCCATGATCTTTCGTCTTTATGACGCACCGGTGGATGGAAGCATACTCTGGCAGGAAGAACAAAGCGTCGAACTGGTCGATGGACAATTTAGCGTCATCCTCGGCAGCGCGGCGCCTTTGCAGATTCTATTCGACAAACCTTATTGGCTGGGTACAACTGTAAAACCGGAACCGGAGATCAAGCCCCGAACAGCGTTGACAGCTGCCGGCTATGCTATCATGGCTGGAGCGGTACAGGGATCAGGCAATGTGTTCCCCTCTGCCGGTTCTGTCGGCATCGGCACCACAGCGCCGGAGGCAAAATTGCAGGTGGCCGGCATCGTGCACTCTTCCCAGGGTGGATTTAAATTTCCCGACGGCACAATTCAAACAACGGCTGCAACGTTGACATTGCCCTATGCAGGAAGAATTGCCACGACAAACTATGCATTGTCAATCCAAAACAGTGATGCCATGGGACACGGCGCCCGGTTTGAGACAACAGCCTCGACTGGCACTGCGTTATTTGCCAAGGGCGGCGTCAACGGTCTGGCCGCCGATTTTCAAGGCAAGGTGATTTTGCGCAGTTGGGAGACTGCAGAACCGATTATGGAATTGGGCGAAGGCTTGGATTTTGCCGAGGGATTCGCCGTTTCAGAGAATGTGCAAGCCGGAGCCGGCAGCGTGATGATCATCAACCCGGATGATCCCGGAAAACTAACCATAAGCAACAAGCCTTATGACAAGCGCGTCGCCGGCATACTCGCCGGCGCCAACGGCCTGGGTTCTGGAGTTCGCCTGGGAGGCGAAAGATTTAATCATGCCCTGGCAGTGGCTGGTCGGGTGTATTGCAACGTGGATGCATCACAGTGCCTCATTGAACCAGGAGATCTGCTGACGACTTCTTCTTTTCCCGGCTATGCCATGAAGGCCGGCCATTCTCGCCGCGCCCAGGGCGCCATATTGGGCAAGGCCATGGGAAAATTGGCCAAAGGAGAAAAAGGACAGATATTGGTATTGATTTCACTACAATAAATATTAGTGAAGGCTTTTATATTGAATAAAAGCAGTCAGGAAATGTCGGACACCTCCAAAGGTGTCCGACATTTAATCACAGTTTATTTGGGTTGAATGTCATGGCTAAATTTTTATACAATCCAATAATCATTTTTCTCATTTGCTGCACAATTTCATCAGCACAAATCCCTGTCAGCGATATCGAAAAAGTGCATCATCTAGCCGAACAATGGGCTGCGACCATCATTAAGCAAAATGGACACTGGAATGGCCATGAATCGGTTGTCGTTGAGGATGTGCGCCAATTCAAGGATGGTGATGCGTTACTGGGTTACCTGTGTACTGTCAAACCAGGCGGTTTTATTTTATTATCGCCTTATGAAGAACTCGTTCCCATTAAAGCCTATTCCTGCAGCTCTGAATTTTATCCAGAGCGCACAAACGGTATGGCCGGATTTTTTAAAGCGGAAATGCGGCGGACCATCGATGGTTTGCAGAAAAAAATGTCCGCGGCCGGCAAACTGCAAAAAACCTGCAGCGCGAGCACTCTTTCCCGTCCTAGCGAATGGGAAAACCTGGCCAATGGGACATTTTCGCATCGAGCTCAAAACCGGGGTAGCGATGCGCCGTGTTATCAATCCGGTGAACCGTTGTTAAAAACCGCCTGGGATCAATCCTTTCCGTACAATGATCTATGTCCGCTGTTTATCATCAACGGTATGAATCAGCACGCCTGTGCCGGTTGTGTGGCCACAGCAGCCGCGCAAATCATGCGTTATTGGAGTTGGCCGCCTTTCCGCAATGACATCGACGGAAAATTTCAGCGTTACGACTGGCCGAACATGGTGGATTGGTGTAAATACGACCCAGGTATGAAGCAATGGCGTGATGAAAAGGGACAGCCGTTGACGCAGGAAAAGATCACTGCCATGGCCCGATTGTGTTATGAGGCCGGCGCTGCAGCCGGAACCCGATACGGCTGTGATAAATCGCAGGCCTGGATAGCCGATCAACCGGGCCGGGATATGCTGGATGGCCTGCGCGACGAATTTTATTATGATTCGCACATGACGTTCAAACGTCATAATGTGATTGAACCGGTTGACTGGTTTACTATCATCAAAAAAGAGATCAATGAAAATCGGCCTGTTTTATATGCTGTGCAGAATGCGGCAATCGGCGGGCATTGCCTGGTCATAGACGGCTGGCAAGAGATGGGCGCCACGCCGATACGCTATTACCATGTCAATTTGGGCCTGGGGCCTTTTGATCAGAACGTCTGGTGCGCAATAGAATCAGTCCCCTACAGCCGGAATTATGATTCGGAAACCATGGTCATCGGCATCAAACCGGTCGGCAGCCTGGGCGCTGTGCTTGCGGGAGAATATCCAGCCGGTTCATTCCCTTTTTATTTTATGGATCAAAACGCGAGCGGCGAGAAGGCGAATTTTGCAGCCGGACTGTCCGTGCAATTTCTGGCCGGAACAGAAGTCGTGTGCAAAGGCAACGCTGATGCCAGAATTGCCTGGTTCAGCAGCGACAACGCAAAAACCGTGTTGTATTCAAAGGGAAATATCCGCCAGGGCATCAAACTTGCCGGCGGTAAAATTATTTTACGCAACAAGGGCGGCATTCGATTTCTGAGGTAACCAACATGAAACGAGTTGCAATGGGAGTAATCGTTCTGGTTCAATTCTGCCTTGCGGCAGACTACCGGATGAATAAAAATTCATTCTGCGGTGGCTATATGATTACCTCCACAGCGGCGGGCCGGATTTCGGCAAGTCTGCAATTTTACCAGCGTCAAATCGTAAAAATTGCATCAAAAACAACCCACCTTGCATTGACTGAAATGAAAGACAGCCCTAGTAATTTTACCCTGGCGCAGAATTACCCCAATCCGTTTAATCCTACTACGACCATCGAATTCTCTTTACCATTGCAGGATCAGGTTTCGTTAAAAATTTTCAATTTTCTGGGTGATCAGGTAGCGGTTTTGCTGGATGAGCAAAGAGCGGCAGGCAACCATAGAGTTATCTGGAACGCCGTCCATTTCGCCAACGGAGTCTATTTTTATATTTTGCAAACCTCCCATGCGCGGCAGGTGCGCAAGGCTCTATTGATGAAATGACATTTTTGCGTATCAGGGGATTGCTTCACTCTAACGCAACTCATGCCCTTTGTCAGCAACCGTGCATCCGTTCGCAATGACGCGGCTTTCGCGTTATTTGGGTAATCATGGCATTTATGCCGTAAGCCGGATAAACCGGAACCAACTGTCGGACACCTTTGGAGACTGTCGCAAAACCCCAGACCCCGGATGTGGCCGCGTTTTTTGCGGCCGCTCCGGGTGTCTCTCGGCGGATCATCAATGATATTTTATAATTCCAGTATTTGCCGCAACTGTTCAACTCTCATTTCCGCCAACCAGCTTATTCATGCATTAATCCGTTCTTTTAAAATCATTCTAGCTTTGAGCACAAATCCGGCTGATCTTTTTCGCCAACGCCATGATGGTGAGAAT
>CAYLWO010000190.1:0-5278 GCA_964387285.1 uncultured Cytophagia bacterium | reverse complement strand
CCGGATATTGTCGGACTGATCGACTTGAACGGCCCTAGACTGCCATCAAGATTGATATGCTGACCATAAATATCGTAATCTCTATAATTGGCTCCACTTCTAGCATCCTCCCAAAACACAAAGGCGCCGCCCTCTCCGTCGGGATAGATAGTGCTTGTGTTCTGATTATTAATGGCAGTAGTAGCAGCAATGCCATTGTACAAAGTAGTGTTCCAAAGAGGTGTGCCGTCATGAGATACTTTTTGTGCATAGATGTTCACAATGGCATTTGTCGTATCTCGACATGAAAGGAGCAGACCACCCTGGCCATCCTTACTGACTGCAATAAGGTGCCTGTGTCCAACATCCGCTTTGATGGCAGGCAGTGAGAGTGAAGGGTCACCCGCGGCTGCCCATTTGGTCCACATTTTAGTGCCATTCGCCGTGAGTTTCTGACAATAAACATCATTGTCGTCGCCGTTACGCCGTTTATCTTTCCATTGTATCAGCACATTCCCCGCGTCATCATCGACTATATTAGGTTCATGCTGTTCATATGCGGCATCACAGACTATTCTTGCTGTACCCAAAATGGTTGAGTCACCACTTGCATTAAAATGCTGAGCATAGATCGCTGATTGATTATCCAAAAGATGATAATTTTGCCATACGACATAGAAACCGCCCAAAAGATCGGGGCAAACCGCAGTTCTCCATCTATCTTTTGCCGCCAGGTTGGGGTGGTTTCTGGCGCCTACGCTCGCCTTTGTTACCAGACGCGCCGAAGACCATTTTTTTTGACCCGTGCTATCCAGCACCTGAGCATATAATTTCCCTTTACAGATTTGTGAATCGCAGGATTTCAAATCGACAGACCAGACAAAAATCTCTCCTCCTTTTGAATTGGATGCTGCATAACAATAGGTCAGATTGTTTATGTTCCCGGCCACATCAACGCTGCCGCTTCCCTGCCAAAGTTTTGCGCCATTACTTTTATTGAACCTTTGTGCATGGATGGATCCGGTTGCCGTGTTGAGGTCTCTATTGCCTACATGGGATGCTGCAGAAAATGTTTCTGTCTTGATGAACCACCAGACGATAATGCCCCCCCGTCCATCAGTGTTGCAATTTAAAGTATAATAGTCCGGACTATAATCAAGGATAACGGGAATATCGTTAGCCCAGAGCTTTGTTCCGCTGGCAGAATAGCGCTGTAAACCAACCGAAGAGCCTCGAGCCCAGAGAGTGTAGAAACCGTTTTCATTGTCTTCAACTACCCAGACTTTGGGAGTGGATAGAGTCAGCAAATCACTGCCGGGGAAGCCGGAACGGTCCACGCGTCGAATATAGCTATTATTGGCGTCATTATATTTAACATAACACGTTCCATTATTACCATAAAGTACGGTGGGACTGTACAAGCTGGAAGATTTAGCGTCTATAAGGGTGTTGATATTGACATCGCTGCTCCACTGGGACCATAACGTACGAAAGCCGCCAAACAAAATAAATATGAACACTAATAAATGAACTTTTTTTACGAACATGATTCCCCGCCTTTCGACAACTTTGCAAAATACACGCGGTTGCCCAAAATCAGTACTTAAAAAAGCATCATCATGATAGCAAGTGAAAGAGACATTATCTGTCTTTATTTTCATATAGCAAATATTGAAAGCGAACTAGAATTTGAAAACAAAGGCTGTGTTGAAATCCCATCCAGTAATTTTTATTGAGCCGTTTTCGGCATTTCCAGAAAACGTGTTTACCGTCAAATGAACAAGGGCTCTTTCCTGATACTTTATGTACATTCCGCCGCCAAAGCCCTGAAGAGTTGCATCGCTGATCTGAAAATCGCTTTTACCAAATCGGCTCAAAGAATAAATAACCTCAAAAGACAAAATCTGACTTTGATCATAGCGGCAGTTGCCTTCGAGCCAGAAATAATTGCCGATGAAATTTCGATCGCCAATGCCGCCCGCATCCTGAAAGAGCAATTCATTGTTCCCCTTGATGATATTTCGCAATTTCAGACTTGTGAACAACGGGTTTAGCCTGTATTGCAGAATACCGTCAATTTCTAATTGACTGCCCTGTTGGAATATGTTTTGCGAAGCGAGTCGGTCTTGAGCGAAATTGCGATAGAGAATATCACCCCTGAATCGGACAGCGTTCTTTTTAAAATCAACGCCGCTGGACAAGAAAAACTCATTCCCTGGCTTGAACTTTTCCTCTCGATTTTTTTGAAAAAAATAAGAGCCAAAAAGGTAATAACCGGAAGAAAAACCCAGAGCCAACAGGTTACCGACCGGCAGAGCAAAAGATATGCCCAGATTTGCATCAAAACCCCGTCCCAATCTTTTGGCTCGAAATCCAAAAATTGGCTCTGCAAGCAGATCCGCTACCAACAATTCTTCGCTGTCATAAGCATTTTTCCCGGTCGGCAGGTTCACGCCGCTTTTTAACAGGATATTGCGTTCAGGCCATTTATAATAGAGTTGAATTCTGGTATCCGTAAGACCCTGCAAAGAATACCTGTTTTCGCCGGTAAAATAATTATCAGCATAATATGTGTTTACCTGTACTTCAGCGGTTTCTGTCACAGGAACTTTGAACAAAAACGGCAGCAGATGTTGTGCGAGTGTTTGCCGGATGCCGTTTTTTTCAATGCGTATGTGCTGTATATCGATTTGCGGGTAGAATGAAAAATAGTGAATCGGGTAGTTAAACCGTGGCTGTGCCGGCAAATCAGTTGCAAAAAGGATAATAATCCAGGAAAAAGCGAAAAGGACGAGTCGCATGGTCAACTCTCCATTTAAAAAAAAGACCATCAAACAGTAATTTTCAAACCAACAGCATAACAGCACTATCAGAATTCTAGTAGGTTAACTTTATTTTGCCTTTTATGACCAGGGTTCCAGTGGGAATTTCTTCTGGTCCCCTGGTCGTGATTTCATGCGTATCCCCGCCGACATCCGGCACGGTCAAATCGCCTTCATTGCCCAGGAGCCGATCATCGACCGGGCGCGAATCGGCTTTTCCGATTTCCGAAAAAATTGCATTCTCAAACTGCGGGATATCGAGTTCACCGATGGTGTTTCGCATATCCAGTTCGTCGATGCGATCCTTGGCGATTTCAAAATCATGATCGATTGAGACCGCCTGTTCAAATTCCGTCCTGGCTTCTTTGAAAAAACCTTTATCCTCGAAATCCAATCCCTGGCAGAATTTCAAAAATGCATTTATGTTGGTTGTGGGAACCTGAAGTATGGCTTCTCTTTCCTCGATGGTTAATTGAATTTCCATATTTTCAACCAGGGATAAAATGAGCCTTTTTTCCAGGTGAAAAAGATCATTGATGTCGCCATTGACTTGAATATCATCGCAGAGAGCGGCTCCGGTTGCGGTTGAGATCGGCATCGCACTGATGTGAATTTGCTCATCTGAGGATGCGGTAAATACTCCCATAATTAACGTACTGGCGCCCAGCAGACGTCCGCATCGGGGCACGGTAGCCGGATCGAACATATCGTTGTGCTCGATAGCCAGATTGTCGACAAGTTGCTGAAGTTTCTGCCGTTCCACAACTTCCAGGCTTTTAATATTTGTGAGATCGATGGCAATGAGTTCTGCAATCCCTTTCAGGAGAAAATCCCACTTGGCAATTTTGGATACATTTTGAAAATACAGCACGCCGACCGTATTAGTTGGAAAAGAAAGAGGCTGTTTTTCCTTCTCTCGCCAGATGGCATCCTTAACTTCCTGCTCTATCTTGAGTTTGTTGATCTTGGCAATTCTTGATTTGATTTGTCCTTTGACGGAGCTGAAATGATTTTTCGAATCATAGTGTCGATACTGAGCCAAGGCGGAATCATAGGCATTCTTTTTTTCGTAAATCATACCCAGGTAGAGTGATGTCAGCTCGTCGGCAGGATTGATGGTATGCGTTTTTTTAAACCAATAGGAGGCTCGATTATATTCGCCCAGTTTGAAATAGACGATACCGGTGCTTCTGTTTAAACGAAAATCCTCCGGATGTTTTGCTTCAGCTTCGGTAAATTTCTGCAGCGATTGCAGGTATTTGCCGTCCTTTAGCAGAGATTGGCCCTGCCAATAGCTGAAATTGGTACATCCTGAGAACAGCCATAAAATGATCAACGGGCACGAACACCTTTTAAAAATCATTTAGCTATCTCCCCGGCAAATTAAATTTCAATCGAAACCGTATTTCAGAACCGTCTTGTGACGGCTCGATAAATCAATTTTTTAATCTCATGTTATGCCAATTTTTATACTCTGCTGATGCAAGCAATCGGGGAATTAATAGATTTAGTGCAGTTGCATCAACATCAATATGATAGACCGTATTCATGAGATCGAGGGTATTGACCGCTGCCTGGAAACGGTGCTCCAGAGCCAGCAGATTCACTTTTTGCCATAGCAAATATTCATCATGGCCTACGAATGTGTTCAAGTCGTCGATGACCGTCAACATACCAGCCGCGTTGGCACCGGCGGCATAGCCATTATATTCCAAAAAATAAACGCTGGGATCATCTGAAAGATGAGCCTGGTGCGATTTAATTTCATTTTGCCTCTGACCGTTATTAAACAACCACTGAACAAGCAGCCTGTTAAAAAATCCGGTCTGCTTAAAGTTGGATGATATTTTTGTGTAAAAAGCAGTCGTGTCCGGCAGCAATCCTTCGTTCAGTTGATTTTGAAAATCAGAGACAAAAAACATCGATGAATCCTGAGGGTTCTTTTGCATGTATTCCGCTAATTCAAGAATCTGAGAGCTCAGTGGAGGTCCACTGGCATAATGATGAAAATCTTCAACCCATATCCGGTCATCGTGCTGGATCAGATACAAGTCCATATAGTGCAATTCGCCATTCGATTTGGTCAGACGAAACTGGAGAATCGGCTGCTGTTTATGGTAAAATTTTACAAAAGAAAAGTCGCTTTCGGAAGCGAGTGTGCGCCAGGTTGACAATATTTTTTCCAAATCCATCTTTTCGGCAGCTCCGGCAGCGAATCTTTTGATGTACACGGACGGTGCCGCCGACAATCGCAGAACTTTTTTTACAAAATCCTCAGCTGCAAATGCAAGTGTCAATGGATAGGAATCTACCCTTGCTATGTTTCTCATCCTATCAGTTATTGCTACAGCGACTTTAGCCGCCTGTTCGGCGCTGATTTCATAGGCTTTCGGATCAATTTCTTGCCATTGCCTTGACACAAGTTCCATCTGGGGTCGGGTCAGAGTGGAAAAATTGCCGCAAATACAAAAGAAAAG
>CAYLWO010000189.1:0-5383 GCA_964387285.1 uncultured Cytophagia bacterium | reverse complement strand
CCCTCCTGCAGCACAATGGTCTCTTCATGTGAAGAGTATTTTGCCAGTTTTACCAGTATAACATAGCTGCCGATGGGAATATTACTGAAACTTTTGGCGCCGACAGCCGAGTAATATTCTCCGGCATCGCCGCGCAACTCGATTTGTGCATCTACCGGAACCACTGCCACCTGAATCGTGCCCACCGGCATCTCGGGCAGCAGTTCAATGGTCTGCACATCCCCCTTTTTCAACAACAGCCGCTGGTCTACGCTCCGTGCTTTTTTCATCTCTGCCCGCAAAGTAACAATGGCCGGCTCCAAACGCAAATTCTCAAGTTGTTCGATCTTGGCGCCGTTCAAATAAACCGTAGCGCCGGGCAGAGTCTTGATGGTCAACTGGGCAAAACCGGCACTGCTGACCAGCTTGAGCTCTTTACGCTCGCCGCGGCTGAGCGTCAGCGGCGCCTCTTCGGTCTCGTATAAATCCGATTTTGCCCGAAAGCGATAATTTCCGGGCAACAGGCGCTCAAAAACATGGGGCGTCACCGCATTCTGCGCCGTGTTGTTGAGATAAATAGTCAGGCCGCTGTGCGGGGCGCTGCTTACCGTCACCGTTCCGAAATCCGGCTGCAGCACGTACTTTTGCCGTTGCATAGCGGGTCGAACTGTAATCGTGTCCTCAAAGGTTACGTACCACTCTTTTTCCAGACGAATGCGATAACAGCCTGCCGGATAAAAGGCACTGACCAGAGTCTTGCCGAGTTTTACACCGTCGATATACACCACAGCGTCGGCCGGATCGGAATCGATTTGCACATTGACATCCTCCTGCGGCGACAGATCAAACTCGAACAGGGTGTTCTGCTCATCCACCTGAATGGTCTGTTCAACCGTCTGATAACCGGCTTTGAGCAATCGTAGCTGATGGCTGCCGCCGGCCACTGTGTGTTGTTTGCCGGCGCCGCGGTTCTCGCCATCCAGGTGCACTTCGGCGCCTGCCGGAAAGCTGATCACGGTTATGCTGATTTGCCGCGCCTTGGGCTGCTCTCCGGCCACGCGGATCGTCCACACCACACGCTCGCCGGCCAATATGCCCTGTTCGGAAAAAATCACCTTGAGCGGTTCATAGCCGGTGTGAAATATCTCCAATACCATCTCATCCGGCGACACATAAACCATGTCCTGACCCGGCTGATCATCCACCTTGACAATGCCGTTGTTGGAGGTATATTTAAATCCCTCCATATCCGAGATCACCTTGATGGCCATGCAGATACGTTCATTGGCATCCCTGATGCTGGCGCCGACGAATTCGTTGGCGGAGCGTTGTGGTTGATCGGCCAGGCGAAGTTTTGACAGTTCCTGACCAAAAAGCCATACAGTTAACAGCAGAATTAGGAGTAGAATTATCGACAAGTTTCTTTTCATAGTCATTTTCTGAAATCAATAATCGGTTATCATCTTTAATTGGAAATAGTGAGTGGATTAATCTGCGCCCATAGGAATACTCTTCGTTAATTCACTCTATCGTTAGGAAAATTTTTACATCAGTGAACAGAACGTGCAACTCGAAATCCGATAAAAAAAAGGTTGTCTGAAGGTCGACTTTTATATCGGTTTGAAGCACGACAATCTTTTGGATATCCACCCCAACAACCGCCACGTAAAACCCGTTCTTCCCCATTTGCTGGGCCAACTGGATTTGTACTTGAAGAACGACGACGATAAAAATCGAATTTATACCAATCTTGACACCATTCCCATACATTGCCACTCATATCATATAATCCGAGACTGTTGGCAGCGAAACTTCCTACGGGCAAGGTTGTCCTTCTATAGATGCCTGCTCTTGCATAGGTATCAACATTGCCTGGACTGGCGTCATAGTTCATCTCTACAGGATCGGCGATATCCTTGCCATTGCCAAACCGTACCTTGCGGCCTCCCTCCCGCGCCGCATACTCCCACTCGGCCTCTGTAGGTAAACGACAGCCCATCCAATTACAGAAATCAACTGCAGCCTGCCAACTCACATTAACCATAGGTAATTTATCCTGCCAGTCCGAAGAAGGCATATCTATCAGTTTCCGATTATATATTTTATATTGCCCCACTGACACTTCCGTTTTAGCTAAATAGAAATCACTCACTGTCACTGTATGCACCGGCTTTTCGTCGCTATCTCCTTCATCAAAGAGATCACCCATCTGAAATGTTCCGCCTTTGATCAGTACGAATTCAATACCTGTTTTGGGATCACGCCAAGTTTCATCACCGAGCTGTGATTGTCGCTGCATTATTTGTTGTGAGGCAATCGCCTGCTTGACCAATTTAATATTCTTGCTCACTCGTTCACCGGTCGTGAGTGTGATACTTTCCTGATAATCCGAATAACCAGCACAGGTTAAGCGCAAAACATAGCGGCCGATAGGAATTTCATCGAAAACCTTGTCGCCGATGCCGTTGTAGGACTCGCCGGCATCGCCTTTCAATTCGATGCGTGCCTGCTCGGGCACCGCGGCGACCAGAATGGCGCCCCGCGGCACCAACGGTTCCAGTTGAATAATCCGGTTATCGCCCTTGCGCAACACCACGTGCTCTTCGACTGGTTCTGCCTTGGCTAATTCGGCGCGCACCAGCACAACCGAGGGCGTCAAGCGGATATTCTCCAACTGGGTTATGGTTTTTCCGTCCAGAGTCACCTTGGCTCCGCTTACCGTGCGAATTGTCAAGGTAGCAAAGCCGGCCACCGAATTCAATCTGACGGCTTTACTTTCTCCCCGTGCCAACTGAACTTTTTGTTCATCGGTTTCATAGTCAGCTGATTTTGCCTTGACCGCGTACAGCGCAGGCTTGAGCGGCTTGAGCGTGGCCGGCGTCCTGACATTCTGATCAATGCCGTCCAAATAGACCTGCAATCCGCTCTGCGGTGCCGAGGACACCTGCAGTTCACAAAAATTGGGCTCCAGCTTGTACAGCTGTTTGACGCGCGGCGGCTGAATGTCGATATAGTCCTCTCGGGTAACGTACCACTCTTTTTCAATCCGGATCGGATAGCGGCCGGCAGAAAAGAAAGCGGCCACCGGCGCTTCGCCGATGCGTACGCCGTCGATATACACCAGAGCGCCTTCCGGATCGGATTCGATGCGGATGTTGACCTCTTCCTGCTTTTTCAGCGTGCGCCGGAACAGCGTGGTTTTCTCATCCACCTGAATGGTCTCGGTCAAGGTCTGATAACCGGCTTTGACCAAACGCAACTCGTGCCGGCCGATGCCGACCTGATGATTCTCCGCTTTGCCGCGATTGACGCCGTCGATAAAAATGTCCGCTTCCGTCGGAGTGGAAAGAATGACAATCGGTATTACGGCCGCGGATTTCTCACCGGCAATGCGTATGCTCCAGACCACCCGTTCAGCCGGTGTAATGCCCGCTTCGGAAAAAATCACCTTGAACGGTTCATAGCCGGTGTGAAATATCTCCAACACCATCTCATCCGGCGACACATAGACCATGTCCTGACCCGGTAGATCATCCACCTTGACCACGCCGTTGTTAGAGGTATATTTAAACCCCTCCATATCAGAGATCACCTTGATGGCGCAACAGGTGCGTTCATTGCTGTCATGAATCATGGTGCTGACAAATTCATTCTGCAAACGCACCGGATGATCGAGCAGATAGAGTCGGTTGAGACGATTCGATTCCTGCGCATAAAGACAGGAAAGCAAAAAAATAAACATCCAGCCATTATGAAAAAAAGGAATTCTTACCCTTGCTCGTTGCACATTTTTCTCCATAACTTTTTTTACCTTAATTCCATTTAAAGCCTATGCATGATTTTGCAGAGTAAAACTCTACTCCCGGACGCACCTGATGGAACACCCTTCAAATATACTGCCCATGGGGCTTTTAATAAACGAACTGTTGTGATACAGCACGATATACCTTACAAAAACGGCAGCGCTGGGGCCAGAGGCCCAGAAAAACGCCTTTTCACCCTGAAAAAAATATCCGCCGTCAGAACTGCAAGCGCCGGCAGGCAATGCGATAAAACCGCTTTCGTTGGTTGCACCGGTATTGGGATTTCGCCAATGATCATATCCCTCTTCTTTTAGCTTGCCGCCGGCTATCCGGTCGCCGCCCAAAAAAGAAACCAGCCTTAGCCAATCGTCCATTGTCGCCACTCGCCACCCTGCCGGCGCGATATTGCGGCGATCAATCACCGCCTGCCAATTATACAATTTGCCAAAGGATTCCGAACCGTTGCTATAGTCGCAATAAGCGGCGTTCCCCTGTCGGCGCCAATCGTTCGGACCGGCTACCGCTGTAAGCGGATCACCATTTCGAAAACGCGTCACCCGTAAATTTTCCGCCATCCACCACTGGTTGCCGATTCTGACTATTTTGTAGACATTGCCGTCGATGTCAGTCATGGTCCCAGCAGTGGTCGATGTTGTTTGATCGGATTTAAAATCGTCGTTTTGCTGTCTTGTCAGTTGAACGGAATGACGCAGCTTTTCTCCATCCTTCAGTGCCAGCATCTCTTCTTTATCCGCATAACCGTCACAACCGGCCTTTAAGGAATAAATGCCGGCAGACAACTCGGAAAAAACAAAATCACCTTCCGCCGTATAAAACTCCCCGGCTGGACCTCGTAACTCTAAACGGGCATTGCGGGGCCTGACCTGCACCTGCAGCGAGGCGGAAGGCATGATCTTTTTTAATTTGATGCGTCTGCTCAATTTTTTATCAGCCTGAAGCTCGACCTCTTCGTCATGATTTTGATATCGCTCCAGGGACAATCGCAGGTGGTAGCGACCCGGGGCATAGGCAGACTGGACCGGCGTCCTACCAAGGTGCAAGGTGTCGAGATAGACCACTGCGCCGGGCGGTTCGCTGTCAATCGTCAACGAGGCATTAGCCAGTTTCTGCAGGGTAAACCGGAAAAAGGTGTTTTTTTCATCGACCGTAATCGTTACTGTTTTCGTTTGATATTCCGGTTTTTTCAATGTCAGTACATGTTCCCCCTTCCGAACCAGATGTTTTTCTCCATGACCCAAACTTTTATCATCAATGAAAACCTCTGCGCCCGGAGGCGTGGTGACAATGCCGATGCTCAGCACGTTGGGTTCATCGCCGCGGATGGTAATATTCCAAACGCTTCGTTCCTCCAGAAGGATGCCCAACTCGGCGAGATAAAGCTTGAGCGGTACATAATCGCTGCGAAAAATCTCCAGCACCTGTTCATCCGGCGAGAGATAGACCATATCCTGGCCCAGTTTGTCAACGAATTTGACCACACCGTTGTTTGATTCATAGGAAAAGCCATCAAGATTGGAAATCACCTTGATGGCAGCGCAGATGCGGTTGTTGGCGTCTTTGATGGAACTGCCGACAAATTC
>CAYLWO010000188.1:0-5408 GCA_964387285.1 uncultured Cytophagia bacterium | reverse complement strand
GAACCCGCCTATATCGGGTGAAGAATCTATCAACGAACTGTTTAAATTGCAATAAACGGTTTTGCCATGAGGGAAGCAACTATGGTAAAAAGTTGAAAAAAAAATAGGGTTCCTGCACAGCCTGGGGATTATCCGTGCGATCAGTAAAAAAAATCTTGTCGGGAGCTACATTTCCTCAGTATCTTGCTGAATTCTCCGGCGGTTTCTGCAAAAGCCGCTGTAATTGCTTTCGTTCTTCCACGCTCAATTCCTCATATCCGCGCAAACGGCTCGGATCGAAATGGCGCAGATCATAGAGTGTCCTCGCCTCCAGCAGGGCTCTGGCGGAGGGCGGATAGGTATTTCGCAGATCGATCCCGGTCAAATCCGCATGGCGCAGCACCGCCGCATCGATGGCCGTGCGCCAGACCGCCATGTAACTGAGATCCGCTTCGCTCAGGTCCGCCCCCTGGAAAACCGTTTCCCAGCACATGGATCCCCGCAGGCAGGCCCGCGCCATAACGGCGTCGCTGAAATCGGTGCTGGTCAGGTTGGCGTCGCAGAGACGGGCGTTGGTCAAATCGCAGCGGCTGAAACGGGTGTTCTCCAGACAACAGCCGTCGAAGAGCGCTCCGCAGAGACGGCTGCCGGAAAAATCAGTCCCGCTCAGGTCGGCGCCATGAAATTCGGCGCGGGAAAAATCAGCTTTCCGGCACTGGGCATATCTCATATCCGCATTCCAGAAAATGGCGCCGCCGAGAATGGCGCCGCTGAAATCGCTTTCCTGCAGGTCCTGACCGCTCAAATCCAGCCGCTCGCCGCGAGCGCCGCCGGATTCGAGCCAGGATTGGTGGTGTAAGAGTTTTTCCTTAACTGTTTTCATTTTTGAACTTGACATTGTTTTGAAAATGAATGTCCACCAATGATTGCATCAACCCGGAATGGGGGGTGTTGCCGAATCTGTCATTGCTTCTTTTGAAATATTGAAAGATTTTCATGCCAACAACCAGAACCCCTATCAGGAAAACAGGGCTTAGAAAGACAGCCAGCTGCGGCCGCCAGAATGACAGTCCCACGCAAACCAACAGAAAAAAGATCAACATCGCGGGGCGCCGCCACGAGGTGGCGCCGATAACGGTGTAGAAATAGAGATATCTGGCGCGTGCCAGCTCGATCGGAATATTCATGCCCGATAACAATGTGATGGCTTCTCGAAATTTGACCAGTGCGGGTTTTCGGTTTCGAATGGATCGGCCTAAAAGGTCTGCGTGAAAAATCAGAACGCCCGCCAGATTATATTTATCACCCATTTCCCGGCAGATTTTTTCAGCTTCACTGAAAACAGAAGCGGCTTCTTGCCGTTTTCCCTTGACAACCAACAAACCTCCATAGCATTTCAAGGCTTGAAGCAACTCTTCTTTCATGTCGCATTCGCGTCCGGTCGTAACGGCGCGCAGGGCATATTTTAATGCCTCATCCGGTCTGCCAATATCCGCGCAGGTCACCGCTTGCAGCAACGCAATAGTCACCTGCTCTTTCTTGCTGCCGCTTTTTTGATACAGACCCTCCAGTTGTGCATTCAACTTTAATAGTTCGTCATCACTTGTCCGCTCGCGGTGTTGAATTTTTTCTAAAATTGAATCCCATTGCGCCACCTCCCGGCTGTAGCGGTCCGCCGCATCCCTCACTCCCGCCCGGTCGCCCTTGTCCGCCAAAAGCTTTATCTGCGCTTCCACCGGATCGATTCGTTCACCGAACATTTTTTCATGCAGAATATATTCCATCTGCCTGCAGGTCAGGGACTGCTTGGAGAATATATCCTTCTCGCGATCAAGCATGGACAACTGGTCGTGATATTTAACCATGCTGTTCAGGTCCCCGCGCATTCTGAAAATACCGGCAAGCTGTACACGGGCATATCTCTCCAGCAACCGGTCGCCCGTTTTTTCACCGAGAGTGACGAGCTTTTGATGATAGGAATAGGATTCGTCCAGATGTCCTGTTGCCGTAAGGATGTTTCCGACAAGCGTAATAAAGTGAGAATGCTTCTCGGGCGCTGCGATGACCGGCCTGTACGCACCGATGGCGTTGAAAGCAGAATTCGCTTCGACAAATGCCCAGTAGGTCTTTGCATCATATGGATCAAGCGCCCAGATATGGGCAAAAAACGAAAGGTCGGTTAATGCGCTGTAGAGACGCCTTGTTTTTTGTGCTTTCATCAACTGCCAGGGCAGTTCTTCGACCTTGCGTTGATAGACCGGTTGAGAATCAAAATAATCGGCCAGCACAGTGTGGGCCTTTGCCTTTTCTCCCATGGACATGACATATCGTTGCTGAACGATTTGACGAAAATTATCATGGGAGAATTGATGCAGTCCCGACCGATTCACCAGAGACCGCTGTGCCGCCAAAAAGAGAGGAGACCAGTATGCCTGCGGCAAGCGATGGCCCTGTTCTCCGAGGATTTCCAGCATTTCGGTCTCGGAAAGGCCCTGTCTTGCTGCCCAGAGAGCGGCCATGAAATCCTTGACCAATCCCGGTCTTTCTGATTCGAAATCCTTCTCAAAACGATCCAGCATCATTTCGTAGAGATCGCTGATCGTTCCGGCTGCCAGCAGATTTTCAAGGGCTGCGTTCAACTTGAGATTGTCTCCGAAAATTCTCAATTCTTCCAGCAGCATGACCAAAAAGAGCGGGTGGCAAGTCTGCGGGGCTTTAACGATGCGCGTCAATTGATCGGAGCCGAGTGTTTTTCTATATTGTGCGAGATACGCGATGGTCAGTTGCCTGCGTTCCTCCGCCGAAAAGGGTGAAAGAAAAAGGATTTGCCAGCCCCGGTTTTGACATTCTGTAACAACGTCTCCTGACTGAGCGGAAAGGATCAGATGAACCGTACCAGGCATCTCGGCGGGCAACCAGGACAATCTCGACTCCATCTCCCTGTACTGTAACCGGTCCACCGAATCTATGATGAGGATTATGTCACCCTTTTCAGCGGCGATTTTCAGCCACTCCTGAAATAATGCCGCGAGGTAATTGGTCTCTTCGGGGATTTCCTGCTGGAATCCAAATCGGATTTTAAGGTCGCGCATGATTCTTTGCATCGTGCCGGTCCATTCCGTACTGCGCGACGTAGCGCCCACAAAGTGCATGATGAAAAGATCAGTGAAATACTTTTTTTTATGATGTGCCGCCCACCGGGCCAGCAAAGTCGATTTCCCGGCTCCTACGTCTCCAACCAGAACCAGGGGCCGTTCTTTTTGTTTCACAAACCGATCCAGGCGCGCTGTATATTCTGCCCGTTCGATGGTTATCCTGGTCAATCCGGCAGCGAACAGTTCATGCGCATTGATCTCTGCGTCCCATGCGTTGGGGATTGTCTTTGCCGGATACAACCGGTTAACGACCCCGGTCATATCCTGTAAAACCAGCTCGCCCAGTTTTTGTGGTGTCGGGTAATCTTTCCGTACAACGAATCCCGCGGCTTCAATTCTGGTTTTCAGCTCTGCAAGTTTCTTCCTGCGCCATTGCGCGCGGCGCCCGGCTTCCTCTTTTCCATATCGTTCGATTTCCAGTGGTGACGGCTGTTCAACAAAATGGGTCCTCTTTTCCGGCGGCATCCGGTCGATAAAGGCCGGGCTGCGGAAATAGAAAAAAGCATGTTTGGCCATTCCAGGATGGGCAAGCACCCCATGTATGATCTCCAATTCGGTGACAGAGCTTTCGCGGTGCTCCGCCAGCCACGGCTCCTGTTCGACCAGTTCGGCGGGAATGTCGTCCGGCACCCACCCGTACCGTTCACCCAATAAACCGATGAAATAGGGCCGGCAGTTTTTTATTTCTGCCAGGCAGATGGGTAATACTTTTCCCTCAGCCTTTTGTTCATCCGTTATACCCCATCGCAGGTCTACTTCACTCCAGGATACCCCGCGTTCTTCACATAATTTTTTCAGCTGCGGGAATATGCGCTTGATCAGCTCTTCCCGTTCTTCCTGCATGTCGAGAAACGTCGATGAAACAAATACACGTATGCCGCGCGAGGTGACCGGCGGTTTCGTATGCTTTGCGTAGTGCGGCTTTTTCTTCTCTTTTGCAGACATAGCTTCGGCTGGATTAATTTCCTTCAAAACAGGAGAGACGGCATCAATATCAGATGCTTCTGATCGCACCGGAGATTCCTCCGGTGCATAAGCTGGATTGGGACATCCGTCCCAATAGATTCAGCGATTATTACTTGATTCCGCTCGCTCCCGTAGATGGCGGGATGAATATCCCGCGCCAACTTGCGCGCCCAGCAGATTTCTGCTGGGCGATCGGAACAATTAAAGAGTGATCGGTTGCTATTTCCTCTCCATCCACAACTGCGTCACTTTATCGAACAGGGCGTTGGCGCCGCTATCCGGCTGCATGCGCCTGGGGTCCTGGCGGAACCAGGCTGCCGCCTCGGCTATGCCTTGACGAAAAGTTTTTCGGCAATCATAGTCCGCAACCAGCTTTTTAATTTTCGCATTGTCAAAAACGCCGGGCTCGGCTTTATCGCCGATCAACTTGGCGGACATTTCCGGACTGGCCTGACAAATAAACTCGATGGGTATGTGCATGATAGTAGGCCGGGTAATATGACCGGCGCGGCAAATCTCTTCATAAATCTGATTCCAGGTCAGCACCTGATCGGAGGTGATGTGCACGGTTTCGCCAATAGCCTGTTCCAATCCGACCAAACCGGCCACGCCCACAGCAAAATCATCTGCAGCGGTCAGCGTCCATAGACTCTGTCCGTCATTGTGTATAAAAACCGGCAAATTACGTTCCAGGCGATATAATAAAGTATAACCGGTGCTGTTGACAATATTGGGAATCCAGCGACAGGAATAAGTATGCGACGGACGAATCACCGTCACCGGGAACTGGTCCTGTCGGAAACGGGACAGGAGCCACTCTTCACATGCCTGTTTATTTTGTGCGTATTCAGAAAACGGATTGCCGAGAGGATATTGTTCGGTGATAGGCAGGGTGCGATGTGGTTTTGCATAAACCGTTGCCGAACTGATAAAGATATATTGCTTGATTTTTCCGTTGAATAGACTGTAATCAATTTCAACATCCGCCACCGTATAACCGAGAAAGTTCAACACCACATCCAGCTGAATGCCTTGCAAGAGACGTACCATGGTCTGCCGATCCTGACGATTGGCGATCAGGCCGGTGTAGGCAGAGGGGATAGGTGTTTGTCCGCGGCTGAGGATGTAAATTTTATGTCCGTTTTGATGCAACAGAGCGGCGCAAGCGGTGGAAAGATTGCCGCTGCCGCCGATGAAGAGAAGGTTCATGTTATCAATCCTTTCTTTGCCAAACTCATACAGAGTATCGCGCCGACGCGTCACCGCACTCCAGGGCAACGATCACGATCCTGTTTTACGCAAGGTCGG
>CAYLWO010000187.1:0-5480 GCA_964387285.1 uncultured Cytophagia bacterium | reverse complement strand
GGTGCGCCTCTGCCGTCGTCCAGAGCGGTGCGGATGACGGCGATGAGGTCCTTACCGTCGAATTGCCAGTCCGCATATTGAAAGCCGCTGATTTTGACGTCCGGGTCGTAAAGCACCGTTGCGCGTATGGTCCAGTTCAATAAATCTTTTGATGAAACCAGCGCCAGATGGTTGCGCGTGCGTTCCACATTGCCGCCGCGGTCCTGTGGTTGAATGGCATTGGCCAGCGACCAATATTGTTTTGATTTTTTATCATAGCGAATGGTAAATTTTTTCGCTGCGCCGGGAAATTTGATGAATCCGGTTTGCGGATCAAAAGAGCTGGTTCGTCCGTCTGGTGAAATGGTGATCATGGCCGCACGATCGTCTTCCGGATAATGATTGCGCAAAATATTGACCAGTTGGCCCTGCGGGTTGACGACCACGTTTCCTTCCAACCAGGCTGTGCCGCCGCATTCGGGATTGTAGCGCAGCCGGGAACTGGCGGTCCAATTGGCCGCGTTTAATAAATCGGCATCTACGGGAACAGACATGACAAAGGAGAGGAAATTCACGCCCCAGCCCTGCGGCGGATTGCGTTCTTCAAAAGCGCGCCACAAACGGCCGTTGTGTTCGATCACCGGCATGGGTGCGCAATGATATTCGCTGTCGGAAAGCAGCAAACCATGCTCCGCATCTAGGGGAGAGGTCCAGGTGCGGCCATGGTCGTCTGATCGGCGGATGATCACAGATCCATTTTCTCTGTTCGTGCCGAGGAGATATAATATTTTCTTATGCACAAACAACGAGGACCAGAATTGGCCGCCCAGCTCGCAGCCGGGATGCCAGGTTTTGCCCTTATCCGGAGATAAAAAAATACGCGTATGATAGAGTTGCGGTCCGGCGCCGAAATAATCGTGAGAGGCAACATAATGTCCGTTAGGCAGTACGGCGATGCTGGGCGAGCCGATAAATTGTCCGGATGCCGGCGGGGAATAGTCGATGACCACTCCAGGAATTTGAGCTGCGTATATGTTTGATAAAATCCATAATAAAAGAAAGGCTGTCATTTTCATATTTAATCACCTTCCATCCTTTTTTTAAAAAGCGAACGCGCATTGAACGAATATAGGTTGTACTCTTTTGCAATATATACTTTTTATTGTGAAAATAAAATAAAATTAGTATATAGTCCTGATAAGATAAACAGCAGGAAATGCCATGTCAACCATTCCTTTACCCTACTGGCATCGGGCGGTGATCAAAGTCGGCAGCGGGCTGATTGCGCCGGGAGGGAAAAAATGCAGCACCAAGTACACATTGCCGATGGCCGGATTTATTTCCGAAGAAAAGAACCGCGGCAAAGAGATCATTCTGGTCTCTTCGGGCGCGGTCGCCTCCGGATTGTCCACACGACCGGAATTCAGCAGGCGAGCCCATCGCACCATTCCGGAAAAGCAAGCGCTGGCTGCTATTGGACAACCTTTGCTCATGGCCAATTGGAGTCGTTTCTTTGATTTCCCCTGCGCCCAATTGTTGCTGACCTATGATGATGTGCATAATCGCAAGCGGTTTGTCAATGCAAAAAACACGGTACAGCAGTTGTTGAAAATGGGTTGTTTGCCCATTGTGAACGAAAACGACACGGTGGCAGTAGAAGAACTCAAGGTCGGCGACAATGACAATCTGGCTGCTTATGTGGCCATGTTGGCGGAAGCGGATTTGCTCATTATTTGCAGCGACATCGACGGATTGTACGACGCTGATCCGCGGCGCAATAAAAACGCGCAGTTATTGCCGGTGGTCGATAAGATTGATGGCGCGGTGTACGCTCTGGCAGGCGGATCGAAAAATCCCATTGCCACCGGCGGCATGCGCACCAAGATCGAGGCGGCGCAAAAGGCAACGCTGCGCGGCATCGATACGGTGATAGTAAACGGCAGCAAACGCGAAGCCTTTGACCAACTTTTAGAAGGGCAGCTGAGCGGTACGCTATTTAAACGCGCGTCCAATCCCATGACCGCCAAGAAGCACTGGATGCTGCACGCATTGTCCGCCAACGGCAAGATATTAGTGGATTCCGGCGCCGGACGCGCTTTGCTGCAATGCGGCGCCTCTTTGCTGCCCTCGGGCATTGTAGGACTGGAGGGTGAATTTAAAAAGGGGGAAGCGGTGCAGATTTTGGCGCAACAGGGCAAAGCGTTCATGCCGATTGCCAAAGGCATAGTGCAATACGGCAGCCGTGATTTGATCAAGATAAAAGGACAAAAAAGTTCACAAATCAAAACGACGCTGGGATATATCACCACCGAAGAGGTTGTGCATCGCGACGATCTGGTTCTGATTTTTGAATAAATTTGGGAAAGAAAAAAATGTCAACAGAGTTGCTTAATCTGGCGCAAGATGCACGCAAAGCAAGCCGATGTTTGGCCAAAATGGGTACCGCTGAAAAAAATGCAACGCTCAAGGCCATGGCCGGGCAATTGCTTTCCCGGCAAGCGGAAATATTGGCCGCCAATGAACTGGATATGAAAATGGCCAGAGAAAAAGATCTGACCACAGCCATGTTGGATCGACTGATGCTGTCGCCGGAACGTGTGCAAAAAATGGCGGCGGCATTGTTGGAAGTGGCGGAACTGGCCGATCCGGTGGGCAGGCAAGAGGATTTTCGCATACGTCCCAACGGCATACAGGTATCGAGGATGCGCATTCCTTTGGGCGTGATTGCCATTATTTATGAAGCGCGTCCCAATGTGACTTCGGATGCAGCGGGTTTGTGTATAAAAAGCGGCAATGCGGTGATTTTGCGCGGCGGCTCTGAGGCTTTTCGCTCTAATCAGGCTATTGTAGCCGCATTACGTGCCGGCCTGTCTGAATGCGGACTGGATGTCGGAGCAGTATCACTATCGCCATCCACAGACCGGCAGGCCATGGTCGAGTTGTTGAAAATGGATACCCTGATCGATCTGGTCATACCGCGCGGCGGCGAGGGATTGATTCGCTTTGTGGCTGAGAACAGCCGCATTCCGGTCATCAAGCATTATAAAGGCATCTGTCATTTATATGTGGATGAGGATGCAGATCAGGAAATAGCGCTGCGTTTGCTGGTCGACGGTAAAACCTCCAGACCCGGCGTCTGCAATGCACTGGAGACCATGTTGGTGCACGATGCTATAGCGCAGCAGTTCTTACCCAAGGCTGCCGCTGTGTTGAAAGACAAAAAGGTGGAAATACGCGGTTGCACAAAAACCTGTGCGCTCATTCCAGAAGCGGTGGCGGTTCGAGATAATGATTATGACACCGAATATCTGGATTTGATCATTTCCGTGCGCGTTGTGCGCAGTTATGAAGAAGCGGTGACGCATATTGAACAACACAGCTCTGATCATACCGAGGTGATTGTTACGAATAATTTGCGCACCAGCCGGCGTTTTGTCCGTGATGTGAATTCATCCTCGGTCATGGTTAATGCTTCGTCCCGTTTTGCCGACGGTGGCGAGTTGGGCCTGGGCGCCGAGATCGGCATTTCCACCACGCGCTTGCATGCTTATGGTCCCATGGGTCTGGAAGCGCTGACCACGCAAAAATTTGTGGTCATTGGCGAGGGACAGACGAGGCACAAGGCAGAGTTCTAGGGTGGGCGTCAGCCCGCCAAAAATTTTATAATTATCGAAGAAAGGAATTTATAGGCCCCCACGAAAAACCGCTGCGAAAAAGGCCAGGGAAACCGCCGACGCCCTGTCTACCACCGGCATCAGTCGCGCCATCGGCGAGGTGCGCACCGAGGTAACGCACATGCCAAGTCAATTGACCGAAAAGGTAGAAGAGGAGATCGAACGGTATCAAGAAGTCAAGCTGGCCGTCGCGGCCAAGGAGCAGGAACTGCAAGAGATATATGAGATACAAAAAGCCGCTTCCAGCCTGACGGCATTGCTCGAAGCGCAGCAGCAACGACGCACTGCATTTGAAGAAGAGATGAGCAAACGCAAAACGGAAATGGATCTGCAAATTGCAGCAGTAAAGGAGGATTGGGAAAAACAGAAAAAGCAATACGAGCAGGCTGCCAAGGAACGCGACGCTTTGGAAACGAAAAATCGCGAGCGCGACAAGGAACAATATCAGTATGAATTCAAACGCGAGCAGCAATTGGAATATTATTATATACCCAGAAAAAAAGGAACAAGATTCCTGCCTGGGAGTTAGTCCTCCGCTTATACACTGCGCCCCGCGCCATAATGAGCCTCATTCATGTGCTGAAACAGTGCGGATGCTTTTTGTGCGAACAATTAAACCGTTTTAACTTTTGGCCATCTCTGATCCAGCACTTTTTCAATCGGGTTTCGATGTCGTTTGATTTGTAATTCATGGCATAGAATTTGTATTTTTGATTAAATGTTTATTCTATCCGTCAGGAAAACACTGTAAATAAAGGGTTAGACAGGCGATCCCATGATGTACGTTTTCATTTTGCAACGTTCATTTCATTTTGCAATAAATTATCGGCATCGAATGCCGGTTGTTTGTTCTGTAATTGGCTCTAACAAGTTCCAAACACTCTGTGA
Source organism: uncultured Cytophagia bacterium (assembly GCA_964387285.1). Classification (GTDB taxonomy): domain Bacteria; phylum Zhuqueibacterota; class Zhuqueibacteria; order Residuimicrobiales; family Residuimicrobiaceae; genus Anaerohabitans. The sequence continues at coordinate 939 of CAYLWO010000187.1, read as the reverse complement.
TGTACAAAGGTTGAAGGTTGTGGGTCCGTTAAATGGAGCCAATACCACCATCAAGTTTCGGTCGATGTAAAAACCGGCTTTTTTGCTATTGTCTTACTTTTACATTTCATCAGGCTATAATTATAAACGGATGTCGGATTATACCGGGAGTTGCTTTTATGCAAGTGCCATATCGTTTTCCCTTTGGCAAATCACTAGTCGGTTGTAAACCAAAAATCACCTGTGCTAGACCGATTTTTATCCTCGGCGCTTATCCCAGTGCATTGCATGTAGCCTGGCAGCCGCCGGAATCGTATCACCCGATTGCTGCCATGGCGGTGGACAATGAGCCGGATATATTCTGGGATGGCGCCAACGAACCGGAACTCGTAGCAGCCTGGAAAAAAGCAGTGGAATTCAGACCTTCCTGGGGAGAAATCACCGGCGCCGGACACCTGAACGGCAGTTCCGGCAGATGGATCAATGAAAATGTCTTGCCTATTTTGCAGGCGTCGCGACGGGATGTTTGGCTGTCTGATTGTTTGGATTTATATCATTGCAGCCATGACCCGGCCGCCAGGATCAGCGATACCTTTGCTCCCTGGGCAAGAGAGAACGGTATGGCCGTGCCGGTATTGCCACAGCATCCTGATGAGAATGCGATCGTCAAAGAAGCGTTGGCCGGTCATCGGGATCGTTTGCTGAACGAGTTGACGCTGGCAGAGCCGCAGGTGGTTGTTACTTTGGGCAATGCGGCGTTACGGGTGTTGATGCAATTGATTGCCGGCAATGCGGAAGATTTACCGAAAAAATTATTCGCTGACGAGACAACCTATGGAGGTCGGCACCGTGTGCAGTTGTTGACCGGCGCTGTCGTGGAATGGCTGCCTCTGGCGCATCCGGGATCGCCGATGAGTTACAAACAAACACATAAATTTTGGATGACCAATAATTGCTAGC
>CAYLWO010000186.1:0-5528 GCA_964387285.1 uncultured Cytophagia bacterium | reverse complement strand
CCACCACGATCGACAATGAGGATGTCAAAATCTGGATATCGATATTCTTTTTAAAAATCCAATTCACCAGCACAATGGCGCTGGAAAGCACCAGTTGGGTAAAAACAGCAAAGGCTAACAATCCAATTGCTCCACCGATGCCGGGGAATTTTTTCTCAACGCGGACGATCTGGGCCGCTGATTCTTCTACCTTTATGATGGGGGTTTCTTCCAATGGTTTTCTCCTTTAAATCCAGGTAAACCGCACTTGCATACCTCTCGGTACCGGCAAAAAATCCATGCGAAAGCGATCACCGCAACGGGGCGTCCAGACCACGGACCAGTTTTCACACGGCCCGGCCTGACAAAGCAGTCGCTGCTGATGATAGACATGCAAACCCAAAAAAAGCAAATCTCCCGGCAGGGATGCCATGTCGCAAACAGCCTGATAAACAAACCGGCGCGGCGACCAGTCAATTACCGGGAACTGGTATTTCAGCCTTCGGTCATCAAATAAACCGGAAACCAAACCGCCGCGCATTTTTTTCAGAGTCTGATCCGTGAGGTTTTTATCTAATAAGGGCGCAGCATTCATCACTCCGGCCATCAATCGCGCCTGGTCCGGCAAAAAATACCTTGGCTTAAAACGCAATCGGGACAATACAGCCAGATCTTCATCATATAACAATTGCCCGAAAAATTCGTGCACGAGCACATTTACTTTTTCCCGCGGTTTAAACTGCGCCAGGTCTTCATGAATCACCTGCACACGGGGATACCTTTGCAATCGATCTTGTGCCAGTTCGTACAAAGCTTTATTAGCTTCCACGGCGTATACTTTGGCAGCGCCTAATTTGGCCAATTCAGCGCTGAATAAACCCAGTCCGCAGCCGCCGTCCACACAAACCTGATTGCTGATTTTCTTTTGTTCCAGGCGCAACATGCGACGCCAGGCTGCGGTACGTCGCTGGTCGTCATAAATGCTGATGAAGGCCAATAGATCGTCTAGTTCTGCAAACCGTTGCGCCGGCAGCTGATTCATGATATCCAAACGATGAAACCTCCTGAAATCAAGTCAGTAAATTTACATATTTAAAAATCAAATCCCAAAAATATTTTCCTTGCGCTGAATGTTATTTTCTCTTATGTTATAAAAACCGATAAAACAGGAGGAATTAACAATGGATATGGTTCTCACCATTCTCATCGGTTTCGTCGCCGGCGCAATTGCCAAATTAATTATGCCTGGCAGAGATCCAGGCGGCATTATCATCACCATCCTGCTGGGCATCGGCGGCTCTTTGCTCTTTTCCTGGCTGCAAAGAGTATTAGGTTTTAACGCCTTTGGCGATCGCTATGGTCTCATTGGCGCGGTCATTGGCGCATTGATTATTCTCTGGATATATCGGGCCATTAAAAGCTGATGACGGAAAATCTGGAACCGGTTTGGGTGCAATGGGCTAAAGAGCTGCAGGCCATGGCGCAAAATGGTCTGACCTTCAGCCAAAATCCTTTTGATATGGAGCGCTATAGGCGATTGCGCGAAATCGCTGCCGAGATGTGGGCGCAAGGCAGTGAAATCGAGACACAGCGCCTGATGAATTTATTCGTCAGCGAGCAGGGCTACGCCACGCCCAAAATAGATGTACGCGGCGTGGTGTTTCGCGAAAACGCCGTCTTGCTGGTGCAGGAAGCGAGCGATGGCGGCTGGACATTGCCCGGCGGTTGGGCTGATGCCAATGAGTCCCTTTCTGAATCTGTGGTGCGGGAAATTTTTGAAGAATCGGGCTTTACCACAAGAGCGGAAAAACTGTTAGCGGTCTATGACCGCAGCAGGCACAAACATAACGGCGTGTTCCCTTTTCATATTTACAAAATGTTTGTCCAATGTCAACTCTTGAGCGGTGCAGCCACGCCCAGTCATGAAACTTTACAGGTGGATTTTTTCACATTGGAACAGATAGCACACCTGACGCTGTCGACTTCGCGCACCACACTAAAACAATTGCAGCATATGTTTGAGCATAAAAAAAATCCACTTTGGCCAACGGATTTTGACTGACTGGCCGTTGCGACTTTACTTCAGATCAACGGACAGGGTTCACAATCCGGCAATATGTGAACCCTTTTTCATTTTACAGGAATAATAATTTTGGAGCAACATGCATAAAGCATCAACGCAATGGAAGGGCGTCATCGATCATTATGGCCCCAGATTGAATATCTCCGGCATTGATCACCCGGTCACATTATTTGAAGGCAATACCCCCCTTTTGCCTGCACCGCGACTGGCGAAGAGTATGGGCGGCGGCTTTGAGTTATTATTGAAATATGAAGGAATGAATCCGACCGGCTCTTTCAAAGATCGCGGCATGACCACAGCCGTGACCCAGGCAGTAGCTGACGGCGGCCAGGCGGTCATTTGCGCCAGCACCGGCAACACCGCTGCTTCCGCGGCAGCTTATGCAGGCCGGGCCGGATTGAAATGTTTTGTGCTGGTTCCTGAAGGCAAAGTGGCCATCGGCAAATTAGCCGGCGCGTTGGCTTATGGTGCACAAGTGATCTCCATTGCCGGTTCTTTTGACGATGGCTTGCGCATGGTGCGTGAAGCCAGTGAAAAATTGCCGATCATTCTGGTCAATTCGATCAATCCCGCACGCATGCAAGGTCAAAAGACAGCGTCCTTTGAAATCTGCGACGTACTGGGCCAGGCGCCGGACTGGCATTGTCTGCCGGTGGGCAATGCCGGTAACATCACAGCCTATTGGCTGGGCTATTGTGAATATTTTGACGATGGCGTTATCAAAAAACGACCGAAAATTCTCGGCGTACAAGCCGAAGGCTCGGCGCCCATTGTTAAAGGTCATGTCATAGAAAAGCCGGAAACCGTCGCCACCGCGATCCGCATCGGCAATCCCGCCCGTTGGCAGGATGCGGTCAACGCGCTGACTGAATCCAAAGGTTATATTTGCGCAGCCAGTGATGCAGAAATCCTGTCCGCATATCATCGCATCGCTGAAACCGAAGGCGTATTTTGCGAACCCTCTTCAGCAGCCGGCGTTGCCGGGTTGATTAAAGGCCTTGCCGAAGGAAAATTGCAGTTAAATGGTAAAACAGTGGTTTGCGTTTTAACCGGACATGGACTCAAAGATCCGGACACCGCTATTCAGGCCGTTGCAGCGCCCCGCAAAATCAAAGCAGATATGAATGCCCTGTTGGAATTGATAGAAAACACAGAGTCGCTATGAACAAGCGTATTAAAAAGATCAGCGTATTTGTACCAGCCACCAGTGCAAATCTGGGTCCTGGGTTTGATTGCGTCGGCATTGCCCTGGATCTGTGGAATCATTTCGAATTGCATATTGATCCGGCACAAAAAAAACTGCTCGTAGAAAACCATGGCGAAGGCAGCGATGAATTACCGAACAACAGCCGGCACATGGTGGTGCAGACCATGCTGCAGACGTTGCCCGGCAGGTATAAACAGAAACAACATACCTGGAAAATTATCTGTCGCAATCAGGTGCCGTGTCGCAGCGGTTTGGGCTCCAGTTCGACAGCCGTGTTGGCCGGCGTGGCGTTTGGACAGGCGCTCAGCAAAGGAAGCGTACATCTGTCAGAAATACTCAAGCAGGCTGCTTCATTGGAAGGTCATCCGGACAATGTGGCGCCGGCCGTGATGGGCGGCCTGGTCGTGGCCGCCATAAAGGACGGCCAGGTTTTTGTTCATCCGATCCCGGGCGTCATGACCGAAGTGGTGGTCTGCGTGCCGGATTTCAATTTTCTCACCACCTATGCGCGTACGCTGGTGCCGAAAAAATTCACGCGCGCTGATTCGGTTTTCAATATCAGTCGCAGCCTGTTGGTCGTCGAATCCATCCGCACCGGCAACGATGAATTGTTGTCGCGGGTATTGGAAGATCGTTTGCATGAACCCTATCGCATGCAGCATATTCCCGGCGCCTTGCAGGCCCGGGCAGCTGCCTTACACAAAGGCGCTGTCGCCGTGGCTTTGAGCGGCGCCGGTCCCGGATTGCTGGCATTTACCCGCAACCGACACAATGCCATTGGTCGCGCCATGCAATCGGCTTTTCAGCAGGCCGGATTGTCCGCCCGTTATTGGATCATTCGCGCCTGCACTTCCGGCTTGCGGGTCGACGGCGTACCGTGCCGGTTGTAAACTGTACGCCGATAACAAACAGAGATATTATATCTACCCAAATTGAGCGATTCGTGCTCAAAAAATGCCGTACCGAGGCGGTACGGCCGCTGCAATCGCTCAGTTTAGGTTTTCATAATTCACAGTAAATGCATATTTTTCTTATTCGTGTTTCTTCGCGTTTATTAGTGGTTTAAAAAAAGGTTAATTATGAAAGACACAACCTCTATTGCATTTCTCGGCTCCGGCATGATGGCCGAAGCCATGATCGCCGGTTTGCTGAAAGAAAAAAGAATCACCGCGGATAAAATTACTGCCTCCGGTCCCCGTTCGGAACGGGGTTGGCAATTGGAGCAAGAGTACGGCATTCGTTCGACCACGGTAAACGCAGAGGCAGCTGAGGGCCGGCATATTATTGTGCTTTCGGTCAAGCCGCAGAAAATGACCGCTGTGTTGCAGGATGTACGCGGTCATGTTGCCAAAGATGCTCTGGTGATCAGCATTGCCGCCGGCGTGAGTATTGCCTATATTTCCGCCGGGCTGGAACATAACGCGATCGTGCGCGCCATGCCCAATACGCCCGGACAAATTGGTCGCGGCATCACCATGTGGACCGCCACCAGCCATATTTCAGAAGAGCAAGAACAGCAGGCGCGCATCATTCTCGGCGCATTGGGAGAAGAGATTTTCTCCAAAGACGAAGATGATATGGACAAGGCCACAGCATTGAGCGGCACCGGACCGGCATACATTTTTTTGTTCATGGAAGCCATGATCGACGCCGGCGTGCATCTGGGATTCAGCAGACGGGTAGCGCAGCAATTGGTATTGCAGACCATGGCCGGGGCCGTGGAATACGCTCGGCAATCGCACCACCATCCGGCCGAGTTGCGCAACCAGGTTACCTCGCCGGGCGGCACCAGCGCTGAAGCGCTGTATCATATGGAAAAAGGCGGTTTGCGCACGGTGGTATCGAGATCGATCTGGGCTGCTTATCAACGCAGTAAATCGTTGGGCCATCGTAAACCGATAGAGAGTGCGGAGAAAACCGTCCAGGCATAACTCCTGTGATGTTTAAAATGCGAAGGTTGCAAACCTTCTCAAGGTCTCGTTCTGAGTGTATGATGGTCTCAGTGCCAGGATTACCCCACTAAACCATAGACCGTGTCATTGCGAACGCAGCCCCATAGCTGGAAAAGGGGGTGATTTACGCTGGAGTGAAGCAATCCCCTAGTACACAAAAACCCAAATAATTTGGAATTAAGTTTAGGACACCTCCCAAGGTCCGACATTTCTTGACTATTTTGCACAAAGAATATGCAGTAAAACAATAGTATGCTGATCATGCAAACCAAACGACTCTTGCTGGTTGCAGCAACCCCGGCGCTGC
>CAYLWO010000185.1:0-5762 GCA_964387285.1 uncultured Cytophagia bacterium | reverse complement strand
CGACACGGCCCTCCTGTGCCGAGGCGATGCGGGCCAGGCGGATTTGGTCGGCAGCGACAAAAGCCAGGGGTTGCATGTTTTGCATTGCACATTCTTTTTTAAACAACTCGCTATGTCGCCGAGTCAATCCCAACAAGCCATAGTGCCATTCTAAAGACGGTTCAATGGCTGTACCACGATTAAAATCATTCCAGCTTTCCAGCAAGACCCAGTTCATCGAACCGGCAACTTCATGCACCATATTCCAGGTGCGATTATAGATCACGCTGTCCAGTCGTGCCATCCATCGAGTGGAACCTTGCATCCACAGCCGTTCGTCGTATCCGGGCCAGGCAGCGGCCATGCCGGAGATGTTGCCGGCAGTCACTGATTGATAGAAATTGTTCAAATACTCTTGACCCCATTGCAGGCCATTAGCAGCATCCCAGTTGGCAATATGAGTTGCCAGCGGATAGTACAGAGTTTTACCCTGTTCGGCCTTGCCGCGCCACTCCCAGGCGAAATAGACATCACCGGGCAGAAGTGTGTCTGCGGCAGCGTTAATCAATCCAGCATCCAGTATCGAGTATTCATCCCGTATCCAAACCGGTCTTTTTACGCCAAGACGATTGCCCCAGTAAGCAGGATGGTTGAGCACCGAATCAGCGAGAAACAAGAAGGAGCTGTCCAGGGGAGCGGAGGCTGAACTGTTATAGGAGCAGATGATTTGAAAGTCAAAGTGTTGTTCGCGATAGCGCTGGTACAGTTCTTGGCTGGTAGCCAAGAGTCCCATCAGAGCGGAGGTTTCATAGCACTTATAACCAAACCAGTCGACGACAAAGCCGTCGATGCCGGCGAGCCAGGCTTGCAGGATGGCGTGTTCCCATTCAATGGGATCGCGACTGTCATAAAATCCATAACGACTGGTATCCTGCATCAAGAATCCGGCATCCCGTTCATGCCAGTGTCTCAGAGTCGCATCCACAGCGTTTGTTCCGCCATACCAGGCTTCATACCAGGCGAGCACGGATTTGCCGCAATCTGTACCACTGCCATCAGACCTGTGCCAATAGCCGAAACTGGCATTTTCATAGTTGACCTCGGTAAGCGTGACAGTAACCCGACGTTTGCCGGTGGTGGAATAATAGTCATCCGGCAGGGTGGAAGAGTCTATTACAACGATATAGTTTCCCGGCTGCAGATCGGTAAATCGCACCTGACCGGTTTCATTGCTTATAGCCTCACTGTGCACCGAACCATCGCTGTGCAACAGTGATATCCGCACACCCGGAATAGTGGTTTCATCCGGATCATACAGCGCGTTTTCATTTCGATCATACCAACAGCGTTCAAAAATATATCCCAAAGAGCCGGCCTTAATCAGACCGGCATCGACCGAGCGGATGTCTTTGCCGACCTGCACAGAAATGAGAGCGGTTTTGCCGGAAGCGGGATCAGGATCGCTGTCCGTGTCAGGATTTTTTCCAGAACCTTTGGCCGTGAATGCTAAGCCGATAGGCGAATAAAACTTGACGCAATAGCTGCCGGGACGCAAATCCTCGAAAACATACCAGCCGCCTTTTATGGTCGTTGTGCCGGCCAGAGACTTGCCCATAGCATCGAAGAGTTCTACTTTAACGTTATTGATGCCCGGCTCGTCCGTATCCTGCAGGCCATTATTATTCGAATCTTCCCAGACTCTGTCGCCGATGGAGCCCAGTTCAAACAGACCGCAATCCATATTGCGTATGGCCGCACCTATTGATAAGGTGAAATTCTCAGTACGTCCGGTGGCTGGAACCACATCGCTGTCCAGATTGCCGTTTTGGCCGGCATGGGCCTGGGTAAAAGCCATTTCCGGTTCTTGTGGAAGAGCGAAGGATAGAGAATAGTCACCGCTGACAAGACGGTCAAATTGGTATGAGCCGTCCGCAGCCGAGTTGGTGGAGTCGAGCACGGTCCCGGCGCCGTTGTAGAGACAGACCTTGATGCCTGCATAACCGGGTTCGCCTTGATCCTGTATTCCGTTCAGATTGCCGTCGAACCAGACCCGGTCGCCGATAGAGCCATAGACCAGCACCGTATCGGTGTCGCATGCTTCACCGAATATCTCGTACTGTTTGTTATTGTTATTCGCACCAAAAGTGATGCAATTTTGCGTTGTTGCCGTGGAACAACTGGAAGTGGGCGTGACGGTAAGCGAGACCGAGCCTGTCTCGCCACGGTTATATCCCGGCAGCTTCCAGACAATCAAGCCGGGAGTATTCGACGACGCGGCGCCGCCGTCCGAGGCGGCGACAAATGTCAGACAGGGAGGAATTTGATCGCGCAGGATAAGAGTGTCCACATCTACCGGAACCGTAAAATTCACCGCATAGGTGTAATTTTTGCCGAGCTCCATGGCTGTGACCGAATTGTCTTTGCTGATTGTCGCCGCGTTCACCTGAATGCCGGCTTTGGCCGGTTCTGTGCCCAATCCCCATTTCTCACCATCATAAGCGCGTACGGCGAATGAATTCCAGGCAGGTACATTCAAGGCGGTGCCGGCAGGCGCTCGCATGCGAATGAAAAGTTCGACTGATTGACCGTTCATTACAGGAGCATCGAGGAAAGCACCGATAAAACGGAGCGAGCGGACAGATGCCAAACTACCGACGGATGATGACCAGTTGGCCGGTTCACCGCTCACCCCAAACTGCGGTCGATTTGGATTGCCGGATGTGCTGTATAACACCTGCCACTGGGAACCGGTACTGATGGAAACCAATTCCGGTGTCCATTGACTGCCGCGGCTGGCGCCGGTCATGACTTCTGTGTCCCCGCTGCGCGGCAGAATGTCGATAATTTCGATGGAATCAAGCGGCGCCTGGCCGGTGTTGGTAATGCGTAAACGAAAATCAGCCTCGCCTCCCGGCGGCAGATAGGCGAGAGCAGGAAATTGGATCCACGGGCTGCCGAATTCGTCGCGCGAATACTTGTGTCCGTTGTACTCGAGCGTTCCTCGCACCTGGATATCGGCCCAATTATAGACAATTTTTTCCGTAAAATTACCGTCTCCATCCAGATCGTCGCTGTCGACACCGGGCCAACCTAGATTATATTGTCCTCCACGTATCTCAAAACCGTTTTCTGCTGTAACTAGGCTGTAATTATCAGTGTGTTTTCCGTTGCTTGCGGCCGAGGTGGCTCTCACGGTGAGTCGAATCGTATAGTTTTCGTAGGCAACATGTTCGCCCGTAAATGTATAAGTGCTTGGGCCAGTCCAGCTCCACCGCAACAGTTCACGACCTGTGCCACGATAATTGATAATACGCTCAAACTGTGGATTAGGGACGCCGGCCGAAGAGGATGCCTTTTGCCAGCTGACGAACTCAAAGCCTGCTGGTAACAGTTCGGCTGTCATGGGATTGATTAATCCCGTTCTCCCTGATGAAGGCAAACCGCTGTTGCCTTCGATGCCGGCTTGTAAATCAAAATTTGCTGTGGCGCCCTGCGGGATAAAACCGCTGGTCCGGGCGTATTTGATGACCTGCACCCACGGAGGAGCAGGCGCCGCAACAGTCACACTAGCGCATCTAGTAAATGAAGTAGACGTTCCGAAATAAGACCATTCACCCTGCATACAGTTTTGGATGACATCCCCAAGGACAACGGTTCTGCCGTTGCGATCTACATCGAGAAGGGTTGTGGTAAAGAAAATGGTATAGGCGACGCCTGGCGACAAAGGTTGCGTTGTGTAAAATTTTACTCTCAACACGACTTCTGATGCAGCCAATGGGAAATTCAAAAGTTGGGTTGCCGTATACGGACTGCCTGGCGACGATAACCATGTGCTGCCTGATACATTAGTTTGGTAATCCACATAAACCGGCGGAGCAGGCGATGTTCCCTGGGCGATGGAATAGATATAAACGCCCGTCACTTTGAAAGCAGCTGGAATTGCATCTTCTGTATACATGGTATCGATATCAACATTGCCGCTGTTGCGAAAATAGGTCGAGAAATAGAATTGTTCTCCGATTGAAACTTGTGAACCTGACCTACTAAGCGGAAAACTCTTTACGGTTTGGGCGCTTGGATTGGCCGGACAGAGTTGATGTGAAACCGACGCGGTGCGTGTCGTATCTCCCAGACACTCTCTTGAAACTGTGAATGAGGCATTATCAACAACTGTTTGCCCTGCATAAAAACCGGCAGCTGTGGGAAATGAGACGATCAGGACAGCTGTTTTCTGATAGTTGCCAAAGCAACAATAGGGGTATTGTTGAGCTTCCCAGGCAAAGGGATAATCACCGGTCAACCGGCCGGTTGTCTCATTGACAATGTAATTACCGATATCCCAGGTTACGATATTGCCGTTGACGGTGACGCGCGTACTCAAATCTCCTTCCACCCGCTCAACCACCGCTCCCACCGGCAGAGTGTCAACCAGACGAATGTTATGAAGATTGAGTGCGCCGATGTGGGCATTATACCGTGGATCAAAATCACGGTCAGTTATCAATCCGAGATTGTTGATCATAACCGTCATTTGATAACGTTGGCGGCCTGTGTTCACGACGGGGCAACTGACCATCGCTAATTTGCTTAAAGTGATTTTAGGTTGTATCACCTTGGCGGTCACAGTTACATTGTTTGTGCGTTGTGATGCGGCGTTAGCGGCATGAATCCAGGCATGATTGACTGCAGCTGCACCTGGACAGGTGACACCATGTTTGAATTTAACATCGACAAAGAGTTCCACAACCTGACCGGTCTGCAGCGTCCCGGGCACTGTCCAGCGCAAAGAATGACTGGCCGCGTCATACACGCCGCCATCCGTGACATGATTCACATCACCGCTTTTACCAAGATAGATGAGGTTGCTCGGCAGGGTGTCTGTAACGACAACTCCCTGGGCAGGATCGCCGACCGCTGAGGCCTGAAAGCTGATAGCGTAATAAAACGGATCTCCAGTAAAAGCTGTGCTGATGGTTTGCTGATCCTTATGCGTGCTTTTTGTAATGCTCAACAAGGCCTGGCTCCATGCCGTAGACCAAGCGCCGAAAACCGTCAGCATCAAAAAGATCAAATAGAGCAAAGTCTGTTTGCGCTGCTGCGATAGTATTCCTCTCAATGTATACATTGTGCTCCCTCCCTTGTAACGCTCTCTCTCAAAGAATTTCTTTTCATATTATAGTCTCGTTTTTTTCTTTCCCAAGCTTCTCAAAGTGTGTGCTAACGTTTGACCAACCCCGGGGTTGCGGTTTATGCGAACCCGGGTGTTCCTTAACTTATTGAAGATGCGTTGAGGGACACCCGGAAAGGTCGCAAAAAACGCGACCGCATCCGGGGTCTGTTGGTTTTCACCCAGTCTGCAGTGCTTGAGAACCACGAAAAAGACGCAAGCCGGGAGGCTTGCGCTACGAATCACTTTAGTAAAATCATGCGCTGCACCTGCACCTGGCTGCCCGACTGCAGCCGGCAGAAATAAATTCCACTGGCTATCTGCCCGGCCTGCCAGATGACGCTGTGCTCGCCGGCGGATTTATATTCATTGATCAACTCGGCCACCTGATGACCGCGCAAATCGAACACCGCCAGATGCACCGGCCCGTCTTGTTCCAGTTGATAGCGAATGCGCGTTTCCGGATTGAACGGATTGGGCTGATTAGGATACAGGGCGAACTTGTCAGGTTGCTCTGTTGTTTTTTTGTTTAAACCGGGTTGAGATAATATTTTTACTTCCACCAACTGTTTCCAGCGACCGCTGGTGTTGGCTGGTTCGGTGATGACTAGTTTGA
>CAYLWO010000184.1:0-5922 GCA_964387285.1 uncultured Cytophagia bacterium | reverse complement strand
AGAAAGACGCTGCCTGGCGTGACCTGGTGCTGAAATGCGACCAGGTTTTTGACGCCATTGGTGGTCAGACGTACGGAATCCTGAAAACGGTCCCGCGTTCTTGTTCCCCATTTTTGCACGATGGTTACAGTGTTGTCGCTGACGTGCAACTCAATGGAGAGCGTTCCGTAAAAAGAGATAACCGTGCTTTTTTGCGGCGCCAGGTCCCAGCTGCCGTTAAAATCATTCTGTCCGGCGCGAGCGAGACCGGCTGAAATAAAAATAAAAAACAGGAATAATTTTCTCATGTTGATCTCCTATTGGAAAAGAGTTGAAAAGAAATATAAATATTTTCAGGGAAATTGTAAAGCCTGGTTTGTAGGAAGAATGTAATTACATTGTCAGATCGACAAAATAGCGGAGGCTCTGTCGAATCAGGATTCGACCAGCTGCAGTAATTCTCGATTTTTGATAGGGCGCGTAATAAAATTCGTGATGCCGTTATCCTCCGCTTGTCGGAGAACAGTCGAGTCGCCCTGATCATAAATTCCGATCACCTTGAGGTGGGGGAAACGATGCCTTATTTTATTGGCAATATCCATGCTGTCCAAGGTTTGACCACCGTCGTTCTGGTGCACGGTCAGGTCTAAAAATGTGAGATCCGCGTCCGTCTGATCCAGCAATTGTAAGAGGTCGTTCATATCCTGCGCTACCATAACCTCGTGCAGGTTGCTCAGCATAAGATACATTTGCATTTCAGACCGGAGTTCGTCGTTGTAAATGATGATTTTCATACACCGGGCTGTTTTAGGGTCCATCTTGTTAATCATGCTATAAATAGACGCTAGACAGCCCTTTTGCGGAACAATTAGTACAATTTTTCCAATCTGCTATTGCGATAATAGTGGGTTAATATCTGTCGATAGTCAAAACCCTCTTGCGCCATCACCGTCGCACCAACCTGGCACAGGCCGACGCCATGGCCCCAGCCGGCGCCGACCAGGTGGAAGCGAATGACTTTACCGGTCTCATCCAGATCCCGTTCAATGTAAAAACAGGCAGAATAGAGATGACTTTCCGACAAAATCCGGCGGATGGCCAATTCTTTCCCCACGCGTATGGTTTTATGGCTGCCGACTATATCCATCCACATCAGCCGGCCCGAGTTGCCGCGCTCTCCTGGGATGAGATCGATCAGTTCGCCAAAATCTTGACCTAATTTCTTGTTAATTAAGGCCTGCAACTCTTGGATTCCATAGGTGACCCGCCAGCGAAACAGATCACGGGTGTTATAGGGAAGCGCTGAAGAGATGGCGTATTTTTTGGTGTTGCACCAGACGTCCGGTTCGCTGTCAATATAAGCTTTGGCTTTTGCTTCACTTCGTAAAGAGGTGTCCAGTTTGGCTTTGCCGTCAACACCGGCTGCCAGATAGGGCACGCGGCGATTGTCCCAGACGTTCTCATAATCCTCCATAACGCCGCCGCAGATTTTTGCATAGCGGGCATCACAGACGCGGTTTTCCGACATGAGATTCTCGCCTTCGGTTTCACGCGCCGCCTGTTCTGACGCCGCGGAGACGTTGGCCAGGCCGTGATAGCATTGGCAGTGATCGTCGGAACAGAGATGGAACGGTTCGTCGTAGTGATGCTTGGCCATGGTAGCAAGAATGGTGCTGCGCGCCGCCACGGTTTGGGCTTTGAGCAACTCGATGGGATTTTCTTTGGTCATTTCCGAAGAGTTGACGCTGATGAGGTAAGATTCAATATCCAGCTCGTTGATGGCCAGTAACTTGCCGCTGTTGTTAAAACGGAGTTCCAGGACGCCGGGCAATTTCTGGGTGCGCGTATGTTGCCAGTGAAACTCGATGCCCACGGTGACATCGGCCAGCGAGATTACCGCCTTATCCGCATCGGGTTGAATGCGCAGGCCGTCCAGACATTCCACTTTTTCACAAAGCATTCGGCCTGTTGCCGGCGTGACGATTTTTTTTACCACTACGGCTTCGCCCACCGGTTCGTAGGCCCGGCAGAACGCCTGGGCTTGAGCCTGATCGGCAAAGGGCTCAACTACCACCCAATATTCTTTATTGTCCAAATTTTTATTTTCGATCGGCAACCTGACGCCCTGTTTCCAGATGGTGGTGGCCTGCTTTTGTCCGGCCTGAAATGCTTTAGCTTGTTGTTCGGTTTCACGAATGGCTAATCGTACAGCCCAATGCATTTGGGCCGGTTTAGCAGCAATTGCCGTTACGGTGTATTGGGTTCCGGCATTGCCGCGACCGATTTTTTTTCCATCCAGGGCAACAAAGGTGAAAGCTTGATCACAGCTAAAACGAATTTGCTCGGCAGATTGAATCATGCCGATGCGCACCAGCGGTATATGACCGGACACAGGATTCCTCCTTGATCTATTGTTTGTCCATCAGATTATGCGACGCCTCGGATGCTTCGCAGGCTTTGTTAAAACGCTCCACGCTAAAAACAAGCAACAACACGGAAGCCATGAGCCAATAATAATGAACATGCGTTTCACCGCAGTACCACGACCAGGATGGTTTCGGCAGATTGACCCAGAGATAAGCAACCAGATTGTTCAATCCATGCAGCAGCACCCCGGGCCAGATGCTTTGTGATTTCCAGGACAAATAACCCAATACAAAACCAAGCGCCACGATCTGGATAGCGCCCCAGGGATTGAAATGAATAAGAGCGAAAAAGATGGCGGACAGGACAATGGCTGTTGCGCCGTCCTTGAATTGTTCCAGGGTGGTCAGCACAATGCCGCGAAAAAGCATCTCCTCCGCCACAGCAGCGACGATGACAGCGCCGAGTATCAGCCAGAGCGTATCAGCCAGCGAGTGAGCCTTCATGAATTCTTCCAGGCCTTTCACCAATTCATCCGGCATGGGGAAAAACAGGCTGATGATGCGATCCAATTCGTCGGCCAGAATGACCGCAGCCAAACTAATCAAAAGCGCATAGAAAAAAACCACAGGCGATGGCAAAGACAAACGAAAAGTGTGGTGAAGCGGAATTTTTTTTAGCACAACATAGATAATAGCCGGCAGTATAATGCCCAGCTCTTGAATGATAATTGCCCATTTGCCTTCAATGAACAAAGACAGCATCTGCGACAGCATGACGCTAAAGACCGTGAATAGGAAAAGACGTCCCAGTTCTCTGGGCGTTAACATGGGTGTTTCGTTTTGTGAGGATTCGGTCATATCATTATCGTTTTGTCATTTCATAAAGGCTGATGCCTGCGGCAATGGCCGCATTCAAGGATTCTCCGCGGCCCAGACGTGCAATGGTGAATTGCACGTCTATGGAGGTCAACAGCTCCGGCGATACGCCCTGCGCTTCATTGCCGATCAGCAACACTGATTTCGCATTCGCTGGTTTCAAGGCGCTGCCGTTTTCGACCACCGCGGCATGGATGCGATAATCGTTATTGCGCAACTGCATTAACGTCGCAGCCATATCGACCTCCGTGTAACAGTGCAGATGAAAAATAGCGCCCATGGTGGCGCGCACCACCTTGGGATTATACAACTCCACCGAGCCTCGACTGATGAACACGGTTTTAACACCAAACCAGTCTGCGGTGCGCAGCAATGTGCCCAGATTGCCCGGGTCTTGCACATGATCGAGCGCGAGGATCAGAGCATCCTGCAACTGTGACCAATCCGGTTGCGTTTGTTGCTTTTTTTTCACCACGGCCAGTACCGGTTGCGGTGTTTCGGTGGTGCAGAGTTTGTCCAGCGTATCTTGCGTCACTGCGGATTGCGGTATGCCGAGTTTTTGCGCCTGTTCCAGGAAACGGCGCAAGCGTGGTCGCACGGCCTGATCCGAATATACAATGCTGACCATGGCGTCAGGATCACTGAGAGCTTCCTCGGCCAATCGCAAACCTTCTGCTAAAAACAGACCGGATTGATCGCGGATTTTTTTTTGCTGTAAACCGCGGATTTCCTGCAGCTTGTTTTTGGAAAGGGACATGGGATTACGCAACAACCGGCGCCGAGTTTATTTTACTGCGCACCAGGGCAATGACCTCATCGTTTGCGACCTCAATCTGATCGCCCTTCTGCAGGTCCTTGACCGCAACAACGCCTTTTTGCAGTTCACTCTCACCGAGGATCAGCGCCAAGCGTGCGTTCAGGCGATTGGCGTCGCGCATCTGCGCTTTAAAGCTTTTTTCACCAAAACTCATCACCGCAGGAATTTTTTCCTGACGCAATGAAAAGGTCAGATCAATCGCCTTGGTTTTGGCCGGCATGCCGAAATAAATAACCATGATCTGCGGCTCCGACAGCGGTGTTGGTTTTAATCCCTGTTCTTTCATGCTCATAATGATGCGTTCGATGCCAGATCCAAAGCCGATCCCGGGCGTAGGGTCACCGCCTAACTGCTCGATGAGACCGTCGTAACGGCCACCGCCGCACATGGCGTTTTGCGAGCCAATACCCTGAGCCCACACTTCGAAAACTGTTTTTGTATAATAATCCAGACCGCGCACCAGCTTGTGGTTGATGGCATAGGGCCGGTGCAGCTGATCCAGATAACCGCACAGCAATGAGAAATGATCATGACATTCATTGCACAGATGTTGACTGATCACCGGTGCGGCCATGATCACCGGTTGGCATCCGGGCGTTTTGCAATCCAGCAAACGCAGGGCATTGCGATCCAAACGCCGTTTACAATCTTCGCACACCTCGTGCAGATGTTTGGCATAATAGGCTTTCAGCGTTTCGATATAAGCAGGTCGACATTTGGGACAGCCGGTGCTGTTTAATTGGAAACGCAATCCCTGAAATCCCAGTTCGGCATACAACTGCCATGCGACGGACATAACCTCCACGTCCATGGCCGGATCCTGTTCGCCGAAGGCTTCGACGTTGAATTGCGTATGTTGGCGAAATCGGCCGGCCTGAGGCCGTTCGAAACGAAAAATCGGCCCCATGGAAAACAATTTAACCGGTTTGGGCAGCATATGCATGCCGTTTTGCAGATAAAGACGGATGAATCCGGCGGTGAATTCCGGACGCAGGGTTAACGAGGTTTCACCTTTATCCAGAAACGTGTACATCTCTTTTTCTACGATATCCGTGGTTTCACCGACGCCGCGAATGAACAGACGCGTTTCCTCAAAGATGGGCGGGTCCACGCGTTGATAATTGAACAGAGTGGTGATTTCGCATATTTTTTTTTCGATGAATCGCCAATAGGGTTGTTCGTCCGGAAGCACATCCCGCGTTCCGGTTACAGATTGATATTTGGTCATTTTCCTTTTCCGGCTTAGAGATATTTTTGTTCTTCTTTGGCAATGATGTCGATGACCTGGCTGCCGGTTCGGCAACCGAGGAGACGCTCGCGAAACTCTTTGCGATGCATGAGCCGTGAGATGCGGCTCAGCGCCTGCAAATGCGGACCGGTCGGATCCATCGGTCCCACCAGCAGATAAACCAGTCGCACCGGTTTTTCATCAATGGCCTGAAAATCAACTTCCTCCTGCGTGATGCCAAAAGCGGCCACCAGGTCATCCACGGCCGCAGTCTTGGCATGCGGAATGGCCACGCCTTCGCCCATGCCGGTGCTCATGACCCGTTCGCGTTCCAGCACCTTTTCCAGCGCCAGGTCGCGGTCGTTAATTTTATGCGCCTGATGCAAGAGATCGATCAATTCTTCGATGATCTTTTCCTTTTCCGTGCTTTTCAGCGGAATTCGGATGACCTCTTCGGTCAATAAATCCTGCAATTTCATACTTACTCCATAAATAGTAACTAGAAATATATCATAAAATTCAGAAAATACCAAGAGTTTTCGCCAGATGAATTTCCGCGCACCGTTTCTTAAGGAGAATGATGGAGAGCGATTTTTTCTTTTTTTTTTGGCCTGGATCGGTTATATTCTACAATTGAAGTAATGTGAGAACAAATA
>CAYLWO010000183.1:0-6096 GCA_964387285.1 uncultured Cytophagia bacterium | reverse complement strand
ACATAGGCAAATACGCGGGTAGCGATTTGATCCTGGTAAACCAGACGGTTGTACAAACGGGAGGTTTTGCCTGAAGAGAGAATATCACTCGCCAGGTTTAAATAGGTTGCGTCTGCTGTGCCCCACTGCGCTACATTCCAGACTTTAAAGATGCGCGCTTGCGGCACACGATCCTGCATGTACTGTCGTTGTACTCCGGTGCGTTTGGCCGGCCAGGAACTGAATTTGGCTACCGGCGGACCTGAGGGAATGTCGCCGAAATATTTTTCTACCCTGGCTTTGGCGGTCTGCGGATCGATGTCGCCGGCAACTACCAGCACGGCATTGGCTGCGCCGTAATAGGTTTTAAACCACTCTTGTACATCCTGCAAGGAAGCCGCACTCAAATCTTCCATGGAACCGATCACAGTCCAGGAGTAAGGATGCCCTGCCGGATAGGTGGCCTTGGTTATCAATTCATCGGTGAGACCATAGGGCTCATTTTCACCCTGGCGTTTTTCATTTTGCACCACGCCGCGTTGCTCATCCAGTTTTGCCTGGTCGATGGCGCCTAACAGCCAGCCCATGCGGTCCGATTCCATCCATAAAGCTACATCCAGGGCGGAGGTCGGAACGTTTTGAAAATAGTTGGTGCGATCGTTGTTCGTAGTGCCGTTCAGATCCGTGGCGCCGACCCGTTCCAGAACTTTAAAGTAATCGGAATTAAAATGCTCACTGCCGTTGAACATCAAATGTTCGAACAGATGCGCAAATCCGGTGCGTCCCTGTTTTTCATTTTTTGAACCGACATGATACCACACGTTTACAGCGACGATGGGTGCTTTGTGATCTTCATGAACGATGAGGGTAAGACCGTTCTTTAAGACAAACTTGGTAAAGGGTATCTCTATATCGTTTTGCGCCCAGAGATTGACTGCGGTTAATACAAAACTGAAAATTGAGATGAAAAGTAACAATCTGGTGCGAAGCATAACCTCTCCTTAGACTTTTTAAACCCGCAACTCACTGGCTGAGCGTTTCCCAGCCTTTGCTTGCAAGGTTGCGATAGATCCGTATAAAAGAAAAAACACCGATCATGAGGAACAAAATTCCCAAACCATACTGAGCAAAAATTATTTTACCGATGCCGAACAGGGTTGCATAAATCAACAGACATCCTAAAAGCCAATTGAGCAAATTGAACAAGCCGTCTTTCTGCGGCACGATATCCGTGGCCTTTTCCGCGATCGGTTTCCACAGGCTGGCGGCAGGACGAACGCGGCAATAGAAATTCAACAAAACCGCTTCCGGCTCCGGCCTGGTCAACCAGGTGGTGACCAGCCAAACAACAGTGGTAACAGCGGTGGTAATCAGCACCACATAAGCGAATTGTTCGGCGTTGTCGCCGTTCAGTTTGAACACAAACTGCAAGAGCAGGGAGGTGATAAAGGCGCCCAACATGGCCGACACTTCACTCCAGGCATTGATGCGCCACCAGAACCAGCGTAAAATATAAACCAGACCGGTGCCGGCGCCGAGCATGATGAGAAATTTCCATGCATTGGCAATCGAGTCCATATAAAATGAGATAATGGCTGACAACAACATCAGGATCACGGTGGTAATTTGCGAAATCCTGACATAGTGTTTTTCCGTTTTGGATTTAAACATGAAACGGCGGTAAACGTCATTGACCAGATAGGAAGCGCCCCAGTTGAGCTGTGTGCCGATGGTGGACATGTAGGCCGCGGCAAAAGCGGCAATCATCAGGCCGCGCAAAGAGGCCGGCAAATGCATCAGCATGATGCGAATGTATCCGGATTCCGGATCCTGAATAAAGGCCGGATCGTGCTGGAATTGCACCATGGCCACCAATGCCACCAGAATCCACGGCCAGGGACGTATGGCGAAATGGGCCAGGTTAAACCAAAAGGTGGCGAGGATGGAATGCTTTTCATTTTTAGCGGAAAAAATGCGTTGTGCCACATAACCGCCGCCGCCCGGTTCAGCGCCCGGATACCAGGTTGCCCACCAGTTGACGGCAATATAAACCAGAAAAGTGATCATGGGCATCCATGCGGAGTCGAGTTCCGGTGTAAAAGACATCACCGATCCGGATGAACCGCTTGCGGCATTACGCGCCTGATCGATTTGCTGCAAGCCGGTTTTGAGGGCGCCCATGCCGCCGACCGCCTGTACGGCAAAGACCGCCAGGGCGATGACCATGCCCATTTTCAAAACGAATTGAAAAAGATCCATCACCAATACGCCCCATAATCCTGAAAGGGTGGAGATGGAAGCGGTCAGCGCCATAATGCCGATGCAAATATAGATTGCGTATATTTTATCGACGTTGAGAATCAGCGTAAGGATTTTGATCATGGCCAGATTAACCCAGCCGAGGATGATGAGGTTGATGGGCAGACCGAGATAGATGGCGCGAAACCCGCGCAGAAAAGCAGCCGGCTTGCCGGCATAGCGGATTTCAGCGAATTCCACATCTGTCAGCACGCCGGCGCGCCGCCATAATTTGGCGTAAAAAAATACCGTGAGCATGCCGCTGAAAACCATGCACCACCAAATCCAGTTGCCGGCGATGCCGTTTTTCGCCACCAAGCCCGTGACCGCCAGCGGCGTATCGGCAGCAAAGGTGGTGGCCACCATGGAGGTTCCGGCCAACCACCAACTGACATTGCGTCCTGATATGAAAAATTCATTGACGCTGCCGGTTGCTTTTTTACGATAATAGAGGCCGATAGCCAAATTAAAGATGAAATAGGCAGCGATGATCACCCAATCCGTGATGGTGAGTTGCATAGGCGCTTGCTCTCCTATTCTGTAATTTACGGTTAGGATTTTGTTACAAATCCATACTTGATTTAGTCAGAAAATGTATTAACTTTTAAAATCAATTCCTAATGTGTTTTTAAAACCAACCCGCCGGGAATTCCTATGTCTCGAGTAATGTTAATATTGGCTGTGATGACCAGTTGCATATACCGTCTAAGCATGGATCACCGTGCGCTTTTACCCGTAGCCGATGCAAATTTGTCATCCAGCTTGGATTACTCAACGTCCATTTTTATCACTAATTAAGGAGCTGCCACCATGAATGCACCACGAAAGATAATTTATAACTGTCCGACTACTGATTTACAGCAGTTCCGTGAATTTGCCGCCAAGGCCGCTCAATTGGGCGCCACCCATGTAGCCATCAGTGATTTGCCTAAAAGCATCTGGCAATGGAATCTGGATCGTGATGATCCCTATCCTAATTGGGGCATGATGCCGGCCTCGCTCTTCAAAGTGGTAGTGCCGGAAGAATTAAAACCCTTTTTGCCGGTAGACTATGCGAAAAAAAATCTGGAAATTGTCACGAAACGGTGCGCAATCCTGAAAGAGCTCGGCTTGAAAGCAGCGTTTGTCGGCAAAGAGCCGGCGTGGTTGCCGGAAGCGGTTTATCAGGCCCATCCTGATTGGCGCGGACCGCGCTGCGAACATCCGCGACGGGCGCGCAACACCTATTATGCTCCATGCATCGACCAACCGCAAGTTTTGGATATGTATCGTAAAGCAGTAGCGGAGCTGTGTCGTCATGCACCCATTGAGGCCTTTAGCCTGCTGACCAACGATTCCGGCGGCGGCATTTGCTGGAGCGTCAGCCTGTATCCTGGACAAAACGGGCCATCCTGGTGCGAGAATCGCTCTTACGCTGATCGCGTTGTAGGCTTTATGTCCACGATTCAGGCAGGAGCGCGCGATGCCGGACTGGAAGCGGAAGTGGCCATGTTTTATGGGTCCGGATATATCTCACAGGCGGAGATTGCCTCAGTTATTCCGGCCTTACAAACCGGACAGGCGCTCAATCAAAAGACGCGCGACGGCTCAGCGCCCAGCCGATTGGTCGGTTATCCCTGGTATGATAATGCCATGGGGCCGATTCCGGGAATTCCGCAGGTACTGCGCATTGCCGAGCACTTGCAGGAGGCGGCCAAAGACCCTAAAACCAGCCTGAACGTCACATTTGATTATTGGCCCTACCCCGAGTTTGTAACGCTTTTAGAGATGTTTGCGAAAAATCCCAAAACCGATCTGTCCGGCAGAATAGAGATGGTTCATCAGACGGCCCTTGCACAGGTGGGTGAAAAGCATAGCGCTGCCCTGGAGAGTGTTTGGGAAAAAATTTCCCTGGCTGTGCAGTGCATCAGATCCCTGGGTGGCGATCCCCTGATGTGGGTGGCCACGGTTAACCAGCGCTGGATCACGCGTCCACTGGTACCGTTCCCCATGGAATTGACGCCTGAGGAAAAGGACTATTACCGTAAATTTCAATTCCAGGCCAATTCTGAGGAAGAGGCTGCGGATTTGATGAATATTCAGGGTTTTGAAATCATTAACGGTTTTTCGGGATCCATGATCGCCGGCAATATATTTTTGCAGGCGGTCAACCACTTGCAGGCAGCTATAGTAGAGTTGGAAAAATTGTGCGATTCGGGTTTGCCCAAAGAATTGGCTTTGCTGCAGCTGCGACTCAAGGTGCTGAACTGTTTTTATCGCAATGCGGTTTATACTATTCAGTATCAGGATATTCTGGATCGCGCAGATCGCAGCACTCCACCCAAAGAGGAGAATTGGTATCCCATGGATGGGGATCAGTTTTTGGCGGAGATTCAGAACATCACCCGTCATGATGTGGACAACACCCTCGAGTTGGCCAATCTGATTGAATCCAGCAAAGAAGTGTTGGTGCTCACCGCGTCCAAACCCGAAGAAGAGGATATTTTCCTTTTAGGTCCCAATCTAGTGGAGCAGTTGCGAAAAAAGGTGGAAATTACCTTAAAGCATCAATTGGAATTGTATCGGATATTTAAAAGGAGACAGAGATAAAAGTTGCTGATATACTTGAGCCCCGCACTGGTTTGGCGGGCTCATTTTTTTAAATATTGTAGGTCGCCGCTAGGAAGCGGCTCCTACATAAGGTAATTGAACGCGGCAGGTGATAAAAATGTACGATGCATGATTACTCCTGCCGCCCACAGTCGCCGCTAACATGCGGTTCCTACATATGTAATCGGAAAAATGAGCGCTCTAATATGGAACAAATTCCGAAAAAGGAACCACCACACCAAGCGAATTTACGCAAAGGGCGTTTCTCCGTTCTCAATTCAGCCTATCACATCACGAAATGCGCTCTTGATCGCGAGAATGCAAATCTCAATGAAGAATCAGCCGCTAATGAACTGATTGGCGCCTTAAACTGGTGCGTGGATCATGGTCATGCAAAATGCGGCGGATTTGTGATTATGAAAGATCATTATCATTTAATCATTGCGGTTGTTGGCGTCAAAAAGCTTGATAAAATCGTAGCCAGCATCGATCAATATACAGCAACGAAAATAAATCATATGAGAGGGCGTAAGGGTAAATTCTGGGAACCGGGCTTTCATGATCATGCCATCCGCGGGTACGAGGATTTTTTGGATATCCTGCATTATATTCATCAAAATCCGGTGCGCAAGAATCTTGTCGAATCGCCGGAATTATATCTTTTTTCAACTTTCATGAACAAGGTATGACATTAGGCAACATCAACGGCCAGGCACCAGCTAGGATAGTCACCAGCGCCGTCGAAATTTTGGTTGTAGGAGCCGCTTTCCTGCGGCGACCGTCGGCGGCAGCCGCCTCCTACAGTTGATTTTTTTGAAAAGATATTCATAATCTTAAAAACCGAAAAGTGACAAAATAACGCTTCATTCCACTACTTGCCTATTCTTTTCTCAAATAATTCCAGATAATTTGAATTAGGCTATTCTTTGGGCTGATGCGCCAAGCCTGCACGAGCCGGATTCATGTGAATGTAACCGCGAGCCGGACGAGATAAGACGTACACGCGATCATTTTGTTTTAAAAACAATTTCGAAAAGCGGCTCAATACATGCATCGCTTTACCAATGGTTTTAATATAATGATCAAAGAGGATGCTCCCTTTTATCAGGAAATTTATTGGCATCGGTCATCCTAACAGTTTTTATCTTGTGTCGAACGCATTTTAGCAGGCATCGCGAGCCGTTAACTTTGGAGTGCGCCGGCACGACGGCGCTTTCAATCGCGCAGACA
>CAYLWO010000182.1:0-6181 GCA_964387285.1 uncultured Cytophagia bacterium | reverse complement strand
GAAGGGGTGGTGTGGTGGAGGGCGAGAGAGAATCTCGCCCTTACCCGATTGGGCGGTAATTAGCGTGTTAATAAAGGTGCGGCGAGCCGCACCCTAAAACTCAGCGCGACACCCTAACAGATGAACATTTACATCATTATCATGTCCAACAACAGGTAAATTAATTAAAATGAGACTTACATATTTACTTATGGATAAATACGACCGTTTAACGCGGTGATAAAAACCAAACGCATCTTCAGTGCTCGCAAATATTTTACAAACATAATCTAAAAGTGTAAACGTTATTTCTGAGATTGATTTTTTAATTTCAACAAGGCGGATTCGCATGCCCTCTCGGCGTCGCCGTCACATACAGAGACGAATTTTTGGGTCTTTAAGAAATTTCGATATTGATTCAGAAAATCTTGAAGAACTTTAATTGTATTTTCATTTCCCAACTGACCCAATGCCGTTGCTGCGGCCTGCAGCACGTAACATGACTCTTCGGGAACAAGGCGACTCTGGATAAAGTCTAAAAATTCAATTGCTTTATTTTCCCCCATAAAAGCGATCACATTCTGTTTGAGGATTTCATTCCCACCCGCCAGTCGGCTCTTTAATTGCGGAAAAACTGACCTTCCATATTTTTTCAAAAGCTCACTGACGATCTCACTGGTACGATGATCGCCCAAGCCATCGATAAAACAGAAAATCGCCAATGTATCACCAATAGTTTTAGTTTGCATCAGATATAAAGCATCGCTAATCTGTTTCACGAGCGGCTCATAATCCATCCGGCGCCAAGTATCATTCTTCCACGGATCGATGGTTGGTATGATGGCGCCATAAAACTTGAGCATCACCGGAATCGATCGCACCACTCCCTCCTCAGCCAGTAGAGCAGAGACCTGTGCAGCGGCACGATGAAAATCAAAACCGGTGTCGGTTGCAGCCAGATCCACCAGAGTCATCAGCGCATCCGCGTCGTTGGCTGCGTTGCTTTTAACCAGAGACAAGGCGGCCTGCCCCTTGAGCTCAGCCCACTGTCTCCCCTCTCTTTTCAGTACCTTGATTAGTCCTTGAATAGCGCGGGGATCGCACCCGTTTCCCAGACCCGTGGCTGCGCTCTTTGCAACTTCAATATCACGGTCCTCCAGTGAAGAGAGCAATACATTCATTACTTTTTCACTCTGAAAATGCCCCAGTGCTTCGATGTAAAACCTTCTGAATCGTCCGTCCTTTTCGCTGTTGAAAGCGGTGATAATTGGGTCAATCGAACTCGGATCGCCAATTTTTGCCAGCTCAAGGGCAGCCGTCGCACGCATGTTTGGTGAGTTTTCCTTCAGCAATAAACACAAAGGCGATGCGGCTGCCGGGTCTCCAATCTCGCCTAGAGCGGCAGCGGCAGCAAGCCGCACATCGGGATTGATATCCTTCAGACAGGGGATGATCGATGTAACCGCACGTCTATCCTTGATCTCGCCTAGGGCGATGCATGCCTCCTTTCGAACCGCTGGAAGGCTTTTTTTGAGCAACAGTGTCAAAGATGGGATTGCCCGGGCCTCTTTGATCAAGCCAACAACTTTTATAACATCCGGATGATTCTGTCCGGCAGCCAGGTCGGCCAACAACACATCGAGTGCCTTTGTCCCCAATTTAATCAGGGATTCATCCGCCATGGAATTGCCTTCCTTCATCGCTTTCAACAGCATGGGCGAGGCTCGGCCATCGCCGAGTTCACCCAATATACTGGCGGCTCCCTCACGAATATCTTTCGACGGATTGTCAAGGGCCTGAACAACCGGTTCAAAAACGGAATCCCCATATGCAAGGACGGCGTCCCGTATGTCTAATTTTGAATGATAGGTGGATAAAGATTTTCCCAACAGGTTGATCAGCAGAGGCAAGGAGGATGGGGCATGGATGCGGCCTAATGAGACCATGGCATAGCCGCGGATAGTATTATTTTCATCGCTCAGTAAACTTTCCAGCTTATTCACCGCTCGCATGTCTCCCAGCCAGCCGAGTTGCTGGATGACAACCTCTCGAAGCTCATCCGGTTTTTCGTCGACAATCTGCAGCAGAAAGGGCACGGCAGTGGTATCGTGCAGGCTGCCCAGAGCCCATGCAATTGCCGTTTTATTGGTCAAATCCTCTTGAGGATAGATTTGAATCAGCTTTGGAATGACTCGAGCATCGTCCATTTTTCCCAATGTCTTGATGGCTGTGTTACGACACTGGCTGTCTTCGCTTTCCAGACACGATACAATGAAGGAGTGCCATTTTTTTGCGCCGGATGTTTTGGGCCATTTTTTGTCGATTGACATCAGCATTTCATAAGGATCCCGGGGAGCGTTGAGATACAGGGGCACAAGGGCTTCAATGGCACAGGGACCAAGGGACTGCATCTGAACAAAGCGGTTTGGCAAAGCCGTAAAATCGCTGGCAAAAATCCTGATCACTTCGACTGCGCATTTCTCCCGCATGGATTGCGCTTGCCAGCCGAGGCGTATCAAATTTTCCAGGACATGCTGACGATAATGATTCACGGGATTGTAGAGTCCAACATCCGCCAATTTGGGGATCGAAGCGACTGGATCCAATCTGATCATCAAATCAGAGGCATCATCCGCCCAGCTGCTCATCAGCAACTGCGACAAACTCTTAAATCCGCCCAGGAATGCCACGATTTGCGCGTATTTTGAGTAGAGGCCTTTGGGCTCTTTATAGGCAAAGTAAAATGGGGCATTTTCCGGAGCTGAGACATAATCGGGCTTGTTATACAGCGTGATTTGTTCTGGGGAATGAACCGAATTGGTGAATTCTAGTTTGATCTGATTCACCCCCTGGATGGCAATCACAATGGAACAGCGCAGAGTCGCGCCGGCATAGACAAACTGCGGATTCCTTCCCTTTGAGGAATAGAAATCACCATCTGGAGTGCCGCGAATCGCGAAAGTGAGGTATGCGTCCGCCCGGGTGGATTCTGACTTGACAATCTGAAATCCTGCTGCCGAAAATATTTTATGAATATCTCTGGCCACATCTGATTGATAGTTGCACTGGTAAGATTCATCAAGCGTGATGTGAATGGTTTGGATACTGTCTATCTTTTGTCGGATTTGTTGTGAAAGGGATTTACGATCGAGCTTTTTATCGAAAACGATGTCATGGGAAAGAGCGCAACCAGGGGCAAAAAACATCAAGCAAATGATGGTACCAAAGAACGAAATAAATGCCTTTGATAAAAACATCATCATCTCCTTCTATCTCATTATAAATGGACGGTCGTTAAATAATAAGATATGAAAATAAAATATTTGAAGCAAATTTTTAACCAAATATCTTCACATATCAACGATACTCAAAAAAGTTCTTTTTGTCCGCAGAACGAAGTGGTTGTGCGGTGGCCGCGGTAATATCAAAAAAATTTTCATATGGCAAATTGCCCCAGCGGCCATCCGCACCAACCACGGGTTAGCACTTTAATCAAGGAATTCGCTGCAGAATTCTTGTGGCTTAAGTACTCGAATTCCCTGATAACCAGATATTTTCAGCAGATGTTTATCACCGCTTACAATATATCTTGCTTCGTTTGAGATGGCACAAGCAATAAATTTGTCGTCATCTGGGTCTTCACAAACTTGTTCGGGTAACACATATGATTGAGAGATTTCAGAATATATAGCAATAAGTTTTAAGATTTCAGATATGTCAATCCCAGGATACTTTTTAGAGATTATTTCTACGACGCGAGAATATTCGTCATAGATTTCTGGTGAGATGATGAATTGAATTTTTTTGTTTTTCCATGCTTGCAATATACGGTAGGAGGGTCCTCGGAAAAAGATTCCTGATATAAGCACATTTGTATCTAGAACGATTCTCATCTACTTTCCCTGGCCAGAGCAATCGCTTCTTTCAGATGAGCTTTTTTTAATCCAACCTTTTTAGCTTGTTCCTGGGCTTTTTTGAGCAAGTTGTCGAAATCAGACATAGACGGTGCCGAGAGTGATTTGAGAATAACTACATCTTTATCGCCGACAACCACGAATTGAGAGCCAGTTTTAAGGCCAAGTCGTTTCCGAATATTTTCCGGAATAACAACTTGTCCCTTTGATGACATTTTTGTTGTTTCAACAAATGACATATAACCTCCAAAATCCTTTTTCTTACCAGTAAGATTATACGATTTTGGATCATCAAAAGCAAGATATATTTCGAAAATTTTGTACTATACAAATTCTTTACTCGGCAACAATTTTGAAAGACTTCATGTTGTCTATACTTAAATGAAAATTTTTCAAATTTTACGGAAATTATTTTTTAATAGTTCAAAAACATTGAACACTATCGGACAAATGGAATAATTATCGATTATGCTTAATAATCTTGTCGTAAAATTCTTTTTATTTAAATATGGATAAGATCGGCAGTCCTTTGGACGATTTTGGTAGTTCCTGCATTTATTATTTTGCAAAAACGGACAGGGTAATTCTTTAAATTCAAATGTTAATTTTTCGGCATGCTCTTTTACTTCCTGCAAATAGTTACTTTTAAAAGTTTTCGCATCAATGCTGAGAGTTTTAATAAAAATGTCTATATCTTTTTCATCAAGCAAAGGTTTGATTTGTCTACAGCAATTAGCGCATTGTGTACAATCAATTTCATTAACCACTTCACCATATATCTCATGAACGATGATATCTATTTTTTTTGATTCCATATTTAAATTTTTCAAAAATAAACGAAATTTGAAATTCTGTCTTTCATTTCTTTCTCCAAGAAGCTTTATTTTATCTAGATCTTTTTCGATCAGCATATATTTTCTTCCTGTTGTGTACCGGCTAACGACAAGGCGTAACCAGTGCAACGGTAGAAGTGTGTGGAGTGGGGAAGTTGCATCTGGTTAACGCCTGGGTTGGATGCATTTTTCTGATAAGCTACATAAAACTGCGAATAACATTAATAGATTATATTGCGATGATAATAATATGAAAAAAATAATCACTATCATAATTTATTTGTTTAGAAAATTCCTTAAAATTTTCATCATTTTTTCTGTCTCTTCTCTAAAAGGTTCATGTCCACTTTTTTCAAAGATAACAAATTCCGCTTGAGGTGCGTACTTTTTAAATTGTAATGAGAATCTTGGCAAACATATTCTATCATAACGTCCAGCGAGGATAAGCGTTGGCATCTTTAGCTTATGCAATTCCATTCTGAAATCTAATTTCCCTACATCGCCGCCGATTAAGAAATCCGCATCATCGCCCGCTATAGCATAGTAGACTTCTGGATTAATATCCCATTGTAAATTTTCCGCAATAGAGGCGTTATAAAAATAGAGTAGTCCAACAGGTACTTGATATACTTCTTGATGTTCTTTTGCGCTTGAATGGTACCCTTGCGCACGGATTTTATGTATTTTTTCCCACATTTCAGGGTACTGATTTCTGATTTCATAATTGCTATTATCATTATTCGCTTGCCACATTTCTGCGTTATATAATGTATTTGCTAAAATGAGCCGCTTGACTGAATCAGGATATTTTAAGGCATAGGCTTGAGCTACCATCCCGCCATAGGAATGACCTAGAAGGTTGATTTTCCCTAAACCAAGTGCCTTTCGGAGACCTTCAATATCCTCTACATCTCGTTCGAATGTATACTCTTTTGCAGATTTTGCTCGATCAGATTTGCCACGCCCAAATGCATCGAAATAAATAAGACGACATGAATCAGCTAAAATGGAAAAAAACGGCTCAAAATAGTGAGTAGAACCAGGACCACCTGCAATTAGAAGTAATGGTTCACCTTTACCTTCACTTTCGCACCAAATCTTAACACCATTGACAACAACATAGTTTCCAGGTGCATGTTTGAGTTCATTTGATCTGGCTTGTGTATATCCAAACTCGAAATGAACGAATGAAAATAATCCGATTAATAAGAAAAAATGTATACCGGTTTGCATTTGTCTGTTCATATTATTCCCTTTTCGATTTTTATTATTACATTTAGCATCCAACGACAAGCACCACACGCACACCTCGAAAGATTTTTAAATGACGAACTGAATTAGAAGCGAGAACTTCTCGATCTTCATACAGAGCACCAGACTGGTGTGTCGTGTGCGTGCTTGGGTGTACGCCCGGCATGATCATGAACTAATGGGGTTCAAGTCCCCTACAGGAGG
>CAYLWO010000181.1:0-6230 GCA_964387285.1 uncultured Cytophagia bacterium | reverse complement strand
CTCTCGGGCTCGCGCAAAACGCGAATCTGCTCCATTTCTATTATCTCGTGCCTTCGTCCGCGGCTCCCCAATTTCTGTTGATAGCTCTGAATAAATTCCGTGCTGCCCACTGCCAGGCTTTCACTCCAAAAGGATTCGCGCAAAGAGATTCTGCGTAATTTTTCATCCACCAGCTGTCCGTATATTGGGGGGAACTGTGTACTATCTAGCAAATCGAGTTGCTGATGTAGCGCAGCCAAGTCAATGAGGGAGTTATTTGAGGCGGAGTCCATGATTTCATGAAACCCGCCAAAGCGCCAGTCTTTGGGATGTTTGACGACGCCGGCTCGAACCATATTAAGATCAATGTAGATCATGCAATGCAACAAATAGCTCTGCGAGTCGATCGCTGTGGCGTGATAGCGGTCATGCCAAAAAGCGCCTAATCGTCCCTGGCTGTCGTTGTATTCTTGCGCAGTGCGTCCGGCAACCAGTTGCATGCTTTTTGCAATGTTATCTGCAGACCGCCCGGCAGACACAAGCAAATGGATGTGATTGTTGGTGAGGCAATAATTGAGGATGCTCAGGTGATATCGTGATTTGGCCTTGACCAGCCAATGTAACCATCGCTGCTTAATCCAGTCCAATTGGAGCATAAAGCTGCGATTATGGCAGCGATGGGTGATATGATAGATATATCCTGGCAAAAAATTTCTGCTTGCGCGTGGCATGGCTTATATCCTCAGGTTTGTCTCCCCCTTATATGTGATAAATAAACAAGCAATTGTCTTGGTCCGACCCGCTATTTCCCATAGTTGCGCACGAAATCAACACACTGCTTGACTTCGACAATGTTGTTTTCCCAGTTGGATTCATACTCCATGGAAATGTTGCCGTTGAATCCCTGGCGCTTTAATTCATCCAGCACCGCTTTCACATCCGCGACCCCCTGACCGTATACCACATCCGTGGCTTTGGGATCCACTTTATTCAAATCCTTGAGATGACAGCTGATGATGCGGCCTTGCAGAATTTTCAGCGCGTCGACGGGCTTGATGCCGGAACGCAGCCAGTGGCCGGTGTCGGCGCCGGAGCCGATGCGCGGGTCGCGATCCTTCACCAGCGACAGGACAAAGTTGGGATCCCAGTATTTATAATCCGCATGATCGGCTCGCCTGGGATGATTGTGAATGGCGACTTTAATATCGTATTCTTTGACCAGCTTTTCAATTTTATCCATGGTTTCTGCGGTAGCCGGGCTGGGTTCCATGGTGACACAGGGGATGTCCATGAGTTTGGCAAAATCGAAAATCTGCGTCAACTCGGCATCATCTTTAATTCCGACTACGCCATAATTCACCAGGCGCACGCCGACAGCATCCAGCTTGCGTTTCGCTTTGCTCCAGACGGCCGGCGATGCCGTATGACTGAACGGGGTATCATCGGTCGCTGACAGTTTTTGTCCGGGAAAGGCTTCGATGACGCTGCAACCCGCTTCCTTGGCATTGTCGATGGCCTGGAAAAGCGTGTACAGACGGAATGTATAAGCCTGTGGACCGAGAAAGAATCCGCCAACGCGGCATTCGTTTGGAATCTCGCTTGCCGGAGCTGCAGAGAGGATTAAGGTGGTGAGCAGTATTCCATACAGACGTTTCATGTTGGACTCCTTAATCTTGACAATGGTGACGGTTTTTAGTATATTTTTAACATGGAACCGCTTGCATCGGCCGCATGTTGTTTTACATCCGACTTGCAGAATACAAAGTTATGTTTGCAAAGTCAAGCGATTTTTTCCGTGTTGCTAAAGCAATGAGAGGATGCGAAGCGTTATGACAAGACTTTTTATCATCTGCCTGCTTTTGGTCCCTGGGAGCTCTGTTTTTTCTCAAATACGGCCATCCGACATTGTTGCGCCGCAGGATCGACCGGCCGTCATCAAGGCCTTGACTGATTTGTGCGACTGGTCTATTGCGGTTGGGTTACGCACCGGTCAGCTGCAGGTTAAAGACAAACGCAGAACTTCCGTGTTTATCAACAGCAATCTCGGACGCATGCTGCTGGCCGCGTACGAGTTGGTTGACAACCCAGCTTACAAAGAAGAAGCGCTGTTGTGGTTCGATCGTTTGGCGGCGCTGCAGCAGACCACCCTGTCCACTCACGGCGATACTGCCGGTTATTGGGGCGATGTTTCTCCGCAGGGAAACATCTATCTGGGCGATGCCGGTACGGCGGCGACCGCTTTAGCCGGCGCTGTGCGTTTTACTTCCGGTGCAAGAAAAGCCTCCTACCTTAACGCGTTGAAACGATATGCGGTCTTTGTGCAGTATGGTTGTAAAGAGGATCCGCAAGGTAAGGGACGCGGCGGTTCGCCTGGATGGATTGTGACGGAAGGCGAAGACAAGGGCGCGATCGGTTGCGGTTATTATCGGCAAAAACTCGCCGTACTGCCCTACACCATCTCCAGCAGCGTAACCGGCGCCGCTTTTTTTTCTTCTCTGTACGTTTTAACCGAGCGACGCGAGTATCTGGAAATTGCCGAAAATGCCGTACGCTGGCTGCTGAAACAACGCGATGCCCAGGGCGAGTATCCATATTTGCTCCAGGGCGAGTATTCCCCGCATTGGCCCTTCGATACCATGAGTTATGTCAGCGACGGCCTGGTGGGTCTTTATGTGCGCACAGCGGACGAGGAGTTGAAAAAACAGATCCGGCGTTCTGCCGGTTTCAGCGTACAATGGTTGTTGAACCGGCAAAATGACAAAGGCGTGTGGGGACGGCTGCGCAGCGAGGATCAACAGCGCAGTCAGGGCTCCTTGCATCTTTTGGTTTGGTATTATGATCAGGTGCTGGCGGAAGAACGACTGCTGGACCGTATCCGTGAGAATTACCGTTTTTTTCTCAACCCGCGTCAATCCGCGAGGTATGGTATTATGGATCTGCCCATACCGAGCGGATTTGCCGGATTGGCACTGGCCGAGGCGCTGCAGCCGGGCATCACGTACCGGCTGCGTTAGAGATTTTTTTTATCTTTATAATGCATCAACCTTGTGTAGATTGATTGTGATGTTGGGAGTGCTAAATGCAACAGAGAGGAATGATTATTAGCATGTTAACAAAGATTGCCAGGGGGAAGGATTCCCCGGGCGATCCGAACTGTCCTATTTGCCGTTTTTTTTAGAGCTGTTTGCGCAAACGCACCGGATGAACGCGCCGTTCCCGAATACGCAAATTCAACATCTCTACCACGACCGAAAAAGCCATGGCAAAATAGATGTATCCTTTGGGAATGTGCAGATCAAAACCTTCGCCCAACAAGGCCACGCCAACCAGTATCAGAAAACTCAGGGCCAGCATTTTTATGGTCGGATGATGGTCGACGAAATCGCCAATGCTGCGACTGGCCAGCATCATGACCAGCACGGCCGCGATGATGGCCATGATCATAACCGGCAGGTGACGCGCCATGCCCACGGCCGTGATCACCGAGTCCAGGGAAAAAATGATGTCGATCACCGCGATCATGACCAATACGCTGCCAAAACCGGAAACCTTAACTTCCGCCGATCTTTCCTCAACGCCTTCCAATGCCTGGTGAATTTCATGGGTGCTTTTAGCGATAAGAAACAAGCCGCCTGAAATAAGGATGATGTCCCGACCGGAGATCTCTTGATGCAATATAACAAATAACGGCTGCGTCAATTTCATCAACCAGGTCAAAGAGAGCAACAACAGGATGCGGGTAACCATGGCCAGCGCCAGACCCATGACGCGTCCGCGGTTGCGTTGTTCCTGCGGCAATCGGCCTACGAGTATGGAGATAAAAATGATATTGTCGATGCCCAGGACGATTTCCAGCGCTGTCAGCGTAGCCAGAGCGATCCAGGCCTGCGGGTCCATTATCCAATCCATCAAGAGTTTTTCCTTAATTCATTCAGCTTGAAAATTTTACCCAATAAACGGTCCACCTGTTTTTCCGGGAGCAGTCGTTTCAACGCCACCATAGCGTGACTGCCGTGACCGGTGCGCAGGATCGCCGGCGGATTCTTCTTTAAACTTTTTGCCGCAACTGTTTCAGCCAACGTTTCCACCGGCGTCGGGTTTTGCTGCGACGCGTTGGCGCGGTCATAAATACGCTGACGGATGGGTTCATACAAAGAATTCTGCTGCAACGTCTGCGCCAGCTGCTGCTGCGAGTTTTTGCCGAATTCGGAACGAATGGCGCCCGGTTGCACGATCATCACACGGATGTTGAACGGCGCCAGTTCCATGCGCAAGGCATCGGACAATTTATGCAAACTCGCTTTGGCCGCGCAATAGGCGCCGGCAAAAGGCGTGGTCAATACGCCGGACACGCTGCCGACGTTGACGATTTTTGCGTTGGCGGATTTCAGCAAAAGCGGCAGCGCATTTTGCACCAAGGCCATGACGCTAAAGACATTCACGTCAAATTGACGGCGCAGTTCCGCTGCCGGAATTTCCACCACCGGTCCAATGGCGGCATAACCTGCATTGTTGACCAGAATGTCCAGGCGTCCCTGCTCGTTTTTGATCCGCTGCATCACGCTTTGCACATCATGGTCGTTTGTCACATCCAGCGTATCAATGAAAACATTCTCGCCGGCTAAATTCCGGATGGCTTCTAACTTTCTCGCTGTAGCGTAAATAAGACAGCCCTGTTTTGCATATTCCCGGACCAGCGCCCGACCGATGCCGGTGGAACAACCCGTGATGAGTACGATGGTTTTCATAAATCGTATTTCCCTATTAAACTGCGCGCCGTCTTTTACGTGCGGCAAACTCAGGCGCCTGGACGATACAGGTGCCCAGCACTTTAAACGAGCGCAGCAATACCCTGGCACCGGAGCGCATCAATTTGGGCGCTTCCTGGCCGACTTCGGGATACCCCCTGTCATCCGCTTTTACCTTTTCCCAATTATGAAACAACCGGCCCCAGGGACTCTCCAAGGCCTGTTTCATTTTTCGTTTGGCGAACAACGGATACCAAAAACTGTCATGGTAGACCACGCTGGCCATATAAGACCAGGGCGCCAGCACGGTTTTCAGCGTCCATTCCAGCGGTTTTTTCAGCGGACCCCAGTAGATGCGGTGCTGCATGCGCGAGGCAAACGTCATTTTTTTGAACGGTCCGGTGAATTTCCAGTTTTCTTTTGCCGCCGCCGCATCGCCAACGATCTCAATCTCATTCGGATCGCCGCAACCCAGACCCTGTTCATGGGCCAGGCGGATGAATTTGATGGACAGGGGATCCATGCCCATGAGTTTGGCAGCCATGGCGTCGATGGCCACCTGATCGCTGGAAGCCAGCAGGATGTTTTTTACATAAGGCGTCATGCAGCGCGGTCCAGGACCGTCGCCGGCAAAAGTGCCGTCCATGACCGCAAACACGCCGCGATGGATGTGTTTTTGGATCATGAGCAGATCCACCAGCGTCTCATGAATGACCGGATGGGTCCAGTGCCGGTGTTCGTTCAACAATCCGCCAAAGGCGTTTTTCATGGCGCCGGTCGTGGTGGTAAAAATATGCGTTTTTACCGTGGGCAGGTGAATGATGTTTTCGCCGATAAAACGTTTGGGAATGAAGAAACCTTTGGGATACACTTTATTTAAACATAAAAATTTTTCCGTCAAATCACCGACGGCATCATGAATGTTGATCCATTCCTCACCTTCATAAAGATGCACATTGGCCAAACCATGCGCTTCGATGACATTGATCTGTTTGTTCTCACGCTCCCCCAGATGCGCATCGATCACCACGGTGCGGTTATGACAGCCGTGAATTTTGTTCGGATCATAGCCGTCTTTTTTCATGGCGCGAATCACGCCTTCCAGCTGCCAGGGCGTGGTGGAACTGCCGGGGAAAAAAAAGTGCCACGAGATATTGATTTTCAAAGCGGTTTCCGCTTCCCTGGGCAGGGTGTTCTGATAACCGGCCAGATTAAGCAAACGGTGATAGTCCTGCAAAACGGTTTGTGGGGAGGTGCGTAGCACAGCTACTGTGGATTTTGACATAATGTGTCCTGATTTTAAACTGAATATTCTGGTTACTGAGGTTTTCGACTTATGTTCTCATAAGCACTCTATCGGTACAAGGGGATTGCTTCATTCCAACTGAGATAATCTTCTTTATCAGCGACTGTTCCTGCGTTCGCAATGACACGGTTCTGGTGTTTTTGTGGTAAACTTTTTTTCGCTGCTGTTTTTTTCGTTTGTTTGCAGTTCTGCTGCGC
>CAYLWO010000180.1:0-6248 GCA_964387285.1 uncultured Cytophagia bacterium | reverse complement strand
ATTTCCGGATCATAAATATATCCGCAATTGGTGCAAATGTACTTTTCCATACGCTTCCCCTCAAACTCTAAAGTATTTCGCCTGCGGATGATGCACAATAAACGCCGACGTGGTCTGCTCCGGCACCATCTGATCCTCTTCGGTGATCGTAACGCCGATGCGTTCCGGCTTTAGCAGGCTGAACAGCTTGCGATTCTCCGCTAAATCCGGACAGGCCGGATAACCGAACGAGTAACGCGATCCGCGATATTTCTGCACCACCAGATCGTCGATGTTGCTGCCGTCCTGATCCGTGATGGCCAACTCTTCGCGAATGCGGCGGTGCCACAGTTCGGCCAGCGCTTCAGCCGCTTCCACACTCAGGCCATGAAACAGCAAATATTCTTTGTATTGGTTTTCCTCATACAGCTGTTTGGATTCTGCTGCAGCCCGGCTGCCGACGGTTACTACCTGCACGGCGATCAGATCGCGTCGTTTGGCGGTCAGCGGCAAAAAGAAATCCGCAATGCAGCGATAAGGCGCCGCATCTTGTCGTGGAAAAGACAGCCGCACTATTTCTTGATCGCTCTCCGGTTTGAAAATAACAACGTCATTGGCTTCGCTGTTACAGGGAAAATAACCGTAGACCACCGACGGTTGCAGCAGTTTTTCTTTCTTGCATCTGGCCTTGAGGCGCTCCAATTCCGGCTGTGCGGTTTGCGTGATTAAATTCTCAAACTCCTGCCGGCTCAATTGGCCGCGGCGATATCCCCAGCGACCGCGAAAAAGCACGTTTTCCGTCAAATAGGAAAACACCTCATCCAAATCAATGTCGGTTACCATACGGTCGCCCCAAAACGGCGGATTCGGGATTTCGATGTCCCGACGCAGTGCTTCTTCGGCGCTCGTAGGTGCAAAGGGTTTATCCGTTTTGTTATCGATTTTTTTGTCCCGCCGCTTTGCCAGGTTTCCTTCCTTGACCTGTTCCATCACCTTCAGTCCGTCAAATGCATCAGCGCAATAGACCACCGGCGCAGACAAAATGGGGCCGCAGGTTTCTTCTACATAACTGCGCGTCAGTGCTGCGCCGCCCAGCAGCACCGGAATCTGCAGCCCGCGGCGCTGCATCTCTTCGAGATTCTCCTTCATCACCACCGTGGATTTAACCAATAAACCGCTCATGCCGATAGCATCGGCCTTCACCTCCAGTGCTTTGTGGATCATGGTTTCGATTTCGCACTTGATGCCGAGATTGTAAACCTTGTAGCCGTTGTTGCTCAGTATGATATCAACAAGATTCTTGCCGATGTCGTGCACATCGCCGCGCACCGTGGCCAGCACAATGCACTTTTGCTGCTGTGCCGTGTTTTTCTCCATAAAGGGCTGCAGTTGATCCACTGCGAACTTCATGGCCTCTGCGGATTGCAGCACAAAAGGCAACTGCATCTTGCCGCTGCCGAACAACTCGCCCACGGTCTTCATGGCCGGAATAAGCAGTTCGTTGATGATGGCCATGGCTGAGCGTTCTTTTAAAGCGGAAAGCAGCAATTCAGCCAATCCCGAACGGTTGCCCTCGAGAATGCGACGGTGGATGCGTTCCTCCACAGACAGTTGGTTTTCATCTTGAACCTGAGTCTGTTCCGTACCTGCCTTGGCCTCAAAATGACGGATAAAACTTTTTAACGGTTGCTCACCGACATTTAAAAGAAGGTCGTTGGCTTGTTCAAGATCGTCTTGGGTTATTTGATAGAGCGGCATGATTTTTTTGACATGAACAATGGCCAGGTCCAATCCGGCTTGCACTGCTTGCGCCAGAAAAACCGAATTGAGTATGTCGCGACTGTGCGCTGCCAGGCCAAAAGAGATGTTGCTCACGCCCAAAAGCGTGTAGACCTGCGGCCAGCGCGCCTTGATTTGACGAATGGCCTCCAGCGTATTGAGCGCTGCATCTCTCAGTGTCTCGTCTCCGCTGCCGAGAGTGAAAGTCAACGCATCAAAAATCAGATCCTGTGACCGCAAACCACAGCGTTGTACAGCCAGATCATATATGCGCTGTGCTACGGCCAATTTCCGCTCCACGGTCAGGGCCATGCCCTGTTCATCGATAGTCAAACAAATAAGAGCTGCACCGTAGCGTTTGGCCAGACGGCAGACTTGCTCTGCTCTTTTTTCACCATCCTCGAGATTGATGGAATTGATGACCGGGCGGCCGCCATAGAGTTGCAAAACGGATTCGATCACGCGACTGTCAGTGGAATCGATAAACAGTGGCAGATCTACCTGGGTTGTGATGCGTTTGACCGCTTGTTGCATGTCTTCGGTTTCATTGCGACCGGTGTAAGCGACGCACAGATCCAGTCCATGTGCGCCGCTGCGCGCCTGTTCTCGCGCCACGTTGACAATGCCGTCCCAATCGTTGGCCAGCAGATATTCGCGAAACTGTTTGCTG
Source organism: uncultured Cytophagia bacterium (assembly GCA_964387285.1). Taxonomy (GTDB): domain Bacteria; phylum Zhuqueibacterota; class Zhuqueibacteria; order Residuimicrobiales; family Residuimicrobiaceae; genus Anaerohabitans. The sequence goes on along the minus strand of CAYLWO010000180.1, from coordinate 3,820 downwards.
CCGTTGGTGTTGGCGCGTTCGCCGACAAAAAACGGCGCCGGATCCTGGTGCAGGGTTTGACTGCTGAATAAGGAAGCCACGGCAGTCGATGATTGAACCTCGCGTATGGCTGGTGCTGTGTTTAAGAGTGCGGCGGACAGTCTGTTGATAAACTCTGGTGTGGTGCCGCAACAGCCGCCGATAAACAGCACACCCTCTTCTTTAACCATGGCCGAAAGCTTGTCGACAAAGTCAGCAACAGCCAGTGTGTATACCATGCGTCCGTCAATATTCTGCGGCAGACCGGCATTGGGCTGGCACAAGACAGCGCCGGAAAAGTGCTGGCAGATTTCATGAATGTAAGGCCGCATCAATTCCGGCCCTGTAGCGCAATTTAAACCCAACAAATCGATGTCAAATGCGGACAAAATGGCCAAGACAGCGTCTATTTGGCTGCCCAACAGCAACGTGCCTGTGGTCTCGACGGTAACGGAAACGCCGACTGGCAATTTTACGCCGCTGTGCCGCATGGCGTCCTGCACAGCCAGCAAACAGGTTTTGATTTGCAGGACATCCTGACAGGTTTCAATCAGAAAAAGATCCACACCGCCTTCGACAAGTCCTGTGGCCTGTTCATAATAAGAGCGATGCATGGTGTTGAAATCGGTTTGTCCCAGGCTAATCAGTTTGTTGCCCGGTCCCATGGAGCCGGCGACAAATCGATGATGATCGCTAAATCCGTCTGCAGCCTGGCGGGCGATGCGAGCCGCTGCACGGTTGATCTCGGTCGTTCGCTCCGCTAGATCATACTCTGCCAAGACGATGCGGCTGGCGCCAAAAGTGTTGGTTTCCACCACTTCAGATCCGGCGGTCAGGTAAGCTTCATGGATGGCGCGGATTTTTTCTCGGGCCGTGATATTGAGGATTTCGTTACAGCCGGTTTTCCCCTGCCACTCTTTGTCGCTGATGCTGAGCAGTTGGATCTGGGTGCCCATGGCGCCGTCAGCAATGATAACGCGTGGTTCTTTTAAACGATCGAAAAAGGACATGCGACCTCGAATTTTTAGAGAAAAATATACAAAACATTTACGGTGAATTAAAGTGATTTCTATTCGGCAATGAAATAATGCTTGGATTTCTCAGACAAGTGCCATAAAATAGACAAGCTGGATTTGCTTTTTATTCTGGTATCTATCGTCATGTGGAGCTCATAACACTTTTGGCGTATAAGGGGATTACTTCACTCCAGCGGCTGAAGAATCTGTTCGCGTCGCATTCCTGAAATCCGGCCAGAGAACAATCGGCGAACAGGTGCTTCGGCCTATCTATCGATCAAACAATTAAAGATACTTTATTACATGATGAATGAATAGGAGGTTTGGTGTCTAAAGATTTAAATACCGGTTTGGCAAGATTACTGGAAATCATGTCGCTGTTGCGCAGTGAAAACGGCTGTCCCTGGGATCGCGAACAAACCCATGCGTCGCTGCGTCAGCATTTGCTGGAAGAAGCTTATGAGGTTATTGAAACCATCGATGAGGGCAAACTGGACGAGTTGCCGGGCGAACTGGGCGATTTACTGCTGCAGGTGGTGTTCCACGCCCAAATCGGCGAAGAAGAAGGACTTTTTACCATGGACGATGTTGTTACGTCCATCACCGACAAGTTGATTCGCCGTCATCCCCATGTTTTCGGCGATGCCGTCGTGAAGACAGCAGATGAGCAGATCAGCCGCTGGGAGCAAACCAAAATTAAAAAAGAGGGCAAAAAGTCCGCCATTGACGGAGTCCCCCGCGAGTTGCCGGCGCTGTTGCGCGCCTATCGCATGCAAAACAAGGCTGCTGCCGTTGGTTTCGATTGGCCCGAGATTACGCCGGTGTGGGATAAAATTCAGGAAGAGATACGCGAATTGCAGGAAGCGGTGCAATCGGGCAATCGCGATCATGTGGAAGAAGAGTTGGGCGATCTGCTCTTTTCCATGGTCAATGTTTCCCGTTTTTTTAAAGCTAATCCCGAAGATGCGTTGCGCCGCACCATTGAGAAATTCAGCCATCGCTTCAAAAAAGTGGAAGCGGTATTTGCCGCACGCGGACAAACCCTGAGCCAGGCCACCTTGACGGAAATGGATGCGGTCTGGGACGAGGTAAAGAAAAACGAACGGGCCGGCAGCCGGGGCTAAAATTCTTGCTTGTCGGAAAAAAATTGGTTAATTTTATTAGCTGTTTAGCCTGATTCATTCGCAAAATGATGACGTTTCTGTAGGAGGCGGCTGTCGCCGATCCGTCCGAAGCGGACCGATAGGAAGCGGCTTCTACAATATTGCCTAAATACGCAAGTTGCTCCTTGAATGTGGACGCTTTATGAATAGACCAGGTTAAAAAAATAGGAGACACAGATGAAAAAATCCAAATTGTCAATGCTTTTCGTCGTGATGATGACTGTGTTTATTCTGGCCGGATCGCTTTTGGCTGCCGATGAAGGATGCAAAGTTGAAAAGATGGTTTTTGCGCAAGCTGTGGAATCCAGAGAGCCGGTGGATGAGGCTGTCACCTTTGCCGCATCGACCACCAAGGTTTATTGCTGGACCAAACTGACCTGTTCCGCAGTCCCGTGTACCATCAAACATGTCTGGTATCTGAATAACGCCAAAGTGAATGAGGTTACGCTCAGCATTAAATACCCGACGACGCGCACCTGGAGCAACAAGACCGTCAGCGTCGGTGAGTGGAAGGCTGAGGTTACGGATGAAGCGGGCAAGGTGCTGGAGAGCAAGGGATTCAGCGTTAAGTAATGGCAGGTTTCTTTTTTGTTTCAGAATTGCGAATGATAGAAGGTTTTGCAGATTTTACCAGGGAGAGGTGATGAAAGCTTTTAGCTATGTCACGTTAAAAGGCGAACCGCGCATCGGCGTGGACACGCCTGAGGGACTGTTCAATTTTACCCAGATTTGGCGTTACTTTAAGGAGTTTAAAAATTTCAAACAGGCGCCGGAATTGCCTTTTTTACAGCTTATGGTCGAGCTGGATTATTTTTCCAACGAGACGCTCGTAGAGGTGGTGGAGACCGTCAAAGAGTTCCGCGCCATCAAGGACTTGCGTTTGGAAGGTGATTTTATTTTTCAGACGCCCATCTCCCGGCCATCGAAAATGATCTGTCTGGGCCGCAACTATGCAGCTCATGCCAAAGAGTGGAAAAGCGAGGTGCCGGAAAAGCCCATGTTTTTTGCCAAAGTGCCGTCCTCCCTGTTGCCCCATCAGGGCATTGTGCAAATCCCTGCAGGAACCGGCCGGGTGGATCATGAGTTGGAACTGGCTGTGATCATGGGTCGCAAAGCCAGCAAGGTGGCAGAAGAGAAAGCCATGGAGTATGTGGCCGGCTATGCCATTGCCAATGACATCACGGCGCGCGATATGCAGCGGGAAGACATCAAAGGCGGCAAACCCTGGACCTTGTCAAAAGGATTCGATACGTTTTGTCCTATGGGTCCCTATATTGTACCGGCCGATGCGCCCATCGATCCGCACAACCTTGATATGGAATTGACCGTCAACGGCGTGGTCAAGCAAAAGGCCAACACCGGAGATATGGTTTTTAAAATTCCTTATTTGATTGCTTATATCTCTCGCTATATCACGCTTGAACCGGGGGATATTATCTGCACCGGTACGCCGGAAGGCACCCTGCCCATTGTGCCTGGCGATCGCATTGAGGCGACCATAGAGGAATTGGGAACGCTGGTGAATACAGTGCAGGAAGCTTGAAAAGAAAATTTTTTCTTGATTCTGAATTGAGCACTTGCATTATCCTTGCGAAGGTTTTAAAACCTTCGCAGGGATGTTTT
>CAYLWO010000179.1:0-6266 GCA_964387285.1 uncultured Cytophagia bacterium | reverse complement strand
GATCAGCGGTGGAATATACGCTGTATGATGCTGAAGGTAATCCTGCCAAGGCCATCGTGTACAAGAAAAAGTACTGTGGCGCCGAGAATTGGTCAAAAGCAGAAGCGCAGCGTTTGCTGTTGAGTCTGGCAATGGGGATCAATCTCGATGATCAGTTTTTCCCTGATGAGCACATTGCAGTTGAGAAGCAGGATGCGCGCTTGCCCGATGAGGTTTGGGGTGCTTTGAAAGCGATGTACAATTTGCCCATTGGAATAGATATCAAAGTTTTTGAGCGCGGAGCTGAAAAGCCGGCAATATATGTGGATGGCAATGCTGAAATCAACAGTCCTATAAGGCTGGTGGTCGTAGTTCCTGATAGTGCATCGGTACCTACATTAGAATACTTGGTTGCTGAGAAAACCACTCGGGAGTTCTGGTCAGCTGAGAGTGCCGATGAACAGCCGAAGTATCAAGGTCCTGGACTGGATGGAAGGAGCCATATTTTTACTTTTCAAACTGAATGGCCGGGGCCGAGGAGGTTTAAGACAACTGTTCAAATGACTGGTTCACAAATAGAAGCCCAAAAAGATGTTCTTGTGAAGGCTGACAATGAGCCCGGGTATTTGAGGGGGTCCACACTTGGGACAACCTGGTGGGAAAAAAATATGTTTGATGTATGGGGTCCCATTGAGAATTGGATTTATCCAACATTAAACAGAATGAAAGAAATGGGAATTAATTTTATAACATTTGTCCCTCAATTTCAAATTGACAACTATACTTCAACTGATATATATCCTAATTATGATTCGATAATAGATCCCAGTGGAGGAAGTCAAAAATATGTAAGGGTAACCTTGACAGATGATGAAATCATTAAAATTATAAATTGTGTTAAAGATTTTAGTATGAAAAGCATGTTCAAACCACATATTTTCGTTAAAGAATCGATTGATGGAAATTTTTGGATGGGTACTTTACAACCTCAAAATGGTAATTGGGATGCTTTATTCGAATCGTATCAAGATTATATTCTTCATTATGCGAATTTAGGTCAGCAATTAGGCGTTGAATACATAAGTCTTGGCACTGAATTGAACTCCATGACCTTACCTAATTGGCGAGGATTTGGTGTGCCTGATCCGGATCCGAGGTGGAGAAAAATAATTGCTGAAGTACGCAAAGTTTATAATGGAAAACTTACTTTGTCTTCTGATTCGAACCAGATTGATAGTATGGAACCATCTAACATTAGTCAAATCTCATTTTGGGACGCACTTGATTATATTGGAATAGAGCCATATGTTGTTATGTCAAACAAAATGAACCCCTCCCTGAATGAAATGATGGAAGGTTTTTTTGTTTGGTATACCAAAATGGTTTTACCAACATTAAAAAAATATAATAAAAACTTATTTGTTACAGAATCAAATGTTTATAGTTTTCATGGAGTTCCTGGAGATCCGTTAGGATTGATTTATGGTGTTGGTACTGAAGTAGATTGGAAACAGCAAACAGATTATTATAATATTTTGTTTGACTCATATAGAAAGGATCAGATTTTTGAAGGAGTCAATTTATGGGCAGGACAAATAAGTAAAGATAATTTAAATGGCGAAACTTGGGATCAAGCATTTACAGATTTATATGCTTGGAGAATGTATGACTGGATCTATGGCAAACCCGCTGAAAAGATCATCCAGGCGAATTGGAAGATATAAAGCAAAACTATCCAAATCCATTTAATGTAACAACTAGGATAAAATATCAAATCCCAGAGGTACCTATCGTCACCATCTCTATTTATAATATCCTCGGGCAACCTGTCGTACTTTTGCTTGATAAATATCAAAAACCAGGTGTCTTTATGGTTGAATGGGATGGTCTGGATTCGCAGGGGTCGAAATCAAGCACCGGTCTCTATCTGCTGCGAATGCAGACAGCAAATTATAGCAGAATTATTAAAATTTGTTTGTTGAACTAGTGAGTGCATGAATATTAATATTGCTTTCCGGATAGAAGCATCTATTTTTCGAACAAATCTGGAACGCGACCGTCCCGGTCGCAACTTTGTAAAAACGAAAAACAGCGTTTGCTTTAGAAATCTAACAAAACACCCGGGGTTGCGTTTTTTGCAACCCCTGGGGTTTAACATGGTCGCAGTTGTTGGCGCTCAACACGAATGATCGCCTGTGTTCTTTTCGGAAACCCTGCACTCTGTCCCGTAGGGACAGCATCTTTCTATCGCGAACGTAAAAAATAATTCTCGTCCCGTCAGGGACGCAATGTTTACACCCTGGATAAAATCGATGGCCCCCTATTCCGTCCCATACGGGACGGGATGGACGGGGTCTCTGCGGGACCTAGAAATATTTTGTCCCTACGGGACCTAGAAATATTTTGTCCCTACGAGACATACGGGACATGCTCCGCGGTGCCATGTTGTCAGCGCAAACAAAAGCGCCGATGACGCCAATGTTCATATTATAGCTGGCGAAGGTTGCAAAAAACGCAACCCCGGGATTAAACATTCGGATGCCATGCACCCTGTCCCGTAGGGACAGCATCTTTCTATCGCGAACGTAAAAAATAATTCTCGTCCCGTCAGGGACGCAATGTTTACACCCTGGATAAAATCGATGGCCCCCTATTCCGTCCCATACGGGACGGGATGGACGGGGTCTCTGCGGGACCTAGAAATATTTTGTCCCTACGGGACTAGAAATAATTTGTCCCTTCGGGACTAACGGCAAACATACTCTGGTACTGTGGTTGTGATGCAAAACACACGCACGCGTGCAATGACGTACACTTGTCCGTACGATTGCGTACGCATTTTCAAAATATCAGCTGAAATTAAAAAAAGACAACCGGTTTTATTTATTGTTTATTATTTAGTTAAATATTGGTAGCAAAAACGTGGCATGCGCATTGCCTTATACCGGTCAAATGAACAGGGGTGGGATTACGAAAGACTTTAACCAACATGAGGAATTGTAAAATGAAAACAAAAAATTTTTACCCGGTTGCATTCGGGATCCTGTTAACAGCAGTCCTGTTTTGGCAAGGTTGTGCTAAAAATCCGGTCGAACCGCAAATTAGCACTGTTTCTGTTAATGAGGATGTGGCTGCTTCGCTGGCCGGCAATCTGGGCGAAAATACCGGCGGCGTCATGGACCAAATCAATGACCTGCTCAGCCTGACTACGGCTACGCCCTTGGCCAAGAGTTTAGGCCTGGAGCAAACTGAGGACAAGAACGCGGTGTACGACGAAGCGACTGCAACCTGGACGGCAACGGTTTCCCGGGAACGCGGCAATGCATCCGGTAATTTTTACGCTCAATTCAGTCGCGTGTACACCTATCAATTTGTCAACAAAAACGGTCAGCCGCAAAAACATTACATCACCGACAACGATACGGCGCGGACGATTTATTTCAAGGTTTTGCAGGGTGCCGGCCGGCACCATACTTTGCGCATTTCGCAGCAACTGCTCTCCATTGCCGCTTCCTTTACCGCGACTGGCGTCCATACGCCGACGGTGACCATAAACGGCGCCAGCAAACGTGCGGCCGTGGACACGCTCACCACAGAGCGGATGGTGCGCGTTCATCAACACAGCACAGAATTGAATTTCAGCAACGTCACAGGTCCGCGTGGAACCCGGCTGGATCTGTCGAAAAAAGTGAGCGGCACTGTGACCGGAACCTATTCCGCCACCATCACGTTCCTCAAGGGGGAAGGGTATGAAGACCGGACCGTGCAACGCGATATCAATATTACCCTGGGCAATGGCGAGTCGCAGATCCGATTCAATGGATATCAGTTCAAAGGCGATTTATTCACCGGTGATTTGAATTAACTTTTCTCCTCACCAATATCCCCCTGCAAGAAACAGCCGAACCAGTTTATCAGGCTCGGCTGTTTTTATTTCTTGAATGCCCTGCTCACTTGAGCAGGTACAGTTTGCAGGTCTCCATATGTTGCATCTCCGGCAGTTCAAGACGGCACAAGTAGACGCCACTGCCAAGAACATGGCCGGCGTCATCCCTGCCGTCCCATAGCAACTGATAATCACCTGATAACTGATATTCGTCAGCCAGCAGTCGAACCTGCTGGCCGAGGAAATTGTAAATGACCAGCCGCACCGTTCCTGACTGTTGCAGATGATACTGAATTTGCGTTTCGTTGTTAAAGGGATTGGGGAAATTCTTTAACCATTTTTCGATGGCCGTGGTGAGTGCTTTCATAGGATCGACCATGCGCACCGCATCGCAGCCGTAAATCTCTTCGCCATTGAAGGTACAACCGGTCAGAACGGCATTTGTATCATCGCAATCCAGGTCGGTATCCTGAAATTTGAAATGGAAAACCAGATCCAAATCTCCATCCCAGTCAACATCCTCTTCATGTCTTCTGGCCACGCCGTTCTTGGTATGCATTTCAGCAGCCTCGGTTCCGGTCTTGCCAAAGCGCACCGTTGTGTGATCGACCTGAGTGGCGGCAAAAAGGTCGGTAGTCAGTAGTGCCACGGTGATAACCCCATTGGCATTTTTGCAGTTGATGCAATTAGCGTCGCTGCCTGGCTTGACATCGACAACCACGTTGTGCAAGGGGGTGACCTGGACATTGTCGAAACGGCTTTCGGCGCCGGCATTGAAAAAGCCGATGCTGCCGCCGGCAATGGTGTTGTCATGCACATCCATGACCAGGACATTATTGATGTAACATCTGATCCAATCGCCCAGCAGCTTCATTTTCAAGGTTATCCACTGCCCGGTGCTCAAAGAAAGACCCATTTGAGCAAGTTCGGCAGCCGAATGCGATTGAAAATTTTTACCAGTCCAGTTGTCATCCAGACTGATGGAACAACCGATCCCGCCCTGGCCGTCTCCGTTGAGTGAAAAGTGATAGAATTGGTAAAATGAAGCATCGCCACGAAAGCGGGCCACCAGTGCAGTGTGTGAACCGCCGCAGCGAACTGTGACGATTTTTACCTGCGCCTGAATACAATAATCTGTGCCCATGGTGGCCGGATGGTAAAAAACCGCATTGCCGCCGCCCCATGAAAGCCCGCCTTCGAGGTGATAGACTTGCGTTCCATCGGTCGTCAACCAACCCTTGATCGTCCACGGATAAGCCGCTTTGGGCTCCGGGAACAAAGTCCAATCGCTGACGTCGCCATCCTCAAAATCCTCGGCAAAGGGCACCTGGGCCATCGCGCTGCCGCTGATCAGAAAAATCAGTCCGGCCATAAGCGGTAAACATAACCATACTTTTTGCTTCATCGCTGCGTCCTCCCCTTTTTTTCGCGCAATGAAATAGTAAATCCCGTTTTTGACAACGGGAACCGGTTATCGTCCGTATCCGGCTGGTGTAAAAGGATTATGATGCTGTCGCGAACTGGTGAATACAAACAGTGATGGAAATCCTGGGCAGAATGTGTGCGAACCGAAGAGTCTGGTGGAAAAAAAGAAGGGGGTAGGCTAAATTAAACGCCCCCCGACCTGTCTAGTTACTGAATTTAATTCACAAATGCAATGAAAATTTTTCGTTCAGTTGCTCAGGCTATTTTTGCGAATGAATGAAAATATCTCTACCACCTTTTTACCGCTGTGCAAAAATTCACCGGTGATCGTCAGACTATTTCTATTGTTTAATCTATAAATCAGTCTTTCTCCTTGTTGACTATTGGCGCCCGCAAATATGGCCAGACTGTCGGAAAATTGTGTAAGAATAAAGGTCATCGGATTATCTCTTTCCTCCCAGGCGGTTTTTAGCGCAGGTCCAAAATGGCGTATTCTCAACAAAACCTCGTGTTCTTCCTGTTCGATGCACATGATCTCAAAAAACGTCGACCGGCCGTTTTTAATTTCGCGAAACATGCCCAGCAAACCATTTTTCGAAAAGCTCCAGTGTTCTTCCATCACCTCATCGGCCTGTTCGCTGATCCATACGCCATCTAACCAGGCAATGGTCTGCAGTGGATCGATTGGCGCCGAATGGGCCAGAGTGAGTGTATTGAAGAGGAGAACAATACCCAACAACCATATCCTGTTTTGCATGATATTTGATTCCTTTTTAATTTGCGGATGTTTGTTCTGAGTCATAAATTGTTCTATCGCGCCCCGTTGGGGCTTGCGAGATTTGTCATTTATTTCCTGGGCCTGGCCAGACTGTGTGAAAACGGTTGACAAACCCCGGGGTCGCGGTTTTTGCGACCCCGGGAGTTTTTTAACCTATTGATAATGCGTTGAAAGACACCCGGAGTGGCCGCAAAAAAC
>CAYLWO010000178.1:0-6306 GCA_964387285.1 uncultured Cytophagia bacterium | reverse complement strand
CAACATTCAATTGTCTTTTGGTAATTTATAAATTCTTTTTGTTTTAACAATAAATTTCTATACCCGCAATCCAGGCAGCTAGACCGATATGTAATCCAGATCAATAGCTGTTATTTTGTAAAATTTCATAATGATAAGTACGTAAATGATTTGCTGCAATCCGGTGACCTTGACTGTATTGCAATTTTTAATCAGAGCAGTAACTCGATTTTGTCCCTTGATTTTTTAATAATTTTGTACTCTATTAAGGTGTGCAAATGTTCACTTTGATCAGTTTTTGTTTAAATTGAGCAATATAAAACATCCCTGCGAAGGTTTTAAACTTTCGCCGGCATGACGCCAGCATTCAATTCAGTTCCTGGATATTTTTATGACCGGTAAAAAACTTCTCGATCAAGTCCGCGATGTAATCCGCGTCAAGCATTACAGCTATAAAACTGAAAAGACCTATGTCCTCTGGGTAAAGCGTTTTATTATTTATCACAACAAACGCCATCCCATGGAAATGGGTGAACAAGAGATCAGTCAGTTTTTAACCTTTCTGGCTGTTCAGGAACACGTCGCATCGTCTACGCAGAACGTCGCGCTGAATGCAATCGTTTTTCTATACAAGCATGTGTTGCATAAGGAACTGGGCCATTTTACCGATATTAGCTGGGCCAAACGGCCGAAACGATTACCGGTGGTGCTCAACCGTGCAGAGGTAAAGGCCTTGTTCAGTCAACTTCAAGGCCGTGAAAATATTATGGCTTCTCTTTTATACGGATCAGGACTGCGCCTCATCGAGTGTTTGCGGTTGCGCGTCAAAGACATCGATTTCAACCAGGGGCAAATCACGGTTCGCTGCGGCAAGGGCGGCAAAGATCGCGTAACCATGTTGCCACGCATAATCATAGAATCGCTGCAACGTCATCTCAAGTATGTGCAATTGTTGCATGAGCAAGATCTGGTCGAAGGGTACGGCAGCGTGGAATTGCCTTTTGCTCTGGAGAAAAAATATGGACACGCGGCAAAAGAATGGGGCTGGCAGTATGTATTTCCGGCTTCCGTGCGATCCGTTGATCCGCGCAGCGGCTGCGAACGCCGTCACCATCTGGACGAAACCGTTTTACAAAAAGCGGTCAAAGAAGCGGTGCGAAAAGCACATATTACAAAAAATGTCGGATGTCATACTTTGCGTCATTCCTTCGCCACCCATCTTTTAGAGAGCGGTTATGACATTCGCACCATACAGGAATTGCTGGGACATAACGATGTGCGCACCACCATGATTTATACGCACGTTCTGAACCGGGGCGGGATGGGCGTCAAGAGTCCTTTGGACTGATCTGTACGAACTGTCAAAGAACAACCAACCTGATAAAAATTTTCCATTAATAAAAAAGAGGGCTTTTCAGTGAGTACAGAAATTGATGCGCTGTTCAATATAAATAAATTTAGGCGAAAAATAGCGCAAATGCAACTTTTTTTACCTAACCCTGGATTCAATGACTTTATTCATGGGTAAATTCCCGACACCGATAAACCGGACCAAACAAGTTAGACATTTATCGCAGAGCGCGCAGAGAACGCAGAGCGAATATTTTGATATGTTTTTACTAATTCAAAATCGTTACAAATTCCTATTGACCCCTATCTTTTTAATCTGTATTTTCTTATCCAGGATTCCAATTTCACGGCCGGCCTGTCACTAGTATTGAAATTATGTGAAAAACAAGTCAAAACGATACAACATGCCCCGGGTCGATTTACGCAATATCGGCTCTGCCTATTCCTCGACCCGGGTGTTGCGTAAATTTTTAACCGCGGCCTTGTTCATTATCGGTGTAATGGCGTTCGGCACGTTGGGCTATACAATTATCGAGGGTTGGACTGTTTTCGACAGCCTGTACATGACCGTCATTACCATCGCAACGGTCGGATTCAGCGAAGTTCAGAGGCTGGATTTTGCCGGCCGCATTTTTACCATGATCATTATCAGTTTGGGTATAGGCGTGGGCGGCTATGCCGTGGCTACGATCACCGCCTTTTTGGTAGAAGGCACACTGCTGGATGTTGTTAAAGGACGACGCATGGTCAAGGAACTCACCGGTCTGAAAAATCATGTCATTGTCTGCGGCTATGGCAAGATCGGCATGGAGGTGTGCAGCTGTCTGGCTGCCGCCGGCAAAGACTTTATCGTCATCGATACGAATGCAGAGAAAATCGACGCCGCTCTCAGTCTCGGCTATATCGCAGCAGTAGGCGAGGCCACCGATGATGATATTCTGTTAAAGTGCGGCATTCGCCACGCTTCAGGTCTTATTTCGGCCATATCCGACGACACCGCCAACGTGTATCTGGTACTGACTGCGCGCGCATTAAACGACAAAATCTATATCATATCCCGCGGCGTGGGCGAAGCCAGCCAGAAGAAAATGCAGCGCGTCGGCGCCGACCGTGTGGTCAGTCCGTACGAAATCGGCGGACGCCGCATGGCCGCACTCATGATGACTCCGGAAATTGTCGATTTTTTGGAGGCGCTTTCCCCGGCTAACGAATACGGTCTGATTCTGGAACGTGTAGCTATAAAACCAGGCAGTCGCCTGGACGGCCTGCATTTGGAAGAGTCTTTTATCAAGCGTGACACCCATGGCGCTTTGGTGCTCGGCATTCAAAAAAAGGGCAAGGCCATGTTGGTGAATCCCCCCGGCAACACGCTTATAGAAAACGAGGATATCCTGATGGTCGTAGGCACGCAGGATCAGATCGAAATCGTTAAAAAAATGGCCGGTGATAAAAATTTGGTCGAATTGCTCAATCAATCGAGGTTGTACAAATGAAAAAAATTCTGGCATTGCTTGTTTTGTCTGTTTTAGGCATGAACGCGCTGGCGGACGAGAGCCGCACGATTGCCGTGCTTTATTTTGACAATAACAGCCTGGCAAAAAAAACGGATATGGAGCCGCTGCGCAAAGGTCTGGCCGACATGCTTATCACCGAACTGGGCAAGATCAGTCAGTTGCAGGTGGTGGAGCGCAATCAGTTGCAGCAGATTCTGGAAGAGATGAAGTTGGCGCAATCAGGTTTGATCACCGGCAAGACCGGCCAGGAGATCGGTAAAATGCTGGGTGCGCAAAACCTGCTCTTCGGTTCCTATATGTTGATGCTGGATAACAAATTGCGCATCGACGTGCGCATGGTTCAGGTCGAAACCGGAGTAACGGTCAAGGCTGAAGAGGTTACCGGCGCTCCCAAAGATCTGTACAAGCTGTTGGCGGGTCTGGTCGTCAAAATCGCCAGGGATCTGAATGTGCAACTGTCCAAAGCGGATGCGGCGCAGTTGGCCAAACCGGAAAACACTTCATTTGATGCTGCGCTTTTTTATGCCCGCGGACTGGAATATGAAGACAGCCATGATTATAAAAATGCAGCTAAAATGTATGAAAGCGCCATTAAGCAAAACGAGAAATACAACAAAGCGAAGGAAAGACTGGCTGCAGTAAAGAAACTGCTGTCTAAATAATAATGTTTTTTCATCAACATGAGGCAACGATGGCTAGACCATTCAAAGTAGCGCTTGTTTCTCTCTTGGCCGCTTTGTGGTTATTTCTGGGGTGCGCCTCCAGCCATTACACCCTGGGACACAAAGCACTGCAGGCAGGGCAGTATGATCAGGCCGGCCGGCATTTGAAAGCGGCCATTGCAGAAAATTACCGCAACGCCGAAGCCATTCGCGACATGGGCATCGTCCTGCAACATCAGCAAAAAAACAGCGTTGCACGCAAGTTTCTTACCCTGGCTCTCCGCCGTTTACCGGACGATCCCCTGGTGCGATATTATCTGGGTCTGACCTATGAGGCAAACGGAGAATTCAACAAGGCAGCTGACTTTTATCGCTATTATACTGAAGTCAGTCCCCTGAATAAAATGCGACGGGTCATGGAAAATCGCCTGATGGTGATTCAACAAAAGCAGATGGAAGAACAGACCAAAGCGCTGCTGCAAACAGAAAGCACCATTGACATAGCCGCTATTCCTGATCAGTCGGTGGCGGTGCTCTATTTTGTCAACAGCGGATCCAACGCAGAAATGGATCCGGTGCAAAAGGGTCTGACCGAGATGCTTATCACCGATTTATCTCAGGTGAAATCATTGACGGTGATCGAACGTGCCCGGTTGCAGCAACTGATGGAAGAGATGGGCTTGGGCATGAGCGGATTGTTGCGCGAGGATACTGCGCCGCGCCTCGGCAGACTTCTCGGCGCGGCCAATGTCGTTCAGGGCGCCATTACCGGTCTGGCGGATCAGAATCTGCGCATCGATGCAACCCTGGCGCACATCAAAACCGCAAAAACCAGTCCGGCCGGCAAAATCAACGGCACACTGTTGGATTTTTATCAATTGGAAAAAAATCTCGCTTTTGATGTGGTGAAAGCATTAGGCGTCCCTTTATCGCGTGAGGAGAGGGATGCCATTCAAAAGATACCGACCAAAAATCTGCTGGCTTTTATGTCCTTTTGTCGCGGCCTGGATCAGTCGGATAAGGGCAATTGGGATGCGGCCAGGCTCGAGTTCGACAATGCGGTGCAGCAGGATCCCGGCTTTAACCTGGCGAAAAATCAATTGAACCGCGTTGAAGCGTTTTCCAGCTTTACGCCGGGCGTGGAATTTCCGCGAGCAGCTGAGCCGCAAGTCGCGGACAGAGAGAACGGACGGGCTCGCGATTCAGCTCCGTCTACGATCAGCCCGACAGAAGGTTTCAGCGCTCCCTCGCTGAGCCTGATGGATCGCACTGCTGCCAACATCAGTTCCGGTTTTATTCCGAATGTCGAATCGAGAAAACCGACCACGGAGAGCAGCACGGCTTCCTTCGGCGCCACGGCGCCTTTGGATATCAGAATTCGTCTGCCGCTCAAAGAATAAGCATGAAAAGGATTCGTATGTCAGCCATCATTCGATACAGCATAAGAGTATTGCTTCTGTTGTCCGGCATCGGCATTCTCTATGCACAACCCACGCTTTTTGAACGGCAGCAAGCTAGATTGCTCGCGCCCTCTGCCACGATCCAGTATTGGAGCATTGAAGACGATGCGGTGCACCAAATCGCAGTGCCGATATCGTTTATCGCACCGATCAATGAAAAATTGCAACTCAATCTCGCGACCTCGCCCGCTTTCAGCAGCTATTCTTCCGAAGGCTCGATCTCTTTAAATGGATTGTCAGATACCCGGCTAAGCGGGTCCTGGTTGTTCGGCGAGGACAAGTTCATGGCCACCTTTGGCGTTAATTTGCCCAGCGGCAAACATGCCCTCAAGTCGGAAGAATTTCTGGTTGCCAATATTTTGGCCTTGCATGCGTTGAATTTCGATGTGCCCATTCTGGGCCAGGGATTGGATGTAACCGCCGGCGTGGTTACTGCGCAACGGTTGGGCGATTTCGTGCTGGGATTCGGCGTGGGCTATCTGATGCGCGGTCCTTTTGAACCTATTGAAAACGCCACATCCAAATACAATCCCGGCGATGAGGTCAATGTCTCTATCGGCGTTGATCGACCCATGGGCCGCAACAAATTGATGCTGGATGCCAATTATACCGTTTACGGCACCGACACGATTTCCGGCGCCGATGTGTTTAAAGCGGGTAATCGCGTCACCGTGCAGGGCATGTTCTATCTACCCAAAGAGAAGTTGAGCTGGCTGTTCAGTGCGCGCGACCGAATTCGCGCCAAGAATAAAATTGGTTCCGGTGAATTGATACCGGAACGGCAGAACAGCAACGGCAATGAACTCGAGCTCTCTGCTATGGCCATGATGCCGCTCAATTCTTTCACATCCGTGCACGGCGTGGTAGAGGGCCGGATCTATTCGAACAACGCTTATGATATCGGCGGCGCCACCGTGATTGGGTTTGGCGGAGGATATGCCCGCAAGTTATCACAGGTTCTGTCTTTGAACTCTGATTTGCGTTTTTATTTTGGCAGTTTAAAATATGGCGACACGATATCCATAAATGGATTGCGCGGCCAGGTGGGATTCAGGTTCGTTTTGTAACGCAACATCGGCAAAATAGTAATAAAGAATATGTGAATTTTATTTTCCTGCATGATCGAGGTTAGGCCATGACAAATTTTCGTTCACTAGTTCGAATGACCATTGCAATTGCAGCAACCATCTCGATGGCCTGTCAACAGGCGATCACTGATTCTGAAAAAAGTAACCTGATTCGCCTGTCGTTCAAAGAGGTTGGGCGACCTTCCCAACCGACCCTGTTCGATGCCGTTGCGAAAAGAGGGTTGCATAAAAGCACACGCATGGTGACGGAGCA
>CAYLWO010000177.1:0-6377 GCA_964387285.1 uncultured Cytophagia bacterium | reverse complement strand
TAATTACTTTTACATCTTGGTTTTGTATAACTGATTGACAACACCGTTTGAAAATTCTCTTGCTTCTTTGCCCAAAAGCGACGACATTTACTAACTAAATTGCCAATGATATGTAGAGGCGGCTTCCCGCCGCCGACTTAAAGATATAGTCGAAAGGTTGTCATGAGTGTGGTTGGGTTGTTGTTGAATGTCCTTCGTTCTCTGCGGCCGAAACAATGGACCAAGAACGTGATTGTTTTTGCCGGTCTGTTCTTTGCCGAGGACATGTTTGATTTGAAAAAAATAGTTCCGGCCTGTTTGGCTTTTATTGTTTTTTGCATGGTCTCCAGCGGCGGTTACCTGATCAACGACGTCATGGATCGCAAAAAGGACGCTCTGCACCCGGTGAAGAAATTTCGACCCATTGCCGCCGGCAAGGTGCCGGTAGCGCTGGCGGTTATCCTGGGCCTTTTTCTACTGATCGGCAGCAGTCTGGCCGGGTTTCGCATCGATTCCGCCTTTGGGTTTTTGATAACGTTCTATATGATCATGACCGTGTCCTATTCCTTGTGGCTCAAACGCATCATCATTTTAGATGTGCTGGTGATCGCCTCCGGTTTTGTGCTGCGCGCCATCGGCGGTACCCTGGCCATCAATGAACTGATTTCCTCCTGGCTGATTATCTGCACCATTTTTCTGTCTTTGTTCCTGGCCTTGACCAAACGGCGTAGTGAGTTTATGGCGCTGGGCGACCATGCGGCCAGCGTGCGAAAAACTTTATCCAAATACAATGCCCAATTCCTCGACCAGATGATCAATACGGCAACAGCCGCCTGTCTAATTTCTTATGCGCTGTACACGCTGGATAGCGGAACCGTGCAAAAGTTCGGCACCCGCAACCTGGCTTTTACTTTACCCTTTGTGATTTATGGATTGTTTCGTTATCTGTTTCTCGTGCATCAGCATAATGCCGGCGAATCCATTGAAAATGCGCTGTTGAGCGACGGACCGATTCTGTTGTGTATTTTTTTGTACGCCGCTACCGTTGCCGCCATTATTTATCTTTAAGCTATTATATTATAGGCCGTTCTCTATGGATGGATCTAAAATAACCAATTTGGCTTCTCGAACTAAAATCCGGTTTCAAGCCAAAAGCGCAGTTCCGTGGTTGATCATTGTGTGCGGGCTAATCTGTTGCAGTTCATCTAAAAAAGAAGACAAAAATGTACAGGCTTTTTTGTCCGGGTCAGCCGGTCATCTGAATGAAAAAGCAACAGCGGAACTGAACGCCGGTCGTTATTCAAGCGCGCTTGTATACCTTCACGAAGCCATATCCCTGACGCCGTATGATCCGGTGCTGTTTAATAATATGGGTGTTGCCTTTTTTCATCAGAATCAACTGGATTCTGCCATTGACGCTTACCTGAATGCCGTCCGTTTGCGACCGCAATATCATACCGCTTATCGTAATCTGGCCGCGGTTTATTATGCCAACAAAGAACCGAACCGTGCCTTACAGGCAGTGGAACAGGCGATCCGTTTGCGCAGTAATGATGCCGAATCCTACAGCCTGCTCGGCGCCATCTGTGAAGAGTTAAAACAGATCGAGAGAGCGATTGATGCCTATTTGAAAGCCATTGCGCTCGATCCCAGTTCAGCTGCCTTTAACAATAATCTTGGCGCTCTGTACTTTCGCCAGGGACAGATGGAACAGGCTATTGATCATTACACCATCGCATTGCAGAAAATGCCTGATTCGCCGGAAACGTGTTTTAATTTGGCTAATGCATTGGCGCGTCAATGCCGCATTACCGAGAGCATGGACTATTATAAGCGGGCGCTGCGCCTGTCTCCGGCTATGGCGGCTGCAGAGAATAATCTGGGTTTAATGTACATGGCCTCTGGAGAAAACGATAAAGCGGTTCAATGTTTCCGCCAGGTGACCTCACGACAACCTGATGCGGATGTGGCGCTGTATAATCTTTCCGTCGCTTTATTGCGCGCGGATTCGACGGACCAGGCGCTTCCCTGCATCGAGAAAGCCGTTGTCATCCGACCGCAATCGGCTAATTACCATCAACAGCATGGCGCTGTATTGTCTCGATTGCAGCGTTATGATGAAGCCATGGCCGCCTTTCACCGTGCGGTTGCGCTGGATTCGAGCCTGGCCATCGGTTTCAATGATCTCGGCAATGCCTATTATTCGACCAACGATCCCGGACAGGCCATGCACGCATTTGGCAAAGCATTGGAACTGTTTCCCGAATATTTGGATGCACGCTATTTTCGCAACCAGGGACAGGTGGATGAACAAATCATCGATCTGTTAACGGGCTGTACTAACGCCTGGGAGATTGCCGCCGATTACGCCATGTTGCATGTGAATTTCGGTAAAGCATGTTTGGCTATGAAAAAATATGCAGAGGCTGAAAAAGCGTTTAAACAGGCTGCCTCTTTGCAGCCGGACCTGCCCGATCCATATGAAAGTCTGGCACTCCTCTATCATCAGCAGAATAAAGTTGCAGCCGGCAGGGAAATGATCGCCGCCGGCCGTGTGCGCCGCGCCCAGTTCGCCTTACAGCAGGACTCGGTCGCTGTGGCCGAGCGGTATGCACAGCAAGCTCTGCAAATCAATTCTCGTGATGCTGACGCTCATGCTGCATTGGCCGCTGTGTACATCCGTCAGTCCGCATGGCGGCAGGCGGAAACTCTGTTGAAAAAAGGCCTGGCCTTGGCGCCGAACTCGTTTCTGCTGCATCTGAATTATGGATATTTTTTCGATCGGCAGGCCATGCATCAACGCGCCATCGAATATTTTCAACAAGCCCTGCATCTCAAGCCAAACTCGGCCATCGCCTGCCGCGCTTTAGCCGATGCGTATCAAGCCAATGGCCAGGTCGAAGAAGCGCGGAAATACCAGGCCGAGTTACATTACTTTTTAGGACAAGAGTTGGAATTTGCCGGTCAATGGGATCGCAGTATACTGGAGTATAGAACCGCAGCAGGCCTGACGCCGAACAACAGCCGGTATCTGGCTAGTCAAGGTTTGGTATTGGCTAAAAAGCACCTGGACGATGCCGCGGAACGCGTGCTGCAAAACGCATTGCAAAAGGATTCGCTGCAAACCTTGGCTTTATATGGACTGGGCGTTGTCAATGGAGATCGCGGCGAGTATGCGAAAGCAATACCGTTTCTGCAAAAAGCGGTTCGACTGGATCCCCAATTCGGTCAGGCGCATTATTCCCTGGCCATCAATTTTCATTTCAATCAAAATCCGGACTCGGCCATCAGCCATCTTTTGCGCGCTCAGGCTCTGGGGACGCATATACGAAAAGAATTGGCCGATTTATTGCTTGCTGATAAAAAGCAGTTGCAACAGTAAAGAAAATCCATCCCCTATCGTGTCATTGCGAACGGAGGCTCGGATATTGACAACAGGGATGAACTGCGCTGGAGTGAAGCAATCCCCTGGTACACCAAAGTGTTGTTGAAAGCCCTACCGATTACTACCGCAAACTACGCCAAATCACCAGGTTTGAAGAAAAGATATGGGCATATGACCAAAACTGGCGAATTTTTCCAAAATGGCTGTCACTAAATAATGCTAAGTAAATAATTAATTTATATACAAATAATTAATGTGATTAAAAGCACAATTTTTCGTGTTTTGCTGGTACTCTTTTTGCTGTAGACTGCAGGAATAGGTAAAAGATAGAGACTGCAGTGCATGAGTGATCTGAATAAAGAGTTTGATAATATGTTGCGCTACTGGCTGATGATGGCCAGAGAGATGGAAGCGGCCGTTTTGGAAACGCGGGACAATAAAAAGCGCTTGCAGATCCTGTTGCACGGCGGCATTATTCATTTTGAGCTGCACGGCAGGCCCGACGGCATCCGCCCGTTCCAGTTTGACAATTATTTCAACTATTACAAAGAAAAGTTAAATGCCGACCATTCCGGCGCTGAGCGATTGTTTTTAAAACCGGAAGATTATTTACAGTTGATGCAGGAGGTGGTTTTATATTTTGTTCGTGCTCTGGCTTTTTCCAAACTTAAAGATTATGTCTATTGTGTACGGGACAGCCGGCGCAACCTGTTGGCCATCGATTTTATCGAGCAGCGCACAACGCCGTATCATCAAGCCGTGAGCCAGTTTCGTCCATTTTTTATACTGTTATGTCAGCACGCGTTAAACGGTGCGCAATTGACGCACGATTCCCAACAGATTGAAGATGACCTGAGTGAAATTTTTCCGGTCGGTGAGATGAAGGATGAGTACAAATCCATTCACAAAATTGATCAGTATCTGCGCGACCGCACCATATCCACTTTTGATTTGTTAAAAGACGGCTATTTTGATATCTCTGCGGCCCAGGATTGGGAGTGGGCTGATACGGAATTACGGCATGTGATGGCCAATTGAGTTTCTACTTTTTTTTCTGATCTACCTTCCTGCTTTCCGGTTTTAGATGCCGCGGCATTTCCGTGATTTCTCAAATACCACGATAATCCTGTCATTGCGAACGCAGGCGCAGTCGTTGATAAAGGGGATTATCTGCGCTGGAGTGAAGCAATCCCCTTATACACCAAAAGTTGAACAACCCCGGGGTCGCGGTTTATGCGACCCCGGGTGTTCCTTAACTTTTCATTTGGATTCTAGTAACAGCTGATCATTGTTGATCAATTGCTCCACTTTGCTTATTCCCAAAAGAAACATGCTGATTTTTATTTCCTGTTTCAATCGGTTAATGATCTCTATGACGTGCTCTGCAGAATCCATGGCCGGTTTGAGAAACGGCGCTGCCAGCCCCACCAGCGATGCGCCTAAAATCATACATTTCACGATATCAATGCCGCTGCGCACACCGCCGGATGCGATCAAGGTCACGCGATGGCGATATGGTTTGAGCATTTGCAATGCCAGCGGAGTGGGAATTCCCCAATCCTGAAACAAGAGTCCGGCATTCTGGTTATTGCCCCGTTCATCGCGAAAATGTTCAACGCGGCTCCAGGAAGTGCCGCCGCTGCCGGCCACGTCATAATACATCAAGCCGTAACGCAAGCCGCACGCTACATCCACATCTGACAGTCCGGCGCCTACCTCTTTGAGAATGACCGGCTTGCCCAGTTGACCGTTTATGTCTCCAATTTTAGCCAAGAGTCCGGAAAAATTGACATTGCCCTCCGGTTGCACGGCCTCCTGCAATGGATTGCAATGCAAACAGAGCGCATCAGCCTCCAGCACTCGCACGGCTTCCTGACAATGTTGCAAAGAAAATCCATAGTTGAGTTGCACGGCGCCCAGATTGGCAAACAGCAGGGTAGAGGGCGCACAAGAGCGCAAATCAAAACTGGCGCGAGCTACCGGATGAGTGAACATGACCCGTTGCGATCCTACGGCCATGGCCACCCCGGTGGCCTCTGCCGCAATGGCCAGATTTTTGTTGATGGTGCACAGCATTGGATAATCGCCGCCGGTGATGGAGGAAATGAGAATCGGCGCCTGCAGTCGCTTGCCTAAAAATTCGATGGAAATGTCGATCTCATCAAGACTGATTTCCGGCAGCGCGCGATGTTTGAGCAGAATGCGATCGAAATAATTTTTGCGGCGGTCGATTTCATCGTCGGCCGCGACGATATCTATATGTTGCATTTTTCGTCTGTTAGTGGATTCGGACATACGGTCTTTCATGCCTTGTCCTTGCGAAGGTTGCACACCTTCGCAAGGTTGTTTTACGAGCACGTATCGCTCAATTTAGTATCTGATGAGTTAAATCTTTACCATTTCGGGCAAATTATTTTCAACAACCTATTCTATCTCCATAATAATTAATAGTTTGCAATGCCATAAATTTTTGTTCAACATTTAATGTTTCATAGGTTCTGTGGATAGGAATTGTCGTTCAACTTTTTGGTTCTGGCTTGTCCAGGTTGGGTAATAGTAATGTAACCGATTTAATCGTTAATTTCAAGGAAAGGTTTTAATAAGAGGGAGAGTGTTTATTGCGTGATTGCTCTTATTTGAATATAATCGCGTCATTGCGAATGGAGGTGTTGTCGTTAATAAAGTAACAGCACAATACTCTGTGTCATACTGAGTATAGTATGGCAACAATGCCATGAATACCCCAATAACACATGGACCGTGTCATTGCGAACGTAGCCACTGCAGCTGTAAAAGGCGATGATCTGCGTTGGAGTGAAGCAATCCCCTAGTACGACAAATTGTTTTAAAGAAGAAAAACAGAAGGCTCTCAGCGCGATCTCAAAGCCTGAAGCGGCGAAGCATCTGTTCGCCGCTGGATCCTGGACTGATTGTTTAGATATCGACGCGCACAGAATCTTCGGCCCGCCCCAAATGCTTTTTTTCAACCCATAGAAGATTTATGGCGGGCCTC
>CAYLWO010000176.1:0-6382 GCA_964387285.1 uncultured Cytophagia bacterium | reverse complement strand
TGAATTCAGACGTGTTGCCGTCCGCGTCTGTGGCGGTGGCGGTAATGTAACGCCCCAGAGGCACTGCCAGGGGGAAAGTGGTATCGAAACCGGCATTACCATTGGCATCCGTAGTGATCGTTATATAACCCAGAAAGATTTCCCCCGGCCCAAATCCCATATAACCGCGGCCGGCGCTATGAAAAAATTCAACCTGAAAAGAACGGTCAGGAGTGCTGTTCAACGTACCGACGATTCGGGTCTGGCTGCCGTCGGAACTGACATCCGAAATAACGGGATAGTTTTGCAGCCCATTAGCTCCGGTATCTACATCCATCGGGTCATTTGGCGTTGGCCCGTCCATCCAATTCGACATAAGATCGATGCCTGCTTGCTGGGTCGCATAAATGGAATTGCCGCTGATGCGAATTTTGTTGCTGACCGTAGATCCGTAAAACAGGCCAATCGCAAATGTATTGGAATTGGCAATAATATTGCCCTCGCCCGCATTCACGCCGCCAACAGTAAAATTACTGCAGCCTGCCAATGACAGGCCATAATCAAAACGGCCAAGCAGAACCGTTCCGGTCACGTCCGTACCGATTTTGTTGTTCTGAATAACAAAATTCGTCAAGCGGATGCCATTGCCGCTGCTGAGAGCAAAAGCGTTATCACGGGTTCCGGCGCAAACATTATCCTTAATGGTGGCGTTATTCCATGCATTGGAATGAATGCAGCCCCAACCAAGATTAATCCTTGAATTGGACAGCAATAGCACACCTGTGGCATCTACGCCGATATAATTGCCGATGATGGAACAGGTATGGCCGCCATTTGCTTCCAAAGCGATTGCTGCTTTGCCGTTGCCGGATATCACATTTCGTTTATCAGGAGTGGTTCCGCCGATCATGGTGGAAATTCCGCCAAAAACATGAATCCCTTGACCATTCGGTATTGCGCTCAGTCCATCGACGCTTGTGCCGATATGGCAGCCTTCGATTATAGTATTCAAAACCCCGCTGCCAATCCGAATGGCGCCGTTACTCATCCACTGGTTGGAAAATCCGTTAATGACCAAACCGCGAATGGTGCAGCCTGATGCCGCAATGTCAAACCCATAATTCGCACTCGAAAGGGCGCCGTTCACCTCAATTAGCAAAACAGCCGGAGCAGACGCCGTGGCCACTGCAGTGCCTGGCTGCGTATAGCCGTCGATAATAACCGGCGAATTCCAGATAATGGGGTAGCTGCTTACCGGTTGAATCCGGTACGGCCCGGGCGCCGGTATATTAAAGTAAATATAATCCAGACCGGAATTGCTATTTGCGTTTGTAATTGCCTGACGCAATGATCCGGCGCCTGTGTCATTGGTATTGGTGACATAATAGACGGCAGCGGGTGCAACTCCCGCAACACCTATAATCAGTATGCTTACTATCAATAGTTTCTTCATAATTCTCTTGCTCCCCGATTTTGAATGCAGACTCTTCATAAACTCGTTTGTGTCTGATTAGTCAGCCTTTTGCGACAGTCCCCGGAGGTGTCCGACATTTAATTCCAGTTTATCCAGGTTGGGCTATTATCATTAAAAAATTCGAAAAATAATTAATATCAATTTTATGGCTGATTCATATCCCACGAAAACGGCGAGCGCACAAACAGATTATCATACCACAGGGTCTCGTCCCGGCCCTCCACCTGGCCGCCCAGATCATAGTCCGTCTGAAAATAACCGATCGCCAGTCCGTCCGCCGTGAACCACAAATCCCAGTCCTGATTCTCCACCTGACGTCCCTCATCCCCGTCTCCGGCCGCCACCAGCCATTTCCCGTCTATCGGCTGCAGATGGCAGCCCCGCTGATCGTCGTCCGCCTTGGTGAAATACTTTCCCTTGGACTCGGTGAAATCGTAATACCCTTTCAC
The DNA here is from genome assembly GCA_964387285.1 of uncultured Cytophagia bacterium. Taxonomy (GTDB): domain Bacteria; phylum Zhuqueibacterota; class Zhuqueibacteria; order Residuimicrobiales; family Residuimicrobiaceae; genus Anaerohabitans. The sequence continues at coordinate 4,480 of CAYLWO010000176.1, read as the reverse complement.
CGGCTCGCCCCAATTGTATCCCGTCAACTCGGCCGTGTTCACCGCCGTCGACGTCATAACCCGCAGATGATTGCGGTGATTCACCACCATATAGTAACTCCCCACCGGCAACGCCGGCAGCAATAATCCCTCCTCCCCATCCACATTCACCAACGCTCCATCCTTGCGCAAAAAACAACTCTGCCCAGTATAGCCGTTGTCCAGCATCAGCTCCGCTCCATAACCATTCCCTCCCGACGGACGTACTTGCACATACAACCAGTCCACAATATCGGCCGGCAAACTGTCCGCTTCAACCACTCCCGAGCTCCGATGATCCCCATACGGCGAAACCACCGGCAACATACTGTGGTTCTCATCCCGCGGATTGTAGCGCAATTTGCACGCCATATAGGTCGTGTCGATCCCTACCGTATCCGTTCGCGACAACCGGAATGGACCTTCCAGATAAAGTCGCACGAAAAATCTGGCGCTGGCTGTTACAGCGATTTCTGTCTCAGTGCTGTCGTTGCCTGATATGTGATCAAAAGGACGGGAGTTGGAAATATATCCTCTGCATATCTGTACGCCGGCTGAATCGGCGCGAACTATAATCCGCAACGATTCCTCGACCGCTGTGCTGAGAGTACCGATTGTCCATTCTCCGGTTTGCACATTGTAGCTGTCGCTATTTTCCCCGCCAGCCAACCGGTCATAGTGGCTGACATATTTAAAACCTGCAGTGAGGTCTGTTTGAACAACAATGTCCTCTGCCAAAGTTCTTGGACCGTTATTCACGACACGAAAGTATAAAGTATCCAGTTTCCCTTGCCAAACCGGACTGGAGCGAGCCGTGATTGCAATGCCCACATCTGCGCCTGGCAAAATTTCCAAGCTCGTTACTACACGATCATTGGAGGATAGCGGATCTTCCGGCTGCGAATTCGTACGTTTGACTGCGACATCATAATGGCCGGGCGTCATAGCCCTGACCGTCACTCGCAAAGTATCGATGCGGCCTGCTGCCATTTCGGCTAACGTCCAGGTATGCGTATCCCAATCATAACTGCCGTTACTAGCCGTAAAGGTCACGAATTGAAATTCGCCGGCCGGCAACGAATCGCTCACTGCGATATCTCGACTGTCTGATCCCCCCAAATTCTGAAAAAAATAAGTCAAGACTGTAGTCTCTGTCTGATAAACCGAATAATTGGTATGAGGCTGACTGAGCGCCAGGTCTGCCGCACATGTTAATGGAAGATCTTCTATCTTGTCCAACTCGGCATTCTGGATCGTCTCGACTCCTGGTGCGGGCGATTTCAACGCTGACACATTGTAATGGGGTGTACCGTCGTGCCAACCGATATCTCCGTATTGACCTGCTTGCGCTGTGTAGACTATTCTAAAAACAGCCACTGTGTGCCAATCCGTCAGAGTTGGACCGCCCAGACCGGTGTAACCATGCCCTTCCAAATGAGTCGAACGAAATTCCAGCACACGTTCCAAAGCTGTCCACTGATACAGGTTTTCATAATCCGCACTCGGCAACGTCCAGGATAGTGCGCGCACATATAGCACGCTATTAGCAAAAGCCGCATCAAAAACAACAGCGTCCTGAATCTGATTGATCGCACGAGCCGAACCGTCTTGTGTGCGTACATCAAAGGCGAGATCGAGTAAACTGGAATCACCCAGGCAGATGTTGGCAATCCTACGCATGCGGATATCCATCAACGGATTATCCGGCAATGAATCGACAAAGGAGGATGATTGTATTGTATAATTAGCACTGAATTCGGATGTATTGCCGTCTACATCGGTTGCCGTGCAACAAACCGTATTACCGACACTAACGGTGCAAGGCAACACACTGACAAAGGACGTATTGCCCATGGCATCGGTTGCGACATCGGTACGGCCAACATAGAGCTCGCCGGGCCCAAAACCGACGTCGTTAGCAGCTGCATTTCTAAACAACTCGATCGAGTAGCCGCTGTTCGGTCGACTGTTTAAGAATCCTTTGATCAGCGTTTGCACACTATCTGTGAGCACCGTGGCGATAACCGGATAATTCTGCAGATGATTAGGACCTTCGTCCACATCATTCAGATCATTGAGATTCGGTTGGTGTACGGTGGGAATGGATTCCTGAAGATCGATGCCCAGTTTGTTGTCTGTCCGGATATTGTTGCCTGAAATGGCGATGTTGTAGCTGTTGCCGTTGGGAAATTCGTATGCCACCTGGATGGCATCGGTCAATGAACTATAAATGATGTTTCCATCGCCCGGATTCGTCCCACCGATGAGAAAATCACGCACATAGGCGAGAGAGATATAAGAACCCGAGCCCAGAGGGACCAGTCCGGTTTTGTCTGTACCGATCTTGTTGCCCTGGATGATATAATTATGGATGTAAAAAGCCCCACCCGACGCTGCAGTAATGCCGCAGCTGGAACCGGCAATGACATTATTACGAATGATGACATTACTGCTCAGATTGGTAAAAATGGGATTTCCGGCCACCAGGTTTTGCGTGCCGCCGGCATCGGTTCCGAAATAATTGCCCATGATCTCGATACTGTCGGCTTGTTCAAGGTGGATACCGATATTAGAATTGCCAGAAATGACGTTTCGTTGGGCCGGCGAATCGCCGCCCACGCGCACTCCTTTTGCCCCGTAAAGATGGAGCCCCCAGAGGTTTCCTTTCGCCGATGTTCCGGCGATATTCGTACCCAGGTAGCAGCCTTCAATAGCTGAGCCGCGTGTCCGCGTATAAAACACCACGCCGGCGCACATGGTAAAGCTTTTCTGAAAACCGGTAACCGCCAGGCCGCGAATAAGGCAATCGGGTCGATCAATTCGCAACCCATTATAAGTATAATTCAGACTACCGTTGATTTCTATCTCCAGAACGGCAGGCGTCGTTTCTGTCGCCGGAGAAGAACCGGATTGCGTATAACCGTCGATAAGAACGGAAGATTCCCAAATATACGGATAATCGGACAAAGGTTGAATTATATGCGGTCCAGCGCCCGGAATGTTGAAATAGATGGAATCTCTATCTGCATTCATCTGAGAATTTTCGAGCGCCTGACGAAAACTGCCGACGCCCGTATCACCCGTGTGGGTAACATAATATATCGTCGCCCATAGGTCATGCGCAGCAAACATCAGCAGATGGAATACCAATAAAAACCGCATAGCAATCGACATGAATGACTCCTGTCTCACATGCGTTATTTCATCAGCTGCATGGCCTTGGTTGCAGTAAAATCGTTCACGCGGATGCTGTAAAAATAGGTTCCGCTCGGTTGTTGTCGGCCGTTTGCATCACAACCATCCCACCTCGCTACATGCGATCCCGCCTTCTCCAGGTCGTCTACCAACACCCGAACCTCCTGGCCCAGCACATTATGCACCACCAGACGGGTGCGACCATCTTCTTTTAATTGAAATCCAATACGCGCTTCCCCATTAAATGGATTCGGATAGGCTGACAAAAGCTCGTACGTTTTCGGCGCCAGCACCAATACTTCTAAAACCTCGTGCAGTAAGACGCTGCCGCCAGTTATTACTTCACCTAATCGATAAAAATATCGGGCGCCCGCCTCAACCTCCAGATCACGATATTCATAACCGGCAATCCCTTCATTCACCGGCCGGGCTTTGATAAGCGCTCCGGTAATCATTTCATAAGGACCTTCCTTTGTCAGGCTGCGATACACCTGAAATCCCTCGCAGGTCGCATTCGCTCCCACCTGCCAATGCAGAACCGCATATCCATCTTCTGAACTCGCGTTCATACTTTTCAGCGCCGCTGCATTCGGCGTCAACATCACTTTTATGCCGGCTTCTTCTGCGCGATGCACGGTCATCATTTTTTTACCGTCTTCACTGACCACGCGCACATTGTAATGCGGCGTATGGCCGTACCAGTCAACATGACCCTCTGTTATTTTGTTTTTATCCTTCACCTCAAAACTTAATTCCATCTTTAACACCCGTTGCCAACGGCCATCGTTCTGCAGTTCACTCCACTCCGATCCGGGCCGATGCGAATACAGAAATTCAATGATCCCGCTTTTTGCGTGCCAGCCCTGCTGAATACGATAGCACTCATCGCCAAATAATGCCTCGCCAAAGCGAACATCTTTTATTTCTGAGCGCAGTTCCTCGCCTAACACCAAACTATTTTGCAATTGCTGCACCTTCAGACCCTTCACGCCATCACTGCGCACCGATATCCAAAGCGTTAATATGCCATTCTGTCCATCCATCACCACGGACTCTTTTTCCACCCGCATATCCACGCCCGGGTATTCACCGGTATTCTTGCTAAAACCGGCAGTGCTCAGCAGCGTTATCGCCAGCATCCAAACAATCATTCGATTTTTCATAACACGCTCCTTTATTTGTAGAATTCATTTATTCCTCTGCACTGCTTTGTCACGGCTGCGTCATATCCCATGAAAACGGCGAGCGCACAAACAGATTATCATAC
>CAYLWO010000175.1:0-6424 GCA_964387285.1 uncultured Cytophagia bacterium | reverse complement strand
TGACGTGCATCGGACATCCGGTTCCTGCCAGATGCTCAACAAGATCAACAGCCCAGACTGGTGCCCACAGACCGCGCCACTTCCAGCAGGGGATGATCCAGGGGCACGGTGCGCGTTCTCCCGCCTACCTCTGCAATAGGCACGGTGACAATGTCAGCGCCGCGCAACGCCACCATTTGATTGAAATGACCCGTGGCAACGGCTTCTGCAGCTGCTACGCCAAAACGCGTAGCCAGCACTCGATCGTTGGCCGTGGGCGAGCCGCCGCGCTGCAAATGTCCCAACACCGTGGCTCTGGTTTCCAAACCGGTGCGGTCTTCAATCTCTGCGCCCAGTTTCAAGGCAATGCCGCCGAGACGGATGGAATCAGGACTGTCCGCGACAACGCGACTCACCGACATCTGTCCGCCTTTCGGTTTGGCGCCCTCTGACACGGCGATGATGCTGAAATTACGGCCGTGTTCACGACGCTCTTGCACCTTGGCCAAAATGGCATCCAGACTGTATTCGATTTCAGGAATGAGAATGATGTCGGCGCCGCCGGCAATGCCGGCTGCCAGCGTCAGCCATCCCGCATACCGGCCCATGATCTCCACCAGCATGATGCGATGGTGCGATTGCGCCGTGGTGTGGATGTAATCAATGGCCTGCGCAGCAGTGGTCATGGCGGTGTCAAAGCCAAAGGTCACGTCCGTACCGAATAAATCGTTGTCAATGGTCTTGGGCACGCCCACGATGGGTACGCCGCGTTCTATCATTTTCCGGGAAATGGTCATGGTGCCGTCACCGCCAATGCACACCAGGGCGTCAACCCTGTTTTTCGCAATGTTTTCCAGGGTCTGGGCGGACACATCCTCTTTCACCCATTGCCCGTCGCGCATGACGGCGTTGGCGAATGGATTGGCTTTGTTGGAGGTGCCGAGAATCGTGCCGCCGATTTGCAGGATTCCGGAGGCGTCGTCATAGCTCAGGGGACGATAACGATTTTGGATCAATCCTTCAAAACCGTCTTCGAATCCGATCACCTCTGTGCTGTATTTCAGACATAAAGATTTAACAACCGCGCGAATAACGGCGTTCAATCCGGGACAATCACCGCCGCCGGTCAGCACGCCGACACGTCTTACTTTTGTCATGGTTTTATCCTGAATGATGGTTGGTGGCTGGTCACATGATCATGTTCATGGCTTTACGAATATTTTCCGCAAGCCGGATCTCCTTGCCGGCCAGAAACCGATTCAGACTCGTTTCCAGCCATTCCCGGTCACAGACGAACTGCGTAAGGACAATGCCCTCTGCCTCCAGGCGATAGTTGAGAATTTTAATGCGCAACGGCAACGCTTCGCCCCTGAGAACCACGTGTGCAGAAATGGTTTTCGCGCTCTTGTCGATAGCCAGTTCCTGCACCTCGCCGATGCCTTCGAGAAATTTGTTAAGCGCAGATTTGGCTGCTGCGATTTTGAGACGATCAAACATAATGGTCCCTTTATTTTCCTATTCGTCTGATGTTATTATAACAACTTGTCCTGAATCAAACAAGCAAAATATTGACCGCTGAACGGGCCGGCCGCAATCGGAATTGGTTTTTACCGGCGTTTGCGTCGAAAATCGTTTTGAATATATCCTTGATTTTAGCTTCGGACTTGATTAACTTTAGACGAATCATCCTTTTAGCCGCAACATACGCCATCGCCATCGCATCGAACGGAGAGATTCAAAACAAGAGATCAAATTATCCCACACAAAAAGGAGGAGTACGGCTATGCATCCTTTTCATATTTTTGCCATCCCCCTGTTACTCCTGGGCATGTTGAACTCGGCGGGCAAACTGGTAGTGGTGACCAAGGAACAGAATCAGGGGAAAATCCGCATCGCCCGGAACTCTGATTTTCAGGTGCTGCTCGATGCGAACCCCACAACGGGTTTCAGCTGGAAAATTGTATCCTACGACAGCACCAGGATAAAATTTAAAAAAGAAGAGTTCCTTGCCAACGCCAATGATCGCATTGTGGGCGCCCCGGGCAAGCAGATGTTCAAATTCAAAGCCATCAACACCGGTACGACGGATCTGGACATGGTTTATCAACGGCCCTGGGAACGCGCCGCGCCGGACGTGGAACGTTTTCGCGTGACCATTGTTGTAATCAAATAAGCGAATGATCGATGATTGCATGGTGCAATCCAACTCATTCCGCTTCATTGTCAAGGAGGATGTATGCTTACACAGACATTACGCATTTTTTGTTGCCTGTTGTTTTGCTGGGCATGCTCTTTCGGTCAACTCTTGGACGAAACCAAAGCGCCGGCAGAGGTTCGCATTCTGTTGGGGCAATTGCGTCAGACCATTGATAAAGAGAAACTGAATTTCAAGGTAGGCTATAATCCGGCGCTTAAATATTCGCTGAACCAGTTATGCGGTCTGCGCGAGGTTAAAGCCAAGGATTGGTGGAAAAAAGCAGGAGAAAAAAACCTGCTCAAATTGAAACCGGTCGCACTCAAAACCAAATCCTTGACAGCCGCCGGACTGCCGGCCAAATGGGACTGGCGCACGATGAACGGTGTGACGCCGGTTAAGGATCAGGGCGGCTGCGGCAGTTGTTGGGCCTTTGGCTCAATCGGCGCCACAGAATCCATGTTGGCCATTAAATCCGACACGGTCGTGGATTTGTCGGAACAACACCTGGTATCATGCAACACCCTGGGCTATGGCTGCGGCGGCGGCTGGTGGGTTTTTGACATGCTCATGGATCCGGGCGCTGTGCTGGAAAGCGCTTTTCCGTACACCGAGAGCGACGCGGTTTGCGGCGGTCCCTATGCTTTCCCGTTCAAAGTGAACGGCTGGGCTTATGTCGATGGCGAGGACAAACTGCCGGATCAGGAAAAAATTAAACAGGCCATCCACGATTACGGCCCGGTCGCTGCGGCCGTGTATGTGGGGGATGCGTTTCAGGCCTACACAGGCGGCGTGTTTGATAAGGATGAGTTGCCGAGCATGGGCTGGCTCGATTGCTCGGAATCCACAGACGTGAACCACGCCATCATGCTGGTAGGTTGGGACGACAGCAAGGGCGCATGGATTTTAAAAAACAGTTGGGGACCCAGTTGGGGCGAGAGCGGCTTTATGTATATCAAATACGGCACCAGCAACGTCGGCTTTGCCGCTGCTTGCGTTTATTGATCTGAACACCCGCAACCTTTAGCACGATCTATTTATAGCGTACAACCTTGCCAAGGTTGCATACCTTCGCAAGGTTATTTTTTTAAGGCGTGAACATGTAAAAAATACAGAGTATCATCAGCACAGGAATCATATGACCAGAAATAAAAAGACAGAACCGGTTCGTCATATCATGAAATTCGGCGGTTCGTCCGTCGCCACCGCAGACCGTATCCGCAACGTTCTCGAACTGATCAGAGCGGCGGAGGAACGCCATGGTTCCGTGGCCGCAGTTTTTTCCGCCTATAGCGGCGTGACCGATGCGCTGATCCAGATGGCGCAAACCGCAGCCCGTCACGACCGCGCGTATTCGGATCAGCTCGTAAAAGTGGAAGAGCGGCACCTGGCAGCATGGAAATCGTTGCTTGGCGCTGACGGTAAAAAAGAGCATCCTCTGGAAGAAGAACTGCATCTGTTGCGCGAGGTGTTGCAGGGAGTTTTTTGGGTTCAGGAACTGACCCTGCGCAGCCTGGATTTCATCTTGAGTTTTGGTGAGCGTCTGGCATGCCGGACCATCGCGCAGGCGGCGAAACAAGCAGGCCTGGAAGCTGCTTTTCTGGACAGTCGCCGCATCATCAAGACCGATGAACATTTCGGCAGCGCTGCCGTGCTTTTTGCCGAAACGGACCAACTCATACAGGAACATTTCAATTCCTGCGAAGGTCTGCAGGTGGTCACCGGTTTTATCGGCTCGACTCTGAAAAATGAAACCACCACCCTGGGACGCGGCGGTTCCGACTATACCGCTGCCATTCTCGGCGCCGCATTGCAGGTGCAAGAGATTGAAATCTGGACCGATGTCGACGGGGTGATGACGGCCAATCCCACCAAAGTGAAAAAGGCGTTTCCGCTGGAACAGATCTCCTATGAAGAAGCCATGGAGTTGTCGCACTTTGGCGCCAAGGTGATTCATCCGCCGACCATGCAGCCGGCCATGAAGCGTAAAATTCCGATTCGCATCAAGAACACATTCAATCCATCCTTCCCCGGCACAGTGATCAGCGCGGAATCAGCAGCCGGACCGTTTTTGATCAAGGGCATTTCATCCATCAGCGATATGGCCCTGTTGCGCATTGAAGGCAGTGGCATGGTGGGCGTTTCCGGCATCGCCGGCCGGTTGTTCGCGGTGCTGGCGCGGCATGGCATCAACATCATTTTAATCACGCAGGCCTCATCAGAGCATTCCATCTGTTTTGCGGTGTTGCCCAAACATGCCGACAGCGCCAAACAAATCATCGAAAAGGAATTTGAACTGGAACTGCAGGTTGGACGCATTGACCCGGTGGTGATTAAAAACGGCTTGTCCATTTTGGCTGCGGTTGGAGAAAAGATGCATCATGCGGCCGGTCTGTCGGGCCGGCTGTTCCAGGCCTTGGGCGTGAACGGCGTCAATGTGGTAGCCATTGCTCAGGGATCTTCGGAACTCAACATCTCGATCGTGATCGACCAGGCCGATGAAGGCAAAGCGTTAAATGCCGTGCATGAGGCGTTTTTCCTTTCTGCCGGAAAAACGTTGCATCTCTTTCTCGCCGGCAGCGGACTGATCGGTTCCACGTTGTTGCGCCAGCTGAAAGAAAACCTGCCGTTCTTGCGCAAACAACGGCGCGTAGACATAAAACTGATCGGCATTGCCAATATCGACCATATGGCGTTTGACGAAAAAGGCATCTCCCTGGAAAGGTGGTCCACGCATCTGGAGGAGAGCGGCGAACCCACCAGGCTGGGCGCTTTTGTGGATCGGATGCTGGCGCTCAATTTGCCCAACAGCATTTTTCTCGATTGCACGGCCGGCGACGAGCCGGTGCAGGAATACGTGCGCATTCTGCAATCCAACGTGTCGGTGGTCACGCCCAACAAACGCGCCAATTCCGGTTCCATGGAGCAATATGAAAAACTGCACAACGCCACCATCGGCCGCGGTTCGCATTTTTATTATGAAACCAATGTCGGCGCCGGTTTGCCCATCATCAACACGCTCAACGATCTGATTGCCAGCGGCGACAAAATCATCCGCATCGAGGCGGTGCTCTCGGGCACGTTGAGTTACATCTTTAACACCTTTACAGGTGCAGCGCCATTCAGTCAGGTGGTGGCCGAGGCGCGCAATCAGGGTTTGACTGAACCGGACCCGCGTCATGATCTCAGCGGTCTGGATGTGGCGCGAAAAATTCTCATTCTGGCCCGAGAGGCCGGATTGCAAATGGAGTTGTCCGAAATTGAATTGGAAGATCTGCTGCCGGAACCTTGCCGTCATGTCAAAAGCGTAGAAACCTTTTTGCATACCCTGGCTGACTTTGACGCAGAGATGGAAGCCAAACGCAGCAAAGCAGCCGGTCAGGGCAAAGCGCTGCGCTATATGGCCATCCTGCAGAATAACCGCGCGCGGGTCATGTTGCAGGCCGTGGACATGAACCATCCGTTTTATTTTTTATCCGGCAGCGATAATGTGGTTTCATTCACGACCACGCGCTATAAAGAGCGTCCGTTGATTGTGCGCGGTCCCGGCGCCGGCGCCGAGGTCACGGCGGCCGGCGTGTTTGCCGATGTGTTGCGCGCCGGACAGGCAGGGTAATCCATCAGGAATGGCGAACGCGGATATTTCTTTCGAAGGAATTCACGAAGAAAAACAGAGGACACGTTGAATAAAATTCATAACCTGGTTATTTGACGTAGTAAAGTTGGTGAAAACACCATATTTTTGCCTATTTGAAAAAGCCCCTAACAGTTATCTCATTAATTTTTATCTACATAATAAAAAATTCCCTCCTTTTACTTACGGCATTGTATTTGCTTTATAAGTATCGTCGATATCAGCTCTATTCTATTTTCCTGTCAAATCGGCACAGACAAAATTCGGCACCACCAAAGATCCTTTTCTCGAGGCTGCCATGAACAGTCAAGAAATCCAGAGCACCTTAGCTGAAGAGTTACAGCATTCGCAAGTTGAGACCAAAGAGCTTTTGCGCCATGTTACCGAGATATTACGACTGACCCTGGGAAAGCAAAAGTCTTTGACCATCCCTCAGCTTGGCACATTTTGTGTGCGCAGACGATCTGAACGCAAAACGTTTAACGCCTTGATGGGATACCATATCGTGCTGCCGCCCAAATTGACCGCATGTTTTCGACCAAGCGCCAGTCTGAAAGAACTTGTGCAAAACAAGAGGGTCCTATGAATGAAAAATTGACAGTGCACGAATGGATTGA
>CAYLWO010000174.1:2520-6448 GCA_964387285.1 uncultured Cytophagia bacterium | reverse complement strand
AATCCGAATCAATCCGTTTGAAGAGTTGTTGAACCGATCAAACGTCGCTCCGCGAAAAAAACTTTTAGACAGCTTGATTTGGTTCCAGGTTGCCCAATTTTGTTTTACCCCTTGCGAAGGTTGTAAACCTTCGCAAAGATACGCGCAGAAAAATTACTTTAATTGTACTTGATTTTCAAATCCTGATTGGCTATTTTACCGCCAAGCATTGTAAAATAACCTGCTTCCCCGATCTGTTCGCTCGAATTAGCAATGGATGAGGCGTCATGACTCTGGCTGGAATCGATTATTTTATCCTCTTTTTGTATTTTGGCGGCATTCTCTTTCTCGGTTTATATTTTACCAAGCATGTCAAAACATCCGAGGATCTTTTTCTAGCCGGTAAAATGCTGCCATTCTGGGCTATTGGCATGTCCATTGTCGCCACGGATATCGGCGCGGTGGACTTTGTCGGTTTAACCGGCCAGGCCTATCGCTACGGCATCGTAGTCGGCAATTTCGACTGGATCGGTTCTGTACCGGCCATGATTCTTGCTGCCATCGTTTTTATCCCCTATTACTGGCGCGCCGGTGTTTTCACCATCCCGGAATATTTGGGTCGACGATATAACGATGGGGTGCGCGCGGTCAACGCCGGAATTTGGTTGATCTTTATGGCTTTCAGCCTGGGCGTCACCTTGTGGGCTGGCGCCGTTTTTCTCAGCGAATTGATGGGTTGGAGCACCACCGCTTCTATTCTTATTACGGCGATCATCGTCGGCATTTACACCGTTTCCGGCGGTCTGTCGGCTGTGGTGATCACCGACGTCGTTCAGCTCATCATCATGTTTATCGGCGCTGCCGCCATATTGTTCCTCGGCTTTTGGGAATTGGGCGGCTGGAGCTCCATGACTGCCAAGATCATGTCCCTGGGACCCCAATATGCGGATCATCTCTCATTGATCGTCTCTCCCAAAGCAGGCACGCCTTATCCCTGGACCGGCATTCTCTTTGGCCTGGCTCTGGTTTTAGCACCGGCCTACTTTATCGCCAATCAGGCCATTGTGCAACGCAGTCTGGGCAGCCGGGACGAATGGACAGCCAAGGCCGGCGTGTTGTTCGGCGCGTTTATAAAAATGTTCATTCCGGTGTTGGTGGTGTTCCCCGGCTTGATCGCATTGGCCATTTTTCCCAACATGGCAGACGGCGATCGCGTTTTTCCGGCCTTGATCAAAAAACTGTTGCCCCCTGGTTTGACCGGTCTGATCTTTTCCGGATTCTATTCCGGCTTGATGGCCAATATCGCCTCAGGTTTGAACTCCGTCGCCACCATCTGGACCAAGGATATTTATGAAAAGTATATCTATAAAAAAGGCAACGACACTCATTATCTGATCATGGGTCGAATCTTTACCGCCTTTATCATGGTCATGGCCGTGATCACCGCGCCGCTCACGGCAAAATTTCCCGGCATGTATGTTTACATCCAAACGTTGCTCTCGTTTATTCAAGGTCCGACCCTGGCCGTGCTCGTGCTCGGCATTTTCTGGCAGCGCACCACACAGTGGGGCGGTCTGGTTGGTCTGGTGGGCGGCCTCTGCTTATCGGCCCTGATGTACGCATTCAAGAGTTCGCTGTTTACGATTGAAGATCCGTTTCTGTATATTTCCTGGTGGAGTTTTCTCGGCGGCATCATTCTGACAACCGTTACCAGTCTGGCGACAAAACCGGAACCGATGGACAAAATCCGCGGATTGGTCTACGGACAAGTGCTGTCAGACAAGGAAATCCAGGAGGCGCTGCAGGCGCGAATAAAGAAATCTTGATCTCTTGTAGAACACTTGGAGTCGCTAAAACAGCGGCTCCGGGGTTGGTTAAACCTAAAACGAGGTGCTGCGGTGTTGAACTTTGATTGGCTTGCCGATGTACCGTTGAGCTGGGCGCGACTTTTTGTTATTCTGGCGTTCATTGCTCCTTTGGTTTTTACACTGTTATTGAAAAAAGAATATATTTTTCTTGGCGCTCCGGATAGGCGCCCATGGCGAAATTTAAAATATTGGACGCTGTTTCTTGTGGCTGTACAGGTGGCCATATATGTCTATTTCTAAAAACATCGGAGAGCAAAACCTGCAGGAAAAAGATGAACAAGCCCGCTCCCATGAGCGGGACGCGCTGCTGGCTATTGCCGTGTTTCTGGTCGTATTCGGCGTGGCGGTGTGCATGGCTGCGTTCCTGACTGCTACCTTTCGCGGCCAGGTTACCAATTTATTGAGCGGCGCCGTCATGATGCTGTGCAGCCTCATGGCCTGGTTGCGCTGGCGCAATCTGAAAAAAAGGTCTTGAAGCATGGATCCATCCTGCGCGTATGCCAAACCCGTGATCAGCGCAGACACTGCTGCCCAACTTTTATCCATGCCAAACCGACCCCTGGCCCGACGGCGCGATTTGCTCAAAGTCGAACTCTATTATCTTCCCTTTTACCTGTTTCAGTCACAATTCGTCGACCACAAAAGGCAAGTACGCACAGAACTCGTCAGCATCGATGCTGTTCAGGGTGATGTGGTCTATTTAAAAAAATTCGATTGGGAACCGAATCCGCCCCTATCGCTCGATTCGGTTCCGCCGACGTTATCCTGGGACCAGGCGCAAAGCGCAGGGTGGGAGGGCTTGCGCCGCAATTTATTTTATCATGGCTGGCGGGTGCAAAAGAACCAACGTCTGCTTTCCCTGATTCCTGAGAGACAATTCTATTATCCCTTCTGGCTGGGTTATTTTAAACGTAGAAACGCCCTCGACCTTGATGCTGTTGACGCGGTCAGCGGCAAGCGACAGGGAGTCAGGATCAAAACCATTTTTATTCAAGCCTTGCTCACTCTATACAAGAGGTCAAAATGAAAACAGCCATTATTCTTGCGGCCGGTGCAGGCAAAAAAATGTGGCCTTACAGCGTCACGCGCAATAAAGCGCTCCTGCCCGTCGCCAACCGACCCCTGCTCTCCTGGCAGATCGACGCCCTGCATCAGGCAGGCATTGAAAATATTTTGATCGCGGTGGATTATCGCAAAGAGCAAATCATCAGTTTGATAGCCAATCAGGAGAGAATCAAAACCATACCGTGTTCTGCCTGCGCAGGAACCGCGACCGCGCTGGTGACCGCCTGGGCTTCGCTAGAAGATGCCGACGTGCTGGTATGCTATGGAGATGTATTGTTCAGCAAAAATGAAATCGAGACTTTGATTAAGACACATAAGGAGAAAAAGGCCATTGCCAGCGCGCTGGTGCAGAGTTTACAGGAAGAAAAACCCAATGAATGGCTTTGTGCCCAGGTTGACGGTGAAAAAATTTCCTATGTGTTGGGGCATCCGCGCGACAGCGTTACGCATCGCTTATGCGGCGTATATGCGCTGAATGTCAAGTTTTTACCATATTTGAAACAGAGCTCCGGACGCTTTGCCGCCATTCAGGTCGGGATGATGCCGCCGGACGAAAACATGATCGAAGACGCTCTGCAAACGGCCATAGAGAAAAACGTAGAGATCGCAGCTGTGCCTGCGCAATTATTTTATGATCTGGACAAGCCATGGCATCTCTTGGCCGCCAATTATGGTTGGGTGAAATATATCAGTCAGAACCTGCAGCAAAACAGCATTGCAAAAAATGCACGCATCTCTGAACGCGCAGTGATTAAAGGCCATGTGGTCATCGGCGAAAACAGCGAGATCGGCGACGCTGTGATCATGGAAGGCAATGTGTGGATTGGCGATAACACCTCTGTGGTCCAGGGCGCCATTGTAGAAAAAGACGTGGTTATCGGCGACCACTGCACGGTGCGGCGCTACAGCCAGATCGAAGAGGGTACTTCAGTGGGTGATCGCTGTTTCATCGGCCACTGCGCTGAAGTGGCCGGCGTCATGATGCGGCTGAGTTATGCCTATCACTATGGCGAGTA
>CAYLWO010000174.1:0-2420 GCA_964387285.1 uncultured Cytophagia bacterium | reverse complement strand
GCAAATTCAGTCGGCAAACCTGGAGACAATCGGTCTTGCACAGAAACCGTTGCTGATATGCGCACTCTGGCTGAGCAGGTCAGGTGGCTCAACGTATCCTCAACCGTCACGTGATAATAGCCTGAATCGTTGCCGGCTGTATAAAAACCGGAAGCTTCGATGGCGCCGCCGGTGGCGGTCCACCTGGCCAACACTGCGGTTTCACCGCCGGCTGCGTCGTAACCGTGTACCGAAAAATAACATCGGCTGTTCGGTTTGATTAGTACTGTATCCGGTGTAATGGTCATTCGCGTCAATTGCGGATGGATTCTCACAAGAGCATGTTCCGATAGACCGCTCACCAATTCTTTAGCTTCAATCCAGAAATCGCCGGCCGTGTTGCCGGCGGTGAAAAGACCGTCTGCATCGATAACGCCGCCATTGGTCTGCCAGCGCACTTGAGCATCGACGAAATGACCGAGAGAATCCGTGCAGACGGCGGTGAAATGCCGCTGCATGCCGCAGCGCAGCAAAGTGGCGGCCGGCATGACGCTAACCGCAGCCGTCTTGGCGTCATAGACCATGACATAAAAAGAATCGCTGTCGCTCACTTGTAGATCGTTTTGCGAAACAGCCGCCACCTTGACCTTGTTGATTGTGCCGGACGCTACATTCGGCAAAACGGAGTAAACCAGACTCGTATCAACGCCGGCGCTGTCATGTAACGCAAGAGTGAAATGACGATAAGCAGTGAACCAGCCCAGATCGTCCGTCATGGTCACATCAATTTTTTCGCTGGTATTTCGCCAATCTTTGAAAATCAGATGTAAAGAATCATTCTGGCCGATCCTGGCAAAAGTGGTATCACGGCCATACACAACCAGCGACACCGGCGCTGTCCGCCAGTTGCTGAAATTGACCTGGCCGTGAATTTTTACGCCGCTGCCAGAGGCGTCGCCGCCCGGCCCGGAAGCATCGCCCCACCAGTTGCCTGCAGCCAGAGCGAGCAAATCGGAATTTTGGTTGTCAATCGCATAGCCGCTGATATTGGCAAAATTGCATTTTTCAATGATCGGCCATGCGCCGTTGCTGCAGACGACGCCCTGTTCCGCATCGGTTAATATACAACCCGTGAATTTGGCAAAGGGTTGCGAACACCCTACCAAGTCGGTCAAAATGGCGTTGCCGAACAGAATGGCTACGCCGTAATTATTGCCGCTGGAACAAATTTCCTTGACGCCGATTCTGTTGGGAGTAATGATATCTTCCGCAAAATAATTCGCATTGGAGTGATCCAGCAGCACGCCGACGCCGTTAAAGCAGCTTTTTATTCCCATGATTTGGTTGTTGTTGGCATAACGAAAACGTATGCCGCTCCCCCCTAAATTGCTCTTGATGCGAATCTTGGGCGACCATTCCTTCGAGTTCACATTAAAGGCCTTGGCAGCGATGCTGTTGTACGCTGAGGTATCCATGGCAATGCCGGCGCCGCCATTTTCCAGCACGTCCAGCTCGCCGCTGATCTGGTTCTCCATGCTCTTACTGATTTGTATGCCGTTGCCCTTGTTTTGGAAAATGGTGTTGCAGTAAAATTTGTTTTCATAGGACCGATAAACCCTGATGCCGTGTCCGCCGTTTTTGTTGATTACATTACAGTCTTCGATCGCGTCGTTTGCTGCGCCGTCCAGTTCCATAACAGCGCTTTTCAGCACCGGCGAGTTTTTCGCTTTTGGCGGGATCTCATTTTTGTTGGCTTCCACCAGCGATATGCCATGTTGACTGTTCTCCCGTATTTCGTTGCCGCCGATTTTGTTCTGATGCGATGCGTTCAGATAGATGCCGTTTTGTTTGTTGTTTTGAATGGGCTTGTTGGCCAGAATAATATTACTGGCGCTTCGCAGGATGGAGATGCCGTCTTTAAGGTTGCCCTGAATTTTGTTGCTGCGAATTTCAACCGACTTGCTGTCTTCCTGATAAATACCGTGTGCGTTATCCGGTCCGATTTCATTGTTGGCGACGATCAGGGCCGGATTCTTATCCGGCGGCACGCAGGCAACCAGGTGAATGCCGTCGCCCGCGTTGGCTCTGATTTGATTTTTGTCCGCCTCTTCGCCGCCAATAATCAGTCGCGCGGATTGATCAATCACCAGGCCATGACTCAAATTGTTCTCGACGATATTGGCATAAATCCTGTTTTGTTTGCCGCCTGGCGGAGTGGATGACAACACCTGGATGCCGGCGTCATTATCCGGTCCAATTGTATTTTGGAAAATATCCAGTAATTTGCCCGTATCAATCGAGATACCCGTGCCGCTGGCAGAGATTGTATTATAGCACATTTGCAGGCTGCCACTGCCGGTACAGTTCTTTGCCAGAATGCCGTTTTCCGTACTGGCGAAAATTGTATTATAACCTATTAAAATGCCGCCGCTGCCGGTGCA
>CAYLWO010000173.1:2296-6624 GCA_964387285.1 uncultured Cytophagia bacterium | reverse complement strand
CCGTGACCCTGCCGACCTGGATCGACGGCAGCGGCGCGGCAACGCGGGTCGCTTTCTGGCAGGATGCCAACACCATTACATCCAACTCGGCGCTTTTTTGGGATAACAGCAATGCGCGTTTGGGCGTCGGCACATCCACGCCAGGGGTCGGATTAGAGATCAGCAAAACAGCTTCCGTTGCTTTACGATTGCGGGATACGGGGGTAGCCGTGCCTTATTATGATTTTGATCTCGGACAGTTCAGCACTGTCAATGGCTATCTTGCCCTGCAGACCAATTCAACTTCGACCGCCAATTTCATGTTGACCAATACGAATTCGAGTCGCGTAATGAATTTTCTTTTAGAGCAGGACGCGAGCATCGGCATCGGCACCACTAATCCGCAAGCAGCCATTCATATCGTCTCGCACGGCTGGCCGGATAATTTTATCTATATGGATGCCAATGCTCCGGAAAATGGCGATACCGGAACACGGCTTTATTATGGCGGCGCCGTCAAGTGGCATCTTTATAATGATCATGATCGGCTCGGTGAAGCTGATCCGTACTGCATTGTTGCCCAACATGCCGATGCAACCCAAAGCTGGTTTATTTTTCATCAAGACGGTCACCTTTCCATTGATCACGGCGGCATTACCACCGGCGGCGCATCAACCTTCGGCGGCAACGTAACCATCAACGGCAACCTGACCGCCAGCGGCACCAAAAATTTCGATATTGCGGATCCCAGATATGGTGATGCCGATAAAAGATTGGTGCACAGCTGTCTGGAAGGACCGGAAGCCGGCGTTTATTATCGCGGAACAGCCCGGTTGCATGATGGGGCCGTAGAGATTGTATTGCCTGATTATTTTGAAGCATTGACTCGCACGGAAAATCGAACGGTGCAACTCACTTGCGAGAAAGGCTGGTCGCCGCTCTATGTTGACGGCGAGGTTCAAAATGGCAAATTTATCGTCAAAACCGCTCCCGGAGGCGGGGCAGAACAGAAATTTTTCTGGGAGGTCAAAGCCGTACGCAAGGATGTTCCGGCTTTGACGGTAGAGTATGCCAAATAATGGGTCTTTATTCCCATCATGGGGCGGGATGTGATTATCAGGATGGTCTAAAAAGCAAGTGCATGGATGAACGTGAGCGCTGCCGGTAAAGTTGAGCCGGCAGCGTTTATTCTTCCTGCAGAGCAGCTATGAACTTGTCCGCCTGCGCAATTGTTCAAGTAGATTCATACCATATGCCTTCCCTAATATTTCATCGGCCATACCTTGATAAAACCTGAATTGAGCGATGGCATTATCCTTGCGAAGGTTTCAAACCTTCGCAAGGTTGTTTTTAGAGCGCATATCGCTCAATTTAGGAAAAAATATTACAACGCAGTAGCCTGTTTAATTCATTTCCAGGATCATTTGATCTCATTCACCTCACAAGGTGTGATCACGAGTGCATTGTCAGCCAGTTCCAGCTTGATAACAGTGGCTATTTCCTGCTGATCCTTTTTGGCGATATCAAGCTGCAGAGTCCTGGCCTTGGTTCGGACTTTAACCTTGCCTCCGGTTAAAACCTGCGCATCAACAATTTTACCTGGCAACGCGGGTAGCACAAGTGGTCCCTGTTGCGGCCATTGCACAATAAACAGATAAACGGTATTTCCCTTTCTGGTCGCTGCGCCCCAGCTGCCAGGTTTATAAGGCCCACCGCGCGTACCATAGATACCTTGACCGTATTTTTTTAACCAACTGCCCATCTCTCGCAATCGTTCCACCTGCCGGGGTTCGATGCGGCCGTCCGGCATGGGCCCGACGTTGAGTAATAAATTGCCGTCGCCGCCGGCACAATAGATTAACGTGCGCAGGCATTCTGCAAGCGTTTTCAACTGATCATTCGGTTTCCACGCCCACTGCCGGCAAATGGTGATGCAGCTCTCCCAGGGGCGTTCCATCTGGAATTTTCCAATAGTCTGTTCCGGCGTATCAAAATCTTCGATCAGTCCATTGCGATTGTTAATGATCAGGTTGGGTTGCATCCGGCGCGCCAATTTGTTCAACTCGACCGCGTTAAAATCAGCCGCTGTTCTATCCAGACCATCAAACCAAAGGATGTCGAGACGTCCGTAATTGCTGACCAGTTCTCGAACCTGAGTCTGCAGATATTCGAGATAACGCCCGTGTCGGTCCGGAGTAAAGGCATCTGGATGATGCCAGTCCGGTTGTGAATAATATAAGCCGAACCCCAATTCTGATGTATGGCAGGCCGCCGCCAATTCAGCCACGACATCGCGGCGAAAAGGACTCAGGGGGCTGGTGATTTTATAATCGCTCGCTTTGGTGTCAAACATGCTGAATCCGTCATGATGCCGGCTCGTGAACACCAGATACTTCACGCCCGCTTCCAGGGCAATGGTCGCCCACTCTTGGGCGTTGAACAGGGTAGGATTAAATGTTTTATACAGGTTGTCGTAAATGTCCACCGCCACCTCTGTGCCGGGACCGTATTTATAACCACGCCGTTCGCCGGCGCGGGACCAGCCGATTTCCGTGCCCTGCAAGCTGACCGGTCCCCAATGGATAAACAGACCAAAACGCATGGCCTGCCAATTTGCCAGCGACTGTGCATGCGTATCGATTATTTTTTTGTCAACTGCTGACTGCTGCGCCGACAACACTACGGTCGTAAAACAGATGAACATAAAGAGGAAAAGGATCATCGGTTTGGTTGTTTTCATAAGAATTCCTTTCGACAACGCGAAGGTTATCTACATCGCGCGAGATGAAAAGCCAAATATCCCATGGTATGATTCGGCTAACCTTCGCAAAGAAGCAATCGTTCAGTTTAGGTTTTGTTAAATTCTTCCACCGCCTCGAACATGGCGATGATGTTTTGCGGCGGCACATCCGAGAGAATGTTATGTACCGGAGTAAAAACAAAGCCGCCGCCTGTACTGAAAATTTCCAGACGCTGACGGACGTGCGCCTTGACCTGTTGCGGCGAAGCGCGATTGAGAATATGGCGCGTATCGCAACCGCCGCCCCAAAAGGTAAGAGCAGAGCCAAATTCTTTTTTCAGACGCTCCGGTTCCATGTTGCGGGCCGACGTTTGTACCGGATTGATAATTTCAAAACCGGCCTCGATGAGATCCGGCAACAATTCATAGATGGAACCGCAGGAATGCAACAACGTATGCATCGTGCTGTGCCTTTTGGCGAACTGACACAACTGGCTGTGCCGCGGCTTGAAATAACGGCGGTATAATTCAGCCGACATGAACGGACCCGTGTCCGTTCCCAGATCATCGCCAAAACGGATGACATCTGCTACATCTCCCACAGCCTGACAAACCCGATCCATTGTTTGCAAATGAATTTCCAGCAAAGCATCGAGCAAGCGCTCCACCTGATAGGGCTCCAGGAGCAAATCCGTTAAAAAATTATCGATGCGCCGTAAAAAAGTTCCCCATTCAAAAAGGTTGCAGCCGCAGACAATGACCAGCGCACGATCCGTCTGTTGGCGCAGAGCCAGCGCTTTTTGTCGTAAACTCGGCCAAAAATCCGCTTCAGATGCATGATCCCAGGGACTGTGCGCCAATGCAGCCCAGTGCACCTTGGCCATGGCATTTTTCAGGTCGGTCCATTGCGCCGGATAACCATCCAAAAAGGGAAAACAGGTCTGATCGAAAAACGGCATGCCCGGCAGCATGATGGCAATTTCTTCGCCAAGGCGGGAATACACGCGGAAGCCTTCTGCATCGCTGCCGCTCGGTCGAAACCAGCCTGGGTAGCGTGCGGGCAGACCACCAGGCAGAGCGATCTCATACCAATCCGTTGCCGATTGGTTAAACGTGCGGCCGATATCCACGACATCAATATGAAAGCGGTTGAGGAACGCATCGTCCGGCTGGGCCAATTGTTGCACAACATCGTAAATCAGAGTCTGGTTGCCAGTCAGGCCCTGTTGTTGCAAAAGCCGGCTATAGGCAACGGCAGATATGCCCGAACTCGGTGTGCCGCCGATATCAACCGGCACACGGTCCGGTTCACGATGCTGAATGGCTGACAGGACGCGTTCTCGTGATGTCATATATCATCCTTTAACATTTCGCTTTTCGTACCCTGCTACGCTGCTGCAAAAAGGAAGGCCAGGCATGGTTACCAATCTGTGACCGGGAACGGTAAAAGCGCGACGATCAAAAAGTTGATATAAACCATGTACACTGGTATTAGAGTATCTCAAGATATCAATTTTTTTAACATTTGTAAAGGATATTGCTTTATATTTTTGTCATATGTGATGCAGCGGGAAAAAATGTGAATTACTTGTTGATTTTGAAAACCTGA
>CAYLWO010000173.1:0-2196 GCA_964387285.1 uncultured Cytophagia bacterium | reverse complement strand
TCCTTCATGTATAATTGGGAGGAATTCTATCATGTATCCAAGACTCTATCGTTCTTTGTTACGGATGCTCGTACCAGCTCTGTTGCTGGCCGGGATGCAGACGGCTCCGGCACAGGGCGTTCAGGATGCGGTTGAAGAGATGACCGGAGACACCGGAAAAGGCTATCTGCAACCCCTGTTTGATTCCTTTGCCAACAACCTCAATTCGGGGATCTACAACTCGGCCTCGTTGCCGCGCATGGGCTTGCGGTTGCGATTGAATCTGGTGGCCATGGGTACCAGTATTGGCGACGACGATCGCGAATATATGGCCACGCCGCCCATGCCGTACACACAGACGCCGGTAAAAACAGCTACGGTTTTCGGGTCCAAGGGTGCGGTGGTCTCCGGCCCGGCCGTCACCTATCGTTTTCAGGATGGTCAATTGACCGGAGATTTTATTCCTTTTGCCGTGCCGCAGGTTGAGATCGGTTCCATCATGGGCACCATAGCCCGGGTGCGGTTTTTCTCTGCGCAGTTGCCCGGCGATTCCGGTGAAGAGATCGGCGAAATCAAGCTCGTGGGTTATGGTCTGCAACACAGCCTGAGTCAATACCTGCCGTTATTTCCGGTTGCGGTTTCCGCCGGCTTTTTTTATCAGACCTTTGATATCGGCGACATTATGAAATGCAAAACCCTTAATCTCGGTTTGCAGGTCAGCAAATCCTTCAGCGTCCTCACGCTGTTCGGTGGCGCCAATTTTGAGAGCGGGGAGATGAAGGTATCTTATAATTATCAGGGCAACAGTGATGCGGAAGAGATAAAATTCGAATTGGCAAGTAAAACCTCGTTCCGCTTTCATGTGGGCGCCGGCCTGGACCTTTATCTTTTTCACCTAGGCGGCGCCGTGTATCTTGGCCCGCAGATCAGCTCCATGGTTACGGTCGGTTTGGGTCTGTAAAAATTTTTCGCTTGCTTAAAGGAGATATGCCATGAATAGTAATCATAGATGGATATTGGCCGTTTTGTTGATCGTATTGTTGCCGGTTTTGAGTTGCAAGATCATCGGTGTGGATGACCATGCGACCGTCATCATCACCGTTGCCATTGAGCACACCTTCCGCACCATTTCACCGGGCAATGACCCGCATACCCGCACCTTTACGCCGGCAGAGTACTGGAACGATGATTTCAATGATTGGGAAATCGAGTCAGCCGATTTGACCAATATACAGGTTACGGTATGGGATGTCGAGACCGCGGAACGCTCTGCCTCGGCAAAATTTACTCTTTCTATCATCGACCCGGCATCGCCGGCAAATCCCCTGATCGCCAGTACGCAGATTCTTACCCTGGGTGAATGCGTGGACAATGTCATGAACGTGTGGAACAACAAGGTAACCGTCAACTCGGTGGGCAAATTGCGTCTGATCAATGCATTGCAGAACAAACGAAACATAACGTTATCGGCGCCGGTGCAAAACATGTCCGGCACATGTGATTTCTGGACCAAAGCGGTGATAACCTTCCAGGTGAATTTAAAGCAAAAGTGAATCCGATCAGGGAACCGTATTGATGACAAGGGACCTTAAAGAGATCGACCCTGTTGAACGGATGCAACAATCTACCAGCGCCCTGCTGTCGCGCTCCCTGACGGTGATTCTCACCAATCTGATTCCCATTTATGGCGTGGTGCATTATGGCTGGGACAGCTTCATCGTCATCGTGCTGTTTATCGCCGAAGCGGTTGTGGTCTTTTTCACCGATGTGATCAAGTATGGTCTGCAGCCGAAGAAAAAATCCCGGGCCATACTGTTTTTCGAATTCGTGTTTATCTTTTTCTTCGGTTTCTTTGCCATACTTATCTTTGGCCGCGAGACTTCCAGCGACAATTTACTTACCACCATCCGGACTGCATTTCAATCAATCGGCTCCATACCGATCTGGCCCATCATTGGCATTTTAGCGATGCGATTGTTGCGCACCGTACAAGAGGTTATGACTGCCGGTTATCTTAGCGGCAGTGGCGTGCGCCCGCTTGTTTTCGCCGGCGGCGGCTGGATGTTGTTGCTCTTTTTTCTGGTTATGCTGGGACCTGTTATTGCGGCTAAAAGTCCTAATCCGACCGCCGGCGTAATAGCCCTGGTGGTGTTGAAAACATTGGGTGAGTTGTTCGAGGTTTGGGCCAATCGCCTTAGCGCGGCGATTCCGGACCGG
>CAYLWO010000172.1:3047-7423 GCA_964387285.1 uncultured Cytophagia bacterium | reverse complement strand
TTTTTTGCGGCCACTCCGGGTGTCTTTTGACGCGGCGATTTTTCCCAGATATTGAGATGCTTGAATGGCATCACAGGAACGTGTTTCGTCAGTGAATATTTGTCCTGATTAATGCTTTTGAACAGGTTATCTTTCCAAATTATGCGATATAAATCCCTCCTACTTTTACCCTGCAGAACTCTACTGAACGATCCCATTTATCAGAAATAAATTCACCTGCAATAGGACTGTTCTAAATTACAGTAGTCGATGAAAATACCTTGACTTTCATGACAAAATCTTTTACACTCTAGTCGCCAAAAAACAGCCTGATCGAGCGAAGGCACTGAATTCAACATGGAGCGACGATGGAGTTTAGCGTTGTACACACTGAAAATGGGGATCTATCGCTTTGTAATCTGCCGGACGGCAGTGTGATGACAACAAGAGATTTTTTAGATGTTTTGGCCAACGCACCCACGCAAACGTTGGTTCTCAATAAAGCAGCCCTCAATCCGGATTTTTTTGTCCTGAAAACTCGAGTTGCCGGTGAATTTCTGCAAAAAGTTTCCAATTATCAGAGACGTTTGGTGGTGCTGGGCAATTTCTCCGATCTAAGCAGTAAAAGTCTTAGAGATTTTGTATATGAGAGCAACAAATTCGGCCAGGTTGTGTTTGCCGCCAATATCGATCAAGCCGTTGCGCTATTGAAATAAGGTGATCCGAGCAGCATGAACATCACCTGGGACGAAATCGAAACCCTGCGCGACCAGACGTTTCAACGCACGCCGCAAACACGGGTGCGCACCATGGCCCAGGCGCGCAAATTCGTCAATCGCGTCGGCTTTTGTTTTGCCTTTACCGCTAAAAATTCAGAACTGCCTTGTCTGTGGCATGCGGCGTGCGGCGAAAGAAAACCTGTTTATCCGGAACACACGCATTCGGATCCTTATGTCGGCCTGGTCTGGCAGGCCAAGGACGATTTGGCGGCTGATCGTTCCATTTATTACGGCAAAGCCTTGAAAAACCGGCCGACCATGATTTCCCTGGAATTCTTTCCCTGTTTTTATCGTTTGCTGGATCGCAATCAGTCAGTGGATTTTTTTCTCAAAGAGTATAAGGCCGGACGATTGTCGCCGGCTGCCAAACGAATCATGGAGGCTCTGAGCGAGCGTTCGCCGCAGGTCACTGCCGAGTTGAAACTGTCCAGCAATATGAGCAATCCTAAAAAACGTTCTGAATTCGATCGCGCCATGGCGGAACTGCAGATGAAAATGTACATCGTCAAGATTGCCGAGTTTTATGATCCCTTTACGTTTTTGTGGGAGTTGACGTCCGTTCGTTTCGACGAGGAAATCAAAACCGCCCAACGACTCACGCTGGATCAGGCACGCCAAAATATTCTACAACAATACTTTCGTTTATTATGGGTCAGCAATGCAACAGCCGCCAATCGCCTTTTCGGCTGGTCGGTTCACGGGATAGAGAGCCATTTGCAGCAATTGCTGGCCGAGGGATTCCTGGATGTGATTTTCGTTCAACATGAAAAACGGCCGTATTACGCGTTGAAATCGCTTTGTCGGGGAAGAAGAATGCCGTGAACAAAACCATGCAAAATATTCTGGTCACCCGGTTGCGCTTTATGGGCGATATTATTTTAACCACGCCGTTATTGCACCATCTGCGGCTCGCCTGTCCTGATGCGCACATCGGCTATCTGGCCGAGACGCCATATCATGAATTGTTGCAGCCCCACCCGTGGGTGGATTCGGTTTATGCGTTGGACCGTAAAAAAGGTTCTGCGCCCTTTACACTCGTTCGTAATCTGCGTCGGCGAAAATGGGATCTGGCCATCGACCTGTTCGGCAACCCACGGTCTGCTTTGCTTACCTTTCTCAGCGGCGCTGCCATGCGCATCGGCGGCGATTTCCGCGGTCGACGCATGTACTATACGCATCGTATTCGCGACGATGGCCGACAAAAGTCAGCGATTCAGTTTCATCTCAATTACCTGCAACCTTTAGGTTTTAAGCTTTCCGCTGTTGATCCGTTGATTCAGGTAACCGATGCAGAAAACCAACTGGCGAGGGACTATCTGTGCACGCATGGCTACAATCCTGACAATTCTATTGTCGGTATTCACTGCGGCGCCACCTGGCCGGCGAAAAGATGGTTCCCGGATCGCTTTGCTCAATTAGCGCGACAATTAAGCAAAATCGGCCTGCAAATTTTTTTTACCATTGGTCCCGGTGAAGAGAAACTGGTGCGGCAGGTGCTGGATAAAAGCGGTTTGACTGCGCAGACCCTTCAGTTGTTGCCGTTGCGCACCTTGGCTGCGGTTATTAAAAATTTTAAAGTTTTTGTCAGCAACGATTGCGGACCTTTGCATTTGGCGCCTGCTGTAGGTACGCCTGCTATCGGCATCTTTGGGCCTGGTGAGCCGGATATCTGGTTTCCCTATAACCCTGCCAGGGGTCACCGTTTGGTTTATCGGCAGGTGGATTGCAGCCGGTGTCACCACGACTTGTGCGAAAAGATGGTTTGCATGGATGCCATCTCGGTGTCCGAGGTGTATGAGCAGGTCTGTTCTGTCCTGGGGAGCTGTTGAATCATGTCGCAAGCCAAGATGATTGTGGACGGATACAATGTTCTCCTCGCCGGCAAAGGCCAGAGCAGGCAAGAAAATCTGGCTCAGGGAAGAGACCAGGTTATCAGGCAACTGGCCGGTTATGCGTCTTTGAAAAAGATAAAGGTGGTGGTGGTGTTTGACGGCCGGGAGAAAATGCTGCAGGAATCACTGCTGCTGCCGGCTTTTGTACAGGTTGTTTTTTCCAGACCGCCGGAGAACGCAGACGCCGTGATCAAGCGTTTGGTGGAGAAGGAAAAACAGCCGGCGCGGCATATCATTGTGATCACTTCCGATCTGGCTATTGCCCGATACGTCAAGTCCTGCGGCTGCCAGCATTGGACCACCGCTCTGTTTCAGCAAAAGCTGATTGACCTGTACCGATCCCCTGCCTATGAGGAAAAGTACCGTCAATCGGTCTCGCAGGAAGATTTGCAGGAATGGCTGAAATTGTTCGGAGCGGACCGTGAGTGAGCGCGTGGTGACAACCGCTCTGTTGCGACGCCGCAAACTGATTGTTGCACTGGTGCTGGTCGCTATCGTTCTCTTCCTCGCGGCCTATAATTTGGGTTCGTGGTATGTTTTAACGCGCATGGGCCGTCATCTGGAGCTTTCTCTGGATGCGCGGTTGCAGAGCATATTGCGGTTGACCACGCAGGCCATTGATAGACAGAATTATGATTTTTCTGCAACAGCGGATCAACAACGGTTACGCATGCAATTATCTCGCTTGCGCGAAGAGCACCAGTTGGAAGCCGCCTATCTCATTGATGCACAAAACCGTGTGGTATTGGATTCGCAACTCGAGTTGGAGAATACGGTCAGTCGCGCTTATTTGCAAAGTGACAGCGCCGCCATGAAAATGGCGCAAAAAGGTCGCATAACCGTCTCTGCCTTGCATGGGGTCGGTGATGCCCAATTTAAAAACGGTTATGGCGCGGTCATGGACCTATACGGCAACAGCGCGATCCTCGTGTTGGAGGCGGACGCCGAATTCGTGCAGATCATGGAAGATTTCTACCAGGCGCTTTATATCGGTATCGTTATCAGTGCGCTTGTGTTGGCCTTATTGACCCTGTTTCTCATTGCCGCCGCTTCACTCCTTCTCCGCACCGAGACCAAACTCTATCAATCGCAACGGTTAGCCGCCCTGGGACAAATGTCAGCCACCGTGGCGCACGAAATCCGCAACCCACTGGCTATCATCAAGAGCACGGCGGATGTTTTGCGGGAAAAGCAGCATGGTCAGGAAGAATTGTTTGGTTATATCAACGATGAGGTTATGCGCTTGAATCGGCTGGTAAACGATTTTTTATCGTATGCGCGCGAACCGGTTTTAAAGAAAGCAGAATGCGATCTGGTGCACCTGATCGAGGACGCTTTACACAGGCGGCAAGCGCAGGTTCCGGTCACCTGGCATCCACCTGAGGAAGCCGTGAATGTTTCCTGTGATGCGGATCGCATTCGCCAGGTATTGGACAATCTGTTGTTGAACGCAGAACAGGCTGTCGCTGTGGGAAACGGCCAAATCGAGGTTGCATTGCAGAAGGAGCGTCTTCGCGGCGAACTCTTGGCCCGGGTGTCTGTTCTTGATAATGGCCCGGGATTACCCGAGCATAAAGGCGATCTTTTTGAGCCCTTTTTTACGACCAGAAGTTCGGGCGTAGGTTTGGGCCTGGCGGTGTGCAAAAGCATCGTCGAGCGGCATGGCGGACGCATTGCAGCGTTCAATCGGCCGCAAGGGGGAAGCGAGTTCCGGTTTTATTTGCCG
>CAYLWO010000172.1:0-2947 GCA_964387285.1 uncultured Cytophagia bacterium | reverse complement strand
CATTGCAGCGTTCAATCGGCCGCAAGGGGGAAGCGAGTTCCGGTTTTATTTGCCGTGATGCATTAGAAAGATTAGGCCGCTCCGCGGCCGGTTCTGATATCTTGTACGAGTTTGTAACCGGTAAACAATCGGCCTCGCTTTTGGAATCTGTCTTGTCCCGTCAGGGACGAGATAGTTCTAGAACATAGGGTATCGGACCATATGTCCCGTCAAAGACGTAATGACCAATCTGTGAGCATTATCCAACAGAAAAAACATTACATCCCTGACGGGGTGATGTCGGGGACTGGGATATGTTTTATCATTAAAATTGTGCAACGGTGATGGTCAGTGGATATCATGTGAGGAAACCATGCTGGATCATTTACATCGTTTACTTTTCATTTTTTTCATCATTGTCATTCCACTTTTTCTCGTTGTAGCATTTTATTCCTATCGTTCTCTGGTCGATTTGAACGGCGCGGATGCATATGCTTACCATCTTGTGCAGGATAAATCAAATCCATGGCCCGCTTTTGGCGTCAGCGATGCCGATCATAACGGCTATTCTGAGATATATAATGCCTTTAACGCCCTGGCCCATACTGCAGAAAAGCCGCAGAATGTCGAGCAAATCGATCATCAGGGCATAATCAGGCGACAATGGAATTTCCCAGGGGTCATTTCCGATTATTTGAATTTTTTTGACGCCGATGAAGATGGTACGGAAGAACTGGCGGCCTGGACTATCATCGGCGATACGGCGTTTATCGACATCCGGACGCTGGACGACGAGGTCCTTGCCCGATTTCCCGCCGTTGTGCAAGATCGGTTCACGCGCATCCAAAATGACAACTGGGACTGCCATGGCTATTTGAAAGCTTTTTGCGATATCAATGCTGACGGCCAGAGGGAATTGATATTTGCCGTTTGTACTTTTTATGCATGTTCTCCTCGGGGGCTGTATGTTTTCTCTTATCCCACCGGAACCTTAGTATGGAAGGCACAGATGGGAGCGGCGCTTACCAATATCGGCGCAGCGGATATTGATAGAGATTCCTTGCCGGAAATCATCATCGGTTGCTCAACTCCGGAAAATTTGCGCGAACCGATCAACGGAACCATGGATGATAAACCTTACTTTATGGTATATGATCATACGGGTGAGTGCATGTATTCAAGGATATTGGGGAGCAATGGCTCCATCATCGTTCCGTTCCTTGTTGATATAGATCATGATGGTTCGTCCGAATGTATTGTGCTGCAGAACAGCTACCAGAAAACTGCCGAGAGTCAGCCCAGTATGGTGTTTCTCTATGATTCCAAGACGTCTACCTTAAAACCCCTGGCACCTCCGCTTGATTACCGATTTCATACGTATCAGATGGATGATTTCGATAATGACGGTATGATCGATTTATTACTGGTCGATAGCGAAAATATGGCCTTTATTTATTCTTTTTCACCGTCTGGTCAAAATCTGCGGATGGTGAAAAAAAATCGATTGTCCACTCCACCTATGCAAATCAATGTGCTGGCCAAGTCGATTGACCTTGATCGCGACGGTCAAAAAGAAATCATCCTGGAATGCACCGACGGCACCTGTGTTTTGAACACGGATTTGCAGCCCCTGGCCTATCGTCCACAACTTTGGAACACCAGAGTCCTCTTACGCGGGAAAGAAACGCCGCTTTTGGTGGGAAATAAATTCGGTATGGCCGGATACGAAGTTGTGCGGTTTGAGAAAAATCCGTCGTATACGATGCGGAGAATGGGTGCGATCTTACCGGCGTTGAGCATGCTGTTGCTTGCTCTATGCTTTTTCATGATTCTGACCTTGGCTGGACAATTGCTTCGTTTTTCTTTGACAGAAAAGCGAACGGATGTCTGGCTGATCATGGATAAAAAGTTACAGGTCTCAAAAATCAGTGGTCCCTTAGCTAACCTTCTTGGCATTCGGAATCTGCCAGTGTCGCAGTCCTTGTTCACTCTGTGCCATGATGAAACCGCAAAGAGCATTCAGGAGCTTTTCGACAGGTACCTGACCAGCAAAACGCTTTCTGCTAAGGAGATGGTATTTGCCGGTGAAAAGCCGATCACCATGAATTTGGATTTTTGTCGGGTCCCCGGATTTTGCATCAGAAAAAAATGGGTTGTGTTTTTCAGCGAGGTTCAGACACCGCTGATGGATCGTCTGTTTAACTGGATGAGTGTCGCCAGAGCTCTTTCCCATAACCTTAAAAATCCGCTTACAGCCATTTCTTCATTGGTCGGTCATCTACGTCGCGATGCCGTGCATATGCCTCTTGACGCCGGCGAACATCTGGAAGAAATGCAGAACCGAATTTTAGAAGCAAAAAACGCCAACCACAAGCTGCTTAATTTTTTCGATGCCTGGAGTCGCAAACCCAGACCGTGTGATCTGGATGCTTTGATTGAAAGCATTGTCCAGAATCTGTACGGCCAATTTGAATGGCTGCCTCATATCAGGCTGAATCTGGCCGGGAATCTGCCGCTTTGCCGTGCCAGTCATGATTTGTTGAGGATGGCTATTGAGAATATTCTGCATAATGCTATTGAAGCGACAGGCGCAGAGGGTGAAATTGTCATTACCACCTCGTGCGAAGATCGTGTAACGGCACATGCAAAATCATCGCAATCCCTAACTCTGGAGATTATGGACAACGGTAAGGGCATGACCGAAGAGGAGTTGGCGCGTCTATTCACTCCGTCGCTGTCCGGCAAGGCGGGCGGTTCCGGCGTGGGCTTGATCATCACGCGCGAAATCCTCAACTGGTATCATGGGTCGCTCGATATTTCCAGTCGCGCCGGCATCGGCACTATCGTGACCATCGAAATTCCGTTAAAAAGTGAGGCTGAATAATTTTGTGGTGTTTGGCATGCAGGTTGCATGAGAATGAATGCTGTTAGGCTGCCATTTAAAGTGGTTGAACGACATTTTTCTTTT
>CAYLWO010000171.1:3210-7798 GCA_964387285.1 uncultured Cytophagia bacterium | reverse complement strand
GCATGGACAGGGCGGTTTTGATGCCGGCCAGAAAAGATTTGCATTCATATACGCGCCAGATTTCATTGATTTCGGCTTGCAGGCTGTAACAGTGCGAGGAACCGGCCCGTACAGCTTCATACAATCGCACACAGTGTTGCGGGATGAGGTTCGAAATGCCGTCCAACCCGCCATCTGCACCGGAAAGAATGCCTGCCGCCCACATGTGGGTTTTGCCGATAAAGATGGACCAATCCGCACGAGTTTTTTTCAATTCGATCAAGTTCATCAAATATACATAGTCGACGGAACTGTCCTTGATGCCGATGATATTGTCGATCTGCATCAGCTGTCGTACCGTGTTCAGCGAGATAAACGCTTTTGTTGTAAACGGAATATTGTAGAGCATGAGTGGCCTGGTAATGCTGCGCGCCAAGGTGGCGTAATAGTCGAACAATTCGGTCTGATCGTTTGGCGGGTAATAAAACGGCGGATGCGCCACCAACACATCAGCGCCGATTTTTTCTGCGATCACGGTCTGGTCCAGCGCCCGTTGCACGCTGGTGTCGCTGACGCCGGCATAAACCGGAATACGATGTCGCACCTGGTCAACGACAATCTCCAAGGCGCGTTGTTTTTCAGCGTCGCGCAGGCAAACCGCTTCTCCGGTGGTGCTGTTGACAAAAATACCGTGTACGCCGGCGTCGATGAGAAAACTGACCAGCTTGCGCAGGTGTGGTTCGTCGATGCGTTCCCGTTCATCGAGCGGTGAAATAATGGGAACCACAATACCGTGATAGGGATTCTGTTTCATGAATGCCTCCGCTTAACGTATCAAGATTATAAAAAAACAATGGATGCGCTCTTGTCATGACGCATCCATTGTTCGACTGACATGTCTATTGCAACACCGTGATTACCGGGCCCGTTCCTCTAATTCTTTCAGATAGCGCTGAAACAACGGCTTGTCCAGAGCCTGCATTTTTTCGCGATTGCTTACATCCACCTTGGCGTTCATTTGGTCGATATAAAAATGCAACGAAAAACGGTGCAGTTTGCCGGCTTTGTCCTTAGGCGCCGGCTTTTTCAGTATCGCCTGGAAAGCATCGGCGGGAGTTTCGGCAGACCGACCTGCCTGAATAAAAGTAAAAATGGACTGACTCCAGCCTTCGAACAGCAGCATACTGCGCGCTTCCGCGTCTTTGTGCTGTTCCAAAAGCCGGCGATATAATTGACGAACGGCCGAAGATTTAATGCGGAACAGGTCCAATTCCTGTGGATCCAGCAACAAGCTCCGTATATAAGCGCTGTTTTCCTGGCGTTGGTCGCCGGTCATATGACACAAATCGCCGAAATAGCCCCACAGATCAGCCCGTTGTTCTTTTGGCGACTGCAAGGTCTCTTTGTAAACTTTTTCCGCTTTACTGAACTGGCGATTCACAGCATAACAATAGCCCCAGTGCAGTCTTTTGGCGCTGTCCACAAACGGTTTAGTCGCCTTGACCTGTTTTGCCGCCATCTGCGCCATCACCTGTTCCACCATTTCCGCTTCACGCACCAGCAGACGATTTTTTTGCACAGCTTCAGGAATATCCAGAAAAACAGCCCCCAATGCCTCGGCGGTGTTTTTGGCCTTCTTGTGAAACTTGAAAAAATACTCCACCACATTGGCGGTCGCATCCAAATTGCCCAGAAACGGATTGATAGACCTGGCGATTTCCAACTCTTTTTTTGCAGCAGAAAAATCCACCTTTAACAAGGCATTGTGTGCGTTTTCCAAATGCGCATCGGCTTCTGAGAAAAGATCCAACTGGTCCATAGAGTTGTTTCCCATCCTTAAAAGTTAAAAAAATTCATCATATTAAAACAAATCAGACACAGGACTAGACCGGCCAACGGCGTCAGCAACCACCCTAACACAATAATCATAACGGTTTTCATTTTTATCGCAGAGCTGTCCTTGAGCATGCCGATGCCTAAAACCGCTCCCACCATAGCCTGGGTGCCGGACACCGGCACGCCGATTTGCGTGAACAAATGCGAAGAAACCGCAACGGTTAACATGGCGACAAATGCGGAAAAGGCGTCTAATGGAACGATCTCCTGTCCGACGGTCATCATGACGCGTCGACCGAATGTCAAAACACCCAAAGCGATAGCGACGCCGCCATACCACGCAGCCTGCATCGGGGTCAACAGACCGGCGCCAACGTAAACGCCGGCGACATTGGCGACGTTGTTGCTGCCCAAGGCATAAGCGCCATAACAACCGGCTAGCGCCACCGCGCTTTTCAACACCGGCGTTCGCCATACCAAACTGGTCAACAGCCGACGCAGAATTCTGCTCAACAAAGAAAATAAAAGCACGCCAATCAAACCTGCGCTGATGGGCGTCAACACCCAAGACAAAGCGATTTTGATCAGGGCATTCCACCGGGCATGGCCCTCGACCAAACCGAGAAAAAGCAAGGCGCCAATGATGGCCTGTGACGAAGATGCCGGCAAACCCAATACCGACATGATCATCATCACCAATCCGGCACTCAGCGTGGCTAAAAACGCATAGTTTAAATTCAGATTGGTTATGTCATTGACCGTGCTCATGCACTTGGCGCCTTCCACCACAGCGCCGAAAATGATGAAAACAGCCATCAATACGACCGCTCGTCGATAGCTGATCAAACGGGCGGCCACGCCGGGTCCGAAAACATTGGCGGCGTCGTTTGCGCCCAAAGCCCAACCCATGAATGCGCCGCTGCTCAATGGCCAGAACATGGACTTTTATACCTGCATCTTGACCATGATCTGGCTCAAACAATCAGCCACGTCCTCGATGCGATTGGAAATTTCTGCTAATTGCGTCAGGGTCTGTTTCAGATGCAGTTTTTCCGCCATCGGCAAAGACAGGCCGAAAATGGTGCGCGTGAGCGAGTGCTCCAACTCGTCGATTTCATGTTCCTTGAGAAAAATACGTTGCACAGCATCGTCCACGATTGCATGACGGGAGTGATGATTCTGCAGAAAAAGAGTTACCACCTCCATCAAAGTTTCCATTTGCAACTGCGTTTTTGCAAATATGGTTTGCAATTCCGGGATGATGATCTCCGGAAGAACCGGATGTTCACAAAGCAATTTATCCGCAAGGTCCTCGCTCACGCCGGCGACTTCGTCCAATACATCCAGGAAGCGATGCAGGTCCGCGCGCAGGATGGGCAAAAACGCGCCCTTGCTGAGCAGCAGGTAAACGTCACGCCGGATGATATCGGCCTCATGTTCCCGCTTTTGCACTTCCTGCCAGAGTTTTTCGCAAGCGGCATGATCATTCAGCACATAGCTGGCAAACAGTTTCTTGCCGGCCAAAAAGCAACGGTTGGTGCGATCAATATGATCGGCCATGCGTTGCAACGCTTGCTCTTCTTTCTTTGTGCCGAACATGACAACCTCGCTAAAAGTCGCCGGTAACGCCCAAACCTGGTTTATCAGGCAGGATCAACCAGCCGTCTTTGACCTGCACGCCCTGAAAAGGATCGTGCGCCAGTAACAGGTTGCCGTCCAAATCCGGATAATCGGTCAACGGCGAAAGGTGTGCGGCAGCGGTTATGGACAGGGAACTGGAGACCATGCAACCCAGCATGATTTTCATGCCCAGGGAACGCGCCATCCAGATCATGCGCAAAGATTCCTGCAAACCGCCGGCCTTGTCCACTTTGATGTTAATGCCGTCGAACGCCTGCGCCAGCTTGGGGATATCCTGACTCATTTTTACCGATTCATCGGCAATGATGGGAATGGAGGCCCGTTCTTTGACCCAGGCGGTCTCTTCCAGCATGTGTGCGGGCATGGGTTGTTCCACCAGGTCCACGCCGTTGGCCGCCAGCCACTCGACTTTGCGCAACGCCAGTTCTTTTTCCTTCCACCCTTCATTGGCGTCCACGCGCAATGTTTTCTTTGTTACGCTGCGCACCGCAGCCAACACCTCTTCGTCGTTATCCTTGCCCATTTTAATTTTCAATAACGGATACGGATCCGCTTCCTGCACTTTTTGTCTGACCATATCCATGGTGTCAATGCCTATGGAAAAAGTGGTTTGCGGCGCTTTTTTCGGATCCAGTCCCCAGAATCGATAAAGTGGAATGCCGAGCCATTTCGTCAACCAATCCATGAGAGCGATATCGATGCCGGCTTTGGCCGCGGTTTGTCCTTCACAGAGCGCTTGCACGGCGGCATTGACGTCGACAAATTTCCACGGGTCGCATTTTTCTAAAATGGGAATGGCTTTTTCAATCGTTGCCACTGTGGATTCGAGACTTTCGCCGTAGCGTACGTTATGCGCCGCTTCACCCAGGCCCGTACAGCCGTCCTTTTCCAGTTTTACAAAGGCGTACTCTTTAAAGGTGCTGGTGTTGCGCGCGATGGTCCAGGCGTGGCGCAGATCCATTTTTTTAGCTTTAACGGTTACCTTAAAGCCGGCGCTGGAAAGCTTCCTGCTTTGCCCGGCTAGTAATTCGGGCGCCGCAGCAACGGCGCCGGCAACCGCTGCGGTCTTGGCTGTGTTATGTAGGAATTCTTTACGGGACATGGACATTGGTTTCTCCATATAGTAGGCAAT
>CAYLWO010000171.1:0-3110 GCA_964387285.1 uncultured Cytophagia bacterium | reverse complement strand
CATCCGTTCGCTCCGATCACATTCGGCAGTCCTTTGAATTCAGGCAAACATTACAACCCGCTGACAATGCTTTCACGCGGATAGCTGATGACAAAACCGATCAGGATTTCTTTTTTCTCTTTAGATTTAATTTCCGTTTTCCAGGTGAGTTTCCCCGACTCTTTATTCCACTCAGCCGGTTCCGGGGTCAATTTGATATCAGAGACCTCGATTTCTTCATTGCGACTGATGGGCGCCTGATCCTCCACCTGCAACAGGATCGATTTGGGATGGTAATTTTCCATTGTGATTTTATAGAGGAATTCCACTTCTGTTTTCTTGCTGATCATGCCCTTGTTGCGTTCAAAGCGCTTGATCTGTTCATGTTTGATTTTCAAATTCGGATCGATGCCCAGGGACAACTCGACCTTTTCGCCTACCGCTTTGTTCTGCAGTTCGCTCTTGCCGACGTAATCGCCGTCTACATAGGTCAGGGCGGTTCCGGAAATGAACGGATATTCACTGCTGTTTTCAAAGGTTCCCTTCAGATAAGCGTTGGTGCCCAACTTGGGGATGGTCAGGTATGAAAGCGCGGCCGGAAAAATGCGGCGATGGATCAGCACCTTGGTCGCATCTTCGCCGCTGGGCAGATCACGCTTGCCGCTGATGTTGAAATTGACGGACAGGCCCTTGCTTTCCACGATAGAGGGCGCTGGTGCATATCCGGCGCTTGCTTGCGCCTCATCCACGGCCATCATCACAGCCTGGGGCGCGGCCTCAGCTGCTTTGGCCATGGCACGCATTGGACGCGGCCGGTACAGATTCAAATACCACGGCTGCAACTCTGGCGCCTGCGCGCCAATAGCTGGCGCGGCCGTAGAAAGATGCAGGGAGATTCCGGACCAATCTTCGCCGGTTTTCTGATGCACTTCAGCAGAATAAACCATCTCCACCTGATCCTTGGCCGGCAAAGCTCTCAGTTCATAGGTGGGCGACCAATAGACATCCTGCAGCAGATAGGCGATGGACACCTCTGTAGACAAAGCGGACCGCGCCTGCAAAATCAGTTGAATGCTTTTTTCTTCTTTGGGTTTGCTCGACTGCACCTGCTGCAGCTGTTTTTTCAATGCTTCCCGTTTGCCGTCCAGGTCTTTGCGCTTGAATTCCAAATCCGAGACGCTGTTGTAAACTTCGGTCAAATTTTTCCGTAAAAATGTCATGGTGTTGCTCAAGATGGTCGCATCCATTTTGCCTTGCAGCAGCTCTTGCGAGGTTTTGGCGTCCGAAGCCACCTGGATGGAAACGAGAAATTTTTCCTGATTCTTCAGCGCTTTGATTTCATTCTCATATTGTTTGTCCTGGCGATCCAGTTCAGCGATCTGTTCTTCCAGTTTTTTGGTCTGCACCTCTTCGGGCTTTTCCAGAAACCAGCGCTCAACCTTGACGTCCTGGATTTGCACCTGCGTTTCATCAGACAGACGGATGTGCACGGATTCATCCATCAAGGCGGTGGGGAGATGAGCGATCTCGATGAGATTTTCTCCGGCAGCCAAATTGACCTTGACCTGACGCTGCAAGAGCGCCATATTGTTGTAAATCGTGACATCCGTTATGACGCTGCTCACCTCGCGAGCCATTAACGCAAAGGCCGGCAAACAGCAGCCCAACAAAATCCACTCCATTTTCATAGGATATTCTCCTTTTTCTGACAACACTTAACATGTATCAGGGGATTGCTTCACCCCAGCACAGATAATCCCCTTCATCAGCAACTGTGCCTCGTATGATACAGTTATTGTGTTATTTGAGTTTGAACGGCATGAACGCCGTCGTGCATTCGGTGTCAAACCGAAGACCTGCAAAAATTAGCCATAAACCGACAAAATAGCAAGCGGAAAGTCGCGTACAGAAGTCTCCGCTGCTGCGGCAGATGTTGACAATATGATCTGGAATTATTATATTAATTGACGCTCCCGGCAAGCTTTTCCGACCATTGCCAGGGGCTGGACGCCAATTGAGAGGTGCACCGTGAACGATCCCCGTTTTGACAAACTCGCACAAGTCATTGTCCGACATTCCACCCGTTTAAAAAAAGGCGATAAAGTACTCATAGAAGCCATCGACATACCTGCAGAAATGGTCATCAGCATGGTGCGTGCCGCGCACAAGGCCGGCGCCGTGCCCTTTGTCAGCATAAAACAGAGCCTGGTGCTGCGGGAACTGTATAGCCTGGCTACGGTTTCCTCAATGGAATCGGTTGGTCGCTGGGAAGCGAGCCGTATGGCGGAAATGCAGGCTTATGTCGGACTGCGCGGCAATTTGAACGCCATGGAACTGGCGGATGTGCCCTTCGAGGGCATGCAGCTTTATCAAAAACATTGGTGGAAACCCACGCATCTGGATATTCGCGTACCGAAAACCAGATGGGTGGTGTTGCGTTGGCCGCAACCGGCCATGGCGCAGGCGGCAAAAATGAGCACAACGGCTTTTGAGCAATTCTATTTTGATGTCTGCACGTTGAACTATGCCAAACTCGATAAAGCGATGACGGCGCTGGTTCAGCGCATGCAAAAAACGGATCAGGTGCGCATTGTAGGGCCAGGGACTCATCTCTCTTTTTCCATCAAAGGGATTCCGGCCATTAAATGCAGCGGTTCGCACAATCTGCCGGATGGCGAGGTGTTCACCGCGCCGGTGCGCGATTCGGTGAACGGCAAATTGACTTTGACCAGTCAAACCATTTATCAGGGCGTGGTGCATGAAAACGTGTGCCTGGAATTTCGCAACGGTAAAATCATCCGCGCCAAATCCGATAAAACAGAAACGCTCAATACGGTGTTGGACACGGACGAAGGCAGCCGCTATATCGGCGAATTTGCCCTGGGCTTGAATCCCTATATCACCCGGCCCATGCTGGACATTCTCTTTGATGAGAAAATTCGCGGCTCGTTTCATTTTACGCCGGGCAACAGTTATGACAATGCTTTTAACGGCAATCGCTCACAGGTGCACTGGGATCTGGTGTGCATTCAGACGCCTGAGTTCGGCGGCGGCGAGATCTATTTTGACGGCAGGCTGGTGCGCAAGGATGGATTGTTCGTGACGAAAGAGTTGAGGGGGTTGAATCCGGA
>CAYLWO010000170.1:2648-8119 GCA_964387285.1 uncultured Cytophagia bacterium | reverse complement strand
TAAAAAGTTTTGTGGCGATTTGGATCCTTGACGCGTTTGCGATGAATTAGAAGTGGATGTGTCAAAGGGCGCTTAAATGAACTGGGTGTGGGCAGTTGAAAACGTACCACCCCGTCGGTGAGTACTTTGCTGCAGCATTGGAGATGGTTGGTTGCGATGAATCTATACCTTCAAGTGATCAATCTGGAAAAGAATTTTGATTTGGGACCCATGCCTTAAAATTTCGCTATCGAGGACTGGTTCGACGATCGGTTTTTATCGCCTTGTTTATTGGTCAACCAGAATCTCTGGGGGCGCGCGGAATCCGTGGGTAACCACTGAAACGATCTGGACGATTGTCCTAACCGAGCTTACGCACCGGAGGCATCTCCGCTGCGATCGTCGCCTTGCCTTCGCAGTTCACGCTCCCGCTGTTCAAACCGGCATTGCGACAAAGAGGCGACGGTCTTGAACCCAGGCCGGAGTGTGAGTGTAATCTGATGCAACACCGCTGCGCGTTTTCCTGACAGCAACAAGTTGCGTTTCCCGGCAATCATCGCATTGCCGTTGTATGCAATTTCTCCTTGTTTCTAAAACATTGATTTGTTAATATACCTGCATCGATACGCCAAGTACGGCGAGATCGGTTGCCCGATTGTATGGAAAACGATCCATATCGGCGGTCTCTTGAAACGAATTTCACCTCTCTGATACTGAAAGTTCGCTGGCCATCTTGATTAAAAAAATTGTCACAACCGGACCAGGTGAATAACAGTAGAAATCGACCGA
The DNA here is from genome assembly GCA_964387285.1 of uncultured Cytophagia bacterium. Classification (GTDB taxonomy): domain Bacteria; phylum Zhuqueibacterota; class Zhuqueibacteria; order Residuimicrobiales; family Residuimicrobiaceae; genus Anaerohabitans. Next base: position 7,351 of record CAYLWO010000170.1, on the reverse strand, counting down.
CGGGAGAAAGGACCTTTGTCAAAAATATACCTATTTCTGCCGGTGCTATGAAGAGTTTTTGCGCATCGGATTGAACTCAGAGTGATGAAGGGAAGAATTTGATTTTGAATCAAAGCACAATAAAATCGCTTCTCCCTATAAATGAAGACGCGTTAATCGGCCTTACGATCTCACATTTTTTAATTGGTGAAAGGATCGGAGCCGGCAGTATGGGTATTGTATATCAGGCTCGAGATTTTAAGCTGGATCGCTTTGTAGCCTTGAAATTTCTACCTCCCTCCTTGTACATCGACCAAAAAGCAAAATCGCTATTTATCACCGAAGCCAGGGCTGCTTCCTCCCTGGATCATCCCAATATCTGCACAATCTATGAAATCGATGAAACGGAAGAAGGGCAACTCTTCTTTGCCATGGCATACTATCATGGGCAGACTCTGCGCGAAAAACTTTTAGCCCGTTCAGACAAATGCTCCGGCTCTCCACCCTGTTTTTCTCCAGACGAGGCTGTAGATTTAATCATTCAGATCGCTCACGGCTTGGGTAAGGCACATGCCCACGGAATTATTCATCGCGATATTAAACCCGCCAATATCATCGTCACCGGGGAAGGCGTGGCGAAAATTCTGGATTTTGGACTGGCAGCGGTAACCGGAGACGACAGACAAAACAAAAGCGGCTCCCTGGCCGGAACAATTGCCTATATGTCGCCGGAGCAGATCCGAAACAGGCCCGTGGATCAGCGGTCTGATCTCTGGTCGTTGGGCGTTGTTTTCTATGAGATGCTGACCGGACGTCTCCCGTTCAGCGGGGATTTTGAAGCGGCAATGATGTATTCAATCGTACACGAAGACTACCTGCCTTTGCCGCCCTGTTCGTCCCGAACAGGGAAAATTCTCAAAACCGTACTGGATAAAATCCTCGCAAAAGAGCCTCAGCACCGTTACCAAACAGCTGAGGAATTTATAGCCGACGTCATCTCGTGCAAGGAAGACTCGACCGCGGCGCCGGCCGAAAACAGGATGGTGCGCAAAAAAACAAAACGCCTCCTTTGGCCGGTTGCCAGCATGATGCTGGTGGCGGCAATTATTTGTTTTTATTATTTTCTAAATAGAAACGGACCTCTGCCGGTCAATTCTGAAAAGGTGCTGGCAGTAATGCCATTCAGCATACAGGGCGCGCCGGAATTTGCCTATTTACAAAACGGTATGATCGATTTAATCAGTATGAATATTTGTGCTGTAAGTGGATTGCGAAGCGTTGATCCAAGAGCGCTGCTATATCGTATAAAGGCGACAAAAACGGAGGAACTGGATCTACCAACCGCTCGTAAAATAGCCCGATCGTTCGGCGCCGGACGTTTCGTTATGGGCAGTTTTTTTGCCGTACAAGGACAGGTCCGTTTCATTAGCCTGCTATACTACACGGATGAAAGGCAGGGTCTGGCCATCCCGCTTTCCGCTGAAGGAACGAGTGCGGACCTTTTTCCGGTGATTGACGGTCTGACCAGTCAGATTGTCGGGGAACAGAGTAATACTCCTGCCGAGCGCATGCGACTCTTGGGCAGCAGAACAACCCGCTCATGGCCTGCCTTCAAGGCCTATTTACAGGGTTTGCAATGCGATCGCGATGGGCTCTTTCAACAGGCGCGCACGTATTATGTGCAAGCCACCAGGATTGATTCAACCTTTGCCCTGGCCTGGTTGCGGCTATCCCTTGTCGATTTTGGTTTTCTTATTCAATTGAAGGAGGCCAAAATTGAATTCAATAAGGCCATACAATATGGAAAGGAACTCACAGGGCGCGAGGAGTTGTATTTACAAATCCTGACTGCCGCTTTTCGCGGCGATGGAAGGAACATTATCGCTACTTCAAAAAAGCTTGTTGAAAAATACCCGGATGACGTATTTGGCTGGGATGCGCTATCGAATTGGACTTTTCACTATGTCAATCAGTTTGGCCGGTCCGCAACAGAAAGCAAGGAAGCATTTAAACAGCTGCTTCTACTCGATCCTGAAAACGCCACCAACTATCAATCGTACGCCATGCTCGCCAATCTGGAGGGGGATAGGGCTGAACTGGATGCCCTGCACAAAAAACTGACACAGCTGAGTCCCAACCATGAGTGGGCATGGCCGGTGAAAATTCCCAGAGATTTCGTTTGGGGGGATGCAGGCAAACGGAACGAAATTTATCTGCAAGCAGCCGTACAAAATGAGACGCTGTTGCTCGCCGGCATAATGAACTGTGCGTTAGTGATGAATAATTTAAATGATGTTGTCCCTCTGGTGCGTCAATTGATGCTGCCGTCGCGATCACAGTCGGCGCACGCCTTTGCATTGCTCATATTGGCGGTATTGGAAACAAGCCAGGGCAGATGGAAAAATGCCAGAACCAAATTGGACAGTCTGGGGCAAATTTTTCCTGATTTTGCCAAAAGTTTTACGTGCCTGCTCAATCCAACCCATTATCTGCTAATTGGCGATTCCAGCCTGTTAAAAGATTATCAGGAACATCTGCACTGGCGTCCGTCCCTCATGATAGCCGGATCAGTATGGCAGGGCGATTTGGCGCCGTCAAAGGACCTCCTTTCGCACATGCGATTATATGGCCTGGGATTAATGGCAACGGCAGCGGGCGACACGGCGCAATCGGCCTTTTATGAAAAACAACTGTTGCAAATGCCCTGTTCCGAAGATGCGCAATCAATGACCCGTATCTGGGCAACCATCCTGCGTTCTCGATCACTCATGAAACGACAACAGGATCAGGCCGCCCTGGAATGCCTGGAGAAGGAACCGGTTCTGATCCGTTTTCCTTTGCAGCATGGTCCGGCATATTCGACAGCGATGAGCCGCTATATACGAGCTGAAGTGCTCAGCAGGCTTGGACGATCTGAGGAGGCCTTGAAATGGCACCAGTCCCTGGCAGAAGTGTATTTTTATGATCTACCATACCGTGCGCCGTCACTTTTCAAGAGTGCACAGTTGTATGAAAAAATGAATATGCATAAGGAAGCAGTTCTTTGTTACGGCCGATTTATGCAACTCTGGCAAAAGTGCGATCCGGAATATGCTTTTTTAAACCTGGAAGCGCAGCAGCGATTAAATCGACTAAAGATGAATTGAAAAACATCGGCCACATTAACCAGGCCGTGATTTTTTGGTTAACCGCGGCCGGGTTGCTGTGCAAAAACCGGATCGGGGAGGAATTGATGGAATTTTTGAACAAGGCAGGTTTCCGACGGGGCGAGTCCGTTAACGATGAACAGGAGAATGGGTCGTCCATCGTGATGCAGGCAGTCGACCTGGCGGCGGCATTAAACCAACAGACCGATCTGGTAAAAATGGTTGAGATGATAACTCTGCGGTTGGCCGGCCTTTTAAAAGCGGAAAATGCGTTTTTGTTATTGATCAATCCTGCCACGCGCGAGACGATCCGCACCATAAACCGGTATTACAAAAAACCAGAAAATCAGCAGTTGCATGAAATTCAAATACATGCCAGTGGATGGATCATGCGTTTTCAAAAGGGATTATACAGTCCCAACTTGCAGCAAGATCCGCGCTTCCCGGGATTTAAGGAATCTATATTCAGCAATAGATCGGTAATCGGAATTCCCATATTCAATCAAAATTTGATTATCGGTTCCCTCATCATGATCGATAAGATGGAGGGAGCGGTTTTTAACGAAAGAGACCTGATTATTCTTGAAAAAATTGGACATATTGTCTCACCGTTTCTAAATGACAACCGGCTGATAAAAACCTATTTCGACCAACCTGTTCCAGAAAATGTATTGCTGGAAAAATATGCCAAGCTGGGCTTGATCGGAAAGAGTGAGAAATTCATCGGACTGCTCAGGGCGATAGAATGCGCTGCCCGGTGCGATGTTCGCGTCCTGCTGGAAGGCGGCAGCGGTACGGGCAAAGAGTTGATCGCAAAGGCCATTCATCGCATGAGTGATCGCTGGAACGCCCCGTTTCTGGCTATCGATTGCGGCGCCATTCCGGCGCAATTGATGGAGAGTGAATTGATGGGCTATGTTAAGGGATCTTTTACCGGCGCTCTTGCCGATCATAAGGGTTTATTTGAAGCCGCCAATCACGGCACACTGTTCATGGATGAAATTTTAAATTTGCCGCTGGACATGCAGGTTAAACTATTGCGCATTCTACAAGAAGGAGAGATTCGTCCGTTAGGCAGTCACAAAACGGTAAAAATAGATGTTCGAATTATCGCAGCCGCCAGTGCATCTCTAGTCAAAAAAATGGAAAAGGGTGAGTTTCGTGAGGATTTGTTTTATCGACTGTATGTCTATCCCATCAAAGTTCCGTCGCTGCGGGAACGACGCGACGACATACCGCTTTTGGCGAATACGTTTTTAGAAAAATTGGCGGCCAAACAGCAGAAAAAACTGGAAAAATTCCATCCTCTTGTGATGCAGTACTTGAAAACCAGATCCTGGCCGGGCAATGTCCGTGAACTGCAAAACATGATCGAACGCCTGGTCACAGTGGCTGAACCGGAAAATACCGTATTGACCCGGAATGATTTGCCGGAGGATTTGTATATCGATAGCCTGAGCGCTCAACAGGACCTGCCGGTTGTTGAACAATCCCTGCCGGAAAAAATAGCTGCTTATGAAGCTGATTTAATAGTCTGTGCCCTGGAACAGAACCGGTGGAATCAGGCACAAACGGCGA
>CAYLWO010000170.1:0-2548 GCA_964387285.1 uncultured Cytophagia bacterium | reverse complement strand
GAGTTCATGGATAGATGCCGATAAAACGCAACTAACTAGGAGCCTGCAACAAAATGTAAGCAAGTAACCGGCCGGTTACAGATTACATCTTTACCCGATTGCAAATGATGCGAGTAGAGTCCGATTGAATGAGATCATAGGGATTCATCATCGTGACAAGAAGGAAAAGAACCGTTTGCTCACATTTTTGCCCGACTGAAATCCGGATCAATCCATGCTGTAAAGAGAAAAAAAATCAACCAGAATATTTGAGAGGTGTAAAATGGAAAAACATTCTTTCTTTCGTATTTCGGGCTTGATCTCTGCCCGGTGTGCTTTTGCTTTTGTGCTTTTACTGAGCCTGGGAGGTTGCTCGGATAAAAAAAACAATCCCGTGGCGCCTGCAGAGACGACCGGAACAGTGACGGATATTGACGGTCAACAATATAAAACGGTAAAAATCGGCGAGCAGTGGTGGATGGCTGAAAATCTCGCGGTGAAACATTACCGCAACGGTGATGCCATCCCTATTGTGGCTGATTCAGCCGCCTGGAAAAATTTGACCACAGGAGCCTTTTGCATTTATGAAAACCAATCAATGGCTGAATATGCCCATGGGTTGCTATACAACTGGTATGCCGTCATGGACAATCGAAAAATCGCTCCGGAAGGTTGGCATGTGCCAAGCAGTGCCGATTGGCAGACCTTAGCGTCCTCCCTTGGAGGTTCGCCTGTCGCTGGAGGCAAAATGAAAGAAACCGGAACCACGCGATGGAAAAGTCCTAACACCGGGGCAACCAATGAAAGTGCATTCAACGCGTTGCCTGTTGGTAATCGTGATCCAGGGTACGCAAACAATTACGGCTATCGCAATCGGGGAACTCATGCAAACTTTTGGTCCTGTACAGAGTTTTACAATAATAACTTGTGGGCCAATTTTTGTGCAATGGAATTTGCAACCCAGGAGCTTATATTTTATCAATTGGATAAAAGGTTTGGGTTTTCCATACGCTGTGTGAAGGATTGACAATCTGGTGCGAAAGGGCAACGCTCCCCAATGATGATTCAAGCGCTCATTTATATGAGCTGCAACCATCTCACACCGACATTGAGAGCATAACCTCTACTACCGAGGCAATATTCATCCAGGGCTGGGCTTGTTGAGCCCAGTCCACACAGGAACTGTCGATTGTTGGAATCCCGAGGTGCAAATGAAAAAATCCTGTACGGCCATCATCGTGAATCTTTATATCGCAGCGGTATTGTTCGCGCAACAAAGCACAGGCAATATCGAAGGATTTTTAGTTGATCTTGATTCTTCTCCAGTGAGTGGGGTCAACATCATTGTCAGCAGCTCTTCCCTTCCGGCAAGCCGGGGAGCTATCAGCGACAGCAAAGGCCGCTTTCTTATTCTATCTCTGCCCGTTGGTGACTATAACATTCAGATCAGCCACGTTGCCTGCCAACCGGTGGAATTGCGCGATATTGCGGTTCATCTCGGCAAAACAAGCGCCCTGGGCGTACTACGGCTGGAACGACAAACGATTAAAGCTCCCTCCGTCACAATCATCGGGACCTACCCGGCTCTTGATCCTGGCATTACGGAACAGGGCGGTAATTTAACTGCCAGTCAGTTCACACAACTCCCCGTTGAAAGGGACTATCGCAATCTGCCGGCATTGTTGCCTCAGGCTAACCTCAGTTACTTTGGTGATGGGATTAATTTGGCAGGGGCAACAGGACTGGAAACAAAATACATCGTAAACGGCGTGGATGTGACCGATCCGTTCCGCGGCATTTCGGGCACCGGCCTGCCCTATAATTTTATCCGGGAAGTGGAAGTCAAAACGAGCGGCTATCAGGCAGAACACCGTGGTGCGCTTGGCGGAATTGTCAATGTGATCACTTTTTCCGGTGGAAACCAATTTCAAGGACAGGTTTTTGGTTTTTTTTCCAATGACCGATTTACCGGTGAGAGACGTGCACCAATGTTCGGTCCTCCCCAGGGCGCTTTTTCACAATATGACGCAGGTCTGCGAATAGGAGGACCCCTGGTTCGGGATAAATTATGGGTATTTGCAGCTTACAATCCGATTTGGAATAAGGAACAAGTCTATCTGCCCGGATTGAAGCACTACCCGGATAAAAGCACTACCCACTGTTTTGCCGGAAAATTAACCTGGCAGGCAGGCAAACACAACAATCTGGCACTTACGATATCGGGTGACCCGCAACATCGTCGGGGCGTTGGGGAAACCTATATGTCATTTGGAGCAGCATCCTCTTTCTTGAATCCTGATCCTTACCTTGAGGATATCCACCGCGGCGGTATAAATTTGTCCTTAACCGGCCGACATATCATCACCGATCATTTTCTGTTGGAAACCTTTCTATCGCGGCTGACCAGAAGAGAAGACAACAAGGCAGCAACCCAGCGAGGTGCGACGGAAAATCTTTTTATAGACCTCAACGGCGAATTCTCCGGCGGAGTTCCAGTCCCGATTACGGCTCATTCGTAAGCATTCGGTGAACCACATCTTTTCTTTCCCTCAGGAAAATGTTATTTTCT
>CAYLWO010000169.1:0-8424 GCA_964387285.1 uncultured Cytophagia bacterium | reverse complement strand
GTTTCAATCCACGCGCCCGCGCGGGGCGCGACGTACCTCATTTTTCACACATGTTATTATTATATTTGCAACACGGTTTTCGCCGACCATCTTCTTATTCTATGTAAAAAGAATTAAAAACTAAAATTTCATATACTAAAATAAAGCTGGTACTTCATCGCCAACCGCTGGTGCAACTAAATGGAGCTGGTGGTCGGCGTTTACACCATCAGCGTTCCTTCCGGATCATAGGTTTTCTTGGCGCCATGATGTTCCACGCGGTGTTGCCAGTTTGCGCCGAGAAAATAAAACCGCAAGCTGTCTTCTTCGGGCTTGTAAATTTCCAGTAATCGACTCTTTAGCACCTCCCATTGATCCGGCGCTACTTTGCATTCAAACAAAGAATACTGAACGCGTTGACCAAAATTCTTGCACGTTTTAGCTATTTTATGCAATCGTTTTTGTCCTGCGCGCTCTACGGTTTCCACATCATATCCCACCAAAACCATCATAGCTTGCCTCGCATAGTTAACGCCAAATCATGGCCGGATAAAAATCCATATCGCCACGTATAAACCTCGCCAACAATCGCGCCTGAGTCATAAATACCAGACCGATCTCCATCTTTTCTTCCATGAACGGATGTTCGATAGTTTCCTTTTTCCGATTTTGATAGGCGACAATCAAGGCTTTGCGGCCTTCTGCGGTCATGCGGATTTCCGCGCCCTCCTTTTCAAAATGTTCGGGACGCATTTGTTTCAAATTGATCAGACTGAGCGTCAGACGATCAGCCAGCGGCGCGCGGAACTCTTCCATCAAGTCCAGCGCTAAACTGGGCCGCCCTGGCCGATCTACATGCAGATAACCGACATAAGGATCAAGCCCGACGGTTTCTATAGCCGAACGTACATCCAGAGCCAAAAGCGTATAAATAAATGACAACAAAGCATTAACCGGGTCCAGCGGCGGCCGACGATTGCGTCCGTTAAAACGAAAAGAATCCTTTTGTTGCACAATCATATTATCGAACACACTGAAATAGCCTGCGGATGCTTCACCTTCTAAGCCGCGCAACTGTGCCATGCTCGCACAATTTTCGATGCGCGGCAAAAGATGCGCCAGTTTTTCGATTTGTACCTGAACATCCTCATCCTTTTCCCGGGTGCGCGACAAACGCAACAGATTGATGCGGCTGTTGTTGACCTTGGCAGCTACTACGGACCGTGCCACAGATAGAGCCTGTTGCTCCGCATCAGCCCAACGGTACTGTTCGCGTCTTAGCAGCACGTTGCCGCGCACCGGTCCTTCCACGCGCGCTAAAAATCTTCCCGAATCGGACAACCAGGCAATACCGATGCCGTTCTCGCTGCAAAAGGACATGAGCGGCGGCGTAATGTATATGGTAATGCCAAAGCAGACGATTTGTCCGATGGTATGCACCGGCAGTTGCAGCAGCTTGTCCTCGCCTTTGCTCACCACAACGGTCTCACCCTCTTTGTTTAATCGGGACTCTGCTTGCGTGACGTACAGGGTATTGGGCATATGTTTCATGGCAACGGCTCCACTGGCGTGTAGAGCAACTTTTCATAGTTCTTTTTTCCGGCGCCGAATTTTTTGGGCAGACAGACCTCTATCATGGAACAGCTGCGGCATTTATTCGAGTAAACCGGCGGCGGCGTTTTGCCGGATGAAAAAAGACGGTGCAATTCAGCCGCTGTTTGCATTGTTTTATTGCGCAGGGAATCATCGAGCTGCACATCTTCGCGTCGTCTGATCTTTTGATAGAATAAAGACGCCTCTTCTATGCAAATGGAAAACATTTCTTCCAGGCAAAGCGCCTGAGCACATAGCTGGATCCGGTCGCAATCGCTTTCCTTGGGTTCGCCGTGTTTGAATTCCACCGGGTAGACGCGCCACAAACCCTTAAAGCCGAGAAGGGATAAATTATCCGCGCCGCAGGCGTCGATCAGTTCCAATTCCAGGACGTCAAGTCTACCCTGCAATTGCAAAATTCGCGAGCGTATGGCCAGACCGGAGAGTTGCCGTTTGCCGCGGCGGGACTCCTTATAGCCCGTATCTACGCGTTCATGCTCCAATCGGCCGCGTGCGGTGAGAAGATTTTCCATCCATTCTTGTTCTATGTAATTAAGTGCACATTGGCGTGGACAAAAAACAAGATGCTGTAATGCCGAAATTGGTAAAAAATCATCGTCGTCCATCATATATGACGTTTCCGAATTGCGCGTTTTTAGATGTCGGACACCTTTGGAGACTGTCGCAAAACCCCAGATCCCGAATTTGGCCGCGTTTTTTGCGGCCACTCCGGGTGTCTCTCGACGCATAATCAATGAGTTAAGAAACACCCGGGGTCACAAAAACCGTGACCCCGGGGTTTTGCGACAACCACTTGAAGTGTCCGACATCTATTTTAGCTGTATTGTTTTAAATATATCATTTACAGGCTTACCATCTAGCAATATTGCATAATCAGAAAAATCTCGAGCCGGCCCGTCAGTCGTTCTTTTGTGCGTTACACGGGAAAACAATTCGTGAGCAGGCTTATCGCCAAGAGCGTTTTTATGCTCAAAAACGACAAGATGCCTGGCGCACATCAGACCGCGGGCCGCAGAACGGTCGTGTTCAAACATTTCCTGCATGGCTTTCCAGAAAAGCTCCAGATCCTCTTTTGAGAAACCGGTTTGTGCCGCTAAATACGGAGATACAAAACCATGAGCCCGGTAAATTCCGTAAGGAACCGTATACTTTCGACCCATGGTACGATTATCACCGCCTTGTTTTTCAGCTTCAGCTTCAGTGGCAACGGCCATTCGAGTAATGCTATGCTCTAGAGCGACTATTGGTTCTAAAGATCGACCAAATGTCAATTGAATTGGACCACGAACTTGACCAGCATTTTCACCAGTTGTTAAAACAGCCCCAAAGGCTCGAATATCATAATAATTTTTACACATCCATTGCCGAGCGACTTCAGTTTTTTCTCCTTTATCCTTAATTTTTGTGGTTGCAGTATCATGAGCTTCTTTAATTAATAGATTGAGTATTGCTTTTTCTTTTATAAAAATATCGTATGGTTTATGAGCGTTCTTCACGACAAGAACATAATTCCTAACTTTTCTCTTTAAACAAACATCAGTCACAATGCCCATACCGGTTTCAGCATCAATACGCGGTAGATTACCGGCATCCGGGTCGCCATTCGGATTGCCGTCTTTGACGTCAAAATAAAAAACAAAGTCGTAACGTTTGTCAATGGCAGCCATGATAAACTCCTTTCATTGTTAAAATAATTTATTTAGATTCATTTTCAGTTTTTTTGCTTGAGAAAAAATCCTGACGTTGGTGATAATAACCGACGGCGAACAAGGCCTGGTCATTTAACGTTAGATGACTCGGCAGTTCAGGTACTTCTGCTAGTATTTCTCCGATTAATTTTTCAAAATTTATTCGCCGACCGGCATTTTCCAGCTTGGATAAATGGTGATTTTTCAATTTGAGAAGCTGCGGAAAAACGACTACGGGACTGGTGGAGGCAGCGCCATAAAATCGATCGCGAATAGTGGCATTAATACCGGGATTTGCTTCTTCCTGGATTTTTTCCAGTACGGCAAAAAGCCGGCCTGTGCGGTAGCCCACATTAGTATTGGTAAGATCCAGCGCCATGGCAATCTCCTTTTCAAATGGTTTATGAATACTATTAAATCGATTGATTGTCGCCTTTAAAATTGCAGCGCGCGCCCGAGTAACGGTTCGCTCAGCGCGAATTCTGCGCAAGCACTGCTGCATTAAAGTCACTGGGTAAGGTGAACCGTCAAGCACACTCATAATAACCGATGCAGCCAAATTTGGAGGAACATTGTCCATTTTGTACTGTAGCGCCGTTGAGGCAAGAATTCGGTAAAGAGATAAATGTTCGGGGTCATTAGGGCCTTTGGCAATTTCAAAATCACGAAAATGCCTATATATTTTTTCTCCAAAATCATACACTGTACCCTGGCGGAAATATCTAATTGATATTCGCGCTACATTGGGCGCTAATGAAAGCACATAAAATCGTTCATCACTATGCGGTAGAGTTCCTCGATGGACCGCTTCATACAGGCTTTTCACCACCTGAACACCGCGATCAGGATCATCACGGTCTTCAGCGATAAACCAAGCGAAACAACCCTCCAAATCAAATTCTATTTTTTTCTTTTTCTTCTCAGCAGACCAAAAAAGTAGAGTGCTGTCGCCTATGAATGTTTTATTTCTTTCAGAAACAATTAATTCTTTTAATGCAGTTATGTAAGCGGATTCGGCACCGATAGAAATAGGCGCATTATAAGCTTGTTCCTTTCCATAGGAATCATAACCCGAGTTCTTTTGAAACGCAACAATTGTTGCATTGCTTTTTGAATTACGTATTGGTGTCGCAGTATGAAGGCGAGCTATGGGGCTTTGTTCGCCTGTAATCATACAACGTCCGACAACAGCAGCATCATCTTTAGAAAGATTTATAGAGTTGGTTTGCGCAGATACAAATTTATTTATGCTGTCACATTCAGGTATTATTTTCATTTCTCCCAATAATTGGAAGCTTAAATTACATCCTGGGATTTGTAAACAATTATTCCAATTCTTGTGCTTTTTTACTGCTTGAATTCCTTTTTGATTATAGAAAGCTTGAATAGCAGCAATTCTTTTATCCTTAATTATCGACTGGGGAAGATCAGCGATAACTTTTAAAAAGGATTCATGCTGTAGCTTGGCCATTTCTGTTGATTTTTTTTCTTCATCTTTTGGATGGCATAAAACGTAACCGTAATGATCCCAGAGTAAGTTAGCAATTTCATAAGCTTTGGGACCTGCTCGCTTAATTGCTTTAGGCAAGATGTATTTTCTTCCTTTTCCTGTTTCATCACGAGTATCCTGCAAATCGATAAACTTGCCTTTTTCATCCAATACGATTAAAAATTTAATTTCCTGTTTTTGAAAGCCCTCTGGTGCAATCTGACTGTCCGGTTCAGCGGCCTTGCGCAGATAATACTCGTATAAAGCCTGCAGGATCATCGTCGCACCTCCTTACTGTCGCGCAGCGGCACATGGATGGCGCCATGGTCAAGCACGGCTTTAAAAAACATGGGTTGTGGATTTTCGACATCAGTGAAATCCAGATCATACAGCATAAAGCCGAGATCCCGCGACTCGTTTATGGCCGGCTCGGTTTCGCCCGTTTTTCCATCGAGCCACCGAAAATGACAGCTGAATTCCCGACAACCCAGATAAGGATGGGTAAAACATTGCCCTTTGCGCGCCCGACGCTCAAACATGGCCAAATATTTACCCGCTGTTTCGTCTTTACGGTTTTTATGATTGTCCGATGATTCCTGTAACTGTGCTTTTTCTTCCGCATCCCAAAGATTTTCCGGGACCATCCGATATTCAAGCTGCGGACGCCGCGATATCGGAATGTATTCCAAAGTGGCGTAAAACCGGTAACGCACGTCGCGCAACAACAAGCCCGCGCGTTGCTGACGATGTTCTTCGATGTAAAGTCCGTCGCTGCGCGGACTCATCACCGCGCCCACCTCGTTGCGCCGTACGGAAATCCACCTGATGGGATTCAGCACCTCGATTTTTTTCACCTGCCATCTTATGGCCGGTTTCCAAAAGACAGCTTCAAAAACGGCCCGCACCGCGGAAGGGGTCGGCACATCGTAGCTGACCCGCTCAACTTTCATCTCCGGGCGTGTGAAACAGGCATAATCAGCCCAGACCTCGAGGCAAAAGGGCTTGAAAGTTTGTTCAGCCATATCATCACTCCTGAAAAAATAATGGAATTCTTATTACACGATCAATTGTTCGACGATAACCGCATCATCAAGCTGCACGCCGGTACCTTCTTTATACAAAGAATCGCCTTTTTGCACCCAGTAGCCGGCAACGGTCTCTAGCATGTCATGATCAACAAAATGCTTCAACCAGCGAGCGGGGATATTTACCATGTATCTCTGCAGTTTGCGCGATAACCAGCGTTCTTTTCCGCGAGTGCGCAACATGGTGATGAATTGGTTGCTATCCCTGTATCGTACCACAATGCTTTGGGTACATTGATCATCAATAAGGTGGAAATGTCCGGCATACGTACGAAATTGAAATTTAAAATCCGCAGCATCGCGTACAAGACGGTCATGAAATCGAGGCTTATCCACACTGTTCAGCCTGGCATAGAACCATTTGAAATAATCGGCAAAAACATCCGTCGATAAGGAGCGAATATCATGCGTACGCAATACCTCCTTGCACGCATCTTCACCTTTACGTAAAAGACCCGGTGGTGCAGATCGCGGCGGTATAAAAACTACAGTTTTGCCTTTCATTCCCTTTTCAGCCAGGCGGTTCTCCCGATTACATCGTCCCGCCGCCTGAGCAATGGAATCAAATCCGGCCAGAGCGCGATAGACCACGGGGAAATCAATATCCACTCCGGCTTCTACCAATTGGGTGCTGACGACGCGCATGGATTCGCCGCGATTCAGCTTTTCCTTAATATTTGAAATAACATGACTGCGTTCCTCCGGACACATTAAAGCAGAAAGGTGAATCGTATCTTTCGGCATCATGGAATAGAGATCATGACAATCCTTGCGCGTGTTGACAATGCACAAGACCTGGTCGTATTGTACAAGGTTGTCCCGCACCGTTTCCCATGTTTGTGGTTCATGCAAATCGGAAGGAAAAGAAAAATCGACGCGATCGAATGATTGCATCAGCTGATCCGGCGCATCAAATATGGCGCGTACATTCTGCAAACCCTGAAATTCATTAGGAGGTGTGGCGATGCGTCCTTCCAGTGTCGGTTGGGTGGCAGTCATGAGCACGATCGTTACGTTAAAATATTTAACCAAACCTTGCAGCAGCGAAAGCAACGGTTTAAGATAATCAGGAGGCAACATCTGCACTTCATCGAGAATGATGATGCTGTTGGCAAGATTGTGCAGCTTGCGGCAGGAGGAAGAGCGAGCTGCAAAAAGCGACTCAAACAGTTGCACATTGGTGGTGACAATGAGAGGTGCATCCCAATTTTCCGTTGCCAGTTTAAATCGGTTGTCATCATCCCCATAAACGACCTGGCTATGATGTTCGACAACCTGATCTTCACCGAAAAGCACATTGCCGTTTTCAATCCCCTTATGTATCTCAGCCTCGATGTCTGTGCCGTATTTAAAGACTTTAGCCGTCTGTTCAATGATGCTGGTGTAGGGAATGACATAAATGATGCGTTTTTTTGCACAAATATGAGCATGCTCCAAGGCAAAGGCCATGGAGGATAGGGTTTTGCCGCCGCCAGTCGGCACAGTCAATGAGAAAAAGCCGGAAGAAAACGCAGCTTTGTTTATGCATTGTTCACGGATGCTTTTGCGCTGCCGATTAAGAGGCGTGTCTTTAGCACTTTTCTCCTTTGTTGCGATAAACGAGTCAAATCGTTCTTTCAATTCACCTAACGTCAAGTAAGCGCCGCGATGATCCGCTTTTTTCGGATTCAAAAAATATTCGGTGTCGAGGTAATCAGCATCCACCAAACAGGAAAACAGCATGCGAATCCATAAATGAAAGTTCTCATTCGCGCTCATTACTGTTTGGGGCGTGTCCAAACCCATGGGGAAAGTTTTGGGGAGCGGGCTTTGAAGAAATTGATCAGCTACCTGTATCTTTACTATCTCATCGAGTTCCTGCCGATCTATTTGCCCATTTCGATAAATCCTGTTGCATAAATCACCGCCCGCTTCATCAGGGTCCCAATCAGGCAAGCCGGCGTGATGACCAGCAAGAATGTAGGCAAGGATGCGTGCTGGCGGACTGTTATGCTGCCGCAGCATGGCCTGAACGGCGCCGGCAGTGCTGTGATTGATTTTTCCTTTAACCGTTTCATTTACGGCATCCTCATCAAATCCGGTCTGTCGACGAATATATTGCTGCCATACGGGATGAAACTTGCCCAAATCATGCCACCAGCCCAGGCATTCACCCCAATCCCGATTGCCGAAAGCGGCGGCAAATTCGCCGGCCAGACGCGCGGTTCCATTCAAATGATCAGCTAAAGATTGTGAAGACCAGGTTCCGTCATCATTTTTAACTGCACGGGCGATGTATTTGTCATTATCCATTCGACCTTCTTTTATTCACATATTGATGGGCTGGCGCCCATCCTACAAAATCATCAAACGTAAAAGATGCTCCTGTGCAGGTCAACCGTCTATGCTTGGATAATCTACAACTCATGAGAAAGAAACTTTTACAGATAAGAAAATGTTATGAAGGCGTGTGAAGCAAGAGATTTCATCAACCGCCGCCAGGCGGCATCCATTCAATCAATGGAAGATGAAACCTCGCTAATCCCAAGGGGATGGACAGACAAACTCCCCAAGACTGCTTGGGATCAGT
>CAYLWO010000168.1:0-8512 GCA_964387285.1 uncultured Cytophagia bacterium | reverse complement strand
AACGGAGGTTCGTATGAAAAAAATCATTACACTCATGTTTTTGTTGCTTGCCATGGGTCTTATTGTCAATTCGTTCGGCCAGGTCAGCGATATGGTGCACTGGACCTGCATGACGCCGGACAGCCAGCGCGTCTCCAATGTGGCCGGCAATGTCATCGGCCTGACGCAAACCAGCAGCCCGGGATTTGCTGTGCGCGATTACAGCAATGGCCCTGGGCCTGATCAACGCTGGTGGCCGTACGAAAACGGCGCAGCGGTTTCGTGGGGCAACGAAACAGATCAGATCACTACACGCTGGGTCCAGTTTGCCGTGCTGCCGAAACCGCAGTACAGTTTTATCGCCGAAGGATTGTCCATTTACCTGGGCGGCAAGGGCACGGACAAAGTGTTTGCTAATCTGTGGTACGATACCAGGGCTGATTTTAGCAATCCAACAGTCATCAATTCAACTCCTCTGCAATTGAAAAAAGACAGTGATTCGCTTTATGCGTTTAACTTCAACCAAAAAGTCGATGACGGCGATACGCTGTATGTGCGCATTTATCCCTGGTACGGCAGCAGCCCGTCCACTTCGAAATACCTGTACATGCGCTTGTGCACCATCTTTGGCAAAACAGAAGGTCAGGCGGTTCCGGCCACGGCTTTATGGGCGCTGACCAATCCGACAGCCGGCGGCACGGGATTTACGGTTGCCACCAACGGCCAGGTGATTGCGCCGGAAGAAAAATTTGTCAACACCGAAGTCAATAATTACACCGGTTATAACAACAGCCAGCGCATTCGCATTAAAGGCAACTCCTGGCCCATTGGTCTCACCAACCAGATCGATACGGTTTACGTGGAATTCAGCGTGTCACCCAAAGCCGGCAGTCAATTGACCGTCACCTCATTGTCGCTGGACATTGGTGCGCATTCGCTGCAAAACATGAAGGCCAATATCTGGTATTCTACAGATCCGGCCTTTGCCAATCCGACTGCCGTGCCGTACAGCACTCCGGATACGGTTAACAATTATTTACCCAGCCAAACCTCGCCGTTGGTTCCGGTTTCGCTTAGCCTGAATGAACCGGTGGCATCCGGCCAGTCATTCTTTCTGAGAATTTATTTCTGGGTGCACAACGAGACTTCGGTGAAAACCGGAAAATATATGACGCTGCAAAGCGTCATCATTAACGGTTCCACCACAGGTGGCGCCATTGACCTGCCGACCGTTGTTACCAATAATGTTGTGGACATCTCCACCACCATTGCGGTCAGCGGCGGCAATGTCACCACCGACGGCGGCGCTACGGTTACAGCAAGGGGTGTGTGCTGGAATACAACCGGTGCACCTACAACAGCAGATGCAAAAACCGTTGATGGTTCCGGCGCCGGCGCTTTTCTGAGCCAGCTGACCGGTTTGACGCCCGGCGCTATCTATTATTTACGCGCCTATGCAACCAACTCTGCCGGCACAGCCTATGGTGAAGAAAAAACTTTTGCTACTCTGGATTCATTGGTGGCGCCGACGGTTGAGACTACAGTGGTAACCGGTATTTTAGTGAAAACAGCACAGTCCGGCGGCAAGGTAACAAGTTGGGGCGGCGACAGCGTGATCGTGCGCGGCGTTTGCTGGAACACCACCGGTCTGCCGACTGTAAGCGACAGCAAAACGGAAAACGGCTGCGGAATCGGTTCCTTTACCAGCATTCTTTATCCCTTGACCGAAAACACCACCTACTATGTACGCGCTTATGCGTCTAATAGCAAAGGAGTCGGCTATGGCGCGGTCGATACCTTTACCACACAAATCCCGGCGCCTTCGATCCAAAAAATAGTAGCCAAGAATGGCAGCGGCGATTACACTACGGTGCAGGCTGCGTTCAACGCGGTGCCTGATTTCTATACCGGTCAGTGGATCATTCTGGTTAAAAAGGGCGTGTACAAGGAAAAATTGCTGCTGGATCGCAACAAGACCAACGTTATCTTGAAAGGCGAAGACGCAGACAGCACCATTCTCACCTATGATGATTATTCCGGTAAAGCCGGCGGCACCTCCAACTGCTACAGCGTGGCCATTGATGCCGATGATTTCACCGCCATGGACATCACTTTTCAAAACACGATTAAGAACGACGGCACTTTTGCCGATCAGCAGGGTGTAGCTCTGCGCGTCAACGGCGATCGTCAGGCCTATTACAACTGTCGCCTGCTCGGTTATCAGGACACCTATTATGTGTGGGGCGGTCGCGGCACCGGACGCATCTATATGAAAGAGTGCTATATTGAAGGCTCAGTGGATTTTATTTTCGGTCGCGACATTGTGATTTTCGATCACTGTCAAATCCACGTCAACCGCGAAGGCGGCGCATTAACCGCAGCCGGCACTGATCCTGAAGCAAAGCACGGTCTGGTATTTATGGATTGCCAAATCACGGCTGAGGCGGTTGGTTTCGACGGTCGCGCCGTCACCAGTTTTATTCTGGGTCGTCCGTGGCAGGGATCGCCCCGCACCGTGTTTATTCGTTGCGAAGAGCCGGCTTCACTCAGTCCGGCTGGCTGGTCGACCTGGAACGTAACGCCGGCGCTTTATGCTGAATATCAATGCTCCGGACCTGGTTCAGCTTTTGGCGGCCGCATTTCCATTGGTCGTCAACTGACCGATGCGGAGGCAGCTGATTTCACTTTGGCGAAAATTTTCAGCAAAACCAGCCACCCGGGGTTGGGCTATGACTGGTTGCCGGAAAAACCGATTTTGACGGCAGTGAAGGATGGTTCTGACGTAGAGTCCTTGCCGGTCAGCTTTACTTTGTCGCAGAATTACCCCAATCCGTTCAACCCGGTCACGACGATAAATTTCGAAATGCCTAAAGACAGCAAGGTGCGCATTACCGTGCACAATATTCTCGGTGAACGGATCATGACCCTGGTGGATGGCCGTCAGTCTGCCGGCCGGCATCGCGTGCATGTAGATGCCGCCAGTTTGGCCACCGGCGTTTACCTCTATCGCATCGAGGCCGGCGAATTTCAACAGACGAAAAAGATGATGCTGATCAAATGAGATTTCGACAGAGCTTTTCCTCAATGCCAAGTCCGGCGCTCTACAGACGCCGGACTTGATAAGTATTTTAGAATGGCGTCCGTGTGGATTTATTACGATTAATATTGTCAACGCTTTATTAGCGGTAACTATTCATGCCGGTGTTTCGCTGCAGATGTTTGAATAAGAGTATTGCATTTCACATTTTTCAATGTCAGAAATGGAAAAACCCAAATGAATCTGAAAAACCTGGCCATCGCTTTGATTATTGCGTTGCTCTATGAAATATTGGTCAAAGTAACTCACATCTTGGCGTCATTCTTATTTGATTTTCCCTTCATTTCTTCTCTCACCGGTGTGCTTTTTTTTGTCACCGGCGCCATTGTTTTAACGTTCTTTATTTTATTTTAGATGGAAGAAAGGACCAATGCCAAAGTTTAAGTTGCGTTAGAAATACTTTTAGGAATTCTTGTACTGCTTTGGCTTTTCAGGCTGCCTCTCGCAGGAAAAGTGATCGAGTACAAACTGCTGCAGCTTATCAAAATGGCATTGGGATTTTTTCAGGCTATTGTTTTTTTTAGTTTGGTTATTATTCTTAAACGTGAAATCTTTGGCAAGAACAAACGTGTACGGCAGGCCCTCAATTTGCTATCCGTTATGCTGGGAATAGATGTCATAATGAGTTTTTACTCCTTAAATACTTATATAAAGTTCGTTATATCTGGAGTTATTCCTGATTTTTCTCCGCTGTTTTTAAACTGCATGTTTGTTTTGTTTTTGCTCACTCACTCAACTAGCATCTATTTTTTATTCCGATATTATCAATTTAAATTCCGAGGCCCAGGATAACATCGATGCTGTACCGAATGAAAAGATGGGAAAAGCAGGTGTGCTGTTTTTTACTTGCCTTGATGGCAGGTTTGAGCGTTACATCTGTATCACAAGGAAACGATCTACCGGTTGACAGCAGCTATCATCCGGGAGGCGTTGCAACGAACCTGCCGGTTTTTTATCCGGCAGCCAAAGAACGATTGACCTTTCCGCAATCCTGGCTTTCCGGGTCTTATACTGATTTTTCTACCTGGCGTAAAGAAACACGGGAAAAGATATTAAGCTTGATGCTGAGCAAACCTCCTGAAGCTCCGTTCGATGTGGAGATCATTGCAGAGGAGGATCGCGGCGAATGTGTCGCGAAAAAAATATTCTTTAATTTAACGGCAGACAGTCGTGTGCCTGGTTATCTGTTGATGCCGAAAGGCAAAGGACCGTTTCCGACAGTGTTGTTGTTACATGATCATGGCGCCAAATTTGATATCGGCAAGGAGAAAATGATTCGACCTTTTCGCGAGACGGCGGAGAAACTGGCTTCTGCCGAAGCCTGGGCGGCAAAACTGTATGGCGGTCGTTTTATCGGCGACGTGTTGGCGAAAAGAGGATTTGTCTGTCTGGCTGTTGACGCCTTGAATTGGGGCGATCGCAGCGGCGCTGCCAAGGAAGAGCAGCAGGCGCTGGCCTCCAATCTGTTTCATCTTGGCATGTCTTTCGCCGGCCTGGTAGCCTGGGAAGATTTGGCTGCAGTACGTTTTCTTTGCTCCTGGCCGGAAGTGGATAAGCGCCGCATTGCGGCTGTAGGATTGTCGTTTGGTTCTTTCCGCAGCTGGCAGGTTGCCGCTTTATCAGACGACGTGGCTGCGGCTGTTTGTATTTGTGAGATTGCCGCCGTTAAAGAGCTGATGACGCCCGGCAACAATTTGACCAAAGGCCAATCCAGCTTTTGTCTGTTGCATCCCGGACTGATCAATCTTCTGGATTGGCCGGACGTGGCTGCATTGGCTTGTCCCAAGCCCATGCTTTTTTATAATGGTGAAAGGGATCATCTTTTTCCTGTATCAGCAGTGAAACCTGCCTATGAAAAAATGCACGCCATCTGGAATTCACAAAACGCCGGCGATCATTTAATTACACAGTTCTGGTCTGCAGGACACGAGTTTACAGTCGAGATGCAGGACCGGGCGTTTGACTGGCTGGATGCGCAGCTGCGGCCGTAATTGCGATTTCTCTTCTTGACTATGGCCGCAAAAATGAGTAAATAATTTGCGCGACATCAGCCGGAAGCTGATGTCGCAGATTATCGCTAATTTTATACTTTTATAACCGGGCAAGGCGCAATGTATGTACCTGGGTAAGATGAGTGTGTCATTCTAAAGCCCGTCGCTTTTTGACGGGCTGCATAATCTATCAACGCACAGGATTCGATACTTATATATGTTTTCTTCGATGAGAAATTTTCAAATTTACGTGTAATAAATATGATATCATCTCTGCTCTGTTTGTCGGATACCCCTGGAGGTGCTTATGCTACAAAAAATTTTCTTATTTCTGCTATTAATCACCCTGACAGTCTCTGCACAGACCAATTTGTCGGTTGGATTATCCCAGGGTCAAACCATCTACGTGCCCGCTTACTCCCATATCTACGCCGGCAATCGCGAAATGCCGGTGCTGTTGACGGTGACGCTCAGCATCCGCAACACGGATGCCAAAGGCGCGATTACCATCACCAAAGTGGTTTATTACGGCACCCACGGCGAGATTTTAAAAAGCTATTTGGTGGAACCGCTGACGCTGGCGCCGTTCGGCTCCACCCGTTTCGTAATTCCACAAAAAGACAAATCCGGCGGCTCTGGCGCGAATTTTGTCGTCGAGTGGAAATCCATCGATCTGGTAAATCCCCCCATTGTCGAGTCCATTATGATCGGCGCGGAAGGACAGCTCGGCATCTCATTCACTTCACGAGGTCAGGTGATTACCGCGGATAAAAAACCATGATAGTCTATAAAGTTGTATGCCGTTTGCTTTTTGTTCTCCTGATCATACAAAACCCTGCACCTGCTTTCTGGGTGGATAAACTGCCGCAAGAAAAACAGCAGTTGTTGAAGGATCATTCACATGAGACCATCGTTTATTTCACCCGATTCTTTGATCCGCACAACCCGCAAGCCATCGACGTCCCGCTATTTCGCAAAATGCAAAGCGACGGCACGCTGGCTGATCTGCCCATCGGTGTTTTCGATTCCGGCACCGGCGGACTGGCGGTGATGGAAGAATTGCGCAAAACCCTGCCGGAAAATGAAACTTGCATCTTTTACGCAGACCAGGCCAACATGCCCTGGGGCGAATATCCGACCACAGCCGAACGCACCGCCACACTCAAAGAGATCATGATGTCCATTTATCAATGGCTGCTGACGGACCAATATCATGTTTCGTCTCATATGCAAACGGCAAGTAAAAAACCGGTCAAGGCGGTGGTAGTGGCATGCAACACCGCTACAGCTTATTCTGTAGAATTGGCGCGGGAGGTACTGAGTTTGGGCCACCAAGTTTTAGATATGCCCGAGATCCCGGTTTACGGCATTATTGACGCCGGTGCAGAGGGCGCGCTCGCTCATCTGCGCAAGTTCTCTCTCAACAACGCGGTTGTTGCCGTGTTAGCCACTGCCGGCACTGTTGACAGTGGCGCCTATCCTGCGGCGGTGACACGGCTGGTCAAAAAACACGGGTTTGATTCCATGATGGTTTACCAGCAGGCCGGCATCGGTCTGGCCGGCGCCATCGATCAGATGAATGAATATGTCGATGCTGCAGCAACAAATTTTCGCGATGCTTATCAGGGACCTAATGCATCGCAATATCCTCAGACGATTGCAAAAAAACTGTGGGAACGTTTCAACTTTACCCGCGGCGCTGCCGGCAATGCCGTTTTGGTGAAAAAAAACGGCCAGGCTATAGTGGATTTTCAGCTGAATTCCGTGGAAAATTACATTCGCTTTAGCGTAGTTCTGTTGTTGGAACAAATGATTAAGGCAGGTGAAACGCAACCACTGCGTGTGATCATTCTGGGATGCACCCATTATCCTTATTATCTGGGCACATTTGTCAAGGTGTTTCGCGAGCTGCGCAATTATCAGACAGCCGGTCGCTATCCGTACAAAAGCTTGATCAGCCGTGATCTGACTTTTATTGATCCGTCCGCAAATTTAGCGCAAACCGTGCAAGCTGATTTGCATAAGCGTCGCCTCGAAAAAACCGCTAATGATCAACCGGATCAGTTTTTCATTTCCACGCCCCGTGCCGGTCTCGCGCTCGATGTTTTTATAAACCGTGATCCGAAACTCGGTTTTACCAGCGCTTATAAACATGAACGTCAAATCAGGGATGGCAAGCGGATTCGTCCGGAGACCCTGGATGATATTGCCCGGGTTCCTATGGGACAAAATGTGGTGGATGCGGCGGTCGTAAAAAGACTGGCCACCCGTGTGCCAAAAACATTTAATGCCATGACTCTGTTTAGCCGTGATTTTTTTACAGCCCAATTGGATACAACCTACATTCCTTTCTGAAAGGAAACGAGATATGCCTGCTATCGTATTGGATGGAAAAACACTGGCGCAACAGATGGAAAAAGAGACGGCCGTTACGGTGCAAAGGATCAAAGATGATTTGAATATAACGCCGCTGCTGGCTACCATACTCGTGGGCGATGATCCTGCCTCCGCGACCTATGTCAGGATGAAAGGCAATGCGTGTCAACGCGTCGGCATGGAATCCCGCAAAGTCCTGTTGCCGGCGACGACCTCCACAGAGGAGTTGTTGACGCAGATCGATCAATTGAACGACGATGCGGATGTGCACGGCATTCTGTTGCAACATCCTGTTCCGCAGCATATCGATGAACGCCGCTGCTTTGACTGTATTTGCGTTGACAAAGATGTGGACGGGGTTACGGCACTGGGATTCGGCAGAATGGCGATGAACGAGCCGGCTTATGGTTCGGCAACGCCGGCCGGCATTATACGACTTTTGCAGCATTATCAAATTGACCTCAAGGGAAAACATGCGGTGGTCGTCGGTCGCAGCCCGATATTAGGCAAGCCCATGGCCATGATGTTGCTTAACAGTCATGCTACCGTGACCATCTGTCATTCGCGCACACAAAATCTGCCGGATATTGTGGGACTCGCCGATGTGATTGTGGGCGCGGTCGGCAAACCTGAATTCATCAAAGCCGCCTGGATAAAAGAGGGCGCTATCGTCGTGGATGCCGGGTATCATCAAGGTCCGCTGGGCGACATTGAATTGTCCGGAGTGAAGGACAAGTGTTATGCTTATACGCCGGTGCCGGGCGGCGTCGGTCCCATGACCATTGCGGTCTTGATTGCGCAAACAGCAGCAGCTGCGGAAAAATGTATTCTACCATAAGGAGTGCCTATGCCCTTGCATCACCATCCTGCCCATCACAAAGGGGATAGTAAAAATAAATTTAATTTTTGGCGTCGTTTGCTTTTTCCTTTTCTTGGTTTGGCATCGACCATCTGGTTTCTTTTGCGGGTATTGCCCAAGCCGAGCCGGGCGACGTATCCCTGTGTGCGCGCCGCAGCGCCTATCGCTTCCAGTTTCGTGTTATACCTTTTGGGTCTGGCGGCCTCTGCC
>CAYLWO010000167.1:0-8515 GCA_964387285.1 uncultured Cytophagia bacterium | reverse complement strand
ATATTATAAAAACAGACATCGTATTACGACCGACTCCATTCCATCGGTTGCGGATGCCGTTATGAAATACAAAGAGTATTTCAAAGGGTATGTGATCTGGGATCCGGCGGTAGTTCCTTCCTGTATGGTCGCTTTTACGGTAGCCGGGTTGGAAGACGCCTTGGTAGTCACCGCCGCCTATTTGCCTCTGGCTAAGAAACTCGGTTTGAAACCGATCTCTGATTTCCGCAACCGGTTCCAGGGGAAAACCGATGCCGAGATTTTTAAATGGGCCTGGGAAGAATACGGTTCCAGATGCAGCAAAGATTTTTTGGTTTATCTCGGCGGGCAGTGCAAGGGTCGTAAAGGCGGGCCGGGATTGTGGTGCGGTGTTGCCGATTTCGGTGTGGTCCATCACGCTTTTTTCACCGATCTATCCACCAGCCCGGCCGATCCGGATGAATACCAATTGGCAGACAAGATCATGAGCGAGATGAAACCGTACGGATATGTATACGGCTGGCATTCCTGCAAGGACATGGAGCCGGAATACCTGACCCTGATTTCCCGGCACGCGCTGATCGTTGCCGAAGGGCTGGAGGGTTTACCCAATATGAGTTTTCACGGTAACATGCCGGTTTCAACCGACTTTGCATTCAAACAGAAAGCGAAATATAATGCGAATCCCGAAATTGAAAGCAAGGTCTATGTGACCATGATTCAAACCGACGGCATGGGAATCGGTTCCTGGATGCGACCGGGGCGCGGCGAGATCCCTTATGGTTGGGAGGCGAACGAAGAATGGCTGGCGGTGGCGCCGTCGCTGTTGCAATATTTTTATGAGGGCGCTACCGAAAATGACCAGTTTATCGGATCATTGAGCGGGCCGGGTTATTTCTATCCCAAAGCCTTTCCCGCGGATAAACTAGCCGGCGCGTTGCGCATCGAAAACGATCTCATGCAAAAGATGGATTTGCATGTATTCGGTATAATGGATTTTTCAGAAGGAGATCGCAACGTCGGCAATATCGATCTGCCCAAAAGAATCGTGGATACTTATTATGAAAACATGCCCCATGCATGCGGTTTCATCAACGGATATGGACCGGCCAACACCTACGATTGTAGAGACGGCCGAGCGTTTATCTCGTATAATTATTACGTGACCGCGGAAAAACCGGAAGAAGAAGTGGTTGAAGATCTGCGCGAATTGGCCTACCTCAATCCTTCACGACCCTATTTCATGGCCATCCATGTGCGGGAGAGCAATACGGTCAGCCGGATGAAAAATATCGTGGACCAATTGGGAGACGAGTTTCGAGTCGTACTGCCGGAAGAATTTATAATTCTGGCTGGACGGCAGCCGACCATGACCACCCGCTTCCTCGACCATCACCCCGATCTCTCCGGTCACTGGCAGCTCGATGTGAAGCAGAGCCAAAATATTTTCTGTTCCTCGATGGAATTGGATATCGATCATCGGGGCCAATCCGTCACCATAACCACCACCGTACGCTATGAACGATTTGTCCACCATCGTGAATTGAAAACCACCAAATCCCTGCGGATCGGCGAAACCATCAAATCCGCTGAGGAGCGTACGCGGCGTTTCGGCTATCTGGCCGTTAAAACCGATTCGATCAGCACCCGTGCGGACTGGGATCGCAGCGGCGCCAAATTGATTTTGACGACCTCCATGAATCTGGAAACTTCTCAGGGCCACTTCCCTGCTGTTGCTACCGAAGAATACCTCCTGTCAGACGATCTCATGACCTTGACGGTGTCAGAAAAAAGATTATCCAGAAAAAGCAAAGCACCGGTTGCGGTTTTCGTGTATCGCAGAATTTTGTAGGCTTTACGACCACAATTCGATTAATCGGCCACGTAAAAAAATCGGCTCTCGGCCAAGATAAAAAATGGCCGACACCTTTAATGCGTTGGACCATTGATTCCGGCTCATCAGAAACTGCATCTCTATTGATCTCGTTGTCTTTGTATTTGAGCCAAATTATATGTATCTCATGTGCCATATTCGATGACATCATTATTCCTGCAAAACCGCTAATACTATTTTCCCATATATATATAGAAGCATCTTCTATATTCAATATCGTCTTGTTAATCCACTCTTCTGATTCGTAAGTATCTTTTGGAGCACCTGCCCACTGCAAACATTCAGATACCTTTCCCCAAGCCTTCATGAGTTTATAGTGATCCCAAATGCGTAACTCAGGCATTTGTGGATCGACTGACATAATTGCTTGTGTGAATTCTGCGAGTTTAGCATAATCAGGATTTAATCTTTGAATAATTTTATAAAGTTTTTTGCTACTTCCTCGACACTTTTCATATTCTGATGCTACGTTATGGCCGATCCAGTGGAACACCTGATTATATCGCCTCATCGCATGAATAGTTGTATGACAATACCGATCTCAATAGTGTCTCGTCTATACGGCTTTTCGAAATCAAACATCACCGGTACCAAGCCTTCACCGCGGAGCTGGTTTCGAATTCCATTCAGGACTTCCTTTCTGCCAGAAGAGAACCTACCAATAATGACCACAATCTTGCATGATATAGTATCGACAACATCTCTAATCGTCGGATTATCGAGAAGAAGGGTGAGGAACTGTCCGACCCTGATATCATCAATCTCAAGTTTTGATTCGCCAAGCAACAAACCATACTGCTGCGTGCTTTGGTCTATCAAAATGTCCCATGCGGAGACTCCGTAAATATCGCATCCGAGCATCCTAGAGCCTCGCAGATCAGTTCTTGTCATGATCGCACAGCGCAGATTCGTGCTATTGATGCTTGAATTCTGAAGAGTAGCTTCAGACAAGTTAGCGGAATAAAGATCAGCATGGTCCAGGACTGAGCCGGTCATGTTGGCCCTGCTAAGGTTCGTCCCCTGCAATTTGGTCCCATGCAAGACGCTTCGCTCGAGATTGGCATTAGTGAGAAATGCGCACGAGAGATCCGATTCTGAGAAGTCGCAACCACTGAGGATCGCCTGGCTCAGTACGGCCCCGCCGAGACGACAACGACGAAGACTGGACTCCTGCAGGTTAATCCCTTGAAGCCAAGCGTCTTCCAGGTTCAAGCCGTCCAAGTCAACTCCTGCTAAATGAATGAAGGATTGGTCATGCTTCGCAGGGAAGAAAGACGAGGGACGACGGAGTTCAGATATGAAGTGATTCCACACTTGGGTGCCAGATCTAAGCTTTTCAAAGTACAAAAGTTTCTGATCTTCCATTCTGTCCCTCTCTTCACATAACAATGCGGCTGTACAGTGGCCGCGGAATATTCGATGATTTTGTTATGGCGAACAACTTGATGCTTACCATCATTTTGACCAGAACGCACCGAACCAGCGGCCATCTGCACCAGAAGATGATTGGGCAATCTCACTAGGTCGCTAAAATATAGCTTTTTGTCGAGTCGATATCAAGTCATTTATAAACGCGCCAGCGATTTTGATTCTTGCAGAGGGTGAGCCGAGTTTTGATTATGGCTATTTCGATCGCATCTGCATTTAAAG
This sequence comes from uncultured Cytophagia bacterium, assembly GCA_964387285.1. Lineage (GTDB taxonomy): Bacteria > Zhuqueibacterota > Zhuqueibacteria > Residuimicrobiales > Residuimicrobiaceae > Anaerohabitans. The sequence continues at coordinate 4,992 of CAYLWO010000167.1, read as the reverse complement.
AGTCCTTCCTTAGTATCTGCGCAAGTTGATCCCGCAGAGAAATCGCCAAGGTCGAAATTCAATAACTAAAAACCTTTGTGCGCACCACCGCGAGCGTTTTCCTGCCAAAGGGTAAAATCATCGATGTTTACCTGACCATCCAGGTTCAAGTCAGCACTCTGGTAAACAGCCGGCAGCCTGCGATTCTGATTGAACCACGCGGCATAATCGTGAGTTGTGATCCGGCCATCCTGGGTAATATCGCCCGCGCACAAACCCCACTGTCCATTGCTCAATTGGCTGCAACCTTGGCCTCCAGCGAACTGCGCGGCTGAAGTCGTAAAATCAAATACAGCAGTTGCTGCTGAACCAAAATGAAGCATGATGCTGCTCATTGCGGCCAGGTGGTTGCGTTGTTTCAATACGACATAATAATCGCCTTCAGCAAAGCAGGATAGCGCGAAACAGGTGTTTGCAGATTCGTCCATAACATAACCGTCTTGGCGAATAAACAACGCAGAATCCTTCACAACCGTCGTCTTGTCGCCGCTGCGCAGTTGCACCAGGATCCAATCCACAGCGCCGGCTGGGATCTGCGTAACCGTGCGCGGATTCTCCGTAAAAGGCGCGGTCAGCGGAATAAATGGTGATTGGGTCGTACGCATGGCATCGCCGGTGAAAGGACCTTGCAGCCAGGCGCGCAGGGTCGCGTAAAAGGTAGATGCGTTCGCCAGAACGAACACCGTATTGGTCAGGCTTGTAAAAGCAGTGGTCGATGTGATGGTCCCGATGGTGTTGGCAGTGCCCGCGCCGGCCAGATTTGTCCATGTTCCGCCGCCAGCTGCCGGCCCCTGAGCGATGCGCAGATTTGCATAATTGCTCACAAGATCATCGCTGCCGTAATTCAGCAGGACAGTACCGGCTGTAAATGCAGATCCTCCCGTCCCTTCAGAAATTGAATAATACCGCACGCCGGAAACATTTGCTAATGATCCCGGCAATGAATTCGCTGTCGGGGCTCCGTTGAACATTTCTGCCGTATATGTCGAAAGCGTGGTTGTACTCTGATTCAAGTTCAGCGTGACGGGGCGGTAGATGCCTCCCTTTCCGATCGGATATACGTCGCTGTGTTGTCCCGTTGCAGATCTCTGCATGGAAAGCGGGCCATTGACATGACTTGCCTCACTGCCGCCTGATATCGATCCCGCGGAGCCGATCGTCAGTGAATTCGTTGACGTTGTGTTGACAATTCCGTCGGTCAGAGTCAGCGTTCCGTTGACGGTCACTGCTCCATCCAGTGATATACCATCATCAGCATTATTGATGGTGAGATTATCGTAGGTTCCGGGATATACTTTCTGCGATGACCACAATGCTCCGTTATAGATGACAGTTCCTCCCGCCGACGTGAATGTGGTAAAAAATTCAGGAAACAATGACCCCACATACAATGTTCCGGCCACAATCACAGTCCCGCCAGAATATTGATTGTCTACATAGAATTGCCCAAGCGTGAGTGTGGCGCCCGATCCGATGGTGAGGTTCCCGGAATTAATGATACTTTTGACAAGCGATGCGGATGCCGTACCGCTCAGGGTCAGGTTTCCCCAGACATATGAAGTGCCGTTCTGGAGCGTTTTTGCTCCACTCCCGGACAGCGTAAGATGATAATAATTAATGCCGAGAACCGTCTGCGCGGCGCCCGTATAATTGATGGTATTTCCAAAGGCCATTGTCAGCAATGTTCCCGTTACTGACCCGCCGATATTCAGTATTCCGTTTATGCCTTGTATAAAATTGCCGCTGGCGACGGTCAATGACGTACCAGCGCTGAGCGTGCCCGCATTTGTGTAATTCGCATATTTGAACGTCACATTCGGGATCGACAGGGCCGTCGAGCCGCTGATCGTAAAGTCGCCCAAGCCGATGCCGAACTGGTGGTCGCCGGTATTAGCTGTAAACGCCGAAGCATTATTCGTGACATTTCCGCCGAACACGACCGATCCCGCACCGGTCTCATTCCAGACTCCTCCCGGGTTTATCGTAACGTCCCCGATGAACGATTTGACGCCGGTCCCGGCAAGTTTCAATGTCCCGTTGACGGTTGCTGCTCCATCCACATCGAAAGAATAATTGGCGCCCACGGCAAGTGTCGCGCCGGATTGAATTGTCAGCGATTGGATGTTGGATTTATTTTCATTTGTCGTGATGGTCCCGGTATTCGCGATGATGATGCCGCCGCTGTAGAGGCCGACGGAGTACCATTCAGGACCGGCTGTCCGTGATACGGAAGTATTATACTGCAACCATCCGCCGGAGAGAGGATGGTTGTTCGTCGTCGCAGTGCCTTCGATGGACAGTACTCCGCCGACGGTCACGCCGCTGATCGTCTTCTCGCCCGATCCTGAAAATGTGAGATTGTTGTATGTGGTCGACCAAACCTCCTGACTCCAGCCGGAATTGTAATTGACGGTTCCACCGGCTGCCACGAAGGATGAATAGTTTGCCGGGAAATTGCTGACGCCGCCAACCTTCAATGTTCCAGCTACGGTCAGTATTCCACCGGGGAGGCTTCTGTTTGCGGTGTAGATTCCCAGCGTTAATGTCGATCCCGATCCGACAGTGAGATTTCCGCCGACAGAAATAACTTCAGCCAAGACCGCCTCGGCCGTTCCGCTGACGCTCATATTTCCGGCGACGGATGTGCCGGTCTGAAACGTTTTTACGCCTGATCCGCTGAGGGTGAGATGTGAATAACTGCAGCCCCTTACTGTCTGTGCCGCACCAGAGTAAGTGACGGAACAACCGGATGCTGCAGCATTCAACGAGGAGACTGTACAAGTACCCCCGATAGACAGCGCGCCGCTATCCTCGCTCAGAGTTAACGTCCCTGTCCCTCCGAGAGAGGCGGATACGGTCAGCGCTCCCTGCAGCGTACAAGTGCCGTTGATCATCACGTTGGGAATGGTCGCCGACCAGCCCAGGCATGTTATGAATCCCTCTGTCTGCGTAAAAGTATACACCGCCGTTCCCGCAATAAAATTATCATAGGTGGATAAAGTTCCGAGGGAGAACGATCCCGCATTGGTCCCATCCCACGATCCCGTCATGTAGACATCGGCTCTGTCCGAGGCGGTGATGGCCGCAGAATTGGCGAAAGTAATGGTCCCCTGTATCACGATCTGTTTCGTGGTCAGATCGGATGCCACCTCCATGACCGCTGAGGGATGCACCCAGAGGTACGAACCGGCTGACACCTTATTGCCGGATGTGGTGATCTTTCCTGTTCCCCATATATGGACACCGCCGGTCGTAGAAAAAGAAGCCGGCCACTCTGTCGATGTGGTGCGTGCGGCCGCGGTGTTGTATTTAAGCGAGGCTGCCGGCCCGTACGCAAGCGAACCGTTGAAAGTATTCGCATACGCCCCGTTCTCGATCGACAGGGTGCCGTTGACCGTTGTGGTGGTCGAAACAGGGAATGTTTTACCTCCTGTGCCGGAGAGGGTCAGATTGTTGTACGTCGTCGCATAGATCTTTTGCGCTGCACCGCTGTAATTGAAGGTGCCGGTGTTCATTATAATAGTTCCTATCGCACTGACCGGAGATGTCGAACCAGAGAGCGTGAGGTTCAGCGTACTCGATTCGCACTGCAGCGTCCCGTCGACATTCAGCGTGCTGAACGTATGGCTTAATTCAATGCCAAGGTTGAGCGTGCCGGCAGCTACAACGAGGTCTTTACCGCTGACATCGCCAATAAAAGTAACAACGTTGGTGGATTTATTATTGATCGTAACATCTCCGCTCGTTGAAAATCCGGCGATAGTCTGCGTGACCAATCCCCCTGCATTCACCGTTCCCGTTCCAGTCATTGCGTTGCCGCTGTTGCTCAGATTTGCGTTCAGATTCAGCGTGTTGGCCCCCAGGGCAGGAGTCACTCCCGAGCCGATTACCATATTTCCATTCACCGTGACCGTTCCGGACAATGTCTTCGTTCCTGAACCGGAGAATGAAAGATTGTTGTATGTGGTTCCGTAGACGTTCTGATCTGTTCCGTTGTATACAAAAGTTCCGGAACCTGCAGCGAATGTATTGCCTGCGGGAGAAGTGAATCCTCCACCGCACTGAATGGTCCCTCCTGCAGTCATTATAATATTACCATTGCCATTCGGACCATAGTTGTTGATGTTGCCGGCCGTTGTGAGGGTCACACCCGAATTAAAAACGAGGGTGCCATTTCCCGTGCCTCCACTTTGACCGCCAAGATAAAGAGTCTGGCACGCTCCATCGGCGGTCAGCGTGATAGAATGGCCGTTTTCGATATACACAATATCCCCTGCTACAGGGAACGTGATTCCCGCAACTCCGCCTCTGGTTCCGGACCAGGAAGAGGGGGCATTCCAGTTTCCGGATGCGTTGGAATAGTGGGTATCGGATCTCAGTGAAGAAAACAATATTCCTATGCAGGAGACGACCATCAGAACGCGAGTAGAGTTGTTCACAATATCCTCCGTTGATCTACTTGTAGAAAATTAAATTTTACTGGGATTAAACAATTGATGGGATATTTGTTTTTAATCCTTTTGTACAAATTGGGTAAAATCAACTCGCCATTCTCAAAGCAGGGTTTTACACTTGCTGATGAGATGGTTAAAAGCGAATTCCTTGCCCGGTGTTTTCACCTGTTCGACAAGTCCGGCGCTAAAGAGCACTTGCAAATGCTCAATCACAGTTGTCTTACTTTGTAAAAGACGGGCAGACAAGTTCATCTCTATCTTTTCGGTGTAGGATAACTCCTTCATAATTCCTTCGCGGGTTTCATTTGAAAGATGTCTTGCAGTCTTTCCGTCAATTCCAATAATCTTATTGATGCCCAACCCTTAAGCACCACCCGCACGCCCCGAAAGATTATTAAATGACGAACCGAATAACAAGCGAGAACCTCTCGACCTTCATTCAGAGCCTCAGACTGGCGTGTCGTGTGCGTGCTTGGGTGTACGCCCGGCATGATCATGA
>CAYLWO010000166.1:0-8881 GCA_964387285.1 uncultured Cytophagia bacterium | reverse complement strand
TAAAAATTTCGGCTGCCGCCGATGTTGGGTCGCCTGCTCATAAGCAAAGGCAATTTCCAGCAAAAGCGGTTCTGTCCAGGCTGTGGAGAAAAAGGAAATCCCCACCGGCAGTTCATTGATGAATCCGGCCGGAACCGTTATGGATGGATAACCGGCAATGGCCGCCAAAGAAGAACTGCCGCCGACAAAATGATCTCCCAGTACCAGATCGGTCTTCCACGCCGGCGAGCCGGTAGGCGCCATCAAGGCATCCAATTTATTGTCCTTGAGCAATTTGTCAATGCCGTCTTGACGTGTGGCTTTGAGCATGGCAGCCAGCGCGGTTTTATATTCCTGTGACGTCAGGGCGCCTTTTTTTTCTGCAGCTTCCAGTATCTTTTGATCGAAAAATTCCAATTCAACAGAGTCTTTCTTGTTGAATTCAATGATCTCTGCCAGCGTTTTGGCCGGCGCTTGATCGCCGAGCGAGGCTAAATAGTTATTGACTCCGTCCTTGAATTCATAAAGCATGACCTCATAGGAAGCTTCATCATATCCCTTGCTGGTCGACTCGACCTCTATCACTTCTGCGCCTCGAGTTTTCAGCACAGCAACAGCTTGTCTGATTAATGTATCCACTTTTACGGAAAATCCCATATCATTCTTGATCAGCCCGATTCTCTTGCCGGACAGCCCCTTGCTGTTTAGAAAGGCCGTGTAATCGGCGTAATAATGACCGGATGCGGCCAAAGTCTTGCTGTCTGTGGAATCAATGCCTGCAAGTGCGCCAAGACATATGGCTACATCCTGCACGGTTCGGCCCATGGGTCCCGGCGTATCCTGGGTAAAAGAGATGGGAATGATGCCGGATCTGCTCAATAATCCCACCGTGGGTTTCAAACCCACAATGCCGTTGTTGTTCGACGGACAGACAATAGAGCCGTTCGTTTCAGTGCCAATGGCCAGCATGCACAGATTGGCAGCCACAGCAACAGCGGAACCGGAGCTGGAACCGCAGGGATTGCGGTCCAGCACATACGGATTCTTTGTCTGTCCGCCGACACCGCTCCAGCCGCTGGAAGAAACCGCAGCGCGAAAGTTGGCCCATTCGCTCAAATTGGCCTTGGCAATAATGACGGCGCCTGCTTGTCGCAATTTCTTGGCGATAAAACTGTCTTTGGGCGGAAATGAATTGCGCAGAATCGTGGCGCCGGCTGTGTTGGGCATTTTGTCGTGTGTGTCAATGTTGTCTTTGAGAATCACCGGGATGCCGTGCATGGGCCCTCGATTCCGGCCGCTGGTCAGCTCTCTATCCAACTCGTCGGCCGTCTGCAGAGCGTCCGGATTCACTATAATAATGGAATTCAGCGCAGGGCCATCACGGTCAATGGCCTGGATGCGTTTCAAGTAATCGTTCACAACCTGCTTGACTGTGTATTTACCGTCCAGATATCCCTGCCGGAGTTTAGCAATCGTCATCTCTTCGAGATAAACCGCCGGCGTTTGCTCGGTGACGGTCTGCCGGCAGGTCAGCAAGAGAAAAGAAAAACAAAAAATTCTACACAAGGTTTTCATGGCCATTCCTGTGATTTTTTTCAATTATTTGCGATACTCGTCCCTATACAAACCTATTTTTTCAAAAGGTATCTTTTTAAATCCCGGTATCTCTGTATATACCCTGGAATCGTCTCTTAACTGAAAATTCATATTTTTTTCATCCACAAAGCCGGGATCTTTTTTAGTAAGATAGTTGTTTTTGAACTCAAACTGCGCATTCACGCCGACCAGTCTGAACGATTCCTCATAATTGTACAGTACATTGTTCTCCATCAGATTTCTGGCCGGATACATGCCATGACAGGTTTTTCCATCCTCTGTTAAATCCAGCCAATTAATCAAGTGAGGGTACTTTTCACTATATGGCGGCTGTTTGACATCAAGGAATTGCGTCAGCCGCACCCGATAGATGCCTCTGGGTCCGAAGAAATAATCCCACTGATCCTGCGCGAAATCCCACCACATGGATTTCAATTGCAGGGCAGGGCCAAAGTTGTTATCGATGAAAATGTTGTTCCTGACCACGATGTCCTGGCCGCCGTTGCTGTATACCGTGCCAAAGGTGGCCACCTGGTAGAAAACATTGCCCTCGACCAGGCCTTCGCAGGACGCATCGTCGAAATATACGCCCATGATCCAGCGCCGGTCCGTCCGGCCGACATGATGAATAAAGTTATAGCGCACAATGTTGCCCCGATCACTGGGATCGCGTCCCAAATACCAGGCGGAGGCGTCGTTTGAATTCATGGCGACATGATGGATGTTGTTGTATTCAAAAATGTGCTCGTTGCCTCGGACAAAAATACCCTGCAGATCCGCATTATAGATCTCGTTATGGCTGATGAGGTTGCCGCAGCCGTCCACGTTAATGCCTGCCCACTGGGCTTTGTTTCTCAGCTGAAAATCGTGAATGCGGCAATTCCGCACAAAATTGCCTCCTGGCAGCAAATCCTTTTTGCTGCCGCCGCCGATAATGATGCCGCCCGAGCCGTTGTTATAGATGTCGCAGCTTAAAACACCATTGTTCCTCCCGCAATTCCGGTCCCAGACAGTGTTGCGGTAATAGTGCGCCTGAAAACTGCCGATCTCTTTGGACGCCGGAACACCGGTATAGTCATCCGTGGTCACATGGGGAAATGTCTGCCTGGCGCCCTGTCCGATCATGATGCCCGTGGTCCCGGTGTTGCGCACCGTGCAGCCGGCAATCAGGTTGTTCTCTCCGCCTTCCAGATAAATGCCCATGCCCCGGGTCACTTCAAAGGTCAGACCGCTGACAATTACATTGGAGGTATTTAGCAGACAAAGCAAAGGTTGTTCGAGGAGAGAAATCTCGATGAGCGATTGATATAAATTCGGTAAAGGATATAAATAGAGAATGCCGGTATGTCGATCCAGAAACCACTCGCCGGGCCTATCCAGTTCTTCCAGAATATTCATGGCAACGTATTGGTTGAAATTTTCACCGCTGCCGATGCCATAGATATGCGGTTTGGTCATTTTAACGGTTTGCTGCAAAGTATCAATAGATTCCACTTTGATTTTATCATCGGCGAAACCGTATTTAAACGCCCCCTGGAACCAGATATCGTCGTTTTTGAGCCAGGTTGCCTGTCGGGGGTCCGTATATTTAAAAATCCCGCCGCGGTCGCTGTAATCGCCGATGCGGGGCACAGAACCGGGGTCCATGACCTCGCCGATGGCGATGGCGCCGCTGTTCGGATATCTTGCCAGCGGCATGATGTTATGATCGATGTACAATTCCAGCGGCGCGACCACCACCGGCAGGCCGTGTCCGAATTGCTTGTGCGCGCCGAAATGGCTGATCCCCAACTTTTTCAATTCCAGTTGCACAATCTTGTCGCGCACGTGCGCATAAAAGCGTTGTTGCACGCTGGCATCCGGCACAGGAGTGAAATGCCCGGCCGCAATTTTCACGCCGCCGAGGATTCGCGGCTTTTCGCCGGCCGCAGCAGAATATTTCACCGGCGCGTTTTTTTCTCCGGAATCCAGGTCCGTCAATTCAAAGGATTCGATCCGCTGATAATCACCGCCGCGGATCCATACTGTAAAGCCTTCTCTGGGAAAACCTTTGGCGGTTTTGTACTCCCGGATTGCGTTGCGCGCCCGTTCCAAAGTGGCAAACGGTTTGGCCCGGGCGCCGGGATTTTTATCGTTGCCGGCCGGAGAAACATAAAACTCTTTGGCATAATCTAATTGAAAAACGGCTAGTACAAATAAAAAAATTTTCTTCACAGATTTACTCCTGCATTTTTTTCAGCACATTAATCCCGTTTTGATTTTGCGGATTGAGTTGCACGGATTTTTCATAGTATTGGACAGCCAGTTTTTTATTCCCAGCCGCGGCATAGGCTTCGCCTAAACTGTCGTAAGCGTTCCAGGACTGTGGATATAGTTCCACGACAATTTTAAAAACAGTAATGGCCAAATCATATTTTTTTTCTGCCAATAAGGCATACCCCCAACTATTAAATTCGGCCTCGGTAAAATAAAAGTCCTTGTTCGTAACAAGACGCCGATATTCCGCCAGCATGGCATCCAAACCACTGTTCGTCAACACGCTGCTTAAACGATGAAATGCGGAACGCTTGCGGCCTTCGTCCGTACTGCTGTAAATATCGTCGATCCATTGATCGGTATTGACCCGGGGAAACAGTTTGCTGTTCCAGGTTTGCCAATCGCGGAGCACATTGTCTTTTTTAGCCTGTTCAGGAGTTTTGCCCTCCCGAATGGCCTGGACGACCAGTTTTTTCGTTTCCACAAACATTTCCCGATAACATTGCAAGTCTGCCGGCGCCAGTTCCCGGCCATGGCCAACAAAAATTTTCACGCCGGTCATCAGCATTCTGGACAGCCGGTCAATATTTTTTTCATACTGGTAGATATCGCCGATGGCGTGCACAATAGGAACCGAATCGGATAATATCAAATCACCGACAAAGACACAATTAGCCTTTTTAAAATGAATCACGATATCGTTGCTGGTGTGTCCGGGAAAAGCACGGCAGCAGATTTCTTCACCGTTAAAATATACCGTTAATGAATCCTGAAATGCCACATCGGGAAGACCTGCAGGGGGAACCCGTCCCTCCCGGAGCAACTGTTCCCGGCACTGCGCATGGCTGATGATAACGGCATCTGCAAAAGCGGCATTGCCCCAGGTGTGGTCGCCGTCCGAGTGGGTGTTAATAACATATTTTACATTGTCAGCAGACAGTTTTTGCAGCTCCCGTTTGACAAGTTCCGTGGTATGATCGAATCCGGTATCGATTAACAGCGTGCCTTCTTTACCTGTAAAGCCGTAAAGGTTCACCGAGTTATGCGGACTGAGATAGATGAAAAATTTGTACAGATTGTCCGCAAGCTTGACGGTTTCGATGGTTGGTAGGGTATTTTGGGCAAATAGCATTTTTAAGAACAATATCCATAACAGGACCAAACATCTGCTTGCCTTGTTCATAATCTCTCCAGGTTATATGCATTGTAAAAGTTGTATAGCCAACAAGCGGATTTTTTCCAAAGACTGGTTATCCTGTAAAACATCGCCGATATCATAGGCTTGAACACAAACTGCTCCCTGGAACGTCATGCCAAGTGCAGCACTGATCCGTGTAAACATATCGATGGTCAGATGGCAATCCTTTTCACCGCTGCCGGCCGGAAGGATAAGAGCGCATCTCTTACCCTGTAATTTCTTGTTGACAAAATACGGCCGCAGTCTATCGATGAATAGTTTTGTCTGCGCGGTCGGTGCAAACCAGTAGATCGGCGTGCCAACAACCAGCACATCAGCCGTGTCCAGATTGCGGTAAATTTGTCCGGCCTCATCGTTTAACTTGCAGAGCATAGCGTTCTGTTTACAGGCCCGACAATCGATGCAGGGTTTGATCTTATAGTCGTACAAATGAGTAATGGATGATTGCACACCAGCCTCTGTCAACAGAGAGTGCAAATGGTTGCAAAGCACGCTGGTGTTGCCTTTTTTTCTCGGGCTGCCGGAGAGAATTTCGACTTGCATGGGGCGATCCGTCACTGGTTTCATGAATCATGTCACACATATCAACAGATTCATGATATAAAAAAAACAGGACATATTCAAGAAGGAATTCACAATCCAGGACGATTTTCAATTCAAAGAAAGCCGATGGCACTATCTGTTTTCTTTTAATATAATTCCTTGGGGAACATATGCATATATCTTTCCATGCAGCCATTGCACAAACGCAGTGCGTTGGTCTTCGAGTTCGGCCACGCGATCCAGTTCATATTTTTTAACCACCTGCATACCGGCCTTTGCGCCGGAGAACCGCATATAGCCGTGTGCCGGCATATTCACGAACAGATCGCCATTGTCCAGCAAATGGGGATTTTGAAAAAAAACCACTCCAGAAACAGCTTCATGTCGTTTGGGCAGATACCCCGCCCATTTACGGCCTTTTTCGATGGCCTTGGAAGTGAAAGTGATTTCTTCAAGAAAGTTACCGTGATAATCATATTTGCGAACGGCCGGATAAAACCTGAAAACGAACCAGATATAATCCGATTTTTCATCAGCGACGATATAGTAGGGCAGGCGACGGGCATAGGAAAACACCAGTGAATCCTCGGCAACAACCGCTCCAAAACCACCCTTTTCTCTGTCCACGCCGTCATGAACTGTGGCCAGATATAGCAGCTTGGCATCCAAAGTTGGCCGAGTACCCGCTGCGGTAATGGTATCCGGTTTTATACCGCAATATTTGCCGGCGACTTCAGGCATACCCAGAATGACCCCGTCCTTGCCGACCGCGAACTCGTAGGTATATATCAGCGTGTTTTTTACCGTGCGCAGATAATTCAAACCAAGGTCATAAACCTGGATGCTGTTGGGGAAGGCAGGAATATAGATCAGATTGGCCGACTGGGCAATACAAGGCAGCAGTTGGTCGAATTTACCGGGGCCGGTTTTTGGCCCCTCGATAAACCGGATAAGCCGGCCATTCTGGTCCAGGTGCATGATTCGGCGAAAGTCATAGTCCCAGACAAAAAGCGTCGAGTCCGGCCCTGCCAGCAAATTAAAAATTTCTATGGCCTCATTTTTCTTCCGCATAATGCCCATATGCACGGGAGGATTGTTATAAATCACCTTAACCGGAACCGTCTCTGTGCTGATGGTTTCGGCTATTTCATCCAGATTGATGAGGGTTTTGCTGCGCGGCGTCAGGTTTTTCTGCGGATTGTTGCAGGCGGAAATCACTACAATCATAATCACAATGAACAGAACCGTTTTTTTCATGGCATTGTCCTCGTGAATGTTCAGTGAAAGACTCTACCCCCGCACCAATAAATATAACCGAAAAATGATCCGGTGCAAGGATTTTCACATGTGTGGCGATTTTGTCCCATGATGAAAATCTTTCCTGAACTGGGCGATTGCCCTGATTTGAGAGGTTTTGAACCCTCGCCAAGTTGTCCTTTATCAGTATACCAGCTATTGGCAGAGAACCTAATCAAGTTTTAAATCAGCAGAGAGGGCAGGAGCATCGTTTTAGACAACAGCGATGCAGCGTTGGAAAAATTTTACAGCAGATTTGGATTCAGTCTCCAAACAGAAAGTGTAAGAAAAGACGCAAAGGTCACCCAGGCCAGATAGGGAACTAACAGGGCGCCGGCCAAGGGTTTGATTCGCCAGAAAGCAATTGTGGTGCAGAGAATCAGCAGCCAGAGGACCAGGATCTCGATGAATGCCGGCGCGCCCATTTTCCAGACAAAAAAGATCCACGTCCATAGCGCATTGAGAACGAGTTGTGCGATAAACAGAATCAGCGCCGTGCGTGCGGCGCGAAATCCGCTGCCCCGCCATACCAGCCAGGCTGCAATAGCCATGATGATGTACAGAACCGTCCACACCGGGCCGAACAACCAGGCCGGCGGCGCCCAATCCGGTCTGACCAGTTGTTGGTAAAAAACAGCTGATGATATGGATGCTCTGCCGCCGACCGCTGCCGCGGCAAAACAAAGTGCGAGCCAACCCACAAGGCCTAATACATCTCGAGATTTCATAGCTGATTTCCCATTTTCGTCACCTATTTTTTCTCACAGTTAAAACCGAGCTGACGGTCATTTTTATTCCTGCCAGCCGCTTTCCTTTATCCGCATCTGCAGTATAGGGACGAGTAAATCGGCACATTCTCTCGTCCCCAAGCTCCGGCTTCCCGCTCGTCCCCAAGTGCTGCCTTCCATCTCGTTCCCAAGCTCTAGCTTCCCTCTCGTTCCAAAGCTCTAGCTTCCCTCTCGTTCCAAAGTTCTGGCTTTGCTCTCGTCCACAAGCTCTGCCTCCCCTCTCGTTCCCAAGCTCTAGCTTCCCTCTCGTTCCCAAGCTCTAGCTTCCCTCTCGTTCCCAAGCTCTAGCTTCCCTCTCGTTCCCAAGCTCTAGCTTGGGAACGCAATTGTCACAAAAGCTCTGCTTTGGACACAGGCTAGGCGCAGCGCACACTACACCGGCCCGATCCGCTCCACACCCAGGATCGATTCATCATCCAGATAATAGTTCCTGGCTGATGAGTATTGCCAATGTTCCGGACAAGCGACATATCCACGGCGCACCGGATTATGATGCATATATGCGAGTTTTTGCAGCAGCATGTTTTCGTCACCGATCAGTTGCGGATGAAATCCCTCTTGCCAGAGTTGGTAGGTGCTGTCGATTTTATACTTTTTCCTGTAATAATATAACTGATTCAGTAACCACTCTTTGTTATCCTGTTGCAACTGCTCGATCAACTGTTTTGAGGTAAAACTTTTCATAGATTGCATGATGCCGGACAACTGCGGCCCTCTGACCAGGGCATGAAAATGGTTCTCCATGACGACATAGCCGAATATTTCAAGAGATTTCTTTTCTTGTGAAAATTTGAGCGCCTGGATGAGGATTTGAAAATAGGCATTCGCCGTAAAAACAGGAATCCATTCGACGATGGTGCTGGTGATAAAGTAGATGGCGCCTTCGGACAGGACTTTAAAGCGCGATCGCATAAGAGCCTCTTTCCATAATTTTCGGGCTGCCGATAGATAAGTATTTTAGGGGTTTTTGTCAAGGGACAAAATTAACAGATCATTACGGACTCTTAAAGCAGAGCTTTGACGACAATCGCATTCCCAAGCTGGAGCTTGGGAACGAGAAGACAGCTGGAGATTGGAAACGAGATGATAGCTGGAGCTCGATAGCAAAAAAGAAAAATAGATCATCACGCGATTCCCAAAGCAGAGCTTTGACAACAATCGCATTCCCAAGCTGGAGCTTGCGAACGAGAAGATGGCTGGAGCTTGCGAACGAGAAGATGGCTGG
>CAYLWO010000165.1:0-8984 GCA_964387285.1 uncultured Cytophagia bacterium | reverse complement strand
GGCAAAGGTTGTCCAGAGAGTCAATCCTTGCCGGTTTCCTCTCAGCGTGGCCGATGTATGAAAACCGGATCGTTTGTGTTTTTCTTCCTTACCATATTGTTACCCCTTAAAAAAAACTGCATTGAGCGATTTGTGCTCTAAAAACAACCTTGAAGCGGATGCTGCGCATCAAGGCGTTGCTACTGTGTAGCTTATCCCATGGTCGCACCGCGACCAGCCTGTACCGCAAATTCTGTGGAATCTAATGGTCGTGGAGCGACCATGGCCGGTAGCCGGGCGTTTCAACGCCCGGAAAATAAGAAAGAGCAACCGAGGTGTCCAAAAAGTAACGGAAGCGTGTCATTCCGAACCCGCTTTAGCGGGTGAGGAATCTATCAGCGAACTGTTTTTACGTCAGTTACGAATTTTTCTGCAAGGCCGCTTGCCAAATCAAGATTGAGAAAATCTGACTTTTTGGACAACCTCATGGAGTTAAAATTTCTCTTTGTCTTTTTTTTGTAAGTCAGTACATTGATCAATAGGAACAGGGAGGAGTCGGTAGCATGAATCAGAGAGTAAAAATTATCATTCTTTTATGCCTGCTGCTCATCACCTATTGTCAACGCAACAAGCAGCCGTTTGGCATGCAGGACTTTGCTACCGCATCCTGGCAGGTCGGAGATGCCGCAGCGGCAGGGCTGGATGCCAGGTTGCTGGACCAGGCTTTTAGTCAGGCAGCCGCGCTTGGTTATGTCGATGCGTTGCTGGTTGAACGCAACGAACAGCTTGTGGCGGAGATGTATTTTAACGGATATGATAAAAACACACCCCATATTATTCATTCGGTAAGCAAAAGCATTCTGTCCGCCATGATCGGCATTGCTGTTGAGCAACGGTTGTTCGCGCCCCAGGATCCGGCTCTAACTTTGTTGGTAGAGGATGACATGATCATTTCGGACACGCGAAAAAAACAGATAACCGTCTACCAGCTCTTGACCATGACGCCGGGTTTCGACGGCGACCGGGTCAATTATTTTACAGTCACCAATTCGGCGAATTGGGTGCAGACGACGCTGAATTTGCCGCTTAAATACGCTCCGGGTGAAAAATTCATCTATTTTACGTTTAACTCGCATTTGCTGTCCGCCATTCTTACTGCGAAATCCGGAATGAGCAGTTTGGCGTTCGGGGAACGCAACCTGTTTACACCCCTCGGCATAGTCTGCCATCGCTGGGACCGCGACCCACAGGGCATCTATTTCGGCGGCAACAACATGTATTTCGTTCCACGGGATTTGCTGCGTTTTGGACGCCTTTATCTGAACAAAGGACAACAGGATGGTCAGCAGATCGTACCTGAGAGGTGGGCGGAATTTTCTGTTCACACCGTCAGCGGCGGCAACAGTCAATGGGGCGTGTTGAGCAAGATCGGCTATGGGTATCAATGGTGGACCGGACAGCTATCCGGCTATCCGGTTTTTTTCGCACTGGGTCATGGGGGACAATACATTATGGTTGTGCCGTCCCTGCGTATGGTGATTGTGACCACCTCCAATCCACCTTATGGAACGAATCTCTGGGATGTTGCTGATGCACAGGAGCGGGCGGTTCTGGCTGTTATTGAGAAATGCGTCCTGGCCGCGCAGCCGTTGTGAGACAAATGTAAAAGCATACGATATTGAGAAAGGTTGGATGATGTATTCTGCTTCGCTGCAGCGTTTGAAATCACTCTTCGGAATCATGTTGGTTCTGCTGCAAGCGGCTGTCGTGTTTGCACAGGAATCCATGATCAGTTTTGATCACCTGTTTCTACAACATGGATTATCACAGAGCATTGTCAATTGCGTTCTGCAATCCCAGGACGGCTATCTCTGGATTGCGACCGAAGAGGGTCTGAACAAATACGATGGATACGAATTTACGGTTTTTCGGCACGAACCGGACAATCCTTACAGCCTCAGTTACAATGAAGTAACAGCCCTGTGCGAAGATCAACGCGGCTATATCTGGGTCGGCACCTTTAGCGGCGGTCTGAACCGTTTTGATAAAAGCCGGGAACGATTCACCCGCTATATGCCGGATCGCGATAATGCAAACAGCGTGAGCCATGTCAAAATCAATGCTCTGCATCTGGATCGTTCCGACCGGCTCTGGATCGGCACCGACGGGGGCTTGGATTGTCTGACCGGCGAATCAAGTTTTGTTCATTATCGCAACCGTGCCAAGGATAGGCACAGCCTCAGTCACAATACGGTGAAGGCGATCTGTGCAGATTCCTGGGGCCGGCTCTGGGTCGGGACAGACAGAGGTTTGAATCTTTTAGATGCGCAACGTAGGCAGTTTCAACGTTATCTGCACGATCCTCGCGATCCGAACTCGTTGGCGCATGATTCCATTCTGTCGCTTTATATCGATAAGCAGAATCGATTGTGGATCGGCAGCAATGGCGGCGGCCTGGACCGAATCACATTAGCCGATTCTGCAGCCGACCGTTTGGTTTGCCGCCATTATCGGCATAAGCCCGGTCAGTTGAATTCATTGCCAAACGACCAGGTTGCATGTATTACCCAGGATCGCGACGGCCTTTATTGGATCGCGACAGCCAATGGTTTATCCCTCTTTGATGCGGACAAGGAAATTTTCGACAATTATTATAACGATGCGTTGGATGCCCGTTCCGTAAGCAGTAATGAAATTCGTCATGTCTATGAAGACCGGTCCGGTTTGCTTTGGATCGGCACGTACAGCGGCGGTTTGGATCGAATCAATCGCAATAAAAAGATGTTCAAGACCTACCGTCACGAAACGGGCAATCCCGATACGCCGGGTCATAATATTATTTGGGCGTTTTACGAGGATAGCGACAGTGTGATCTGGATCGGAACGCACAACGGATTGGATCGATGGGATCGCCGGCATAACCGATTCAGGCACTATCGTCACAGTGAAGAAAATCCGCATAGTCTGAGTCATAATGTTGTTCGGGTGATTTTACGGGATCGGGACGGCCACTATTGGATCGGCACCAATGGCGGCGGTTTAAGTCGCTTCGATCCGCGTACGGAACGATTCGTGACCTATCGCCATCACCCGAGAATAAAGGGCAGTCTTGCGCACGATGAGATCAGAGCGATTTATCAGGACCGCCGGGGAGATATTTGGATTGGCACCTATGGCGGTGGTTTGGACCGAGTCATCCCGTCTGAATCGCCGCGATTTTTGCATTATCGCTTTTCTCCAGCCAGGCCCGCGGGTTTGAGCAGTGATTATATTCGCGCCATTTTCGAAGACCGGCAGGGCGAGTTGTGGATTGCTACGCAAGGGGGCGGATTGAACAGGCTGAATCGAGAGAGAGATGCCTTTACGCACTTTCGCAAAATGGAAGGCGATTCAACCGGCCTGAACACGGATTTCACCTTCTGCATCCATGAAGACCGCCGCGGTGATCTCTGGTTCGGCACCTGGGGCGGCGGTGTAAATAAATTTGAAAGAGAAAAAAATAATTTCATTAAATACACCGTTAAAGATGGATTGCTCAACAATTCGGTTTATGCGATTCTGGAAGATTCTCTCGGCTGTCTCTGGATGACGACCAATGCCGGCATATCCCGTTTCGATCCGCAAACCGGATTGTTTCGCAATTTTACGGTGGACGACGGTCTGCAAAGCAACGAGTTCAACGGCGGCGCTTCCTTGCATGCGAGAACCGGGGAATTCTTTTTTGGAGGCATCGCCGGCTTTAATGTTTTTTTTCCGCAGGAAATCCGCGATAATCCTTTTATTCCGCCCATTGTGATTACCGCCTTCCGTAAAATGAATCAAAGAGCGTTCGATGCGAAACTGCTCTCGGCCGCGCCGCATCTGCAACTGGACCACCGGGACTATTTTTTCAGTTTCGATTTCTCTGCGCTGGATTTCACTGCGCCGAAAAAAAATCAGTATGCCTACAAAATGGAGGGTTTGGATCCCGACTGGATCCGCACCGATGCGAACAAACGCACCGCCACCTTTACCACCCTGGCGCCGGGAGATTATGTTTTTCGCGTCAAAGGTTCAAACGCCGACGGTGTTTGGAACGAGGCGGGATGCAGCATACCCATTACCATCCTGCCGCCTTACTGGCAAACCTGGTATTTCCGTCTTGCCGCTGCGCTGGTTGTGATCGGCCTGATCTTTTTTTTACTGCACCGTCATCTCAGGACCGTTGCCATGAAATCCGAGTTGGCTGCAGCGCATCATGCACAAATGTCCATCATGCCGGCAGCGGATCCGCAGGTTCCGGGATTCGATATCTCCGGCATCTGCCTGCCTGCTAATGAGGTGGGCGGCGATTTTTTTGATTTTTTCTGGTTTGGTCAAACACAAAACCGCTTCGGCATCGCCATCGGCGACGTATCCGGCAAAGCCATGGAATCCGCCATGACCGCCGTCATGGCCAGCGGCATGATTTATGCCAAAATCGATGAAGATCTGTCGATCAGTGAAATCATGTCGCGACTGAACCGTCCGATGTTTCTAAAAACAGAACGCAAGATGTTTACCGCTCTGTGTCTGGCCGCGCTGGACATACAGGCGCGAACTTTTATCTTTACCAATGCGGGTTTGATTGAACCCATGCTTGTGTCAGAACGGGGTGTAACCAGTCTTGCGGCAGGCGGGTCCAGCCATCCCTTGGGACTGGTGGAGAAATTCAAATATCAGGAGCACAGCGTGAATTTGCATGGGGGCGATGTCATTGTACTCTGCACCGATGGCATTACCGAGGCTTTTGATAGTGATAGAAAACCGTACGGCGAAGAGCGATTGCAACGGCTGCTGCGCGAGATGAACACAACGGAGCTTTCTTCCGCTGCCGTAAAAGCGCATATCCTGGCAGATGTGCACCGATTCACCGGAAACACCAGTCAGCATGATGATATGACGGTTGTGGTTATCAAAGTGGTGTAACGTCATGGCAGTTCTGCTGCGATGGCCTGCAGATAATTGCCATACCACAAGTCTCCATCCGTTCGATCGACAGCGCCATCCAGGTTCAGGTCGGTAGTCCGATATCCGCTCTCCTTTCTAAAGCATGCATTGCGCCAGAGTACATAATCCTGCATGGTCAGGCATCCGTTCTGATCTATATCGCCGCTGCTTATGACCCAAATACCATTAATCTGTTTTGTACCTCGTTGTCCTAAAAATTTTTCTGCGTTATCAAACTCATATCTCTCGCCGCCGACCATGGTCAGCGACAAGGCCACGCTGCTCATCACCGCTACATGATTGCGATGCCTGATGGCGATATAATAATCACCGGCCATAGCGGGCAATGACACGCCCTCGCCGCCGTCCCAATCCAGTAAAAAACCCTCTTGATTAATAAAAACGCTTTTAACGGCAACGGCCATGGCGCCTGGCGTGGCGTGCAGTTCCAGTAAAAGCCAATCGACAGCGCCGGCAGGAATGGCGCTGACCTGCGTGGGCAGCGGATCCCAGCCCATGGCCTGGTACGGCGATGTCACCGGAACGGCATGGACCGGCAGTTGACAAGGCATGCCGAGAAATTGCATGTCGGGCGCAGGCCCAAAGCGCACAGCGCCTTCCAGCCACATTTTTGCTTTTACGACAACCTGTTCTGCATTGATCAATTTGATACGGTTGCCGTTTTTGCTCACCAGAGCTTGTGGAACGGTCAAAAGTCCGTTTTCATCAACAACGATCTGACCATTTTGGATAATCACACCGTCTTCCATTCTTGTATTGGACCAATGCACCCGTGTTCCCGGCGTCAATTTAAAAAATTGGCATTTTCTGGGCGTGATGTCGACAGTGCAGGTCCGTTGCGGGGCTGAACCGGTCAATGCGACCGTCATGGCCCACTGATCACAGCGATCGATGATGTCTGCAGTCTGCCAATACAGATAGCGATTGATCTGCCCGGCGACAGCGCCGTCGTTTATATCGCCGTTGCCCGGATTATCATCCAGACTGCAATGCGTAAAGGCCGGCACACTCTGTTTCTTTTGCAAATCGATGGCCATGAGGTTTTGCGAATCGTTGAGCGGCAGCACCGCATGCTGGGAATGCGCTCCTTGTCCCCATACGAAAAGATGCGGCCGTTTGCTGTCCTGCAATGCGTTAATCATCTCGATGGCCTGAATCCATTCAATGATCGGATCGTTTTTTGCATTGCTAAAGGCGATAAATCCGGTCTCCTTTTCAGGATAATGGCGCAGGTACCAGGCTTGGTTGTAATAATCCCAAACTGAAAGGCCGTTTTCATAAAGAACGTTGTAAGAGAAGGCGCCCCATGCTTTTTCATAAGAGGACCGGTATTCAATGGACAACGAGGGATTGTGCATCGGCACAGCGCCCTTGGCCCAGGTTATCAGATCCGGACAGCGGATAGCGGCCATGAGCGCGCCGGCGCCACCCATGGAATTGCCGGAGGCAAAGGTCCTTTCCGGATCGATGGTCCAGGGTGAATCATGTTCCAGCCAGCACAGAAAGGAAAACAGACGATTGCCGGCATAGGGACGGATGACACCGGCCTGCCATTGACTCGGGGTGGTCGGCGGATTTTTCGTGTCGAGTTTTTCATGATACCCGGTCCACCAGTCATAAGGAACCCGATCGTTGGTGGAAACAAGAATGGCGCCTTTTTGTGCATTGATCCATTCGCCAAAGCCCTCTTCCAGATGCGCATTATAGCAGTGCAAATGCAGTCCCACTGCGGCCGGCGTTTGCAGGTTGGGTGGAATGGCGACCAGATAGTCATATACTTTACATTGAATGGAACTGTTGGGCGGCGATTCCCAGCGACAATAATAATATAAATCCGCATGATTCACTTTGCAGAAGGTGACGTCCGTTTTAACGCGCTGCAAAACCGGCACTCCGGGTTCCACGGTTTCC
This sequence comes from uncultured Cytophagia bacterium, assembly GCA_964387285.1. Lineage (GTDB taxonomy): Bacteria > Zhuqueibacterota > Zhuqueibacteria > Residuimicrobiales > Residuimicrobiaceae > Anaerohabitans. Next base: position 2,105 of record CAYLWO010000165.1, on the reverse strand, counting down.
TCAATCGGCTGTGTTAAAGAATTTTCACTGCTGATGGCGGTGTTTTCGACATTGTCGACGACCACGGTAACGGCATAATAGTACGGCCCTGACTGCTGCGCCTGACACACAGCCAATCCGATGTCGGCAGCCAAAGGCGTGGTCTCATCAGGTAAAACATAACGGATTGCAGGTTCGGTTTCATCACAGGTATAGCGACCATACAATTCAAGATTCCAACCCGAGAACAGGCTTGCTGTTGTGATCGGTTGCATGCCGGTCACAGAGGTGATCGGTGTTGCAGAACCGTAGATGCGATAAGAAATCTGTTGCGGCCAACTGTTCTTGATGAAGAATAATTCAACATAGGTGATATTTTCCGGCAGAGCCGGCTCAATGATTTCATGCCAGGTTAGAAAGGTTTGACCGTGATAGTGACGGGCTTGCAGAGCAGCAGCCTGGGTGTAGGAATTATATGCAAGGCACGTTTGCTGAAAAAATAAAAAAAATAAAAATATTTTCGTCCCTGTACTGGGACATTTTTTTACAAAGTGTCCAGCAGGTGCGAGTTTGTAAAGACCTATTTGAAATTGCGTTGAAGGCATAGTGTTGTTGAGTATTAAAAAACAAATACTTGTATCTATACGCATTTTTTGTTTTTTTGAACAAAAGGAGCGGTCTTATAAGAGAACAAAAAGTATGCCAGTACGATCATGATTCTGTTTAAAAAAACACAAGCTATGAATGGGATTTTCCGGTAGGATGACACACTGAATGAATTCAAAAAGCTGAAAATCCTTGTCTGCGCCAAGAATATGCTTGACTCCAGAAAGTAGAATCTGTACATTAATACTGTACATCTTTTTAGGAGATTTCCTATGCCGATACAAACGACCTATACGAATGCACGCGCCAATTTTGCCAAACTCTGTGATGAAGTAACAGATAATCGGGAAGTGGTCATCATCAATCGACGCGGTTATGAATCTGTTGTGTTAATTGCCGCAGCAGAACTGGCCGGCTTGGCTGAAACCGCTCATTTGCTTCGATCTCCTGCGAGCGCGAAACGGCTTTTGGCCGCTCTGAATCGGGCGCAAAATCGAACAGTCAAACCCCAAACCATAGCGCAGCTCCGTGGCGAGGTGGGGCTTGACGGTTAAAAGAGGATTTTCGGTGAATAAAAAGAAGGCGCGCGACGCCGTCTTTCAACCCGAATTCAGAGAAGATCTTGAATATTGGGTGGAAACGGATCGTAAAACAGCTTTGCGCGTTTTCGAACTTGTCGAAGCCATAATGCGGGATCCATTTGCGGGCATTGGCAAGCCTGAGCCATTGAAATATCTGTCAGCGGGAACCTGTTCCCGTCGTCTGACTCTGGAACATCGCATCGTATATTTGGTAAGCGATGATCGCATCGATTTTCTTCAAGCCCGTTATCACTATTAAAACATTTTTTCGCTATATATCGTTCTATATTTCTTTCTCGTTTTAAATCGTCCGATCCAGTTCCTGTTGCCAATTGTTTTCCAGCAACATGGTGAAACTCATTTGCCCGGCATTTTCACTGACATGAAGCTGTCCGGCCTGCACGCTGTCGGTGAAACGCTTGGTCAACAGTTCGAAAAGTTTGCGCTTGTATTCTGTGTCGTCATTGCCTTTGAGATGGTCGCCTTTGGTTTCCAGAACCGCAAACCGGTAATGGTCTTTTCCCGTGCTTTGCACACAGACCAGGAAATCCGGATACACCCTGTTTCTTTGCCACCCCTGCAGCCCATAGGATTGTTGATTCACGGCTATGCGATGCCACCAGTGCACCGTATATTTGCCGTCCAACTGCCAGGCTGTGCATTTTTCCAGGCTGTTGAAATCCTTTTCAAATACTTTTTCATAAAGTGATTTTTGCAATGGCGCGCCTTCGCGACGCAACAACGGGATTTCCGTGCCGCTGATCTCCAACTCTAATGCGTCAGCCAACCGCCAACTCAGTTCCGGATTGTTGGAACTGAACAATCTGAATTGAATATCTCCGGCCTGCAGCCGGCGGCGGAAAAGTTTTTCCGCGATCCCTTCCATTTATGAATAATAATGCCTCTTCATAATAATAATAAAACTCCTCTTTAGGCGGA
>CAYLWO010000164.1:0-9344 GCA_964387285.1 uncultured Cytophagia bacterium | reverse complement strand
CTTTGCTGATCCGAGGATATGCGAAGAGTGCGTAGAAAAGGCAGCGGAGGAGGCGTTGTCTTAGCTCTCTTTTTCTGCTCAGGGGGCACGAACCCCTGAGCAGTCTAAAGGGAACTATTTAAGAAGTGATTTAAAAACTTTTATCTTGCCCACGAGTATGACAATTTTCACAAGGGCGTTATTTTTATTATCCGACAAAAAGCTCATTTTAACACAGAAACGCCATCATTATTAGTCGATTTTGAAATAATTTGGTTTGACGGCTCACTTTTTAAAGAATCAATTTGTAACGTATTTATGTTTTTTACTTTTTTAATTGAATTTGAAGCACGACAATTAAAATATATTGATGCTATTAAAGAAACCATCGAAATTAGGATTGTCGCTCAAGACAGCCGAATTAAGCGCTTTTTGTGAGCTTGGTCAGAATAATCTTTTAAGGAAAAATATTGTTACTTTGGTTCTTTTCAACATTTAGTGGGCAGAATTGCAGAATCTAACAACGGAATTTATTTGTAATTTTTGTTGTTGTGATTACAATTAATTAAGCGTAAATTTTATTATGATACTAAATAAGCAAAGTAAAATATATTATTTATCTGCAGTTGCTCTCTTGGTGTGCCAGCTGCTGGGCTTGGCAATTTGTGAATACTCGGGCTTGGACTGTTTTGGCTCGGTCAAGACAGAAGGGCGTTCCAACAGGTTGGTAAGCGACAGTAAAAACCCTTATAATGGCCTTCAGTATAATAATGACGTTTGTAAGTGCTCATGTCATATTTTGACCGACGTTCCTGATTTTTCGTTTCCTTACACCTCTCAGCAATTCGAAGAAATTTATTCTGCTAAGACTCTACATCCTGAATCTTCTTCCTTGAATACCATTTTTCACCCCCCCCTAGCCTGATTCTTTTTCTTGACCTCACCAGCCATATCAATTTATTTTGGCTTTTTGATTTTAACAAAAAAGGACTGTATTCGTGCATCCATTAAAGACATTTTATAGTGCAGCGTTACTATTTCTATCTTTTGGAATAAGTGGCGCTCAAAATAGACTATCTCTCGAGACTGCTTTAGAGTTAGCATTAAACCAAAATCCAAGAATAACAGCAGCGAAGCGTGAAATTGAAGCAGCAAGCGCCCGCGTTTTGCAGGCGGAGGCTATACCCAATCTGGAATTTGGCATCAGCTGGAGCGAGACACCCTCTAATTTCAGCCTCGGCAAAGCCGGGGAACGCAGTATTGGCTTTGTGCAGCCATTGACTTTTCCGGGCAAAAGACGCGCGAACCGCGACCTGGCACGGACCGAAGTGCGTGCGTTGGAGGTGAATTTACGTCGAACTACAACCTTGATTAGCGCTGAAGTTAAGCGAGCTTATCTCCAGGTGTGGCTGAATCAAAAGATGTTAGGAAATTTGGAACAGATTTTAGAGCTGTTGCGTCAATTCCAGGAGACCGCCACGATTCGTTATCAAGCGCAAAAGGTTCCATATCTCGAAGTTTTACGCGCCAAAACAGAACGCGCAAAAATTAATAATAATATCATCAATGCCAAGCGAGAGTTAGAAAATTCCAAGGCAGAATTAAACTCTTTACTGGGCTGGCCTGGTTCTAAAATCATCCAGCTATCGGATGATTTTCCCTATCAGCCTTTCGCGATGCCGCTCTCATCGGTAATAGAGGAAAGGACACAAAAAAGCGATGCGCGCAAACTAGTTGAAGCATTGGTCCTGAGAGGTGAGGCGCAGATGCGGCTGGCTCGAAAAAGTTACTTGCCCGATTTTTCCATAGGACTATTTAACCAGAGCCTGATTGAACAGCCACCGTTTAACGCCAACCGCTTCTACGGGGTCAAGGAATCCGGGAAATGGCAAATTGACATTGGAGTTTCGATCCCGCTGTGGCATTGGAAAAAGCCTAAAGGAGAGGTTCAGGAGGCAAAGGCTTCACTGGGTTTGGCGCAGCTCCAGCATGAAACCCATCAGCGGATTTCCACTACAGCGATTGAAAATGCGTATCGGTCGGTAAAGGCAGCAGAGGACCAGGTACAACTTTATGAGTCCTCATTGCTGCGCGATGTCGAAGACGCTCTGCGGACTGGTGTCATGCACTATCAAACTGACAAGATAGATGCGCTCAATCTTATCGACCTGTATAGAACCTTCAGCGAAACACAATCTGAATATTATCGCGCGCTCTTTAACTATCAAATCGCCTTGGCAGATCTTCAAGTTGCCGGCGAAACAATTGCGCAACCATAAGGAGTGTAATAAATGAAATTGAATAAAGTTGTACTGCCCCTGTTTGCCTTTTTTCTTTTTCTCGCCTGTGGATCGAAAGAATCTGTTGAAGAGAAGGCGGCTTCGAAAGAACAAAATCAGCAAAATGTAAATGCCCGTGTAAATCTGAGCCAGGACCAGCAACGAATGGCCGGCATAAAATTAGAAATTGTCAGAAAACAGCCATTGACAGAGATTCTTGCCCTTCCCGGGAGAGTTGGGCTGGACGAGCGTCGTGTCGCTCACCTTACCGCTAGAATTCCGGGCCGTGTAGAGAAAGTTTATGCTTTTCTCGGAGATCACACAAAGCGTGACGAACTGCTGGCGACCATATACAGCCCGGAATATCTCTCTTCGCAGGCGGAATTTATTCAGGCCGAGGAACGTACCCGTTTCACAACAGCGCGAGGAGATTCTACAGAAATCCGCATGGCTCGTTCAATCGCCGAATCTGCACGGCAGAAATTGTTGGTCATAGGAACGACCGAAAAAGACCTACTTGAAATCGCCAGCACTCGAATTCCCAAAACTTTGCTTGAAGTGCGTGCTCCGCTTGCAGGTACGATAATTGAGACAAGGGATATACAGGGCCATGCAGTGGAAAGTGGAGATTTGCTTTTTCATCTGGCTGATATTTCGCGACTCTGGATCATCGCGGATGTGAGCGAAAAGGATCTGTCAAAGATAAAAACAGGACTGTCAGTAACCGTACACGCGGCAGCTTACCCGAATGCAATCTTTGCAGGCAGGCTGACGACTATTTACGATATGCTTGATGAGATATCTCGTACGGTCAAGGTGCGGATTGAAATAGAAAATCCCTCCGGATTGCTCAAGCCGCAGATGTTTTGTGAAGCCAGAGTACTTGCGGAAGCAACTTCAGCGGCCGTGGCCATCCCTGCCGAGTCTATAGTGAAGGAAAGTGAAAAGACGTATATTTTCATTGCACTCAACGATTCCACTTTTGAGCGGCGGGAAGTGTACCTTGGCGCTGCAGGGGACTCACTGGTAGAGGTGAGAGGGGGCGTGCAAGTGGGTGAAAAGCTTGTAACCAAGGGCGTTTTCCAAATGAAATCGGAGCTTTTAAAAGAAGCTTTCGCTGAGGAGGAGTAGCGATGCTAGAACAAATAATTGCACAGTCGCTTAAACAGAAGGGCTTCATCCTTCTAGCTGTACTTATTATAGTGTGTATCGGGATCTATTCCTGGATCAACTTGCCCATTGACGCATTTCCCGATGTCACCAATGTTCAAGTGGAAATTCTCAGCACTGCGCCCGGACTTTCAGCTCTTGAGATAGAGCGCTTTGTCACCTTTCCGATAGAAAATGCCATGCGGGGATTGCCGGATGTTGTGCAAATGCGCTCCATCACCAAGTTTGGTTTGTCCGTTGTGACGATCGTTTTCAAGGATAAGGTGGATATCCATTTTGCCCGGCAACTGGTTTTCCAGCGCCTGGAAGAGGCAACCGCCAATGTCCCCCAAAATGTACAGGTGAGTATGGGGCCGATCGCCACGGCAATGGGAGAAATTTATCAGTATACCTTTCAGGGACTGGAATCAAAAAATCCCCAGGACCGGTTTCGGTATCTTACAGATCTTCGAACTCTTCAAGAGTGGGTCGTGACGCCGCTCCTGAAGAGCGTGCCGGGGGTAAACGAAATCAATTCCTTCGGCGGATTTTTCAAGCAATATCAGGTTATCGTCAGACCGGAAAAGCTTCTTGCCTATGATCTTACGCTCGATGACATCTATCGAGCTGTTGAAGAGAATAATCAAAATATCGGCGGCAACGTCATGGATCGTTTCGAAGAGCAATATATTGTGCGAGGGGTTGGGTTGCTTAGAGCGAAAGAGGACCTGGGGAATATTGTTTTAAAAGCGTATGCGGGAACCCCGATTTTTCTTCGGGATGTCGCAGATATTCACGTGGGGGAAGCCGTTAGGCAGGGCGCTGCCCTCATGGATGGCCAAGAGGAAGTTGTCGGCGGCATCGTTATGATGCTGAAAGGCGAGAACAGCCGGTCTGTTGTCGAACGGGTGAAGCAAAAGGTCGAGGAAATTAACAGCAATAATATCCTTCCACCCGGAATTAAAATTGTGCCTTATTATGATCGTTCGGATATTGTTAAGACAAGTGTGGGGACCGTCACCCGGGCTCTGCTCGAGGGCTCCTTATTGGTGGTGATCATCCTTTACCTGATGCTGCGGAGCTTGCGCGGAGCGCTGGTTGTGATCCTAGCGTTGCCGTTGTCATTATTTCTCACTTTCATCGTGATGAAAAATATCGGCTTGGACGCCAATTTGATGTCGCTAGGCGGATTGGCCATTTCCATCGGCATGATTATTGACGCCACCATCATTCAGGTCGAGAATGTGCAGAGGCGTCTGAGCGAGGAAGTTCATGCAAGCCACAAACTTTCGACGGTCTTAAGGGCTGTGCTCGAAGTTAGAAAGCCGAGCATCTTTGGTGAACTCATTATAGCCACGACATTTCTGCCGATCCTATCGTTGCAGGGATTGGAGGGCAAAATGTTTGCTCCTCTCGCATTGACTGTTGCGACTGCGCTACTCTCTTCGTTGCTGCTATCCATCTTTGTCATTCCGGTTCTGTGCGCCTATTTGCTCAAGCCGGGTGCTGAGAAGGAAAGTCTGATCATGCGCGCGGCAAGAAAAGTATATACACCGGTTTTAAAATGGGTGATGAATAAGCGCCTTGTCGTGATTGGCTCGGCGGTTATGATGCTTGTGGCGACGGCATTCATTATCCCGCGATTGGGGACTGAATTTATTCCGGTGATGGATGAAGGAGCTTTTGACATGGATGTCCAGCTTTTGCCGGGCGTTTCATTGAACAAATCGCTTGAAATCACCAGCCTCGTTGAAAAAAAACTCAAAGAGTTTCCGGAGCTGACTACGGTCGTCTCACGCACAGGCCAAACGGGGATTGCCCTTGAAGCCAGGGGTGTCGATAAAACCGGCTTCGTTGGCATCTTCAAGCCTCGCTCAGAGTGGGTGACTGCTAAGGACCGGGATGAGATGATAGATAAAATGCGTGCAAAAATTTCCCAAATTCCAGGTTTAGGCTTTAGCTTTAGTCAGCCAATTCAGTGCCGCATCGATGAATTGGTTGCTGGCACGCGAGCTCAGCTGATCATCAAGCTCTTCGGTGAAAACATGGATATTCTCAAAGAAAAAGCTGATGAGATCGCAGCGCAGGTGTCCCAAATCGATGGCACAGCTGATTTGGTCGTTGAGCGGATAGGAGGACAGCCGTATCTTTCTATAGAAATCGACCGCGGTAGCATTGCTCGTTACGGAATCAACGTGAATGATGTTTTAAGGGCCATTGAGATATCCATCGGAGGTAAAGCGGCAACCAAATTTTATGAGGAAAATCGTGCTTTTGATGTTGTCGTCCGTTACCCCTTGCAGCATCGCAACTCCATTGAAGCGATCGGCCGCACTTTGGTTGCCGGGCCGTCCGGCCATAGGGTGCCCTTGGGTCAGCTTGCCAACATCGAAGCCACCGAAGGCCCCGTGCAGGTAACCCGTGAAAACGGCTTGCGCCGTATCGGCGTTGAGATTAATATTCAGGATAGAGATATCGGGAGTTATGTTGCAGAGGCAAAAGAGTTGATCCGTAAGAATGTCAATTTACCGCCCGGCTACTATACGACGTGGGGCGGGCAATTTGAGAATCAACAGCGAGCCATGGCCAGACTGATGATCATCGGGCCCATCGCTATAGGCATGATCTTTCTTCTTTTGTTTATCACTTTCAAATCAGGGAGAATGGCGCTTTTGGTGCTGCTAAACCTTCCATTCGCGCTTATCGGTGGTGTTTTTGCTCTTTATATTTCAGGTCTCTATCTATCGGTGCCCGCCTCTGTTGGCTTTGTCGTGCTTTTTGGCGTCGCGGTACTCAATGGCGTGGTGCTCGTTTCACATATCACTCAACTCAGGGAGGAGGGAATGCCGGCGGCAGAAGCAATCATCAAGGGTAGCCAGGACAGGCTGCGCCCGGTTTTGATGACCGCCGCCATTGCAGTTTTTAGTCTCATCCCGATGCTTTTTGCCACAGGTCCGGGCTCTGAGGTGCAAAGACCGTTGGCGACTGTTGTGGTCGGTGGATTGCTGACATCCACATTACTGACGCTGCTGGTGCTGCCGACGCTTTACAAATGGTTTGAGGTACGGGCGATTGAACCCGAACTATAAACAATGGAGATAAAGATGAAAGAGATTAAAGCGATTATACAGCCCTTCATGCTGACAAGGGTCATTGAGGCATTGAAGGACCTTGAGGGTATTCCGGGGATTACGGTCGATCGTGATGTGCGGGGTTTTGGCAGAACCGATTCTGACAGCATACGACACAAAATTGTAGACGATCTGGTGGAATATATTCCAAAAGTAAAGCTTGAAATTGTGGTTCCAGAGGATCTTGTTGAACCAGTTTTGCAAATCATTTTAAAAAGTGCTCATACCGGCAATCCAGGTGATGGAAAAATATTCATTTTGCCCGTGGAAGACGTTATAAAGATACGAACTGGAGAGCGCGGAAGCGCGGCGCTTTGAATCGAGTGAAGGACGCTACAATCCATGCGGAAAAAGTAAGGCTCCGCATGGATTGATATAGTATGGTTGCCGTTTACTGGTTAGTCTCTCTAGTAAAGCCATTTGTCAGATTTGCGACCGTGGACATACAGGAGAAGCGATTAACCCCCGATTGGAGAAGTTTCGTGAAAAAATACAAGCTGGAAAACCTCGATTGTGCCTCGTGTGCGGCCAATATTGAACAAGCTCTTTTAGCGATGGACGGGGTGAAGTCTTGTTCGGTTAATTTTGCATCCAGCACCCTGATGATCGAAGCTGAAAAATCGATCAAGGTTGGAACAATAATTAAAGAGATCGAGCCAGAGGTGAAAATTCACGAATACTCAAACGATACAACCCCTGCCGAAAAACTATCTTCGATTTGGAGCGAACTTGTTGAAAAAAAGTGGGAGATTATAAGGATATCGATTGTGTCCGGCCTCCTGACCGTCGGCGTGGTGTTTACGCAGCGGCTCCACAACACACCTTATGAACTTGCGGAATTATTTGTCTATATCTCAGCATACATGATAAGCGGCTGGAAAGTCATAGTAAGGGCCGGCAAAAATATATTTAGGGGGAGAGTATTTGACGAAAATTTTCTCATGACAGTAGCAACACTTGGGGCATTTGCAATTCATGAAATGCCAGAAGCCGTAGCAGTTATGTTGTTTTATGTAGTTGGTGAGCTCATTCAGGACCTGGCGCTGGGCCGTTCACGCAGATCGATAAAATCACTGCTCGAAGTCAGGCCGGATTTTGCAAATCTGATGGTTGAAGGCGGCTTGCAGAAAGTATCCCCCGACAAAGTCGAGCCGGGAATGATGATTGCTATAAGGCCCGGCGAAAGAATTCCGCTGGACGGTACCGTAATTGAAGGAAGTTCTCTGGTGGACACCTCAGCCTTGACGGGCGAGCCTGTTCCCCGCATGACCAAAAGCGGGGACGCCGTTTTAGCTGGTACCATTAATATGTCTGCATTGTTAAAAGTAACCACAACTAAAAGATTTAAAGAGTCGTCAATATCAAGAATTTTGGAACTGGTAGAAAATGCGGCGAGCAAGAAAGCAGCGTCTGAAAAATTCATAACTACCTTTGCGCGTTATTACACGCCCGCGATAGTGGCCAGTGCGCTGTTAATCGCTGGCATTCCACCAATGTTAATGAGCGGGCAAAATTTTACCGAATGGATTTATCGAGCGCTGGTGGTTCTGGTGATTTCATGTCCGTGTGCCTTGGTCATCAGCATTCCGCTTGGATATTTTGGCGGAATTGGAAGCGCTTCACGAAAAGGAGTCTTGGTAAAGGGGTCCAACTATCTGGATACACTTACAAAAGTGAATACCGTTGTTTTCGACAAAACTGGAACGTTGACCAAAGGAGAATTCAAGGTTTCCACTGTTATAACAAGGAACGGTTTTACCAGCGATGAAATTTTATCAATTGCCGCCCATGCCGAGTCGCATTCAGGTCATCCGATAGCAAAATCAATTCTTGATGCGTATGATAAAAAAATTGACCAAACGTTGATCGAATCCATTGAGGAGATCGGTGGGAAGGGCATCCAGGCGCAGATAGGCGGCAAACAAATTATCATTGGCAACGACAGAATGCTTCATTCGGAGCGGATCCAACATGATACCTGCGTTGTAGAGGGGACAGTCGTACATGTTGCGATCAACTCAGTCTATGCAGGATATATAGTGATTTCAGACAGCCTGAAGCCAGACGCGGTGGGAACTATTCGCAAACTGAAGGAATTGAATATTAGTTGCATCATGCTCACTGGTGACAATAAAACATCGGCTGAATTGTTTGCCAAAAGGGTGGGAATAGAAAACTATTATTCAGATTTGCTGCCTGAGCACAAAGTTGAACATATTGAACGCTTAATTACGAATTCAAAAAACGGGGCCAAAGTTGCTTTCGTGGGAGACGGAATCAATGATGCGCCGGTTCTTGCTCGTGCGGATGTTGGAATTGCCATGGGAGCTTTCGGCTCAGATGCCGCCGTGGAAACCGCGGATATTGTTTTAATGTCCGATTCACCCTTGAAAGTAGTTGCAGCAATTGAAGTGGCAATAAAGACCAGAAAAATTGTCTGGCAAAATATTGCCTTTGCTATGGGGGTGAAGCTGGTATTCGTTCTGTTGGGGATGTTCGGAATGGCGAAAATGTGGGAGGCCGTATTCGCTGATATGGGAGTAGCTCTCCTTGCGATTTTTAATGCGATCAGAATTCTTAAGTAAATTTGATCTGCCCGATACGACTTTTATTTTTAATACATTTGTGTTATAATATCCTTTATCAGCACTTAGGCTTTATGTCGGCGGCATCGTGCTCGCGGACAAGGAGCTGGCCGCTTCTCTTTTAAGCCATCACCCGGCTTAACGGGGGCGGAGGATTGGCTAGGGTGATCGGCCTTTTCTCTTCCCAAGACTAGTCTACTTTGCTGCGCACAAAAAAGCCC
>CAYLWO010000163.1:3075-9424 GCA_964387285.1 uncultured Cytophagia bacterium | reverse complement strand
CTCAAGCCGGCACTGGTTGCGATCCGTGTTCACAAATGTTTTTTTCACTCATGAAATAATGCAGATCCCTCCACCGGTCGCTTTTCCATGCCTGGTCCCTGCCAATACACATGCAGCTCGTCGCCGCCGGTTTTGTCAAAAAATTCCACGCGCAAACGATGATAACCGGTCTGCAACGCTTTTACCCCGCTTTTCTCCTGCAAACCATGCAGACCATCATTGTCTATCAACAACTGGTCATCAAGATAAAGCCGGCTGCCGTCGTCAGAGCCGATAAAAAAGGAATAGACGCCGCTAACGGATATTTTCACCAATCCCTGATAGACAAAACCGAAATGCTCCGCTTCTGTGCGCGGCGAGAAATCAAAATTTGCAATTGCGCCCGATTTGACTGCCGTCAACTTGTCAAAATCGGGCAACTGATCCCAGTCGCCTTCGTAATAGTTATACATCAACCCAGGCTTTACATTCTTTACATCGACAGCTGCTTGCGGCTTGACCAGGGTAAAGGTGCGCGTCGCCGCTTCGCTCACCGGTTTGTTGTCGCGAAAACAACGCGCGGTGATGGTGGTGGTTTTGGTGATCTGCAGCGGCGTGGTATACCGAAATGATTGAGCATTGGGTATGCTGTTATCTATGGTATACCGGATCACCACGTTTTTACGAGAGGAATGCAGGGTGACCGACAATTGATCGATAAAAATATCGTTAGCAGCCTGTATCTCCGGCGGAATGCTGACGTCCGCTTTGCCGTCCAGTTCCAACACCACCACCGAGTTGATGGAATCCGGCGCACCAGCAGGGACCTGGACAACAACCGCATCTTCCTGACGTGTTGTCGATAAATTTGCTTTGCCCGGATCAGCCAAAAGATATGCCTTTGCAATGGTGTTAAATAAACCCGGCACCACCAACTTGCCGTCTCGCGGCCAGTCAAAGACATGCAAATACAGGCGGTCAGCGCCATTGACTTCCTTGCGTGTGCAACGCCCCCATTTCAGTTCAGCAAAAGGACTGGCCTGGCTATCATAAATGGATTCACCATTCGCCTTCATCCATTTGCCAATGGCCTGCAAGCGTTCAATGCTGGCACTTGGAAACAAACCCTCTGCTGTAGGGCCGACATTCAACAGATAGTTGCCGCCTTTGGATGCGATGTCGGTTAACATGCGAATCAACTGGCTGGTGGATTTCCAGTTGCTGTCTTTGTGATTATAGCCCCAGTGATCGTTCATGGTCATGCAGGTTTCCCAATCCACTCCGGGCAATCCCGTAGCAGGAATCTGCTGCTCCGGCGTGCCGAAATCTCCGGATGATTGACCGGGCTTGTCCAGGCCCTCCATGCCGGAACGACTGGCGCCCACGCGATTATTGATAATAATGGACGGCTGCAGCGAACGGACATATTGATACAGGTCATTGCCGCGTTTGCTGTTCCAGGTCGATTCCCATTCGCCGTCAAACCACAGCACGCCGATATCGCCGTATTTGCTGAGCAACTCTTTGAGCTGGTTTTTCATGTATTGTACATAGCGGTCGAAATCCGCATGATCCGCAGGCCGGTCTTTTTCCCAATCGCGGCGCGGCAGATAATCAGGATGATGCCAGTCCATGATGGAATGATACCAGCACATTTTCATAGCGTGACGCCGGCACGCTTCTGCCAGCTCTTTCATAATATCCCGTTGAAAGGGCGTGGCCATGACATCGAACTCGGTATATTTGGAATCGAACAGACAAAAACCGTCATGGTGCTTGCTGGTGATGACGATGTATTTCATGCCGGCCTCTTTTGCCGTTTTCACCCAGTCATCGGCGTTGAATTTGACCGGATTGAAGCGCGGCAGAAATTGATCGTACACAGGCAAAGGTATCTCGGCGCTGTGGCGAATCCACTCGCCGTAGCCGGTTTTGCCGTTCCACTCGCCGGCCGGCACCGCATACAGTCCCCAGTGGATAAAGAGACCAAAACGGGCTTCCCGCCACCAGGCCATTCGTTGATTACGATCTTGCTCGGATTCCTGCAGATAGTTCTGGCTGGTTTGGGCAACCACGTTAATTGCAACCAGCAGCGAGATCATCCATAACTTGCGCATAAATACTCCTTCACTCCTTGACTAACATTTTTTCCAGTTCTTCAAGAGATACGCCTTTGGTCTCCGGCAACATGCGCCAGACAAAAAAGAACTGCAGCAACATCATGGCACTGTAAAACAGAAACGTCGTGCCGCCGCCGATCCTGGCCAGCATGATGGGAAACAGCAGCGAGGTGATGGCGTTGGCGGTCCATACGGCAAAGCTGGCAATGGCCTGGCCCTGGGCGCGGATTCTGTTGGGGAAAATTTCCGCCAGAAACACCCAGATGACCGCGCCCTGGGAAAAAGCGAAAAAGGCGATATAGCAGAGAAGATAAATCAGAATGCCATACCCGGAAAAATTCTGTGATAAGAACACGCGTCCGACCAGGGCCAGGAAAATGCTCATGCCGATGGAACCGATGAGCAGCAGCAATTTACGACCGAGGCGATCGATGACCGCCATGGCTAAAATGGTGAAAATGAAATTGGTGACGCCGACCGCCACGGCCTGCTGTACGGCAGCGCCGCTGGACAACCCGGTTTTTTCAAAAATCATCGGCGCATAATACATGACTACGTTGATGCCGGATAATTGGTTAAAGATCCCCAATAAAATCGCCGCGATAAGAGGGATGCGGTATTTGTGCTGAAAAACACGGGTTTTCCCCTGAGAGGATTCTTCCTGCAGACTGGCTTTAATAGCCTGCAGTTGTTGCGGCCAATCCTTTACACCCAGTTTTTGCAGCACCGCTTCCGCCTCCTGAAAGCGTCCTTTTTTCACCAACCAGCGCGGACTGGGCGGTATAAAGAAAAGCAGAAACAAAAAAAGCAGCGCGGGGAAGACCTCGACGCCGAACATCCAGCGCCAGTTTGTCGGACCGATGTCCACCAGTACATAATTGGAGAAAAAAGCAGCCAGAATGCCGACCACAATGTTCAACTGACTGAATGCCACCAGCAGGCCGCGAGATCGCGCCGGCGCAATCTCGGCGATATACATGGGCGCCACCACCGAAGCGCCGCCCACGGCCAGACCGCCGATAAAACGCGACCACAGCAATGTGGACCAGTCGGGCGCGATGCCGCAACCCAGTGCAGAGAGGGCATATAAAACAGCGGTGACGATCAGCATTTTATTTCGACCGTAAATATCCGTGGGCCTGCCGATCAACAAGGACCCGAAAATCGTGCCGATGAGCGCGACCGACACCGTGAATCCCAGAGACCATTCGGTCAATTGAAAATAGGGCGTAATGAAAGAGGTGGTGCCGGAAATGACCGCTGTGTCAAAACCAAATAAAAAACTGCCGAGTGCGGATACCAGCGTGGCGAACAACACGTTCCTGTTCAAAATTTTATCCTTTCTATTCCGGTTCGATGCAAAGGGTTTCTATTGCGTGATGGCCAATGTGGATTTTATTTTTTTCCAGGTTTTGCTTTGCAAGCGCTTTTTCCTCAACAAGATTGGCGCGCGTTATTCCAGACAGAGGTTGGAACCAGTCCAACGCCACTTCACAATCGCGGCCTTGCCATTCGACCAGGCGAAGCACCATTTCTTCGCGATCTTCGGCTTTTTTAATTGTAGCGATATCGACATTCTCGGCATCGAGGTTGCCGAAACTGTATTCCTCCGCCAGACCCTCCGCTGCTTTTTTGGATTCCTGACAAATGAGCGCTGCCGGAAATCCGGCGGAAACAGCATTACGATAGCCGTTCTGCCAGCCCGGCTGATGGGACACGAGGGAGAATTCGAAATGGTGATCGCCCTTTTGCAAATACCAATTGCCTTCCCCGTGACAACTTTTACGCGAAGCCAGCAGTACCGGCTGCAATACAACATAATCGACCGGGTCGCTGGTGGGATCCTGATAATCCCAGACCGCTACACTGGAAGCAAAGGTGACGCCTTTCTCACCGTCCGACGCGCTGATCCATTCCTGTACTTCACGCGGTCGCACCTCGGCGACCGGCTGGATATAGCGTTCTCCGGCAGCGCCGGGAATTTCGTCCTTACCGACCGTGACCACGCCAAAAGGTACGCAATAACTCACCTTGGCCTGCTCTGCCTGTAGCGGAAAAGCCAGGCGAAATTCACGATACGGCGTTCCATCCCATCCCAGCAGATCGGCATGGATGTCGATGCGCTTGAGGGCTTTGTAAACAATCAGGGTTTGTCGATATAAAACATGAGCCAGCTTTTGTTCGAATTGCCAGGTGGCGCAGACCGGACCGTCGTTGATTCTGCTCCAATGGGGCTGATGATTGGCCATGCGATCAAAATCGTGCATGGTCGGTTGCTGGACTTGTGCAAATTCGCCGGCGCCGTTGCCCACCGATTGCATGGTAAACAGTTCGCCAAACAAAAACTTGTCCGTGCGCGTTAATTCTTGTGCAAGTTCTTTATCAAAAATCCTTTTGATGCCGGCCGTCGCCAGTTCGATGCGGTAATGCTCGGTTTCAATAATGGATGGATTTGATTGTTCCGTTTCTTTCTTCTTTGTGGGCTGAACATAATAGGTGCGATATCCTAACGATGGAATCATGCTGGCGACAAAAACCAGTTCTCCTTCTGCCAGAGAGCCGTCCGGATGATTTTTTTGCGCCAGCCATTGGCAGGGAATATCCTTGCCGCGGTGATCCCCTATCTTGATCGCTTTGGCCCAGCCTGGAGGAAGGGTTTTTTTAATTCGCACCGGACTGGTGCGCGGCCAGGATTGTTCGTTAAAAACGGTAATGCATTGCCCTGTCTGGCTGGGCCGGATGCGACCGGCAATATAGGATAACGCCTGGTTCATTTCGCGACCGGCACTGGCTGCTGCTTGTTCATACTTGGCTTTAAAAGTGCTGTCTGTAATGTCGCCGTTTTTACCGCCCCAACCATGATCCGGATAAATAGCCGCTTCCCAGGCATCGGTGAGCGTTTGTCCTGGATAATCGCGCCAATGGCCCTTGAGCAAACTGGCGATGGTTTGCCATTTTTCTGCAGCCGGCAGCAGCCGGCCTGCCATTCGATGGGCTGAGATGGCGTGATGATGCGTCGGCCCGTGAATATACAACCAGAGATTAGGCCGCTCCCCGCTTATGATCGGCGCCGGCGGCTTCATGGAAAAGACGGCATCCATGAATTCGGCTGCCGTACTATAGTGAATCTCGGGAAGGTTCAAGGGTGTGGATGAAGCACACTCTTTTTTTATGGTTGCTTGATTCCATGATTGGCGCAACGGTTCATAATCGAAAGGCGCGCCCATGTCTGTGGAAACGAGAATCGGAAAGCGACGATTGAGTTGATGCTTTTGATAAAAAGGCTGCCATTGCTCTAAAACCTTCGGCAGATCATGCATGATGCGCATAAAGGACTGGCGCATAAAATTGCTGTTTTCATGATAATGCCCCGGCGAATAAACGCCCACGGCAGAACCGTCCGGACTTGACCAG
The DNA here is from genome assembly GCA_964387285.1 of uncultured Cytophagia bacterium. GTDB lineage: Bacteria > Zhuqueibacterota > Zhuqueibacteria > Residuimicrobiales > Residuimicrobiaceae > Anaerohabitans. The sequence continues at coordinate 3,911 of CAYLWO010000163.1, read as the reverse complement.
TAAAACAAACCCGGATCCTGCCGGCTGAGAAAGAGGTAAGGTATGCCTGATTTTGCCAGAATTTGCGGCATCTGCAAGGTTCGTCCCGGCACATCCTCATTCCAGGCCACGCGGCTGTCATAGCCAGGGATTATTTTTTGCAATCGTTTGCGACCGAGATAGGCTTGTCTGACCAGTTCTTCACCGGTGTACAGCCCCTCGTACGGTTGATTGTAGGTGGCGCCCCATTCCAGTCTGCCTTCCTGGGTCAGGCGAATTATTTTTTCTTTCGCTTCCGGGTGCAACAAAAGGTATTCGTACAGCATCAACGCCTGTTCTGCGCTGTAGCGGAAGTCCGGATTTTGTTCCAGCATTTTTATCGCCGGCGTTAAAACCTGAGTATCGCGGTCCAGCATACATTGCTGCGGGCTGTCCATCCAGGCAATGTCCTGATGGCTGGAGCTCATGAGGTCAATTTGGCCTTCCGCAAAACAGCTGTTCTGAACGGATTGGACCCGACCGACCAAATCCATCAAATAATGGCCGCTGCACTCCAAATAAGAGCCATTTCGAGTTCTGACAGCTATCAACGAATCTTGATAGAATTCATGCATGCTGCTTTCCGGCCAGGCGAAAAGGCAGTCCCGTTCTTTTCCCTCAACCGATAAACGTATTGGAAAAGATGTTATGGAAAAATTCACTCGTTCTTCAGCTCGGCTCAACCTGCCTTTGAATACCAAGCCCTTTTCATCCCGCCACTCTATGGTTTTGTTTAACCAGCCGTCAGGCATCTGCATCGCTATTTGTGTTGCGCTGATTTTTTCCAGCTGATACCAGAAGCCGTTGCCGATGGTTTT
>CAYLWO010000163.1:0-2975 GCA_964387285.1 uncultured Cytophagia bacterium | reverse complement strand
CACTTCATTCCGTGTGATCAATGCGGTTTGCGCAGAAGGAATGGGCGACGCATAGTTAATGCTTTTACCGCTGATGGTGTTTTGAAATCCCTCGACATGCAGTTTTGTTGAAAATGAGAGATCCATCAATTGCTTGCTCAAATTGTGAAAAGCAGCATAGTCTTCATGCATACGTTCGTCCTTGGCTGGTAATTTTTTAATCAGCAGCAACAGGCAGAAAAGAAGCGCCAGGCATTTGAAAAATTGTTTTGTCTTCATAAAGGCTCTCTTCATTTCAGACACAATAATTTAATTAGCACTGCAGTTCCTCCGGATGGCGCAAGGCTGCAGTAGTAAAGCCCACTGGCTAAATTTTTTGCTGAAAAGGCAATGGTATGTTTACCCGATGATAAATGACCGGAATACAGACGATTGACCGGTTGGCCCATCAGGTTATAGATTGTCAGCGCGACCTCCTGTTCCTGAGATAACTCGAAAGATAATCGGGTAGAGTCGTTAAAAGGATTCGGATAGGCGCACAAGGAAAAATGGGTCGGATTGCCCGTCTTTGCGGAATGGATACCGGTTGCGGAATAAGGAAATATAAACATCAAGGCATCATCGATGCGCGCACGCCAGTTGCCCCAACTGTGACCTTCATGAAACTCCTGATACTTGCAACGATAGTCTTTGCTGCTGATCATCGGAACAAACGAACGGACCAGCGAGACCAGCAACGGGATATCATAGGTCCCCAAATCCAAATACAGAGTCAAAGGTTTGATCGGTTCGTTTTGAAAACTGTTGATCAAAGAGGGCTGAATATAACTTGATTGGGCGATGATGTGGCCGAACTGCTCCGGATAGGTAAAGCCCAGCCACAGGGAAATGTTGCCGCCGTTGGATGCGCCCATGGTGGCGCGCAAAGACGGATCCGACGATGTGCGAAATCGGCGGTCGACATAGGCTAACAGTTCGGTGACAATAAAACGGCCGAATTTTTCCTGCAGAGCTCCGGCATACTCTTCTGTTCGGCGCACCGCCGGTACAAAAACGGCAATCAACGGCTGGATTTTTTTCTGCGCAATAATATTATCCAGTACGATGGTCATGTTTGCCAGGTTGATATAATCAAGTCCATCGTGAACCAGCACCATGGGATAGGAGCGGGTGGACGCAGCGTAGCCCGGAGGCAGATATACTTTGATCGTTCTGCCATAGCCCAGTATCGCGCTGTTCATCGTGGTGTCAAAGACGGCGCCGTGGGGAACCGCTGCATTGTAGTCGATTTCCGGCGGCCGCACATAGCGCGGCATGCGCAATTCCGAGTTGGGGCCGTACCCGCCCACACAGATAAAGGGATTGCGCGGATCCAGCACCCAGTTATTGTCGTTAACGACAAATTTGTAGTCCAAACGTGCATCGTTTTCAAAATGAGCGCCATAGTACCACAATAAAGTCCCTGGCGCCTGGGTCATGGACCAGGAACTGCCATTCCACTCGTTTGCGTCTCCGGCTATGGTAATACGGCTGATGGGACCACGATAGGCAAAATAGACCGTTGTATCGTTTTCAATAAAAGGGGTGCGACCGTTCGCGATAAAAAAACTGTCAATCAACGCTTCCCGTTTATCGCCGGGCGATTTGGATAATTTTAAGAGCAACTCGGAAAAGGTCTGGCCCTGCAGCCAGATGGGAAACAAAAGGAGAGTAACTATTAATCTCATGAAGGCCTCAACGCTTTTCCTGGACTCGGATTAATTGGGGTGAAATTGTCTGCAAACTTTTTTCAATTCTGCACCGATATGCAATCCGGTGTACAAGGCTGTACACAAATTCAGAAAAAAGGCGTCTTTGAATTACTCGCAAGTCGGGCGCCCCGAATCCGTTGTTTCGATTGAATATGATACAAACTATACATGGAAATTTCAAGTAAAAATAAAATAGAGAGAGGATGGATTGATAAAACGGCATCGGAGACCATAACGCCGGCCATCTTTAGGCATGTATTATTGCACAACAAATTCTCGAAACAATCGCAAGTAATTTCGATACTCTGCTAATGAAACGCCCGGCGGCGTTTGATGATCAACCCCGGGAATAAAGCCGCCTGACCTGACCAGCGGCGCCAATCGGGCAAATTCCTGCCTCATGGCCTCTTCACCACGGGTCATGACCATTTTATCATAGTGACCGATCATGGTCAACTGCGGATAGGTTTGTCGCAGTTTGAGGCCGTCGACGCCGGCCTGACGCTCCAGCGGCAAAACGCCTTGTACGCCCACTGACTGCAACCAGGGAACCAATGCGGTCACATCGCCGTCGGTATCGACGATGGCGACCATGTTCATTTCTCTAATCCGTTCCATCAATTTCAAATAATAAGGCGTCATGAACTCTTCACACAAGGCGCGGGAAATCATCGGGCCATGATTGAAGGACATGTCCTCAGCGATGGTGAGGAAGACAGGCAGCCCCAGCTTTTCGATTTTTGCCAGGACGTTTAAATTGAAAACCAGCAAATCGCTGTTCATGCGATGAATCAGCTCGGGTTGATCATAATACGCCAGCATCAGTTTGACAAAACCCATCAGCGTGCGGGGAAACCAGAAAAATCCTTCCAGAGTAATCCACACCACAGCGTCGCCGCGTTGCTGCCGGCTGAACCAGGGCGCCATGGTTGCAATGGCGGACGAGTGATCCGGATACAGATGAGGGTGGATGCGCAGGTAATCGTCCATATTTGAAACGCAGCCTTCGGTGTGATGCTGGATGGCATCGATGGTGGGATCTGTGGTGGAGAACCAGAATTGAATATAAGGATCCAATTCGAAATAATCATGGATGTCAAACACGGATCGCAGGTGAGTCGGCAGCCCCTCGCTGCGCCAGCGGGCAATGGTTTTATCCCACCACATGGCCCATTCCCACAACGGCAATCGGTCAACAGGTTGAAAATTCATGATGGCGCGAAAGCGTTCCGGGTGATTCATGGT
>CAYLWO010000162.1:1787-10002 GCA_964387285.1 uncultured Cytophagia bacterium | reverse complement strand
AAAAAATAACCTTGCTAATGTCATGAGATTTTTTAAAATTACCCTGCCATTGTTCTTTTGCGGTGAGCGTCAAAAACCGTTTGTCTGATCAGATTTGTTCCACTCACAACGAAAGCAATACGCCGAAATATCATACAGATGAGGAAGGTTCGTCTTGAATCTCTGTCTCTAAAGCGGAGGGGGAAATATGGCGCTGTATTCGAGTCTGGTTTCATTTTTTTCAAATAATGCCTTTCTGATCGGTATTTATCTGCTCACCGGCATTCTCCCATATGTCGTCGTCCTGCTCGAATTTAAAAAAGACGGATGGCAAATTATCAAACTTTATTGTCACCTGTATACGTTCCCCCTGGTCGTGTTTCCTTTTCTTTTATATTTTATCAGAAAATTCTCCATACTGCTTTCCACTGCAAGTCTGCAAATACCTTCCTATTATGATGTCATCATTTTGCTCTTTCCCGTCGCCGGAACGCTCCTGGACGTCGGTTTCGGCAATCGGGCGATATTTGAATTTCGCCCGTCCGTGATACGGTCTTCCAGAGGAAAAGAAGGCAAACCAATTGACCATTTCCACACCCTGCTGGGTCTGAATTCAGAATACAACACGCTTTGCGAAAGCATTAAAAAAAATATGGCGCCCAAAGGCGCAACGAAATGCGCAGCGCTTGAAAAAAAGAGGAACAAGCTTCAGGATTCCTTTAGCGCCGGCCTGTCGGGTCATCCGTTTTTCCAAACGGTCTCGTTTTCCTGGCTGTTGTACGTGATCTCGATCTATCTGTTTTTTCTGTTAGTGGTATTTTCCTATCTTTGCCTGATGATCGCACTGAACTCCCATACGGTCTTTAGCGGCGATGCCAAAACTGAAGCGCTGAAAACTTTTACGATGGCCATTCTGCTTTTATCATTATGGGTGCCGATGAGAATTTATTTTTTGAGCGAAAAAAAAGGTTTGTATAAAAACATCACCATGATCGGCGAACTGCCGATCACTTTTCTGTTTATCGGCACCTATATTTACCTGATTTCCATGTTTTTCCCGGATTACAATCAGATCATTTTGAATATCCTGGGCGCTATCGTGACAATCGGCGGCCCGCTTTTGGCTTTTTGGTCGCCGCAAAAACTTTCAAAAATTTTCGGCTTGGAAAGCAGTCCGGCTTCCTATGTCGGTCTGTTGCTGGTGCTTTTACTGCTGTTGCTGCCGCATCTATAATAGCTGGAGAAAAAGACATGTCTCGTTACCGGATGTTTGTCATCCTTGTTTTCATAATAAGCGGCTTGTCCTGCTGTGCAAACGCTCCAGCCGTTTCCAAACCGGATCAGAATGACCTTATATCTCAAATCCCATGGAGCAAATATGGCGATGAAGCCGTATCCTTGCTGCAGAATTACATCAAACTGACCACAACGAATCCACCCGGCAACGAAACAATAGGCGCCCGATACCTGAAAAGCATACTGGACGATCATCACATTCACTCTGAATTGGTCTGGCTGGATTCCTCCAGAGCCAATCTGATTGCCGTCTTGAAAGGAAAAGGAATCCAAAAGCCCATCCTTTTACTCAATCATATTGACGTGGTGGATGTGGAAAAAGAACAATGGTCTGTCGATCCGTTTTCTGGAATTGTCAAGGATGGCTATATCTGGGGAAGAGGGGCGCTCGACATGAAAAGCACGGCGATCACCCAGTTGATGGCATTGCTGGTCATCAAACGCCTGGGGCTGAATCTTGATCGCGATCTTATTTTCCTGTCTGTGGCCGATGAAGAGGTGGAAGGCAAATACGGCGCTCAATTCATCACTGAGAACCATTTTGATAAAGTGAATTGCGAGTACGTACTCAACGAGGGGGGATGCGGCATCGATGTCGACGGTAAAAAAATATTTGCCGTCGAAAACGCGCAAAAAAGTTGCTTGTGGCTCAAACTCACAACCAGGGGTAAAGGCGGGCACGGTTCCGCACCGTTAAAAAACAGTGCGAACCAAAAACTGCTATCGGCGCTGCATCACCTGCAGATCCATGTTCCTGACCTGATCATCACCGAACCGGCCAGGGCATTTTTCCAAAACTATGCAAAAACTGAAAAATTCCCAAAATCGTTTTTTATACGGAATATTGCGCATCCGATGGTCAAGTGGCTGGTGGGCAGCTCTTTGCGAAACGATGAAGATATTTTGCCTATTGTTTCAAACACCATCACCATCACAAAAATAGAATCCGGATTTAAAACCAATGTCGTACCGACTGTGGCCAACGCCTATTTGGATTGCCGGCTGCTTCCGGGACAGGACCATCAGGAATTTATCAAAAATCTCTACAAGATAATTAAAGATACTACCATATCCATCTCAACCGTAGAGGGCAGCGACACATTCGCCAATTTACCTTCTCCAACCGCAACACGGTTGTTTGCCGTTATCCAAGAGGTCGTTAACGACAACTGCCCTGATTACATCGTCACGCCCGCGCTGATTCCCGGCACTTCTGATTCACGGTTTTTCAGAAGAAAAAACATCGTCACCTACGGCGTTATGCCGTTTATTTTAAATCCGGATGAATTGCGCAGAATACATGGGGCGGATGAAAGAATCTCGACAGCTAATATTCATCTGGGCGTCAAATTACTGACGGAAATATTGATCAAAATGGGATCGTGAATCTCATCAAATCCGTCAAAAAAGCAAATCACCGATTACTTGGCGTGCGGCGGCTCGACGCCGCTTTCCAGTCGCGTCGACCTGTCGCCGCACTCCAAATGCTCCTGGAACGCCCCTCACACAAGCGTGAATTCAACAAATTTGTTTATCGCACTAAAATGCTTATCCAGCGTATATAGCGACAAACCGTTCTGAATCACGTTATCTACAAGGATCAAATCCGGAATGCCGATGCCATTAACGCCGTTTTTCAAGCAAAGGCTTTGATAATCGATTATCTTTTGCCATTGAATGTAAAGTGGGATGTTCGACACTGAATAGAGCAGATTGATAAGCGAGGTCTGTTTTTTTATTTTAATAAACGGGATCAACTCAGCCAAAATCAAATTATTGATGCAAATGGAATTATTTTCAATCAACCGGTCCAATAGCTGAGAATGGACGCCGCCCTTAAAATAGTCAATCCACACGGAACTATCGACCAGTATTCTCATCCCGGTCTCTTATAACATTTAGATCAACTTCGAGATCGACTCGGCCTTTATATTTCTTCAAGCCCTGAATCTTGTGCTGCTGGATGATTTGCTGCAATGCATCGATGATTAACGCGGTCTTGGTGCGATATTTGGTTACTTTCATCGCCTCATCCATCAAATCTTTGGGAATATCAATGGTCGTTCTCATAATGCATCGCCTTTCATATAACAATGCATAAAATAAAAAATTATATATGCATTGTCAACAGCAAATCTCAGGAACTGAGCAGACTGGTCAAACAGGCACTCTTTGATAAAAATGTGAACGGATCATTTCCATCGCCAAGCCGCCGGGAAAAAATTGCACTCGTGGCGCAAGCCTCCCGGCTTGCGTTTAATGGCACATCAACTCAAAACCGTAAAAAACGATAAGAATAAAAACAATTTAACAGCACCGACAAACCATAACATAACAATCAAATCCGTTTCATCCGCGTTCGCTTTTTTATACACCCTGGCACGATTAAAAACATTTACCGTATAATCGCCACCCATCCCCCGCCGCCGGCCAGGCGCATCTTGACCCGCGATTCCGCCGTTACGGTCTGCTGCAGACATTGAAAATCAACAGCGCGTTTGTCCACATTCGGGCCATCCTGCCAGACTTGCATGCTGTGATTGCCGGGCGCCAGAAAATTCAGCGAAATATCCAGATCGCGGCCGGTCCAGTCGGTCAACGCGCCGATATACCACGCCGCGCCGCTGCGCCGGGCCATGACCACATAATCGCCCACTGCCGCTTTCAGCACGCGCGTCTCGTCCCACACGCTGGGCGCCTGACTTAGAAAACGCATGCACTCCGGCTCCCGTTCATAATTAGAGGGAACATCGGCCAGCATCTGCAAGGGACTCTCGAACACCACATATAGCGCCAGCTGATGGCAGCGTGTGCCCATACTCATGGGCTCGGTGAAATCAATATAAAAAGAGGCGGAATCCTTATTGACCATGGCGCCGGGCGTATAATCCATGGGACCCGCCACCATGCGCGTAAACGGCAAAGTTACGTTGTGCTGCGGATCAGGCAAACGCGACCATTTCAGATTCTCCAATCCCTTTACGCCTTCCGAAGTGACGACGTTCGGCAAGGTGCGAATGAGGCCGGTGGGTTTGTACGCGCCGTGATAATCCACCAGCAATTTGTGTTTCGCAGCCATGCGCGCGCAGCGATAATAAAAATTGACCATCCACTGATCGTCGCGCTGCATGAAATCCACTTTGATGCCTTTGACGCCCCATTGCTCAAAACGGGCCATGGCCTCTGCCATTTTGTCGTCCAGCGCTTTCCAGGTCATCCACAGAATAATGCCGACGTTTTTTTGCTTTGCATAAACCAGCAATTCCTCCATGTCGATTTCCGGCACAACCTTCATGATATCCTGTAAATCGTACCAACCTTCATCGAGAATGATGTACTCGAGGCCGTTTTTCGCGGCAAAATCGATATAGTATTTATAGGTGGCGGTGTTGACGCCGGATTTGAAATCCACGCCATAAAGATTGAGCGCGTTCCACCAATCCCACGCCACTTTGCCCGGTTTGATCCAGCCGGTGTCGGACAATTCGCAGGGCCTGGCTAATTTATACACCATCTCTGATTCCAGCAGTTGCGCGTCGTTCTGCGCAATGATCAACACGCGCCAGGGAAAAGTGCGGCTGCCTCTGGTTTCCGCCAGATAATCGGCGCTCTCTGCCACAGCCACATCGCGATCGTTTTTCTGTTCAACTTGTACGGGGAAATGCGCAAATTTGCCGTACAGCGCATGCTCTCCTTTTACGCCGCCGTTGAGCCACAGGCCGGGATAATCCTCCAAATCAGCTTCGGAAATCCACACCTTGGGACCATTACCGACCGCCACCAGCATGGGCGTGCTGCAAAAACGTTCCGGCCCGATTTCGCTCAGCTTTAACCGCAGGTACTCTCTTTCATTGTGCGACATCATGCTCTCTTCTTCCGGAAACCAGGTGCCATAGTCGCCGCTGAAAACAAAACTCGCTTTTTCATCCAGCACCCGCACCGGTTTGTCGAAACGGGTGACAAAACGCCAGGCCAGGCCGTCGTCATAGACGCGAAAGATGACGCTGTAATTCTGCCTGGTTGAAATTTCCACTTGATTATAGTGGTTCCTGACCGTTGCATTTTTTACCCGCACCACAGGCGTCAGCGTCTCATCCATGGTAGAAAATTTGGTTTTCACTCCCTGCATGGCCTTGCCGGCGACCATGCCGTTATTTAACGTCATGGCAACAGCCGAAGGCGCAATGATCTGTACGCCGTTAACCGTCACCGAATAGAGCAACTGTTTATCCGTTTCGATGGAGACGACGATCTTGCCGTCAGGCGATTTTAGCAAAATGGGTTTGCTGACAGCAGCAGCCACAAAGGCTATCAGCATAAATAAAGCGGGTAAATAGTATTTCATTCCGATTCTCCTTTATCTTAACGAAATCAATACTTTCGAATAATCGGCCAAAAAAAGTGGAATGTTCAACAGTCCGTCATTAAAGGCGAGATTTTTTAATGAATACCTAATTCGCATCGTCGGTTTATAAATTTTATTATAAAATGCGAGACTTTTCCCTCTTATGTTTTCATCTGATTTTACTTCAATCGGAATTATTTCATTTTCATTTTGGATTAAAAAATCCACTTCCGCTTTACCTGCCGAGGTCCAATATCGAGGCAGCGTTTCAAATTGCTTCACCAGACTTTGTAAAATATAGTTCTCGCTCAAAGCGCCTTTAAATTCAACAAATAAGCGATTGCCTTCTTTGACGGCAATGGGATCCAGCAGCGCAAGCCGGCGCAACAAGCCCACATCAAATAAATACAATTTAAATGCGGCCACATCATCATAGGCGGAAAGAGGAAGTCCTGGTTTGCTGTTGCGAAATATTTTATACAGCAAACCTGCCTGGCAAAGCCATAAAACGGCATCCTCGTACTCGCGTGCTCTTGCACCGGGCTTGACTGTTTGGAATAAAAACTTTTTGTTTTCTCTCGCTAATTGCGACGGAATAGATGACCAAACATATCCTAACTTGGGTATGATTTTATTGTCGGCATGTTTTGAAAAATCCAAAAAATAGGCATCCAGGATATTTTTTAACACCATCTGGGTTAACGCGATATCCTGCCTTTCCACTAATGCAGTTACCGCTTCGGGCATTCCACCACTGATAAAAAACTTTTTAAACTGATCAAGCAACCTGTTAAAAAAAATATCCGGAACCGGTTCGCTGACGGTTTGAATGCTTTCGATATAAGATAAAAGGTCAGGCTCTGTTGCCGACAAAAATTCCATAAAAGAAAGCGGATAAATATTTAGCAAATCAATTTTGCCGACAGGAAATGAAAAACCACGGGAGAATGTGATGCCTAATAACGAACCGGCTGCAACAATATAGTATTCAGGAGCATTTTCATAAAAATATTTCAACGAATTCAGTGCTTCATTGCTTTCTTGAATTTCGTCAAAAATAATCAGAGTATGCAAAGGCTCAATAGCTTTGCCATGTACTAGCGTCAGATTTTGTATTATTCTCTGAACATCTTTTGTTGTGGCAAAAAACTGCTTTAATTCCGGTTGCTCTTCAAAATTGAAATACGCATAATTCTTGAACTCTTTTTCACCAAAATATTTCAAAAGCCAGGTCTTGCCCACCTGCCTGGCGCCTTTTAAAATCAATGGTTTGCGTGTCGTGGAGCTTTTCCAGGCCAAAAGACGGTGTAGAACGTCCCTTTTTATTTGCATATTTCCCACAATATGTTCCTAAATTGTGTAAAAAATCACATAATAATAACTAATAACGTGAGAAGATAAATAAATTTTATCTGAAAAACAATACTAATCATTTCAACTGTCGATTTTGTGTCAAGGCGTGTGGCAGAATACCGGAAAACATCCTTCAATAACCAGCCTCAGCCCTGTTTCAAAGCCCATTTTGAATCTCTCTTATCAACTCGTCGACCTCTGGCATTTCCGTTGCACGTTTCATGGGCAGGGACAATTTTTCACAAACGGGATTCAGCAGTTCCTGCAACATGGCGGAACGCACGCACATTTTTTTCGGCAGATGGCCCATGGCCAGCAGATCGTCCAGCACCCGATTACTCAGATCCACCAGCAAATCCTGCCAGCCGTTCTCAGCATGGAGAACCTGGTGGCGTAAAATCAGCTTGCTTTCCATGTCCGCATAGACCAGCAGAAAAGGCAGATAGGGTCGCTCCTCGCGTTTGTTGAAAACAGGCGTTAGCAACATGCGAAAATCCACATACAGCTTTTCATTGGAGCGGGGCAAGACGGCAGCGGACGACAAAAGATCGGTCGGAACCAAAGAGACGACGGTTTGCCCCACGACAGGCGGGATGGCCTCTTCCAGGTATTCCCACTGCACGTCATATTTCACCTTGGTCCCAACGCGTACGAGCATTTGGTCCTGCTTTAAGCACGTGACAATGCGCTTCAACCGGTTGGAATCGCGCAGCACTTCAACGGCCTGCTCCAACACGGTTTTCATATGCTCCATTTCTTCGTTTTCCAGAAACCACGGCGCATGTCCGGGACGCCAAGCGGCCTGGATCCCGCACCGCGAACACGTCCTGTTCCTGCAGCGTTTCCCATGGACGTAATTCGGCTAGTTGTTCCGCCAGGCCATACAGCGGCCGCCAGCGTGCGATGGAAATGATGTGGGGCAGTCAATTTTCCTCTTTTGTATGGGCAAAAAAATTTTCCGAATTGGCTCAAATGTATAACAAGCCCGGCCAACACTTCATGATATCCGGAGAACCTGTTTACAGCCGCAGATATTGGCGGACGAGACGTCCGCGTTCCCGTCAGCGCGCCACCTTTAATGTCCTGATGATGATTTCAATGATATTCTGATGTGATGTTTATGGCAGGCTATTAAAATATTCACATAACCCAGGTAACAAAAAGTGTCAAATCCTCTCCCCCGATCTCACGTTCCACGTTCTCACGTTTCCACGTTCAACGTTTTCCCCCCTTCTCCCTTCT
>CAYLWO010000162.1:0-1687 GCA_964387285.1 uncultured Cytophagia bacterium | reverse complement strand
TCTCACGTTCCCACGTTCCCACGTTCAACCTTCAACGTTCTTTTCCCTTCTACCTTTAATGTCCCCCCCTCGCCAGCACCATCACCGGAATAGTTTTAAAAATCAGCTGCATATCCAGCCACGGCGAACAGTTATTAATATAGTAAAGGTCCAGCACCACCATATCGTCGAATCCCACAGTGCTGCGGCCGCTCACCTGCCACAACCCGGTGCAGCCCGGCGTAACCGACAACCGCCGCTTGTGCCACTCTTCATACTGCTCCCATTCATAGGGCATGCAGGGCCTGGGACCCACCAGACTCATGTCGCCGCTCAGCACATTAAACAGCTGCGGCAACTCATCCAGACTGGTGGCGCGCAGGAATCGTCCGACAATCGTGATCCTGGGATCATCCACCATTTTATACACGCTGCGCTTGTGATGAAAAGCGGCCGACGGATCGCCGTTGATGAAACGGCTGACATACTCGCGATGCAGATGATCGTCGTTGTTCACGCGCATGGAACGAAACTTCCAGAACCTGAACGCTACGCCGTCTTTGCCGATGCGCGTCTGTTTGAAAAAAACCGGACCGCGACTGGTAATTTTAATCGCCAATCCGATCAATATGAAAACCGGCATCAACATGATCAACAGAGCCAGACTGCCCAAAATGTCAATCCCGCGTTTGACCACCCGATAAAAGGTGGAATAGCTCCATTGATTGATGCCCACCAGCGGCATGCCCTTGAAATGTTCCACCGTCACTTTTTCATCGATGATGTCGAAGAGATTGGAATAAATTTTAACCGCGATGCCGGTGTCGCGACACTGCTGCACAATCTCTAACAGCCGTTCATGGGTGGTGGAACTGATGGCGATGATGATTTCCTGTATCTTTTCCGTGGTAACCAGCTCTGCAATGCGCGCGATAGGTCCGAGATTGGGTGCGCCGCCGAAAATGATTTTACCATAGGGAAAAGCGTCGTCCACAAAGCCCACCAGACAACGGTCGTGCACCGCGCCCATGAGAATGCCGGCTGCCACCTGCCGGCCGCTCTGGCCGGCGCCGACAATCACCACGCGACGCTGCAAGATTTTCCTGGCTGCCAGCCACAGATAAATGCTGCGAAACAGCACCAGTCGGAAAAAGCTGGAGAGAACGACGCCGAAAATAAAAAAGTAGAAAATGGTCAAACGGCTGTCAATAATATATAACGGCCATTTGGCCAAAAAGGAAAGCACCACCAATCCCAGCGTACTCCACACCATGGCCTTGATGATCAAAACCTGATGGGAAGCCAGAAAAATAAACACGCCCGGTTTGTACAAACCGTTGGCTTTGAACACAAACACGCACGCCAGGCTATAAAACATCAAAAACACCAACTGCGGATGCACCAGATAAGCCCGGTTGTTGATCAAATCGATGCCCGGCCAAAAGCGCGCTTTGAGCGCTAAAAAAGCAACAGCGCACAGAACAGCTATGTCCAGCAGAACCAGAACAAAGGTGTAGAGTTGGTATTTGCGCAGAAATTGGACGAAATTTTTTATGATTCTGATGGGCATGGGGCGCTTTAATTGGTGATCATTGATTTTATGAAATTAACTACAAAGGCGTAAGTCCGTTCACTTGATGCCAAGTTACCTGATCTGATTTTCTTTTTCCAGTCAATAATCGCAATTTCTTGCGCATTGTCAATAAAT
>CAYLWO010000161.1:0-10107 GCA_964387285.1 uncultured Cytophagia bacterium | reverse complement strand
AAATCCGCCTTGACGTCGCAATCGTTGACAACGACATACTTGCTCTTTTTTTCAAGATCGCTGCCCTCCTTGCACAGGATATCCAATTCGACGTCATAGCTGCCCGGAGCGCCATAAACCACAGTATGGGGCCCTTTACCTGAAGCTGTAGAGGGCGTGCCGCCGGGAAAGTGCCAGGTCCATTTTGCGGCGTTTTTAGACAGATCCGTAAACACCACTTTGAGCGGTGCGCAGCCGGTCCTGGGTTTGCCCTCAAAATTGGCCTGGCAGCTGCAATCCGTAACAACGATGTATTGTTTTTTTGTCGTTTCCACAAATCCGGTATTGGGACAATAGATCTTTAGTTTAACGTCGTAAGAACCGGCAGTCGAATAGCCCACTGTATGCGGTCCTTTGCCGGTAGCGGATGACGGGGAGCCGCCGGGGAAGGTCCATTGCCATTGCGTGGCGCCCGTTGATTTGTCGGTGAATATAACCTTTAGAGGAGCGCATCCTTTCGTCTTGTCTGCTACGAAATCCGGAGTGCAATACCCGATCTGGCTGTTCGCAGCGCTCGCCAGACACAGCAGCAACATGGTAGCCAGTAAAACATGTTTTGTTTTCATAACAACGCCTCTTTAATAATGTTCTCCCCCATTCAATGGGAACGCGGGCGTCCCGCCCGCTTTTTATCGCACCAGCACCATTTTTATTTTTTGCATTTCTTGCTGAACGGTCAGTTCGGCAAAATAGATGCCGGACGCAGCCGCTGCGCCATAGTGATCCAAACCGTTCCAACGCAGAGTGTGTTTTCCGTAGGAGTAATGTTTCCGGTCAACGAGCGTTGTGATCGTTTGTCCCAGGGCGTTATATATCTTTATTGTAACAATACCGGGTTGCTGCAAAGAAAATGCGATCAGGGTGGTTGCATTAAAAGGATTAGGATAATTTTGCTGCAAGCTGAAATCATTTGGCCGAGTTTGTTCTTGCGCCTGATCTTGAACACCGACAGATTCCATGCCCGGCAAGGCCACATCCAGCGTTGCGCGATGGCCCGTGGCTGTTTCAAAGGGCATCACGTACAAGGAACCGGCAAGATCAGAAGCGTAAAATTCAGCAACGAGCGAACCAAAAGCGAATTCAGCCTCGGTAAAAGTGGTATTGGTAACAAAAATAAAAGCGGCGTTAAAAGCCCTCTGGGCGTTTGGATAGGCGGGAATGCGCGGACCTCCTTCCGCAGCCATGATATGATCAATGGTAATGGTCTGGTAAGAATCGCAGGTCACCTGATTCGGATCCGAATAATTAGGATTGGTCAAAAGATGAATAGGCGGCACTTCTGATGCGGGAATCAGGCCCATGATATAAAGTTCCAGAGGAGAAAAGAGTTCGGACGTTGCGCTTTGCTCGCGCAGACGCCATGTGCCATCGCCGTTAAAGACCAGTCGTTTGCCGTTTACGTACCCGCTCATCTTGCCGTCGACGTCGGCATTTTCCATCCAGTGGCCATACCGTTTATCGGCGCCGGCCACACCGTCGACCAGACCTTTGGAGAAGCCGGCGCGCATGCCCCACATATGGCCCTGTTCATGATCCAGCACGTCCGCTTTGCCCCAACTGTGATAGATCACCGCTTTGAGCCGGCCGGCTGAGCCGTAATTCGCCGATTCGTCGAAAATCGGCACGCCGATATGCTGCACGTTGTTTTTCACCATGATGCAATAAGGCACGCGTATGGCGAAAGAGGTCGGTTCAAAGAGATCGCTTGCCGGAATGACGGCAATGAAATCAAACGCGTCAGCGAAATAGGAATACAGTTTTTGATAAGCCTTGGGGAAAACCGTTTCGCTGCACACAATATGCGTCAGCGGATATCCCGGAAAAATCTCGCCTTTCGTGTCGCTGATGAAAAAAGCCGAACGCGTGGCGCAAGCGCCGGCCCCGAGCACCGCGTGCGCATACTTAACATCAGCCTTGACAAAACCGATGGAAACGGTTTGCTTACTTGTCGAATGGTCTTTCTTGACAAGTTTGACAATCGCTCCATAGGTGACATACTGACCGTTTAAATAATTATAACCGTACGAATTTTTTTTAAAACCACTACGGGTATAAATGCCGTCGCCGGCGATGCGGTCGCCGTGCGTGGCATCGTCATATAATTGCAGCGAATCCGGACTTGAACTGCTCCAACTGCCCCACACCTGCTTGATGTTCGTTCCTGTGGTAACCACTTCCAGTGTCGTGGAATCCTTACCATCCGTATAGATGACCGGGGGAATGAAGCGACTGTAGCAATAGTCTGGATCAGATGCGACGAGATGTCTTACTGTGAAAAGAGCAACGCCGACAACGATGAGCATCACGGATCGTAAGGATTGTTTCATAGAATACCTCTCTATTCTGAATGAACCAGGGCCGAATGTCCGATACCTTGGGAGAGCGTGGAAAAAGCCGACAAATCCAGGGATCGCGATTTCTGGGACTGCGGGATTTTTCAACAGATTGATCATACGTCGAGGCCAAGTTGCTGCCAAAAAGGCGGCCACAACCGTGGTCTGTCATTTTTCAACACTCTCGAGAAATTGGACCATTTGTTTTCATTTAGAGCAAATAGCCATTTTTTTCCTAGCGCACCAGCACCATCTTTTTCACAGCGCAAAAATCGTTCATTTGTATTCGATAGAAATAAACGCCCGAGGCCAGGCCTTTGGCAGAAAAGCGCACGGTATACCGGCCCGGCTCGTATCGTTGATTGACGAGGCTCGCGGTCTTGCGTCCCAGATGATCAAACACGTGCAACAGAACCGGGCCCGGTTCTTTAACGGTAAAATAAAGAGTGGTTGTCGGATTAAATGGGTTGGGATAATTCTGGCCCAGTTCGTAGTGTAACGGGGCAGCTTCGTCGTTGGCAACAACCTCGGTTGCTCCTTTGGTATGAAAGGCGCCGATATTGGACCAGACTCCGGAATAGAGAGCGTTTTGACCGCACACACGCCAATAATATCGTGTTGCGGATTTCAGATCAATCATTTGCAGTGAGGTAAAGGCGATGGTTGTATCAAGAACATTCTGCTTGAAATCCGCAGAGGTGGAAACTTGAATTTGGTACACAGCTGCCTGGCTAACAGATTTCCAAGAGAGATCTGCATGCAAAGAAGGCAAAAGTAGATTATTCAAAGGCGTAGTCAGAACCACCTGGCCGGGTTGGATTACGGATAATTTTCTGGCCGCAGCCTGTAAAAGATTTTGCTTGCGGCTGTAATACACAGCGCCGCCAAGGCTGGGATCGCCGTGGCCGATGCCGGCGTATAAATCACCCTCGGTCGTTAAATACAGAGAGCGCGCGCTGAGCAAATGCAAACCTTCATGCACGGTTGTCCAATTTTCGCCATGATCCAGGGAAACAAACACACCGTCGCCGGGACCTTGACAGCCATAGCTGCCGGCATAGACATCGCCTTTGGGGCCCAGTATTAACGAGGTGACTTTTGCAGTGCCAATCTCGCCGCCAAGCCATTTCCATAAAACAGTATCAGAGGAGCAGGTATAGAGTCCGGCGGCCGTGCCGCAGATCAGTTTGCCGTTCTGCACATGGTTCACAGTGTAAACAAAAGGGGTTGCCAGGTTGGCGGTGATGTCCTGCCAGGTTTTACCGCTGTCCGGAGACCGGAAAAGCCCGGCGCCCCAGGTCGTGGCGTACAATACGCCTTGATGCATGCGTATGCTTTGGCCATTCACATCGGGCGATACCGGCAGATGGCCCATCAAAGTCCAGTGTGCGCCTGCATCTGCTGAAGAGTAGACCTCGCCCTGATTGCATAAAACATAATAACCGTTGTTTTCATCAACCGACAAATCTTTCGGGGAATGCCCGGGAATATGAAATACAGCATCTCTGATCCCTCCGGTTCTTCCGACCTCATATATATCGGTGTTCACGCCGAGCAAACAACCCTTACGAGTCAGGTACAGTTTATCGTAATCCCAATCGACTTGTTCCCAGGTCAGACCGTGATCCGTTGTACGATACGTACCGTTCAACTCTAAATAATTCGGTAGAAAGCGTGGAAACGACATACACGCGAACACATGGCCGAGAGAATCACTGATCACGGCATTTACGGCAACGTCATATTCAACTGGAGTAATTTTTTCCCAGGCCAGGATGGCGCCGTTTTCACCCACGGTGAACTTGCGTATGGTAGAAAAAGCACCGCTGCCGCCGGCGTTATACGCCTGTACGCGCCAATACAGTGTCGTGTTGGCGAGCAAATTGTGCAACGGATAACGATCGACGATAATGCCGTTTTCCTGAGAGAAAAGAGAATGAAAATCCTGGTCATAGGCAACCTGTACGCGATAGCCGGCAGCATTATTTATTTTCGACCAATCTAAAATAACAGAATCGGCATTGACCGATGCATTTGCCGCCGGCGACAGCAGCGCAGGCGCTGCCGGCGCCGCAACTGCCGGCAGGATGGCGCCGGTGATGACCACGGATGCTTTTTGCGGACCATTTTTCAGCGTAGCTTTGTGATTAATTCGCACCGTGTAAATACCGGCAGCCGGATTGGCAATATAAACCTGTTCGACATTATCACGCACATTATCGCCGAACGCTGCCGCCTTGCCAGGTTGCGACGGATCAAGAATCCAGGGCATCCAGGTCAGATTATCGCCCGCTGAGGGACCTATTGCACGCAGATCCAAATCGTTGATCAGGTTTGCCGTGCTGTTATTGAGCGCCGGTGATAATTCAGGTCCGGCCGGATCGGTCCAGCACAGGGTCAATTTCAATGGGGAAAGACCGTCGCTGGTAATCTGAAATTCAAGCTTGGCCTTATTGTTCAACGTCAATTCGCGGACATAGAGGCTGCCGCCGGAAGCGAAATGCTGGGTGATGACCTTGGCTGCCTCTGCAGCATTCAACAAACCCCAGCCAAACTGATAGTCCGGTCCGGGATTTTCTCCAGCTTCACGCGCCGTATGAATAAGCAACGCCTTCCAGGTCGATGCCAGAACAGCGGCGGTCGTAAGATTCTTCACCTGCTCCTTCAATAAGGCAATTGCACCGGTGACGCCCGGCGCTGCCTGGGAGCTGCCGGACAGTGTGGCATACATATCATTACCGCCCCTGGCTGTTGAATAAACGAACACGCCATCCGCTACAAGATCCGGCTTGATCCGGCCATCATCCGTTGGTCCCCAACAGCTGAACCCGGTCATCTGTACATCAGAGGGATTTTTATAAGGCCATGGCAATGCCTGCACGCCGCCGACCGTAATTATATTTTTGGCCACGGCAAAGCCGTTGATGGAATCATAGCCGTCACTGCCGCCATCCGCATCACGAATCGTGCTGGATAACACCCACTCCGAATTTTTAAAAACCCAGTGCTCCGGAAGCGTGGCCGTCGGTCCATATTCGTCCCGATCGTTGCCGGCTGAGGCGACGACTACATATTGCGGCACAGTGAATATCAACTCATCCCATTTTCGTGCTCGTTCCGAATAATAACCGAACTGATAATCCTCCGTCTCACTGATGGCTGGATCACCAAACCAGGCAAAGCGCGTATCATTACGAAAATTCCAGGTCCAGCCGGCCATGGGACCGTACGAGTGGTTGGAGAGCAAAACATCGCTTGCTGCAGACGCAGCCATTTCAGCCAGATCGTTGCCCCAGGTATAGGCCTTTAACTGGGCCTGGTTGGCCATGCCGCGGGCCGCAGGAGTAACGCCGCCGGCCACCAAAGTGCCGGCCACGTGAGAAGCATGAGTCGTGATCTCGGAACCGGAATCCTGTTGTTGCACGCGTCCGGCGAATTCACGGTGAGTGACATTTACTTTATCGTTATCCCACATAGCCAACGTTTGTTTTTTACCGGTCAAAGCATACCCCAATAAACCGTCCGGACGGATTTTGTCGACCGCAACGGTAAAAGCCGCGACTTTGTTATGCGTGACGTAATAAATGGGACGACCATTTTGCATTCCCTGCAGTTCAAAGGACAATCCATCAGCGGTTGTGGAACGCATCGGCCAATTGAATTGCTTTGCTAATTGTAAAGCTTGCTGCCGTTCGCTTTCCATTTCTGTTTTTTGGCGGTCAGCAAATGCGTGTAATGCATTTTGTTGAGCCGATTCGATTCCGTACAAAGCGGCAAAACTTACCCAAAAAATGAGACACGCCATCACAATGCAAAATTCATGATCAACTGTTATAAAGCGGCTCTTTTTGCCAAATGACCGTGCATTATGAAAAAGTCGTAACCAATTCACGATGATCCTCCTTTTTTAAAAAAGGATACAGATACAACTGTTCAGGACAGTAAAACGCGAATTACGGTTTGCTGCTCGCAGGAAACAGCAGGAGCGGAAAGGGTTGATATACAGGAAGTTAAGTATGGCGATCTGCAAAAAATCATAAAGCACCTCCGGAACAAATTACGACATTTTCATACTCTTATGTCGTTTGTGACGAGAGATTTTTTTGATTTTTTTTCTTTTTCTATCATTTCTTGCAAAAATAGACAATAGTCCTGGCTATTCAAAGGCAACTGTACAAGTTTCCCGGTGAATCCGGCCAAAACCATGGCATTGGCCAATTCCACAGATTGGATGGCCTGGTCAAAAGGAGTCATCACCGGTTCCTGACCAGCCACAGCCCGGCTGAAATTGCTGTGACCCAGGCCATGCAGGTCGTTAAAGGAGATGGCCTCGATTTTGTATTCGTTTTTCTCAGGCTGGGGTGCGCCGAACATTTCGGTGTTTTTCTCATTCCACTGTTGCAATGGTTCGTTCAGATAGGCAGCGGTAAATGCGTAATTCTCCATTTTCAAATAACCGCGATCGCCCCAAATCTCCATGCGATCCACGCCGGGGTGTACATGGGTGGCTGTGGAAAAAAACAGACGCATGCCGTTGTCATAGGACAACAGCGCATCCACATGGTCTTCCACCGCCAATTCCCTGTGAAAGGAAGAGGTGCCGGCCAGAGCAACTATTTCACTGGGCAAACCGAACAAATAAATGATGCGATCTAGATCGTGTGGCGCCTGATTGGTAAGCACGCCGCCGCCCTCTTTGCTCCAGGTGCCGCGCCAATTGCCGGAACGGTAATAGGCCGCGGAACGCAGCCAATTGTTATTGACAAAATGAACGGCCTGGATTTGGCCCAGCCTTTTATCTTCAAGGATCGTTTTCAGATGTTGTACATCTGAGCGGAATCGGTTCATATAGTTGACGCCGAAAACACGATCCGACTTGATCAGCGCTTGGCGCAACTCTTGGGCGTGGGCCTTGTGCACAGCCACCGGTTTTTCGCAGAACACATGACAGCCGGCCTGCAACGCGGCGATGGAGATTTCCGGATGGAAATAGTGCGGCGTAAGAATGACAACAATGTCAGGAGTCTCGTGTTGCAAAAGCCGACGATAATCCGGATAAAACCGGGCGCCCAGAGCCTGGGCAGCTTGTTCGCTGGCGCTGTTGTTATCGGCAACAGCAATGATTGTACCCTGACATTTTTCCGTGATGGCGGCCACATGCACACGGCTGATGGCGCCAAATCCTATCAAAGCGTATTTCATATTTTAATCCTCCGCTATGTTTTCTCCGTGCTCAGGATACGGTCCCAATCATAAACCGCCTTGATTTTTTCGCCGGGTTGAATGATCAGAAACTCGTCCTCCGGCCAATGGCCCTGCGTTAACATTTCCAAAAGGCGCATGTCGCCGGTAAGTAAAACGAATTCCTTGCCGTCCGCAACGGCTTTTTCACGACAAATTTGTGCATAGCCGAGACCGCTGGTTTCCGGGATTTCTATATAGACCACTTTATGATGGTCATAAGCTGCCGAATCCGGATGCAAACTCTCCCAGATATAGCGAGCGTTTTCCTCACCGTACTTTTCCACCAGATCCATCAGCGAATGATCGGCGCCCATCATGAGGCGATAGCCGTCTTCATGTACATAGGAATCTCCCCGCTCCATATAGCCGGCAGCGCTGAAGGGCATGCTGGGATTGTCTTTGAAATAATGCTGAAATCGCTGTCGTGAACCGAGAAATAGCGTGCAACAATCATGAGCGCGCGGAATTACCAGCGGTACGCTGCGTGCCTGCAAATGTAAGGTCGAATTGCCGCACAAACCAAAACCCAGCAGGATGGCATCATATTTTTTTGTCGCATCAGCCAGATCGATTTTTTGCTGCAGCAGTTCGCGCAAAATTTCGCTGCGGTCATGGGCGCCCTTGTCGGTGAATTCAACGTCAATAATGTGCGGCGACCGGGCAGCTGCCAGGCAGATTTCACGAAAAAAAACCTCACAGGATATCAGTTTGTAACGCATAACCTCGTCCATTAAAAAAATCTTAAATCCTGCCAGTTTAACAAGTGACCAAAATCATCTCCCGCAAAGACGCCAGGATCGCCAAGGTAAAAATACAGTTACCTTTCTTTACGACTTGAGACGAGTTTGTTTTCTTTCGCTTAAAAATACGCAAGCCTTTGGATAAATCCAATAAAAAAGGCGGCTTTCAGCCGCCGATATTCAAGGGACCTTGCGAAGGTATGCAACCTTTGCAAGGGTAGATCATCAAGCTTACGCCTTGCCGGCGCTGCCCAGAACGTGTTCGTTTTTATGTTTGTACATGCCGACCAGGGCGTCGCGGGCCGGGCCCAGATACTTGCGCGGATCAAATTCACCCGGTTTGGTGGCCAGCACTTCGCGGATTTTCGCGGTCATGGCCAAACGACCGTCGCTGTCGATGTTGATTTTACATACCGAAGAGGCGGCTGCGCGACGCAGTTGCTCTTCCGGAACGCCGGTAGCATTTTCCATCTTGCCGCCGTATTTGTTGATCATCTCAACATATTCAGGCATCACGGAACTGGCGCCGTGCAACACGATGGGAAAACCGGGAATGCGGCGTTCCACCTCTTCCAGAATGTCGAAACGCAACGGCGGCACGCTTTCACCCGGTTTCAGTTTGAACTTGTAAGCGCCGTGGGAAGTGCCGATGGAAATGGCCAGGCTGTCAACTCCGGTCTTGGCGACAAACTCTTCCACGTCATCGGGATTGGTGTAATGACTGGTCTCGTGACTCACCTCATCTTCGATGCCGGCCAATACGCCCAGCTCACCCTCAACCGATACATCGAGTTTGTGTGCATACTCTACCACTTTTTTTGTCAATGCAATATTATCGGCAAACGAGTGTGCGGAACCGTCAATCATGACCGAGGAGAAACCGGATTCGATGCAGGAAACGCACAGTTCGTAGGTATCGCCGTGATCCAGATGCAGAGCCACCGGCAGGGTCACGCCGGCTGTTTTGATGATCTCCATGGCGCCCATGGCCATGTGCCGCAGCAGAATCTGATTGGCGTATTTGCGCGCGCCGGAAGAAACCTGCAGAATCACCGGCGATTTGGTTTCAATACAAGCAGTGACGATGGCTTGCAGCTGTTCCATATTATTGAAATTATATGCGGGAATGGCATATTTGCCTGCCATCGCCTTTTTGAACATCTCTTTGGTGTTGGACAGGCCCAGATCTTTATAATGGTGCATGGGAAAGCTCCTTTCAAGGATTATAATTTATGAAGAATAGACTCTTTATCAGAACAATAATTTACTTAAAAAATAAAAAAAATTCAAGAATATTAATCCGAACTTTTAGCCAACGCACTCTGCAAAATCGGACCAAACAGTGTTTGGATCGATCGAAGAATATGACTTTACCCTTTACGCCACGGTGATTATTATTGTTGATCCATTCAGGAATCGGATGATATACTACAGGTCAGCAATAGTCCAGGTCGTAATGGCAAGTTACCGGCCGGCTGCTGCCGGGTAAAGATACTTGGCGCAAACAACCAGATAGTATTGCAGCCATTTCAGCGATGAGGAGATATGGTCATTGGGGAGGCGCCGCTGCTGCAAATACGCGACATATGGATTTATGATTTTGTTTGGCAAAGGTTGCATATCATTTCGCGGTTTCTGTATAATTCACATGATAGACATCTTATACCAAAAAATCAAGAAATTTTCTTGACACAGGGAAGGATAATAGCTAAATTTCAGAGATTACTATACCTTTACAATTACTGGTTGGG
>CAYLWO010000160.1:0-10291 GCA_964387285.1 uncultured Cytophagia bacterium | reverse complement strand
GCAGTTTGTGTGGATTTTGTCAAATACGATATCGATGGCCGGCTGCGCGACCCGGGTTGCGACATCGGCGCGGATGAGTGGCAGGCAGCCACTCTCGTTTCCGCACAGGAGGATGCTGCTCCCAAAACGGAATTATTTTCGATATATCCCAATCCGGCTAATGGCCGGGCCGCGCTCTATTTCACGCTGGTAACGGCGCAGCAGATCCGCATTGAGGCCTTTAATATTCTCGGTAAAAGTGCAGCCGTGATGGCGAATGAATGGCGGCCGGCTGGTTCATATCGCATCGAACTGGACGGCCGTGCCTGGCCCAGCGGTTCCTATTGGATTGTGCTGGATACCATTGAGGGTCGAAAAACAGTTGTATGGACATTGCTGAGATGATCCAGGACCTTTGCAGCTCAAGCCTCCCGGCTTTTGCCGCAATCCGGGATTAAAGCATGACGTCATTTCTTTTCCAGCTTGATATTTTTATAGGTTGGGACCGAGCCGGTAAAATCAACCACTTCGCCGCCATTGGTGAAAAAGAATCCGGGTTTATATTCCCGTAGAACACTCACGCCATAGTTGCTGGAAATTTTCAGCACCGCGCCCTGTTTCTCGATTTTCAATTTTTGCGGATAAAAGCCCAGAGCGAAGGCTGCTTTTGCATACCACTTGAATTTCAGTCCGGAAAGAATTAGTTGATACTCGCCGATATATTTTTTCCATTCCGGCTTGAACAGAGTGTCCGTACTGCAGATGTGCAGCGGGGTGTTGTTTATTTTTTCCTTGTTTGAGAAATAATAGGCATTGAGATCGGTGAATTGTTTTGTTATGGATTCATCAATTGCAGGCTTGAACTCTTTTAAATACATGTCGACCAGTCGATCACATAATGCAAAGGTGTTGCACTGTTTATTGCAGAGCAGCACCGCAGCCAAGCCGTATTCGGGAAAAGCGATAAAGGTCGCACTATACCCGTATCCGGCGCCGTTATGGTTGATAAAGTGGATGGAATCCGTTTTGCCGACAGCGAGACCCATCCCATAGTCAGCTGCTGTAATCCGATACATTTCGTTAAGGGAATTTACTGTAAAAAAACGGTTTCGCCGATTTTGCCCTGATTAAGAAACATTTGCACAAATTTGGCAAATTCACGCAAATTGGTATAAACCGCGCCGGAACCCAGCAAAGGATTGGTCAGGTGCTGCGATTCTGTTGCCTGGATCGTTCCTTCAGTGCGATTGCTAATTTTCCTGACAGCCTCATCATCGACAGTGGTCAATGACATGTCTAACGGAACAAAAAGCTTCTGCTTAAGGTACTGGTTAAAAGGAATACCGCTCGCTTTTTCAACGAGAGCTGCAGCCAGATCGAATCCCAAATTGGAATACGCCCAATCACTTCCCGGTGAAAAGCGCAGCCAGGTGTCTTTAATGCTTTGGATATGTGCATCCCTGGAACAGGGTTGAAAATCGTAATTATTGCCGACCGGCGCTTCATGGGTAAATCCAGCCGTATGCGTCAGCAACATGCGCATGGTGATGCTTTTTTCAGGATGGCTTGCAAAGCAGCTGTGAACGGTGAAATCAGGCCAATAGCGAACAACAGGTGCGTCCAGGTCCATCAGTCCCTCCTGAACAGCCCGTAATACAGCAACAGCGGTAACGGTTTTCGAAATGGATTGAATGCTGAACAGAGTTCGCTCATCAATGGGCCTGTCATAGGTTGAATGGCCGAGGCACGCTTGCCACAGGACCGTTTTATGATCAAGGAGAGCGCAAGCCAAACCATCAACCTTTTCTGTTTTTTTGAAATCCTGCAAGGTTTTTAAATAGCGTACCTGTTGCATCGGTCCTATCCCAGGCGCACCGCTAACGTTAAGTGCAGCGCAAAGAATAAAAGTCAGCAAGACGGATCTCATGGATGCCTCCGGAAAGGTCAGGTGAGAAGTGATGGTCGCAAGACTCACTTTTTAAATGATATTTTCTGGTGCAAACAATCCTGTGCCGGTTGAGGATGGAATATCTTCCTCTATTTTATAAACTACTCCGGCTTTGTCATTGACCAACTTAAGACAGCGTTATTCCCCATTGCTAAATTAGCATTTCAATGGATTCGTTTCAAGATAAAAAATCTACACAATAAAAAAACCGAGTTCCTCCCCCATTCCGATGTGATGTACCTATTTGTTGGTTTATCTGTACCATCAGGTACGCCCGCTATCGATCTTCTGTTATAACTTCTTGTTAATTAAAATTTAAAAAACATGGCATTCCTTTTGCTTTCTATTAAGAAAGAAATGAAAGTGGAGAAAAATATGCTACTCAAGATTAGAATGCCAATCATCCTGATCTCATTACTTACCGTCAGCAGTTGGCCCTTGTTTGCGCAAGCCAATACAGTGGGTATTTTGCTGAATGAGCCGTCTGCTTTTTCCGGTTATACGTTATTCTCACCCAGCAGTTCGACCATGACCTATTTAATCGATAACGAAGGTCGGTTGATACATTCCTGGTCAAGTGCTTACAAACCGGGCCAGGCGGTTTATCTTTTGGATAACGGCGACTTGCTGCGCACGGCTAATCCTCAATCCGGCAATGCCAATAGACTTAACGCCGGCGGCGCTGGCGGACGAGTAGAAAAATATGATTGGCAGGGTCATTTGCTTTGGGCTTTTGAGTATAACAACGACCAGCACCGTTTACACCATGATGTAAAACATCTGACCAACGGCAATGTGTTGATGATTGCCTGGGAATATAAAACGGCGGAACAGGCGATTGCTGCCGGTCGCAAGCCGACTTTGTTATCCGAGAATGCACTTTGGCCGGACCATATCCTGGAAGTCCAACCTGATGGTACATCTTCAGGAACCGTTGTGTGGGAATGGCATGTCTGGGATCACCTGATTCAGGATTACGATGCTGCCAAGGCCAATTACGGCAACGTAAGCCAGCATCCCGAATTGATTGACGTCAACTATTCTGCTCTTGCTAACCAACAAAAGGGTTCTGCGGATTGGAATCATACCAATTCCATTGCTTATAATCCTGTGCTTGATCAAATCATTTTAAGCATACACAACCTGTGTGAAATTTGGATCATCGATCACAGTACAACCACTGCCGAAGCTGCTGGTCACAGCGGCGGTAGATATGGTAAAGGCGGCGACCTGTTATATCGCTGGGGCAATCCCCAGGCTTATCGCGCCGGCGGCACGGGTGAGCAACAATTCTTTGGCCAGCATGATGCTCAGTGGATCGATGAGGGCTTTCCGGGCAGCGGGCACATTCTTGTCTTCAACAATGGGCTGCGACGAACGGCAGGCAGTTATTCGACAGTAGATGAATTTATTCCGCCTTTGGACAATAACGGCATCTATCCGGCGCTGCCATTGGGCAGTGCCTACGCACCCGCTGCAGCGTGTTGGTGTTACAAAGCGGAAAATCCCACGGATTTTTACTCATCCAACATATCCGGCGCACAACGATTGGCCAATGGCAACACCCTCATTTGTGAGGGCAGCAGCGGTCATTTTTTTGAAGTCACTGCCGCAGGCCAGGTGGTTTGGTCTTACATTAATCCGGTCACGGCAAACGGCATATTGACGCAGGGCGCCGATATCCAGCCTGGCGGGCAGAAAATTGAAAATAGTGTTTTCAAGATTCGCCGTTACAGTCAAGATTTTTCCGGTTTTATCGGCAGGGATCTGACGCCTGGAGATCCCATAGAGCTGTCGCGGCAATCCGTGCCAGACGCCGGTTACCCCATTGTCGATACCGGACAAAGTGCGTGCTACAATAATTCAAGTCAGATCACCGCTCCGCTATCCGGTACTGCTTTTTACGGTCAGGACGCGCAATATACGGGACAGCAACCGGTCTACCGGGACCAAGGCGATGGCACGGTGAGTGATCTGGTCACCGGGTTGATGTGGCAAAAGAATCCCCGCGAAAAGATGACCTATGATCAGGCTCTGGCAGGAGCAGATACCTGCAAAATCGGCGGCTATACCGATTGGCGGTTGCCGTCCATCAAGGAATTATATTCATTGATTCTTTTCAACGGCAAGGATCCCAGCAATTGGCGCGGGTCTGATACAGGCGAGCTCACGCCGTTTATTGATACAAATTTCTTTGTTTTTCAATACGGCGATGAATCGATCGGCGAACGGATCATTGATGCCCAATTTGCCAGCAGCACACGCTATGTCAGTATGACCATGGGAAGTAATGAAACCATATTCGGTGTCAATTTCGCTGATGGACGCATAAAGGGGTATCCTTGTGGAAAACTGCCGAACGGCAGCTATAAAAAATATTTTGTATTGTACGTTCGCGGTAACACCGGATACGGCATAAATGAGTTTGTCGATCACCAGAATGGCGCCCTATCCGATCAGGCAACCGGTCTGATGTGGCAGCAGCGTGACAGTGAAAAAAGCATGAATTGGCAAGAAGCTTTGGCCTGGGTGCATAGCAAGAACAAGGAAAAATTTCTTGGCTATGATGATTGGCGGTTGCCCAATGCCAAAGAGTTGCACAGCCTGGTCGATTATACGCGCTCACCGGCGACAACACAATCCGCTGCGATTAATCCCCTGTTCTTTTGTTCAACCATTCTGGATGAAGGCGGCAAGAGCAATTACCCCTTTTATTGGACCAGCACTACGCACGCGGATATGACGGGCGGCACAGCAGCGGTGTATTTTGCTTTTGGCGAAGCTTTGGGTTGGATGGAAACGCCGCCCAATTCCGGTAACTATACACTCATGGACGTGCATGGCGCCGGTGCGCAACGGAGCGATCCCAAAGCCGGCGATCCGGCAGATTATCCACACGGCTTTGGTCCGCAAGGCGACGTGCGGCGCATTTATAATTATGTACGCTTGGTGCGCGATGATGACGGCGATAGGCAAACCGGTGTAGCGCCGTGGCAAACTTGCGAGCAACCAGGGTCCTTTGTTCTCTCGCAGAATTATCCCAATCCTTTTAATCCTGAGACAGCTATTACTTTTTCATTGTCGACTGTTGATCGTGTGCGGTTGCAGATTTTCGATCTGTTAGGCAGAACCATTGCTACGCTTGTTGATGGGGTTCTGGAAGCGGGCATGCACAAAGTTACCTGGAATGCCGCAGATCATCCGGCCGGGATCTACTATTATTCTTTGAGCGGCACAGGACAGTGTCAAACAAAAAGCATGGTTTTGCTCAGATAGTATTTTCAGTACAGGAAAAATTGCCTTGCAAATCTACGGGAATATTGATATAATGAACTACATCAAGCAACCTCGCAGTGGTTTTATTTGAATGGATTTGCCATATGAATAAAAGCACACTCGTTTATCCCATGAAGACAGAGTGTGCTTTTTTTTTTTGACCTGTTTGAAGGGAAACCCCCATGTTTACAGCTTGCCCAAGGACCAAGGATGTAGCCTGGTGGATTCAACTCAGCTGCCGGCGTCTAATGGTTTGGTCAATTGTTCTCATTTGCAGTGTGCGGGGGGTGTGGCCGCAGGAAATGATCGGCACCATAGATCAGGCCGGTTTACAGCCGTTTGCCATGGCGGTTTATGAGACCGGGCAAAAACTGTGCGTTTACGATCGCGAGCATACTCAGCTATTCATCTACGATGAAAAATCTCTGCAGCTGCTTAATCAGATCGCATTGCCTTGCTTTTGGAATTCCGGAGTTGATATGGCAGTGGATGAAAAAAATGCCAGGCTGTATATTGGCAGAAACCAGCGCTTGGCGATAGTCGATCTGGCTGCAAATTCATTGTTGAAAGACCTCATTTTCCCCATTCGCGGCAGTTATGGCTTTTTTCAAAACATGTCCTTTGATGAAACGCTGAGAAAAATATTTGTACTGCTTTCCACCCATATCCTGATCTATGATATCCCTGGCGATTCATGCCGTTATTATCCGTTCCCGAGCCTGGGGCTTCGCAGTCATCTTGCGGTTAATCCCGTCACCCATGAGGCGTTCATCTGCAACCTGCATGAAGACCATATGGACATCCTGGACGGCCGCACCGAGGTTCTGTCCCGCTTGCCGGCAATACCGGGTCGAGCGGTCTGTATTAACTGGCAGGAGAACAAGGTTTACCTGACCCATGTGCAGTGGGGAGGCTATTGGCTGATCAACCGCAATACCGGGTGGAGCGGCTACCTTTCTCTGGTATGCGATGCAACCTGGCTTTCGTACAATCCTGCGGTCAACAGGATTTTTTCAAATGCGGAATTTGACAACCGTATGGTGATTATCGAAGCAGATGATTCCATGTCTTCTTTGCCCATGATTTCTTCCGGGCCCCAGATCCGCCATAAAACCAGTCACCTGTACTTTGCCACTGGAGATTTTATCGGCGTCCTGGACGGCGCCGGCCTGGCTATACAATTGATGTCGCTGCCAAATTATGATTACATTGTCCCGGTAATGTCCGGAGCCGTCAATCAAGGTTCCGGACGTGTTTATTTTGGATTGGAATATGACCGGATTGTGGTGTTGCAGGACCGGGAGACATTGATGCGACCGCATATGCTTCTGGGTGATGAACGGTGGGGTATCGTATGGTCACTGGATCCGAACAGCAAAGAGGTTTTGCATGAAGATCCGTTTAGCAATCTCGGGCTGGCAGCTGCGGTCAAACCCGGCGCCGGGAAAATTTATACTTCCCGCGGTACTATCATCGAGGGATGTGGTCCTCATGCAGATGAGAAAACCTTCAGCCGCGGCACCGGTAGTTCCTCTGCAGTTCCGGTTGTCTCTCCGGACGGCTCTCTGCTGTACATCAGCAACCCTCATGAAGATCAAATAACCGTACTCGATACCGAGAGCGATTCTGCACTTTATACCTTGCCAACCGGCGATTATCCTGCCGGTATGGCAGTCACGCAGAGTATGATTTACGTGGCTAATCAGACCGAGAACACGGTGTGGGCCCTATCGCCGTTTACCAGACAGCGCCAGGCGATTATTCCAGTAGGTAAAAAGCCCTGGGGCATTGCCGTCAATCCGGCGGAAACCAAAGCGTATGTCAGCAATGCAGAGGCGAATACAGTGTCGGTTATCGATCTGGTGCAGCACAAGGTTTCGGCAACCATTCCCGTGGGCGCTATTCCACACAAGCCGGTTTTTAGCCGAGACGGTGCCTTTGTATTCATACCCTGTTCTGGCAGCAACCAGGTGGCCATCATGAACGCGGGCACGGATCAGGTGCTGAAAACCGTCACGGTCGATCTTTTTCCAGAAGGTTTGGCTGCCGTACCCACGCGGGACGAGGTCTATGTGGGCTGTGAAAACCGGTACAATGTAATCACAGTGCCTGAATTTTCGGTCACCAGTCATAACCTGAATCCAAAAACCATCCCGCGCGGATCACCGTACAAAATCAATACGCTGGTTATCGCTGATCCGACTGCCCGCTTTGCCGGTCGCATTCTTAACAGCGCGAAAAATCCGGCAGCCGGCATTTTGGTCAGAGCGTTGCAAAATGGTGTTGAACAGGGCCGGGCTGTAACCAACGCGTCCGGTGATTACTGTGTTTGTGGTTTAACGCCCGGATGGTATGATATCGAGTGCAGCGGCGCCGGTATCACTGCACAAACATTTTCACCGATGCAAGGCCGTTCCGGTCAGACGACCTTGCTCCATGTCCCGAACCAGACCAGAGTGACAAGTGATGATCAGGCGCCGATGGAAATGAATCTCCGGCAAAACTATCCCAATCCGTTCAATGAAAAGACTACCATTGAATATACTTTGCCGCAGGAGACCATGGTCGAACTGGTACTGTGGGCAGTTGACGGGCGAATGGTTAAAAAAGTCATCCATAGCCGGCAGCCGGCAGGTCCTCATCGCCTACTTATTGACTCTAAAGAGTTGTCGGCAGGAGTATATTTCTATCAATTGAAAACATCATCATTCTCGTTGATGAAAAAAATGATTTATTTACGCTAGGAAAAATTCATATGAACAAAAAGAAAAATATTATTATCATTCTCACGATCCTATCGGTTCCGAGCTCTCCGGCTGTTCTTTCAGCCGTTTCTGAAACCAGCATTCCCCCGGAGGGCATGGTCCTGATCCCGGCCGCCACTTTTTCCATGGGTTCAGAAAAAGGTTTGGCGAGCGAACGGCCGGTACATAAAGTAACCCTTGATAGCTTTTATCTGGATCGATGTCTGGTGACGAACCGGCAGTATTTATCGTTCTGTAACGCGACCAAGCATCCGGTTCCGCCGGCGCCCAAATTCAGCGGCATGGCTGATTATCTTGAAAAATTTCCCGGTTATCCGGTCGTGGGCGTCACCTGGCAGGATGCCGAGGCCTATGCCCGCTGGTGCGGCAAGCGTTTGCCCACAGAGGCTGAATGGGAATATGCGGCTCGCGGCGGTCTGTCAGATAAAAATTTTCCCTGGGGCGACGGTTTGCCCTCCGGTTATCATGCCAATTTTGCCGGAGGTGAATCGCTGATGGAGTGGCGCGAAATAAATGTGGACGACGGCTATCCTTATACTTCGCCGGTGGAGCACTTTACGCCGAACCGTTTTGGATTGTACGACATGGCCGGAAACGTCTGGCAATGGTGTTCAGATTGGTATGAAGAGGAATTTTACCGTCACTCTCCGGCTGAGAATCCCCGGGGCCCGCAAGCCGGTATTGGCAAGGTCACGCGCGGCGGATGTTGGTACAGTCCGGTTTTCGATTTACGCTGCAGCCGACGCATCCAACAGTATGGCTGGCCCGGCGTCAGCAGCATCGGCTTTCGCTGTGCGCGGAATTTGCACGCGACTAAAGTTGTACAACCGATCAAACCGGCAAGTGAACCTTCAATCAAACCCAAACGCCCTATCACTGTTGCGCAAGGAATGGAGTTGACCTTTGGCAACGATGCGGATGAAGCATCCGCAAAACTGTATCGCTCCCTCGGCGTCACCAGCATTGAAAGTTATGTGACCTGGGAAAGTGTGGAACGGAACGGAGAGGGACAGTGGGATTTCAGTCAGTGGGATAGGCAGGTAGAGATCCTGAAAAAATATGGTTTGAAGTGGGTGCCTTTCCTGATCGCCGGTTGCGCGTATGCCACACCGGATTGGTTCCGGGAATCCGATCGACACTATCCTTCTGTTTGTCTGGAACACCAGATGCCGTCCAAGATTCAGTCGATTTGGAATCCGGCTGTCAAGCCATACATTGAAAAATTTATCGCCAAATTCGCTGAGCGGTATCGCCACTCGGGCGTCATCGAGTCTGTGCTGCTGGGCGTGACCGGTGATTTCGGCGAGGTGCTGTATCCGGTCTGGGGCGGGGGATGGACTTTTATCATTCCGGGTGTTTATCATGTGCATCTGGGATTCTGGTGCGCAGAGGAATATGCGCACCAGGCGTTTCACAAATATGCTCTGCAATGTTACGGTGATGTGACAGCCGTTAATGCGGCGTGGGGGACACAATGGTATCAGGAAAGCGAGATCGATTTTCCGCCGCTATCCATACCGGACAAAAGCCGCTATATCATACCGGATGAAGGCAATGGTTCCGGCGTGCCGTTTTATACGAATGCGCAGGATCGCAGACGCTGGCTCGATTTTATGCTCTGGTATCGACAGTCCCTGACCGACTGGGCGGACTGGTGGTTGGCGACAACGCGCAGCTATTTTCCTGCTGAGGAAATTTATTTATGCACCGGCGGCAATGCTCATCCGGCCCACGGTTCGGATTTCAGCGCACAGTGCAAGGCAGCGGCCCGTTATGGCGCGGGCGTGCGCATCACCAATGAAGCCTCCAACTATGCAGAGAATTTTTATCTCACGCGCTGGGTGGCTTCAGCCGGACAATTCTATAACGCTTTCTTCGGGTTCGAGCCTGCAGGCGGCGTTGATGAAAACGGGGTGGTTGCGCGCATCTATAACGCTACGGCATCAGGTGCACGGCAGCTCCATTACTATGCCGGCAATGTGACTGCGTCGCAGCCACGCATCGATCGCTTCGAACAAAATGCGCATATGCTTTTTCCCGCACAGCCCATAGTTCCGCTCGCCTTGTTCTATCCCAATGCGGATTTGACCTTGAATTGGACCTGGATTGATCACAAGATCAACCACTTTCGCGAACGGTCCGCCTGGCTGCGCGATGCGGTGGATCATGATTATGTGGATGAAATCATGGCGACAGACGGCGCTTTGGACCAGTATCGCTATCTGTTTGTTGCCGACAGTGGTTATTTTGAACAGGAGACGTTGCAGCGTATCGACGATTGGCTGCACAAAGGCGGCACTTTGATTTGTTTGGCTAAACATCG
>CAYLWO010000159.1:0-10443 GCA_964387285.1 uncultured Cytophagia bacterium | reverse complement strand
CCGTCGCGTTGCACCTTGATCATGGCAGAGCCCAAAATATGCCCGGCCGGATAAAGTTCGATGGTCATATCATCCAGTTGCAAGGTTTGACCAAAATCCATCAAAGTCCATTCCGCTGCTCCCTGACGCAGCTGGTGAAAGCGGGCCGTGGCCGGCGTAGCCAGAATTTTTTTATGTTTTTTCAAGTGATCGCTGTGACCGTGGGACACAAAGGAAAAATCCACTTTACGCTGCGCATCCAGCCACAGATCGGCAGAATTTAGTTTGATGCCTGCTGGTTGATAACTGAACATGAATAACTGCTTTCTCTTTTTCCGCCTGGGCAACTCGGGCCACACCAGTGTCACTGTCAGGCCGCAATTACGTGTGTTATTGCCAAGTATTATTTTATAATATGCTGTAAATATAGTAATAATATGACACAAATCGAAATGAAAATTGCAAAAATTGCGGCATAATGTTTGCATTTTCATGCTGATGTATATAGGAATCTAATGCCTTGCGAAGGTTAAAAACTGGAAACTTGATGCAAAGAATTTATACATTTATATTGCTAACCATTGCTTTTTTTACAACAACGAGTCTATATGCCGATGTACCGCAAATCACCACCGCGACCTTGTTGCGCGAGCTGTGGGACATGGACCGTTTTTGTGAATTCCCGAGTCCCCGTTATTACTCCCGGCTCTTTTCCAGTTATGATCGCCGTTCCACGGATCCCAATGTGCCGACCTTTTTAAACTGGTTTGCCAACGTGGATCGTGGGTGTTATATTCGCACGGAACAGAACAACGGCCGCGTGGAATATGTCATGGCGGATGCGGCCGGGCCCGGCGCCATCACCCGCATGTGGTGTTGCGGAGCAGACGGCATCATTCGCATTTATGTTGACGACATGCTCAATCCGGCGATTACGGCGGATTTCTATTCTTTGCTTTCCGGAAAAATTTCACCCTACACCGCGCCCCTTGTTCAGGAAAAGGCGATGGCCTGTACTTTTTATTTTCCCATTCTTTTCAGCCAACAATGCAAAATTACCGTTGAAAGCGCCAAAGCCAACCTTATCTGGTATCAGGTGAATAGCCGGCAATATATCGATCCGGTCGCGGTGGAACCTTTTTCCACGACCCTGATGAGTCAGTACGCGACGCAAATCAGTGAGGCCGGGCAACGCATTCTTTATCCCTCTGATGATCCCGGTTTCATCCCGTCGGCAACGGTGTTGCCGATCTCCTGGTTTGTTCCGGCAGGGGGGACGATATCCATGCCCCTAGCCGCGCCAACCGGCCATGGAGGAAAAATATATCGTCTCAAGTGGAAAGCACAACCGGCCAATAAACAAACTCTGCGCAAGACCCTGGTGAAAATCGACTTTGACGGCATCGCTTGCGTGCATGCGCCGCTGGGCGATTTTTTCGGTTCCGGACCCGGCTTGAACAATTTTTCCACCCTGCCGCTGACCATGAACCGGGATGGCGCCATGGTCTGCCGCTGGCAAATGCCGTTTCATAATCAAGCCATGATAACCCTGCAGAACACAAGCAACGAGTCGGTAACCGTCACCGGTTCCATCGTGGTACTCCCGTACGAATGGACTGCAAACAGTCTGTTGTTCCATGCAAAATTGCGCAGTCAACACCACATTCCAACCAATGTTTTAATCGATTGGAATCTGGTTGAAATTCAAAACGGCAGAGGCCTCTATGTCGGCAGTTCACTCAGCCTGGCCAATCCAGTGGCCAGCTGGTGGGGCGAAGGCGATGAGAAAATTTATGTTGATGGCGAATCGTTCCCCAGCCATTTCGGCACCGGCACTGAGGATTATTACAGCTTTGGCGGCGGTTATCTGTTCGACTATACCCATCCCTTTTACAGTCAAACCCGGCCGGTGTATGTGGATTTGGGTCATGTAAGTTGGTTCGGTTATACTTCGGTCAATCGTTTTCACATTCTGGACGTGATCCCCTTCAACCAACAGTTGCGATTTGATATGGAGATCTCTACGTTTAATCACCGGTTCTTCTTATCGTATGATCTGGTCAACTATTGGTACGCAGAGCCGTCTGCCACCGACAACCTGTTGCCGGTGACCAATCCTGAGATAGCCACCTGCGAGCACACGCCGGTTTACAAAATCCCGGGCGCCATTGAGGCGGAACAGATGGTGCTGAAAAGCACCAGCGGCTGTTATCTGGTTATGGAAGATATGAGTTGGTGGGGAAGAAGCTCCTGGAGTTATGAGCATCAGATGCTGATCAGAAATTATCAGATGCCCGGCCGCGCCGAGTTTTCGTTTAACGCCGGACAATCCGGCTGGTACAAAGTGACCGGTTATTTCAGCCGCTGGTTCCGCTATGCCATTGGCCGGTTTGACGTCAACGGCAAGACCGTGGGAACGGATTACGATTTTTATCTCGACTCGCAGGATGTGCAACCCAGCGGTCCCATTGCTCTAGGGGTGTTTGAATTAAAGGCGACGGACAATCGACTGGGCATGACCATGGTCGGTCGAAATCCCAATGCCGTGAACCAAAATCTGGCGATTGACGCTTTGCTATTGGAAAAAGTGACGCCCAAGCAACTGCGCTTACGCGCCGCGCTGCAAGGCGGTTTCAACTTTATAGGAACGATTGAGAATACCAACGATATGCGTTCGCACTCGCCCAACCAGGCACTCACGGTCATTGATACCGTGCAAGTGCGGCTCTACTGCTGTGATGCAGAGAGAACGCTGGCGGCCCATCGGACGGCCAGGTTGTTGAACGACGGCAGCGTTGTCAACATGGATAACGGCGAGGTGTTTGTTTTTCCCGATTTGGCCGACGCTGACTATTATGTCGCTGTGCGTCATCGCAACCATTGTCAAGCTGTGTCCGCGCTTCCACAGCACTTTACCGATCAGGTTTTGTCTTATGATTTTACCTTAAACAATCGTCAATACAGCGACTCTACCCGCAGCGTGCTACTGGCAAACGGCTGGTATGCTCTGGCTGCCGGCGATATCAATCAGGACGGTTTGGTCAATCAAACGGACGTAGGCATCTGGTGGAGTGCTGCACAGTCTGAATCTTTATCGAGCGCAGTTGCTGATGTAAATCTGGACGGCGAGGTAACAACGCTGGATTACAGCATGATTTACAATAATAGCAAAAGGAACAGAAATTAAAAAACGAATCCATCAATCCATCGATGTTCCACTCTAAAACCTGGGAGCGTGCACTCTGAACATGTAGATGGCCCAACCAAGCGTATCGCGCCCCCATTGCAGGTATGCCGCCCTGGCCTTGCTCACGCGTTCAGCCACCTCCTTCAAGTCCGGATCATCTGGATGGGTGCGCGCGTACTCGTCCGTCGCCAACCATTGCAGGCCCTCATATCTGTCCCAGTCGTCCTTGCTGCTCACGATGGTGTGCACAAGCTCTAATCCTAGCTGCTCTCCGGCTTGAGCATTCGAGGCGTGGCTCCCAAAAACCTCTCGTGCGCACTCTAATGCCTCCAGGTAATCCCCTGACGGCTCTTGTCGCCAGTACGGCTCGCCCACGATCAACCAGCCGCCGGGTTTTATCATGGTGCTCAGCGCATCGAGTGTATTCACATGCCCACCGAAAATCCAACTGGCGCCGATGCAGGACGCCAGATCCAGGCTGTGCGGTTCGTCCGGCGTGAAATCCGCACCGTTCATCTGGGTGAAGGTGATGCCGGCAGCCGGCGCCCGCGCCGCGAGCGTTCTCCTGGCCTCGGCGATGTGGAAAGGAGAAATGTCGATGCCCATGCCGCGAGCGTCATAGACTTCTGCCAGGCGAATCAGGAACTCACCCTTGCCGCACGCAATGTCAACCACCTGCGCGTCAGTCGGGAGGCGTACAAGTGCTACGAGACGCGCCAGTTTTTCCTCGCTCGTCGGGTTGCATATCACATGTTCACGGTGCGTGATGTCGTAGAATTTGTATATGTCCATGATTCGTAACCCTTCGACGGCCTAACGCGGATTCTGCGGAGGAAACGGATTATTAATCCGTTCCCCGGGTTCGCTTTTTTGAGCCGAGTGCTTTTTGCAGGAAATACTTGTGCAGGGATGCATCCTCGGTCAGTTCCGGATGAAAGGTGGCAGCGAGGATGTGCTCGTTCTCCACCAGAACAATTTCTTGTCGATGCTTGCCGAGGATGCGCACCCCTTTGCCCACTTGCCTGATTTTGGGGGCGCGAATAAAAAAGCCGGGGATGCGCTGCTTTTTTTTGTGCAGAGTCAGGTTCACATTATCTATAAAAGAATCAACCTGCCGGCCATAGGCATTGCGTTCCACGGTCACGTCGATTAATCCCAGAGGAGCAAAGGGGTGATTGGGCGTTTCAGTGGCCAGAATGATCAGGCCGGCGCAGGTGCCAAAGATGGTTTTCTGTTTGCCATAACGCTGCAACGGTTCCCACAAACCGTGCTTTTGCATGACAATGGTCAGGGTGGTGGATTCGCCGCCGGGAATGATCAAACCGCTGCAGCGGTTCAGTTCCGTTTCCGTGCGCACCAGAATGGGAGCAACGCCGAGTTTCAGCAGCGTTTGAACGTGACAGTGATAATCGCCTTGAATGGCCAGAACGCCAACCTGCATTACCAGCCCCGTCCCGCCATTTTTTCCGCATCCGGAATGGCCGCCATTTCCAGTCCGGGCATGACCTGGCCCAAACCTTCCGACACCCTGGCAATCAGAGCCCAATCGTTATAGTGTGTAACGGCGGTGACAATGGCTTTGGCCATTTTCTCCGGCGCGCTGGATTTGAAAATGCCGCTGCCGACAAACACGGTCTCTGCGCCTAATTGCATCATCAAAGAGGCGTCGGCCGGCGTGGCCACGCCGCCGGCGGAGAAATTGGGCACCGGCAGTTTGCCCAGCTTTTTCACTTCACGCACCAGTTCCACCGGCGCACCCAGATTTTTGGCCTCGGTGACCAGCTCTTCGTCGCTTAGTCCCTGAATGCGGCGGATGCCGCCCATGACGGTGCGCATATGACGAACGGCTTCGACGATGTTGCCGGTGCCGGCCTCGCCTTTGGTGCGAATCATGGCTGCGCCTTCGGCAATGCGGCGCAAGGCCTCGCCCAGATCGCGGCAGCCGCAGACAAACGGCACTTTGAATTTCCATTTATCGATATGAAACTGCTCGTCAGCCGGGGTCAGCACTTCGCTCTCATCGATGAAATCCACGCCCAAGGCTTCCAGCACCTGAGCTTCGGCAAAATGGCCGATGCGGCATTTGGCCATGACCGGAATGGACACGGCTTTTTGAATGGCTTTGATGACGGTCGGATCGGACATGCGCGCCACGCCGCCGTGACTGCGGATATCGGCGGGAATGCGCTCCAGCGCCATGACCGATACGGCGCCGGCGTCCTCGGCAATCTTGGCCTGATCCGGCGTGGTGACGTCCATGATGACGCCGCCCTTGAGCATTTCCGCCAGACCGATTTTTAATTTTATGTTGTCTGCTTTTTTCATAAATGACCTCTTAATGTGCATTTGTAGATGTAAAAGGTACAAAATATATTGACCATTTTCAAGGGGGAAAAAAGAGAACGCGGATTGAACAGATGAAAACGGATTTTTACGCTCCGGGGCACGACTTTGGGAATCAAAACCTCCGGAGCTTTACCTATGTTGATAGAATTTTGATATCCCATATGCCAAGCTCCAGAAGAGCGACATACGGAATCATCGCAGATTGATCCATGGAAATGGATGTTGTTTTAGCCTGGTTAATTCATAAACCACGAAGGTCACGAAGAACACGAAGGAGAGCAGTGCCTATTATGTAATGAGAAGACAATAAAATAGTAATTGCCAATTACAGTTTTTTTCGTGACCTTCGTGGTAAAAGAAAAGATGCTGACGCCAAGCATAATGACATTTTTATTATCAAAATGTTATTTATACTTTTGTCAGAATTTATGAATTAATCTAGTTAGGATTTGCTATATTTTTTTGCTCTCTGGAAGGTAATGGTTAAATTGTATCATGTACGAAAATATACGGCCGCGTAGCAGCCTGATGTTCATAGAATCCAAAAACCGAGATACCAAACTTCAGCGGTTCAAAGCTAGACCTCACAGATATCGAAGACCTGTGAGGTCTACATGTCTAACTGTTTTGGCATGCTATTCTCTTGAGCTCTATCTTTTTTATTTAATATTCTTGTCTGAGTATGAATTCACTTGCAAATGAGGTGTAATTTTAATATTATTCAATAAAAATTGTGGTTTAGTATAGATGGGATACCGCCATGAAACATAGAGCACAATAATTTTATCACCCGGATAAGAGTATTGTGCTTTTTTGTTTTTAAAAAAATATGGATAATGTTCCGCTCCTAAGTGGTGCCGGAAATAGAAGGGATATTCTTCTCATGAGAAAA
This sequence comes from uncultured Cytophagia bacterium, assembly GCA_964387285.1. Lineage (GTDB taxonomy): Bacteria > Zhuqueibacterota > Zhuqueibacteria > Residuimicrobiales > Residuimicrobiaceae > Anaerohabitans. Next base: position 4,039 of record CAYLWO010000159.1, on the reverse strand, counting down.
ATAGTGAATGTAAACCTGATAGGATTTATCATCTTATTTTTTTAATAACATCAACTGTCCTTTTTCATCGGTTTGCATGGAGGTGAAAATGCATTTTCTGAGTTTGGACCATGATTTGAGCCGATTACCGAATTCGATATAATGCCACGTTTGCTTGGCCGTTATTAGCCTTTTAAATTGTTGTTTTGGAACGTCCTGGACGTATTGCCTTAAATCGTCGTACGCTTTGCCGCTGCAAATATAATTGATGCGCAGTTGTTCTTCGAAATAAGTAAAGTTATCGTCGTCCATGAAACCACTGTCCGACAAGATAACAATGGGAACGTCTCGATAGTATTTACGAATGGCGCGAACCAGCCGGGATACGGCGTTTTTGACATCTTGACCATGATTTTCGTGAACAGAACCGGAACGGAAAATGGCGTCTACGGCATATGGTCCCCAACCGATTTCCAATGGTTGGTATCCTTTGACCTTTTTTAGGTCGGTTCAATGCCTTGGCGTTTGCTGGCAGCGTTGTTGTCCCAAACTACGGAATCAATGAATAGTTCGATGATGCTCGGCGTTTCAATTTGTAAACGCCAAACGAACAAACGAAGCAACATCATGCGATAGAGGAAATTGCCTGCGATTCCCAAATTTTCAAAGAATCGCTTCATTTGATGCGACGAGGCCATTTGGGCCGGTGTATTTTCTAACAGGCCTGCATATCCCGCATCATTTTTACGACGATCAAAACCAAGCATCGACAAATCCGAGGCGTCGATAAAGAATGCCGACAGTTGCATGATGAATTGTCGACAATTAGGCTTTATGCCGGATCGTTTGGCAAAACTAAAATTTTTTTCAAAGAACTGATAAAAACCGATATTCTCTATGAAACGAAAGAATAATGTGAGTCCGCCGCGGTCTGATAATTTTTCGTCCGTTATTTCGATAGCTGAAATTTTTGCTTGCTTTGTTTCATGTTTTTTCATCATATTAGCGTCACCTTTTGGGTTAGTGGTTTGTTACTTGTCGCTTGGTCGCAACAAGTATAATAACAAACGATTATCTGCCCAAAAGGTTTTTTTATTTACTTAAAGATCGCTCAACTTGGCATAGAATAACTGTATGGGCTTAGGTACACGCGTTAGAAATTTATTTAACAGAACTATTACTTACGCATCTGTATTAGCACTGACTGCAGCAGCTAGTGCTAAGGATGTCAAATTAGATTTAAACACCTCTTCGAATGGAAGGCCGTTAGAATCTGTTCCAACCAAAGTATATTTTAGTGGAACCGCCAGGCCTGTAGAAGGTATAACTGATATGCAGGGAAATGTTTCTTTCACATTAATTGATGCATTGCCGAATTCTTTGGCAAAAGGATTATCTAATATATATCCTTGTCCTGCAAATATTCACGCTGAGGCAGATATTAATCATCCTGCAGGACATATGATTGCCAATTTATATAATTCTAAGGGCGAATTAGAAAAAACATTAATGGATGCAAATGTTTCGGAAGGAAACACTCATATTGATTTCGGATTATCAAACCAACTAGGAAGTGGGGTTTATTTTTTCAATGTACGCGTTGCGGGAGAATCTTATACGAGAAGTTTTGTTGTGGTTGATGCAAAAGGCTCAGATAACGTCACTGTGAAAACTACTGAAGGTAAATTAGGTGTTGCAAATATAGATAGTGTGGTAACAGGTCCAAGTACAAATATGGCAAAACGAGTGGAGAAAAATATTCCTATCACTGGAGCGCAAATGTCTAAATCTATAAATATTGCTCCTGTATATTTATTAATAGAAGATGGGAAAGGCACAATATATAATAATGGAAAATCTGTTTCTGGAGCTGATGTAAAAGTGGCTGGAACAAGAGCAGGTAAGCCTTGGAGTATTGATACTAAATCAAATTCAGATGGAACTTTTAATTTCCAAATACCCTTGCAACAAGAGCTTTACAAAGATAGTGATATATTGTTAGTTAATAGTGTAAGTATTTCAGGAAACAGGGTTGTTCCTGTTGTATTGAATCTAGATCAGGTTGTACAAAGCTCTTTTGTAAATTTAGGTAATCTTAATGTAAATCAAATTGGACCAATCAATTTAGTTGGAAGATTTGTTGATGTTTATGGTGATGGAATAGGTGCAAAAGTCATAGGCTATTTGACAAGGCATAGCACAAACGGCAAACAAGCAGATAGCGTTCTTGCAGTTTCCAATACAGATGGCACTTTTTCACTTTCTTATTTAGTGGATGCAAGTCAAGTAATTGCCGGATTTTCAGGAGTCAATTGGGATAGTGTTGCGATTCACGATACTAATGTTCCAAGACAATCAGTAAACACAAATGGCAAGGATAATATTGGAACAGTCACTGCAGATAGATTTGTTGACGTTAACTTTAACTTTCCAGGATTATTAGGAGAATCTGATAAATTTTATTCACCAAATTTTAAAATTATTGGAAAGCACGATACTTTAGATGTAAAAGCAACAGGTGGAACTGCAAATTTAAAACTTCCTACAGGTCAATATAAATTCATCATTATGGAAGATAATGAAGTTTATGAGATGAAATTAGGATTGATGGATGTTAAAGGCGAAAACAAAACCCTTTCTTTATTTGTTGTTGATAAAACCCAGTTTACTCCATTGGAAAAAGAAGTATTTGAAAAAATGTTTATTAAAGGAGAATTAGTTGGCAATCAAGGTTATCTCTGGGAAATCCAACCGAAATTTTATATTGATATAACGGGTCTTCCAGAATCTAAGAAACACTGGGCAACAATCGCAGAGCAATATATTAAGAATAAATTTACGGCAGGTCTGAACGGATTTTTAGTAAACCCTGTTGTTGAGATAGGAACAACTCCTCCTCCATATGATACGCCTAGTAGTTATAAATTAGAATTCATTCAGTTCAGCGATGGGGGAATAACTCAAGCAAGAACTGCTGTTACAACTAATGATTCTAAAGGATCTATATATTATGCTATGTCTGTATTTGATAACAGGCTTGAGGATAGTGTTTTTGTAGCTGTTCTTCCTCATGAATTATTTACAGGCATGAATAATGCAGGAAGATTTGCGGGTTCAGTAGGACCCTATGCAGGCATTTTTAGCGTACTTAATTTTTCAGAAGAACTATCAACCTATAAGATTTACGATCTTACACCATGGGATCAAAAATCATGGAAGATTTTGAACTATCTAGGTCCTGGTCAAAAGAAAGGATTTGAACAAAGAGATTTTTCAAAAGAAATCACCATTGGTTCAGAGAAACCATTATCACAATATGATGTTGTTGGACACGCCATTAGAGCGGGAGTTTCTCCAATTATCAACAGAATGCGTCCCTGGGCGATATAAACAGGCGTACGTCGCTGAGGTTGCGTGCAAAATTCATACTCAACGGCGCCGGCTTGCACCACGTTGTTAAAGAAATGTTCTATTTTACGGTGATTAACATGCACCGCAATGACAGTGGTAATGGAATCAGCCGGAGGTCCCCACAGGTGAAAACAATTGTGCGTCCCATATACGTTTGGCAAATTCAGTTCCTCGCCCCATAGTTCCATGGCGCCGGCATGATAAGCATTCGGTCATGTACAAATCCCGAAGGCTCGGTCAGGCCGACAACTGGCCGGCTCGACTCGCAAAGTTGGTCTTCCAATTTTGCGGCAGAATATCTGCCAATTTGTGGTAAGGATAGTCAGATATATTATTGATGACAAATTCCAGGTACTCGGTGGGATTCACGTCATGATGTTTCGCGGTATTCACGAGCGAATAAATCAAAGCGACTCTGCCGGCGGCATCGTGGTACAATCAATTGCGATATAGCCGCACCCTTGCGATGGGTTCAATCCTTCGCAAGGTTAGTTCTATGGCTCTGTACCGATAATAATTGCATGAACCGGAAATTATGTAGCTGCAGCGCAGCCTGCTTTTATCTCAACCCTCCAGTTGGATACTATAGTTCCTGCAGACCTGTGTGGAGTGGCTCTTTTACATTCCCTCCAGCGCCTGTTCAATATCC
>CAYLWO010000158.1:0-10633 GCA_964387285.1 uncultured Cytophagia bacterium | reverse complement strand
AACTGTTTTTGCAGAGAATCGGGTAAATTGGGTGTGGTGATGGCGGCCGTCAGTGAGACATTTCCGACCGGGACATTTTTTAAATCAACAATGTGAATTTTGAATACGGCAGAGGTTTCGGTTTGCGCATTGGACAAAGAAGCCAATGTCGGAAAAGCGATCAATAACCCACGAACAAAAAGTATTTGCTTCATGGAAACCTCGCAATCAAATTGTAAAAATCAGATTTCTCTCGGCGCATAGTCAATAAGTTAAGAAACACCCGGGGTCGCAAAAACCGCGACCCCGGGGTTGTTCTGCCCGTAATAAATTCTTTATCGAGAAAATTCTACAGTCATTTCTACGCTTTTCTTTGGCCGTGGATATACTCATATTGGGGTATGAGAATATCGTAATTTTAAACACCTTTTGCAACAGTCTTTGAAACATCCGGTCTTGCACATACTCGCGCAGAGCCGCAGAGAACGCCAAGGAAAAATTTTGATATTATCATGTTCCCTCTGCGTCTCTGCGCCTTTGCGGGAGAATTTATTTGACAATTTTTCCACAGCAAAATCCCGACCTGAACAAGCAGGATTTGAACGTTGAACGACGATTCATAGCTTTGTGACCTATTAATCATTATATGGATGGAATGGAATGTTAAAAATATTTTGCCGGAAATGGTCAACACCATATTACGGAACATCCGGGGTCGCAAAAAGCACGACCCCGGGATTTTGAAACCAACGCGTGTCTTGGACAGGCTGATATATTTTAGCATGCGAATTGTTAGAGCGCCAAAGGCGCGACCTAGCCTAGCCTGGGCCGCCAGGCCCAGGTATAAAGTGCATAAATCCAAGCGCTGAAAGCGCGCGATAGGTCCATCTCAACCGAAAATTGGATTTTGTTATCGAAAATGGTCCTATCGCGCCCCGTTGGGGCTAGAGCTATTTTTCATGAGTGTCCTGGGCCTGCCAGACTGTGTGAAAACCTGTGACCAACCCCGGGGTCGCGATTTATGCGACCCCGAGTGTTTCTTAACTCATTGATTATGCGTCGAGAGACACCCGGAGTGGCCGCAAAAAACGCGGCCACATCCGGGGTCTGTTGGTTTTCACACAGGCTGTGCGGCCCAGGCTATACTAGGTCGCGCCTTTGGCGCTCAACAGGAACGAATCATTATTCAGCTGTAAGTGATAGAATCATTTTGTTTTACAGTTGAAAAAACTCATTTTGCTGTACTAGGGGATTGCTTCATTCCAGCGCAAATACTTTACTTTGTCAGAAACTGTATCTGCATTCACAATGACACGGTTTTTGTTTTATCGGAGAAATGACGGCCTAGATGCCGTGATCTACTCTAATAAACCAAGCCGCTTCGTTTAGACTTCATTTCCCGGCGAATCTGTTGCAGAATAATACCAAAATGGCTATATTAATGAAAAAATTAATCGAAAGCTATTATGGATTATATCAGCATCGTCATTATCGCCATCGGCCTGTCCATGGATGCCTTTGCTGTGGCAGTCAGCTGCAGCCTCTCACTGGGTCAGGTCACAATAGGACAGGCCTTCCGGATTGCACTCAGCTTTGGCGGATTCCAGGCATTGATGCCGGTTCTGGGCTGGCTGGCCGGTTCCCAAATGCAAAAATATATCAGCGCCTTTGATCATTGGATTGCATTCGGATTGTTGCTGGTTATCGGCGCAAAAATGATTCGTGAAGCCACGGCAGAGCCCTGCGCTAAAAAAACCGTCGATATACGCAAATGGCCTGTACTCCTGGCCCTGGCCGTGGCCACCAGCATCGACGCTCTGGTGGTTGGTTTGAGTTTCGCCTTTTTGAACACGCCGATCGTGACGCCGGCGATCATCATCGGCAGCACCACTTTTCTCATTTCACTGGCCGGAGTAGAGCTGGGGAAAAAAATGGGCTGCCGCATGGGGAAAAAAATGGAGATACTGGGCGGCCTGGTGCTCATCGCCATCGGCTTGCGAATATTAATCAGCCATTTATTTTATAACGGATAAAAAGATGAAAAGAAAAAAAATCGAAAACGCCGAGCAAGATATTCAGCGTCCGCGAAAAACAGGGCGCATCCTGCTATTCATCCTGGCTGGTTGCATTCTGGTCAGCCTGGGCGTTTGGCGTTATGCAGTGAACCGCTTTTCCTACAAGCCGGATTGGTATCAAGCTGCAGAAGCTGAAAAAACCGTAGCGTCACACAAGGATACAACCATCTCATACCCAAAACCGCAAATCGAACAAAAAGATGAGCCGGCGTCGAAAAGACAACCCATGACGCTCGGGGTGGAATCCGACATGCCGCGACGCATCAATACTTCATCCATCATTGAGCAATTGGCCGAACTGGAAACCCGCAACGAGGCAACCCTGTCCGAAGAGCAGGTATATCCATTGATTCAGGAAACCTTCCGGCAAAGCGGTTTCGATCCTGACCGGTTCCTCAAAGCCTGTAAAACCACTTTCACTGCCAACCACGCCACTCTGGAATTGATCGTGGATTTGCGGCAAGCGCCCCATGAAGCATTTTCTCAATCCGGAGAACGAGCCTGGCTGACCGTGATGCAGATGCTTCCAGAGGACGCCCTTTCAGAGGTGTATCTGAAAATGGATCTGTTCCCCTTTAAAGATAAAAATATGGTGCGTTTTCTATCCGGCTCACAGGTGGCGATAGGTAAAATTACCGTACCGATTGAAAAGGTTGAAAAAAAATTCGGTCTAAAAATGCAGATCAACCTCGAAGAGTTGGCCATCCGGGATTATCAGTTGAAAGAAAAGCAACTGGTGCTGTTCAAAGCGGCGCCGGCTGTTCAATCCAATTGATCCTCGATCACCCGCATCTCCCGCCAGGGTCCTTTTAAAAACCGGCGCCAGAATACGAGTCCTAATCCGGTCACGTACAGAGTGATGAACAACCAGAGCCAATAAATACTGCAGGAAAAAACATACCAGCCGATCAGGGTGGGCAGAACCATGAGCATCCAGGAAAGCTGAATGGTGGTGCGCGCGACAAAACGGGTGTCGCCGGCGCCCTTGAGCGCGGCGGAAAAGGACATGTTCATGGCGTCAAATATCGAATAAACGGCTACAAATCGCAGCAACACCGGCAAGATGGCTGCCATTTCCACGCCCTGTTCTGCGCTCGCACCGATGCGATACGGCCAGAGAAACAACTGCGGGAAAAAAAAGTAGCCGATACAGAGCACGGAAAAGAAACCCATGCATAAATGAAACGCCGACCAGGTGCAGCGCTCCGCATCCACCGGGCAATTCCGGCCCAGGCGCTGCCCCACCAGCGTGCTGATAGTGGTCATCATGCCGAACATGGGCACAAAAGCCAGACTGTTGATGTTGAAAGCAATGTTGCTGGCTGCCAGTTCCGCCACACCCACTTTGCCGATAATCATGATGAAAATCGTAAACGCCGAAACCTCTAAAAAAATCTGTAGACCGCTTGGCAGTCCAAAATACAACAAGCGTTGAAAAAGTTTGGCGTTGAAACGCCGTCCGGACCAGGTGTGAAAATGGGTTCGCAGTTCTTTGCGCATCACCAGCAAAAAGAACATCCCTGCGGCCACGCTCATGGCCAGCACCGTGGCCCAGGCAGCGCCGGCGATGCCCATTTCCGGAAAACCGAATTTGCCGAATATGAGCAGGTAATCTAAAACGATATTGAGCAGGGTGGCAACGACGTCCACCAGCACAATGGTCCAGGGCCTGCCCAGGCCGCTGAACACGCCGGAAATGGCATTGGTGATGACCACGGCCGGCGCGCCAAACAGCAGAATACCGAAATAGATCGCTTCCTGTTGCTGCACAGCCGCATCGTGCCCCATAAGGCGAAACACAAATGAAGCCAACGGCGCGACCGCCAGGCTGATCAACACCGCCGCAATCGTGAGATAGATGCCCTGCCACATAATAGGCCCGACGCGCTCATGGCGACCGGCGCCGTAATATTGCGCGACAAAGGTGTTGACATAGGAGGCGGTGCCGATAAAGAGGCAAAAAAGGGTGAAATTGGTAATACCTGCCGGCAACGCCGCGGCCACCGCTTCGCGGGAGTACCAGCTCAAGAATATTCGATCAATAAATTGTTGAATCGCCCAGGCGCCGGTGCTGAGCACCAGAGGAACAGCCATCTTGAGCACCACCCGATAGCCGTTCTTGTCGTCCCAGCGTCGCCGCAGTCGATCAGGAAATGAGGAGTAATTCATCCTTTGAATAGTTTTCCCAGAAATCGGTTGATAATTTCTTTGTCCAGGACGCCCAGGAGACAGGTCAGCCACAGGTAACAGAAACCAAAGACCGGCACGATCACCACGGCGATTGGGATAGGATGCCAGGAGGCAACAAAGGTTTTCAAAATAAAGCCGATCACGGCGGCGATGACAGCCGCAGTCACAAGACGAAGCGCATGATAAAACGGCAATCCGGTGACGCCAATGACCTGATTCAATCTATGTCGCAACAGCAGGAATTCAAGCCAACCGGCCAGGCCCGCGGCAGTGGACAAACCGACAATTCCCCACCGACTGTCGACACCGATTTGACCCGGCAACCATAAGGTCAACAGTACGCCCAACAGAGCGCTGGTTGAAACGCGAATCAGTGCGAAACGAAAGGGCGTGGCGGTATCGCGCAACGCGTAATAAGCGGAAGAATACAAACGACCCAGCGTAACAGCCGGCAGACCCAGACCATAGCCCGCTAAAATAATCCATACATAAATGACATCGCGATGGACGAACCGGCCGGTCTGATAAATAGCGGCCACAATCACATCGCCCAATATCAAAAAAGCGACTGCGGACGGGATGATAAAAAAAGCGATGCGCCGCAAGCCGGCATTCAGCCGGACAGACAGATACGAACCCACCTGTTGACGGTCGCCGAGCGCACTGGACATGGTTGGCAGTTCAGCGGCTGAAACGGACATGCCGAACAGACTCAGCGGCAACAAATAAAGAGTCTGGGTATATCCCAAAGCAGCCAGCGCACCGGTGGGCAACATGCTGGCAATGCACTCGTCGACAAACGCGCTGACTTGCGTAACACCGCGACCAAAAAAGACCGGCACAAAATTGCGCAACACGGTTTTAACGTGCTGCATACGGTAATTCAACGAAAGGCGCAGATATTTTGCCAAACGTAAAACGGTCGGCAGTTGCACTAAAAACTGCAGGCCGGTGCCCACTACCGAGGCCCAGGCATAAATGACGGTTAATGGCTCCTGTGCAACGGTCGGTCCAAAACCCAGCAGACTGGCTATCAATACCACATTCCAAATGATCGGCGCAGAATAGGACAGGAAAAAACGGCGATGGCTGTTCAACACACCCAAACACCAGGCGGACAGCACCAGCAATCCCGCACCCGGGAAAATGATGCGGACCAAACGAATGGTCAACTCGCGTTTTGCGCCATGAAATCCCGGAGCGATCACGCTAACGAGCCAGGGAGTAATCAGTATGCCGATGAGCACCAGCAAGGACATGGCCAGGGCCAGAATCGCAGCCACAGCGCCGGCCACCTGGCCGGCTTCTTTGTCTTTTTTCTCCGATAAGAGATGTGCATAGACCGGTATAAACGATGCGGAAAGAACGCCTTCGCCGAACAGGTTTTGCAGAAAATTGGGAATGCGAAAAGCCGCTTTAAACGCGTCGGCCGCATCAGAGCTGCCGAAAAAGTGGGCAAAAACGCGATCACGAATTAAACCGGCGATACGGCTTAAAAATATTCCACTCGCCACCATAACAGCATGACGAGCGCCTCCCGCCTCTGTGTTTGTTTCAGATTTGCTCTCTGTGGAGGACATCACAGCGGAACAGTCGCTTTAAATAACACGGCGCTGTGGCTGGTACGCAATGAATAGGGAATATTTGCAGGCACAAAAATAATCTGACCGCGCTCCAATGAAAGGGATTCGCAACGGGAATTTGACCAGGCCTCTCCCTCCAATACGATCAAAATCTCCGGTCCATGATGCATACGCGCCCGATATTCATCGTTTGCCGCCAGTTCAATGCGCGAGAGTTGAAATCCGTCAAAGCTCGTGCGGTAAAAGCGCTCCAACGGCGTGACCTTGTACCCCTTAACCAGTTTCGGCGGACCTTGTTCAAATGATAAAATCTGCACAAGCTCGGTTACATCGATGTGTTTTGACGTCAAACCACCGCGCAGCACATTATCCGAATTGGCCATCAGTTCAACGGTCACGCCCTCCAGATAAGCATGCGGCGTCTGTGCAGCCTGATATGTGCCGCGTCCGGCAGGAATGTGCACAAGATTCATTAAATATATGGAAAAGATGCCCCGGTCCAAATGACCGCCGGGCAGGGGATGCTGCTCGCGGGCACGAACCGCCCAATAATGCGGGCTCGATTTCGGCAAATGACCGGATACATAATGGGACGCCAATTTATCCAACAAGGCGGAGAGTATGGCATCGACTTCTCTCTGCGGCATGGTCATGATATGGTTATAAAGCGTTTTCAACAACTCGCTCTCGTTGGCATCCGTGTTCTCGATCCCGGATACAAACATGGCCAGCGGTTTTAAAGCCGGTATAGAGTTCAGGTTGTCGAGAATCTCCGGCCAGGGACGAAAGCCGTGCAACATCCAAAAATCGGTCAAAGCGACGTGCAATTCCGGTTTATGATAGGGATCTTTGTAATTCCGTTCCCTGGCATCCAATCGAATGCCCTGCTGATTCTCGCGCTCATATCCCTGCCTGGCCTGATCAAGAGAGGGGTGAACCTGAACGGAGAGCATATGGCGCACATCCAGAATTTTAAACAGAAAGGGGAGTTTGCCGTCGAACATCGAGGCGGCCTGACGCCCTAAAATCTGCAAGGGATTAGCGGCAATCAAGGCATCGAGATTGACTTCAAAACCGGACACATCGGCAACAGAAGATAGTTGGGGATGTGCACCCATCCAGAGTTCGGCATAAGGTTTGTAGTCCCTGTTTTTTTCTTTGATCAATTCCGCGATATAGTCGTAACCGCCCCAGTCATAATGCTGCACCACCGGTTTGAGCCGGATCATGGAGGGTTGCTCGACAAAATTAAAAAATGCTTTATTACGATCCATTATTATAACTCTATTTCAAACACAATGTCAGAATTTCATCGATCTCTTTTTTAGCGATGGTTTTTCGCTCGCCGATTTTTCCTTCGCGAGCGGCGATGCGATCACTGATGCGCGCCAGGCCATCCGGCGCAATGCCGTATTCTGCCAGACGCGTAGCCACTCCCAAAGAACGAAAGAACGTTTCAGTAGATTCGATGGCTTGAGCAATTTTTTCCGCATTGCTGCCCTGCTTTACGGCGAATACCCGTTCGGCATATTGCAACAGCTTTTCTGCTTTGTAATCCCGTTGATGGCGCAACAGAGCCGGGAATACCACTGCCAGCGATTGCGCGTGATCGAGGCCGTAGAACGCCGTCAGTTCATGACCGATTAAATGCGTTGACCAGTCCTGCACCACGCCACAGCCGAGCAAGCCATTGAGCGCCTGCGTCGCGCACCACATGATATTCGCCCGAGCGTTATAATCGTGCGGATGAGCCAGCACCCGCGGGCCCTGCTCCAGCAACGTCAACAACACAGCCTCAGCCTGTCGATCCTGCAACGCCGCATCCATCGGCATGGTCATGTACTGCTCCAGCACATGGGCATAGCTGTCCACCACGCCATTAGCGGTCTGCCGCCGGTCCAGGCTCATGGTGGTTTCCGGATCCAGTATGGAAAATTGCGGATAAACCAGTTGGCTGAAAAAAGCCAATTTCTCCTGGGTCGCTTTTTTAGAAATCACCGCATTGCCGTTCGCTTCCGAACCCGTGGCCGGCAGAGTCAGGACAGCGCCCAATGGCGTTGCTGATTTTATCGGCGCCTGCCCGGTCACAATATCCCATGGATCACCGATAGTAAATGGAATAGCGGCTGCAATAAATTTCGTTCCGTCCAATACCGAGCCGCCGCCCACACTCAGGAGAAAATTTACTTTTTCCCGACGCGCCAGTTCGACTGCCTGCATCAAGGTTTCATAGCACGGATTGGCCTCGATGCCGCCGAATTCCAAAACAGCCGCGGATTTCAACGCTGCTGTTACCTGGTCATAGACGCCGTTCTTCTTGATGGAGCCGCCGCCATAGGTCAGCAGTATTTTGGCATCAGCCGGTACGAGTCCGGTCAAGCGGGCAATGGCGCCCTTGCCGAAAACGATCTGCACCGGATTATAATAGGTAAAATTTTGCATAGAGAACCCAGAATGATTTGAATAGTCAGCAATAATATTACAAAATCTCCGCTTTATTACAAAGATTTTTTATCAGAGATGCATCCGTTGCTTGAACTTGCAGTAACAGAAAAAAAAACCTCTTTCACCATGGAAAGAGGCTGTGTGAGAGCGGGAGACGGGGATCGAACCCGCGACATCAAGCTTGGGAAGCTTGCGTTCTACCGCTGAACTACTCCCGCAAAAATCTTTTTTCTACCCGAGTGGCACGATGGCGGTTTTGCTGCGAAGGTTTGCAACCTTTGCAAGGTTGTTTGAGCACCTATCACTCAATTCCATTCCCAACCTGTTTGAATCGGCTTTAATAATATCAAAAATTCAGAGCAAATGCAAGTCTTTTTTGGCATGGCAAAATTGGCCAAGCTTACAGAATGAGCTATTTTTTCAGAGGTTTAAAACCAATTCGTGAAAATTCGTGCAAGTAGTGGTTCATGTTTTTCTAGCAGCGGCTTATCTCTTGAGCAAATTTTTAAAATAATAGTTGACAAAATGTAAATAATACATTACATTTAGTAAGTAATAATTAACATCAGAACAGAGGCGCGTTATGATCAACAATTTGCGCAAATTTCGTTTTCTGGCCGGAGAATGGACGCAACAGGAATTGGCGGACCGTGTCCAGGTGAGCCGGCAAACCATCATTGCCGTTGAAAAAGGCGCATTCAATCCGTCGGTTCGTCTGGCTTTGAAACTGGCGCAAACTCTGAACGCCAAAATTGAAGAGCTATTCATCTTGGAAAAACAGGATTGGGAGATGTCATGAAAAAACATTGGAAAATTTATGTGTTGTTTTATCTGATTGCCGTGGTGGTCGTCATCATGCTGGCTTTTTCCCGGGCGCTGCCGTTGCCGGTTGTATCTGTTTCGGCATTGGCGCTATTTGCCATTCCCTTTGTGCGCGAGTTCATGCACCGCCATCAGGTAGACGAACGGCAGGTGCAGATCAGCCGTTTTTCCAGCAGCATGGCGTTTTATGCGTACCTGGCCTTGCTGATAACCATCGTTATTAAGGATTATCTTCGACTGGACAAGCCGCCGGGCGATGCCATGCTGGCGCTGCTGGTGCTGCCGTTGGCGGTGAAAATGTATGTCAGTCTGCTGCAAAATTTTGATGCCATTCAGGCGGGCCGTTGTCTCGCATCTTTTTTTGCCGGCATCTGGCTTATCTTTGTTGTGCTCTCCCATGGACTCTCGCTGATGTCGTTTGTAGAAGCGCTGCCGTTTCTGTTTTTGGTCGGATTAACGTTTGCCGTGAAACAGTGGCCGAGGATATGTGGGGTTCTGTTAGTTGTGTTGGGGTGTGCCTCCACATACATTTTTGTGATCAAGCAGAAAACTTTATATACCGGTCTGCTGATGTTTGCGGTATTGGCGCTGCCCATGATTTTGAGCGGCATGGCTTTGCTGGCGCCAAAGGTTAAAACAGATCAAGTATGAAGTGGCGACGGATCGCACAAATAAATAACGGGCATGAGCACATCTCGGTGCAGGCGCTCAGAAAAAAAACGCACTCGCTCACAAATACAAAAAGGAGATTATCATGAAACAAACCGTAATGGCGGTAATTGCCGGTTGTGTTGCGCTTTCAGCCGGGCTCTGTCCGGCCCAGTCTGCCAACCTCGTGAAAAAAATCCGTATCGGCGTTTATGACAATCGCGCCATTGCCATCGCCTATGGCGGATCCCAATACAATCCGGTGGCGGGAAAAATGGCGGAATTGAAAAAAGCCAAGACCGACCAGAATGACGCTAAAATCAAAGAGCTGGAGGCATGGGGACAAAAGCATCAGCGGCAATTGCACCGTCAGGGATTCTGCCATGCACCGGTGAACGATCTGCTGGAATTGGTCAAGGAGCAGTTGCCATCGGTCATGGCGAAAACCGGCGTGGACGCGATTACGCAAAAGTGTGATTTTGTCGGCAGTAACGTCGAAGTCATCGATATCAGCCTGGAACTGGCCGCGCTTTTCAATCCTTCTGAAAAACAATTAAAATGGATTCAGGATATGAAAAACAAGCCGTACATCGATCTGGATGATGCGGACAAGATCGACTGATGGTGTGGGATCAGTATCCTTGCGAAGGTTTGCAACCTTCGCAAGGTTGTTTTTTGAGCACATAGCGCTCAATTTAGGGCAGGTAAGGCCTGTAAATCGGATTTGCACGGATTAATTTAAGCAAAACCTGATGTTCTAGCTGTGTTCCATCTCTCAAGCCGGAACCAAATGTCGGAATCCTTTAAAGACTGTCGAAAAACCCCAGACCCCGGGGTTGTTCTAGCTTTTGCGACAGCCTCTCCAGGCGTCCGACATTTTTTGACCATTAC
>CAYLWO010000157.1:3154-10696 GCA_964387285.1 uncultured Cytophagia bacterium | reverse complement strand
GCGGGGCCGACGGGGCTCGAACCCGCGACCTTTGGCTTGACAGGCCAATGTGCTAACCAGCTGCACCACGACCCCATATTTACATGCTTGATACTAGATACAGGATGCTCAAGATTTTATCAACAACCTCAGGAACCCGGCATTGAGTTTCCTGCATCTAGCATCCGGTGAGTGGGCAGTACTGGGTTCGAACCAGTGACCTCCTGCTTGTAAGGCAGGCGCTCTAAACCTGCTGAGCTAACCGCCCGAGCGATTCCTGTTGGAGGCTTTTGCCCAACGCACATTACGCAACAGCTATGATTGCGTTTCCTTCTTTTTCGCTTTCCAAAAAATCGCGTACGGAACCACAACACAATAGCCGATAATCAGAATGATCGGCGCTAAAGACAACGACATGAAACTGTCCGCCGGACCCTGTGCCAGAAAAAAATATCCGATAACCAGTATGAGAATTGCCAGACCGAACCATTTGTAATTGGTGGCGGTCAAATCCAGAAAATTACTCGCTGTTTTACGAGCGGTCCTGCGTACGTTTTTCTCGCGCTTTTCTTTCATAGCCTAATAATATAGTTAGAATTTTACACCTAGTCAAGCGATTTTTCTTCGCTTGCTTTTGTTTTGTGTGGTTTGTATTTTGTTAACGAATCGTAAATGGAATAGTTCCATGAGTTTTACAAAGCGAACACGGATTTAACGGATGGGACGGATTTGAACGGATAAAACAAAGAGAAAATGTTCATTTTTTATAGAGGACATATGAATCGACGGACTTTTGTTAAAACCAGTGCTTTAACAACAGCAGGTCTCGCCTTAAGCGGCAAGCTGCATGGCCAGGCCAGGCAACTGCCGATTATTGTTTGCAGTCGCGGCGATGAGTGGGCAAAAAAAGTGCTGGAACCGGGATGGCAAGTCTGGCTCGATAAAAAGAATATGCTGGATGCCGTTGAAGCCAGCGCTAATGTGGCGGAATTGGATGCGGAAGACATGTCAGTAGGCTATGGCGGCTATCCCAATGAAGAGGGTGTGGTAGAGCTGGACGCGTCCATCATGTGCGGTCCCACAGCCAAATGCGGCGCTGTAGCGAGCATGCGCAATATCAAAAAAGCCTGCTCGGTTGCCCGATTGGTCATGGAACGCACCAATCACAGCATGATTGTCGGCGACGGCGCGCGTCGTTTTGCCGTGGCGCATGGTTTTAAAGAAGAGGATCTGCTCACAGATAAGGCACGGGAATCCTGGCTCAAGTGGAAAGAGAATCTGAGCAAAGAGGATTTCTGGGGCGCTCCGGAAAATCGTCCCACCGGCACCATCAATGTGCTGGGCATTGACGACAAGGGCGACGTGTTCGGCATCACCACCACCTCGGGCATGGCGTTCAAGATTCCGGGACGCATCGGCGATTCGCCCATCATCGGCGCCGGATTGTTTGTGGACAATCGCATCGGCGCGGCCGGCGCTACGGGACGGGGCGAGGAGGTGATTCGCACCTGCGGCAGTTTTCTGGTGGTGGAGAAAATGCGCGAAGGCATGTCGCCGCAACAGGCGTGTGAATTCGGCTGTAAACGCATCCTAGAAGTGAATGGCGGCAAAGCGAATTTCAATGTAAAATTCATTGCGGTCAACAAAAAAGGCGAGGTGGGATGTGCACAGTTGCAGGACCGCGGCAAGACGGAGTGTGGGTTCATTACCACAAACGGCGTGCAGACGATAACTGGAACTGTTGTCAAGTAGGGACACACAAGCCGGGAGGCTTGTGCTACGATAAAAAAAGGATACAATGGACAAACCGTATAAAAGATTGACCGAAACGGTCAAATGCGCCGGTTGAGCGTCTAAACTGGCGCCAACCGAGTTGGCCGCAGCTTTGGAAAAGCTGCCTCCTATCAATGATCCCCGTGTTCTCGTCGGTTTCAACACCTCCGACGATGCGGGAGTGGTGCGTCTGACCGATGACCTGGCCCTGGTGCAGACTGTGGATTTTTTCACGCCCATTGTGGATGATCCTTACTGTTACGGTCAGATTGCCGCTGCCAATGCTCTGTCCGATGTGTATGCCATGGGCGGCAAGCCCTATTGTGCTTTGAACATTGTCGGTTTTCCCAAAGATCTTTTTCCTCTTGAGGTGCTGCGTGAAATTTTGGCCGGCGGTCAGAACAAAGCCTCAGAAGCAGGCGTGGTCATTGTCGGCGGCCACACCGTCAGCGATGTAGAACTGAAATACGGCCTGGCTGTGACCGGTCTTATTCATCCGCAGAAAATTCTCACCAACTCGGGCGCACGACCCGGCGATGTGTTGTTTTTGACCAAACCCATTGGCACAGGCACCATCACCACACAGCTCAAAGCAGGCAAAGGTTCAGAGGAGATGGTACGGGCTGCCTGTGAGGTCATGACGCAATTGAACAAAGCCGCAGCAGATGCCTGTCTGCAGGCAGGCGTTAACGGCTGCACAGATGTCACGGGTTTTGGTTTGCTGGGTCATGCTCTGGAAATGGCGCAGGCCAGCAAGGTTGCTTTTACGATTTATTACGATCAGATACCGCAACTAGCGCAGGCCATGGCCAGTGTTCGCGCCGGTTTTGTCCCTGGCGGTGCCAGAGCCAATCGTCTGCACACCGCTCCCAGCGTGCAATTTCATGAACGGTTTAGCGATGCGGAGCAACTGCTGCTCAACGATCCACAGACCTCGGGCGGACTGCTCATCAGCGTCAGTGCCGCGAAACGATCTGTAATGGAAAAAGCCTTGTCGGAACGCGGCGTGTTGGCGGCGTGCATCGGCGAGGTGAAAGAATTATCTGATGTTCATATCAAGCTTGTTTGAATGGAATGGAATTTTTTCATATTTACAAACAAATCGATTTTGACTCTTTAATTAACCGTAAAAATGATATCCGCGAGTTGAATATCCTTCTTGACAGTAAAGAGATATTTTATCAGCGCGGGGGAAGAGAGCCTAAATGAGCAATGCAAAAAGATCATCCCATCCCAATCGTCGCGAGTTTGTCAAGCAAACCGCTATGGCGGGCGCCGCGGTGGCGTTGGCAGCACCTGCAACCTCGGCCACCAGTCGCGGCCCGGTCATCGTTTTTTCCAAACATTTACAGTGGTTGAATTATGAAGAGGCGGCCCGCACAGCAGCTGAAATCGGTTTTCAGGGACTGGATGTGACGGTGCGCAAGGCTGGACACGTGTTGCCGGAAAACGTAGAAAGGGATCTGCCCAAAATCGTTGCGGCAGCGGAAAAAGCCGGCATCAAAGTAATCTCCCTGACCACGGAAATCGATGATGCGAAAAATCCGTTGCAGCGAACGGTTCTGAAAACAGCCGGCCAGTTGGCCATTCCGTATTATCGCATGGCCTGGTTGAAATACGACGACACGCTCAGCATACAAAAGAATCTGCAGCGCTTTCATGACCAGCTCAAAGCCCTGTCCGAGTTGAACGAAAAAATGGGCGTTCGCGGCGCTTATCAGAATCACAGCGGCGCAAGCCTGGGTTCGCCGGTGTGGGATATTGCCCAACTGTTAAACGAAATAAATTCGCCCTGGCTGGGTTGCCAATACGACATCCGCCATGCAATGGTGGAGGGAGCCAACAGCTGGCCCTTGGGATTGAAATTGATCGCACCTCATATCAACACCATAGACATCAAGGACTTTTTCTGGACGAAAAACAACAACAAATCACAGATGGAAAACTGTCCTTTGGGCGAAGGCATCGTGGATTTTAAAAAATATTTCGCTTTGCTGGACCAGTTGGGCGTGAAAAAAGAGATACCGATCTGTTTGCATTTCGAATATGAATTGGGCGGTGCGGACAAGGGCGCAAGTAAAATTACCGTGGCGCCTGAAGTGATCAAACAAGCGATGAAAAAGGATATTCTCTATTTGCAGAACCTGTTGTAATTTTTAATGACATTTTGGCTGTAAAAGGGGATTGCTTTACTGCAGTACAGATGATCTCCTTTGTCAGTGAACGCTGCTGCGTTCGCAATGACACGGCTTTTGGGTTACTGGGGTAATATTGGTATTGTCATTTCCTTCTTCCACTACTATGAAAAATACTCTCCATGTAATTTTTTTTGCCGGGATAGCTTTATTTCCTGTTGTATGCGATACAGCCAAAGCTGTCTCATCTGTCCGAATTGTTGCCGTTTATTGCGATCACATGACCGATCCGCTTGCTGTGGAAACCAGTGCGCCTAAATTGCGCTGGGTGCTCGACTCTAAGGAACGCGGCGCCCGGCAAACCGCGTATCAAATCATTGTCAGCCGAAATCCGCATTCACTGGCTAAAAACATCGGCGACCTCTGGGACACCGGTAAAGTGCCAGGCGATGACAACACCGGCGTGCGCTACTCTGGTGCTGCTTTAACATCTGCCGATCGCTGTTGGTGGAAGGTTCGTGTCTGGGATGGACATAACCGGGTTTCTGCATGGAGCAAGCCGGCTAAATGGGAGGTGGGATTTTTATCCGCGGCGGACTGGCATGGAAAATGGATTGCACAATCTGCAGCTGAAGATGCGGCGCCGCTTTTTCGTCGCGAGTTCAAACTCAACGGCAAGGTGCAACAGGCTCGTTTGCGAATTTATGGTCTGGGTTGGTATGAAGCGTTTTTAAACGGCAACAAGGTAGGTGACCATGTTCTGGCGCCGGCCAATTCACATTACGATCTCGTCAATTTATACGATACCTATGATGTAACCAGCCTGCTTACCGAAGGTAGTAATGCCATCGGCGTGATGCTGGGCGGCGGGTATAACGCCGGTTATTCCCAGTGGGGTTGGAAATGGGAGAAATCGAAACGATTTATTCTGCAGCTGTGGATTGAAATGACCGACGGCTCGATTCAGGAGATCGTCTCAGATAAAAATTGGCGAACCGCATCCGGTCCCATCACCTATTGCGATATTTATAACGGTGAGCGTTATGACAGTCGGTTGCAACGACCGGGTTGGTGTAACTCTGGCTATGATGACAAGACCTGGTCGCCCGCGCAACCGACCGACGCGCCGGGTGGTCGTCTTTTGCCCAGCACCATGCCGCCGGTGCGGATGAAACAGACGCTGCAGCCCATCGCAATTACGAAAATCAACGAATCCACCTATGTCGTGGACATGGGACAAAATTTCGCCGGCTGGGTGCGAATGTCCGTGGCCGGTGCACGGGGTGACAGCGTGGTATTGCGCTACAGCGAACTGGTCGACGCCAACGGACGGCTGGATCCCTGGTCCAATCGCAAAGCCCGGGCAACCGACGTCTATATTTTCAAGGGAACCGGAACGGAAGTTTATGAACCACGGTTCACGTACCACGGATTCCGCTATGTGGAGGTCTCGGGGCTGCGGCAACCGTTGACGCGGAAAATGATTCAGGGCCGGGTTGTGCATGCCGATTTGCAGCATACCGGTTCTTTTGTCTGCTCGAACCGGCTGTTGAACCGTGTTGTGGAAAATTTCCGTTGGAGCATGCTCAGCAATTTTATGAGCATTCCGACGGACTGTGCGGCACGGGACGAGCGCACGCCCTGCGCCATGGATTCCCGCGTTGTGGAAGAGGGTGCCATGTACCTGTTTCCCATGTACCGCTATTATGCCAAATGGTTGCGCGACAATGCCGGAGGTACAGGCAATCCGGATTGGTCTGGTGATTTTGTCTTGCTGGCGCAGCGGCTGTACGACTGGTACGGCGACGCGTCGGTCCTGGAAGAACATTTACCCAGCATGAAAAATTATGTGGATTTACTCCGCACGCGCGTGGTTGATCTGATTTATAAAGACGGATTCGGCGATTGGTGCGCACCCAATGTTGGCACGTGGGAGTCCTATTTCAGCAATGTAGCGCCGGTGAACACCGCGTTATTCCAACAATGTGCCGCAGCGGTGGCGGCTGCGGCCGGGGTGTTGCAAGACTCGACAGCGATGTTACGATATCACGATCTTGCCGATTCGGTGCGGCATGCCTATAACCAGACCTTTTTTCATGAGAATTTGAACACCTATGGCAACGGCACGCAGACAGAGGATATTTTGCCGTTGGCATTTAGTTTTGTTGCCAAAGACAAGGAACGCCAGGTAGCTGATCATCTTGTCCATACCATTCTGAAGGACAAGCAGGGGCACCTGGATACCGGTATTACCGGCACGCGTTATATCGGTGATGTGCTCTGTGATGCAGGATATGCTAATATCGCTTTTCAGGTTTTAACGCAAAGAACCTATCCCGGCTATGGCCATCAGATTGATTCAGGCGCGACGACCACGTGGGAGCAGTGGTATGCAAAAGGCGGAATGAATTCGCACAATCATGCCATGTTCAGCGGTCCCATGGCCACCCTGTTCTCGCGATTTGGCGGCATCCGGCCGATGGCTCCCGGTTTTCGGCGATTACTGATCAAACCGGCTTTAACCGATAGTTTGACCTGGGTGCGAACATCCATCGAAACGGTTCGTGGCGCCGTGTCTGTGCAATGGCGACGCGAGTTCGACCAATTACACTTGGATGTGCATATTCCGCCGGGCGCTGAGGCAGAAATACATTTGCCCTCTTTATTAGCGCCGGAGGTGTTGGAAAGCCGCGTCCCGGCCGGCAAAGCACCGCATGTGCTTTATAGCGGGCGATGTGACGCGGCCGAGGTGTTTCTGATGGGCAGCGGTGATTTTCATTTTACAGGCAAGATGAAAGCCAAGTCGTAGCAATGAGGCAATATTGCACATAAAGGGAGCATCCTGGCTCCAGTTCTGGCAAAAAAATCCAAATTTTCACTTGACTCTCCCCCTGGGGCAGGCCTTATATTATATACACCAAGATTGAGCAATAGATGCTCGAACAACAATCTTGCCAAGGTGTTCAACCTTCGCAAGGAAAGGTCGGCCGACCTCATTCATTATTAACAACCGATCGGCGTTTTACGCCGGTCGCATCCGTGGAGCGGCTATGCGATTCAGCATTGGCGAGTTTTCGCGCATTACCTCGATGTCCATCAAGTCCTTGCGGCTGTATCATGAAAAGGAACTCTTGATCCCGTCTGAAGTTGATCAATGGACAGGCTATCGTTATTACAATGAAGCCAATTATGAATCCGCAGTGATCATCCGTTTGCTGCGCGATCTTGATTTCTCCTTGGCAGAAATCAGGGACATTCTGCTGGAATGCCGCGATGATCTCGAGTTGCAAACGCCGTTGGTAAAGAAATTGGAGCAAATCCAACAACGCATGCAGCGCGACCAGGCCATTTCACGGACCATCGAACAGATGCTTAAACAGCAAAAGGAGGTCGTCATGAAATCCCAGGATCATTTTGAAATTGAAGAAAAAGAGGTTGAAACACTGCTCATTGCCGGTGTGCGCATGCAAGGCAAGTATGAGGAGGTGGGCCAGGGCTTTGGTAAATTAGGCCAGGCTGTGGGGCGTTATATCAACGGCAAGGCCATGACCTTGTACTATGATGCCGAATACCAGGAAGAGCATGCAGATTTCGAAGCCTGTTTCCCGGTGCGCAAGGGTTTTAACGGCAAAGAGGGCATTTCCGTACGCGAACT
>CAYLWO010000157.1:0-3054 GCA_964387285.1 uncultured Cytophagia bacterium | reverse complement strand
AAAACCTGTGAGGTATTTAATTCGGAAATTTTTTGTCACAAAATGCTTTCTCGTCGGTTCTTATATTAAACAAGACAGCGAACGCGCACCATGGATTTCGAAAAGCTGTATCATACCTATTATCAGCCTCTATTTCGATTCTGTTATCGGATGGTGTACGATGCGGAAGAGGCCCAGGATCTGGTGCAAGATGCTTTTATACGGTTGCATGACCGGCTGGCTTTTAATGAAAGCATAGATAACGTCCAGGCCTGGTTGTACCGTGTGGCTGGACGTTTATGTTTGAATCATTTGCATAAAAAAAAGAGACGATTCGGATTTTTACAGATTTTACAAGCTGACGCATCCGCCATGCAAAATGAAGAGAGCGTCATCAATCATACGGAAATAGAAATCGTCCGTCGGGCCATGCAAAAACTCAAAGAAAAAGAACGGTTGCTGATTTCGTTGTACTATGACGATTTATCCTATAAAGAGATCGCGTGCATAATGGAAATAAAGAACGGCAACGTAGGCCGTATGCTGGCACGCGCCATTGAAAAACTGGCAGATATGTTAAAGGAAACCCATGAGATCTCCATGCCCTCACGATGATATTTTGTACGACTATCTGGATCATGATCAGTTGAAAAAAATATCGCCTGAAATCAGAGAACATGTACAGGGATGTGCTCGCTGCCGTGAAAAACTGGAGCAATTGCTGAATGAGCGGGGTTTTGTGTTTGAAAAAATTTCTGCATTGAATCCAGCGTTTTCCCCTGTACCGCCGCCGTTTAAAAGGCATGACCGTTATTCTGTGCAGCAAAATGGAATATCCTGGCTGTTCAAAACAAAGTTCAAACCAGCGTGGGCGGTGGTCATTTTATTGCTGGTTGTTTTTCTTTTTAAGCCATCTTTATTGCGACGCACGGAAACCATGAATTATTCAGAGGGACCACGGCTGGTGGATTCGTTAAGCATCCATGCCAGTCCACGTGATTCCGTAAAATGCCAACGATGGTTTGCGCCCATGCAGGATACGACCTTGATCAAAACCTTGTTGAGCAGCAAGCGTGATGCGACGATTGTTTATTTTTAGTTTTTTTAAGGCTTGTACATTTGGTGTATGAGGGGATTGCTTCACTCCTGCGCAGATAATCTCCTTTATCGATTATTGTGTCTTGTATAGTCGGGAGGACGCCCCGGCGATGATGGTCGCGACACCTTACTAACGGAGAATCACGATGATTAAAAAAATTTTATTCTGTCTGTCCTTTTCTTTGCTGGGATGGAATTGTGCCGATCAGGTGGATATCAACGCCAATATGGAAAAAGGAAAGGCTGCTTTTAAAAACAAAGAATTTGCTCAAGCTGTCAAACTTTTTGAAGAGGTGGTTCACGCTCAGCCGAATCATCAGGAAGCGCATTATTTTTTGGGTTACAGCTATAGCAGGCTGGCTTGTCCTCATGGCGGATTGCTCATGCAGATGGATGAAAAGCTGTCCATGAAAGCGATCGAACATTTGCAGGCGGTGGTGCGTATTGCACCACAATACACCGGCGAGGTGATTGTGCTTGATCCTTATGCCAAGATGACCTCTGAGTGGGGCATGCTGGCTTTGCGTTCAGCATTTTCCGGCAATCCCGCTCAGGCGATCGAACGTATGAAACAGGGGAGAGAAACCGGCGCGTTCACCGATGCTTTGCTGGAGTATAATCGTAATATGTTGAATTCCTGTGAAGAGAATGCGATTTTATTGGTCAATGGTGATATGGATTTGTTTCCGGCATTATATCTACAGGCGGTGGAAGGTTATCGGCAGGACATCACCGTGGTCAATCTGCCGCTGCTGAATGTTCCCTGGTATTTGAAAAAAATGAAGAGTGCCAATCCGTT
Source organism: uncultured Cytophagia bacterium (assembly GCA_964387285.1). Lineage (GTDB taxonomy): Bacteria > Zhuqueibacterota > Zhuqueibacteria > Residuimicrobiales > Residuimicrobiaceae > Anaerohabitans. The sequence continues at coordinate 1,178 of CAYLWO010000157.1, read as the reverse complement.
TGGCTTGCATGCGCTTCCCTTGTCCATGGATGACGCACGCATTGACGAGTTAAAGCCGATTCGGTTCGAGCCAAAAGAGATGACTATTCAGTTCCAGGACAGTGTTAACCGTACTCACAGCTATCGCTGGACCATGTCACCGACAGTAGATAAGAATATTATTCGGGTGCAGGATCAGGTTTTATTAACCATCATAGAAAGAAATCATAATGCGCGGCCGCTTTATTTTGCGACAACGGTATCAGAGGAGAATTTGATCGGGTTGCAGAAATATCTTTCCTGTGAAGGCTTGGCTATGTGTTTGAATGATGTAAGAGATGAAACAGCGACCATACAGCGGCTTGATAAGCATTTACATAATTTTACTTTTCAATCGGTTGTCGGTAATTTATGTAAAGTCAATCCGGATGCATGTGGTTTGTTGCAGAACTATAGGTCTATTTATATACGAGCCGCGCAATTGTTCAGAGATCAGGGTAATTCACAAACCGGCAAAGAGTTGCTTGACCACCTCTTTACAGTGTTGCCTGCTGATATTGTTCCATATTTTGATGAGGAAATGGAAACACGGATGAAGCAATTTCAATCGGAATTGACAAAAGGCATTTAAGCTTTCATAATAATCACTGCATACCTGCCATTTTATTCTCCGCAATTTACGCAGTCGGATTTTGAAAAAAAGAGGTGCGGCTCGCGATCCTGGCTTTATTGGCCGCATCGTCATTTGTAAAGCCAGTTGCTCTTGAGAGTTTGCAGGCAGTTGTCTTTGTTATTGACGCCGTTAAAAGATGGCGCCGGAGATTTCTCCGGCGACTGAGCTGGGATGGATGTTCGTCCCACTCGTCTTTATTGCGGGACAAATATCCTGCTTTAGCTTTTGAGGTTGTCCCAGAAGTAATTGTTTCAAATCCAACAACAGATCTGTACCTCGTCCGAAAAGCGCAAACTGTATAGGATTCGGTTTCCGCACAGATTCCTCACCCGCTAACAGCTTTTTTTATACAACCACAGGATTCCATAAAATTTGCGGCCCAGGCTGGTCGCAGCGCGACGTCTGATTGGTTCCACAACACCACACACGGACTGATTCTGAATATCGTCCATACGTCGCTCCGCGACGTGGTTGCTCTTTATATCTTTCCGGGCGTTGAAACGCCCGGCTACCGGCCCTGGTCGCT
>CAYLWO010000156.1:0-10801 GCA_964387285.1 uncultured Cytophagia bacterium | reverse complement strand
AACCTGATCGGCCCCTCTGCCGCACGGGCCGAAGATCTGCGCATCAATGACGATGTCGGCTCAACAGAACAAAAACTGCCGGCGCTGGCGATGAATATCCATTTGTACAGCGTTCTTTGCTGGGAAGATTACCGTGAAACTGTTCCGCGGATTTACGCACAACAGTTCAGCGCCAAAGGCACGGCGATACGTAAAAATTTCAAAATCCCGGGACACTCTGCAACGGCGGAGCAATATCAGCCGGATATTGCCATGGACGATTATGGCCACTTTGTTGTGGCCTGGGTGGAAAAAGCGGACAGCTTTAACATTTATGCCCGTCTGTATGCGGCCAATGCCGTGGCCATGACCGGGATCATCAAAGTGAGCGACAAGGCTTCTCCCCATGTCAATCTGGCGCCGGTCGTGGCCATGAACGAAATGGGATCTTTTGTCGTCGCCTGGAAGGGCGGCGATGTATTTGGCGACATTTACGTACAACGGTTCGATAAAGCCGGCAATAAAATCGGCGCCAACATGCTCGTCAATGACGTAATCCAGGGCATACAACAGAGGCCGCACGTCGACATGCAGCCGGACGGCAGTTTTATCGTTGTGTGGGAAGATGGCCGTACGGCCAACGATTATGCCGTCTATGCCCAGAGATTCTCAACCGCCGGCACGCGTCCGGAAAACAACGTAAAAATCAGTCACCATCCCGCCGGTTCACAGCTTCCGGGGCACCCCACGGTGGCAATACGACCGAACAATGATTTTCTGGTCTGTTGGCATTACGGCGCACAATTCGGTCTGGAAAAAATCTATGGTCGATTGCTGAGAAATGATCTGCAACCGATTAAGCCCGATTTCATCATCAGCGACGGCGCCGGCATAGAACCGGTCAGCAGCAATATGTACCCCCGCGTTTGCAGCCGGGTCAGCAGCGGCTATTCTCTAGTCTGGCAGGGCAACATCGGCGTCGGTTACAACATCTATTATCGCTTGCTGGACAGCCAGGGAAATCCGCTTACCAACAAAACGATCATCAACGAGACGGCGCTGCAAAAAAATAAAATCTTTCCCGATCACGGCGAAGGCTGGAACGGCACCATGTTGTTCGTCTGGCAGGATGATCGCAACGCCAACAACGACATTTATGCCAATTGGCAAGGCCCCCGACAACCGCTTAATGTAAACGCCGGTTCAAAGTATAACGGCTTTGTGCCCATCAGCTGGGATCCGGTTTTTGGTGACGATCAAACCACCCAGTATGAAGTGCATCGCGCACAATCCGGCGACCCGACCTTTGTAAAAATCGCCACCGTGGATCTCAATGCCAGAGGTGCGGGCGGCAATCTGATGCGTGACTATATCGACACCACCGTTGTCAACGGTCAGACTTATTATTATGCCGTCAAGGCGGTCAGACCGGATGAAAACAGTCTCTCCTTCTTCGCCATGGCCACGCCCTCGGTCATGGGTAATAGCATCACGTCATCATGGGCTCGCATCCCGCCGGTGATCGACGGCCATATTCAGCCGGACGAGTGGGATGACGCGGTTAGAATGGACATTGCCAACAGACCCATGCCGGTCGACAACGTCATGTTGTACATCAAAAACAACGCCAATTTTCTCTATCTGGCCATTGACGATCCCAATGACGCGACCATAGATCCGGCCAACATCGTCAATATTTTATTGGATGGCAATCACAACAAGAAATGGCCTGCTGCCGGACCCAGCATTGAGGGGTTGATTTCCATCAACCAGACTCTGGCCGCGTTTACCGGTTACTGGGGCGCCTATCCCAATCACCTCGGCGCAGATGCTCCCATATCGGCGTTATCGGTGGTTACGGCAAAAATAGCAACCACTGGAGGTCATGTGCAATACGAACTTGCTTTCGTCTTGCCGCCCAACATCAAACAGGTTTTGGGATTTGCCTTATCGGTTACCGATCCCGGCAACTTTTATCCCACGCAATACGGCTGTGCGGCCTTGTGGCCGGAAGGCGCGCTCTGGGAAGCGGCTGAAAGCCTGGGCGACCTGATTCTGGCCACAGCTGCGGACACGTCGAGCAATCTGAACTGGCCCATGTATAATCACAACCGTGAACGGACGTCATGGGTCAAAAACGAAAAAATTCTCAAACCGCCCTTTTCCTACAGCGCTGAAATTATAATGGATCCTTATGACGCCATCGAATTCATCTCCTTTGACCATACCGTCTATGCCGGCACTGCCGGCGGCGACTGGTTAACCAAAGCGCGTTTTGCCGCTTTTGACATTACTTCCGGCAGCCAGCAATGGTTCTTTGGCATACCGAATTCAACCTGGAATGCGCAAATGTGTCCGGTTGTCAACGATTCCCTGCTCATCTGCAGCGGCCAGGCCGCACAGGGTCTGTATGCATTAGACCGACACACCGGCTCGATAAAGTGGTCCAACAACATCGGCGCGCCCATGGAAGGGCATCCTGTTCTGGACGGCGAGCACCTTTTCTTTCATTATCAAAATCTTTTTTGCATCAATGTCAGAGACGGTTCCACAGTATGGTCCAGACCGTTTTCCGGCTCTTCTATTCTAACGGTTGATGAGCAATATCTTTATGTCTCAATTAACAATCAGCTTTATGCGTTTGACAAAACCGGCGGCACGAACATCTGGCAGGAAGCCAACCAGACTACTCAAGCTGTGACGGTAGACAGGCAATATGTCTACACCTTTGACAACAATAAAGTCGTGGCGCGTGAAAAAAATACCGGCGCAATCCATTGGATTTATACGCCACCGGGAGTGACCAGGATTGAAAACCGGCATAACGGCATCGCCCTGCACGATGAGTACCTCTGTTTTTCCATATATGAAAATGAAGAAATGCGGGGACAGCTCTTCAGCCTCAATAAGGCAGACGGCTCTTATCGTTGGCATGTCACCTTTGACAGCTCTGGGGCCCGCTGGCCGACTATTGCCAATGATGTTGTCTATGTAACGAACGGCATGGCCTCGCGGATTAAACCGAACTCCAAAACCTGCGCAATATGGGGATTCGACGTTGCCACCGGCAACCAGGTGTTTCTGGACTATTCCGATCGTTTTTATGAACAACCGGTTGTGGCCAATCACCGATTGCTGGTAAACGGCGATGACCGGATCAAAGTTTTCAGCAACTCCCCCATAACCGGCCTTGCCAACGCCCGCGACCAGCAACCAATGGATCATTCCTTGCGGCAAAATTATCCCAATCCCTTTAATAACGGCACCACCATTGAATTTACCTTGCCGAAATCCGGTTTCATGACGCTATCAGTTTACAACCTGTTGGGTGAACGGGTCGCGACCTTGATCGAGGAAAAACGTCTTGCCGGGACCTATAAATTCAATTGGCATGCGGCAGGTCGGGCCAGTGGCGTGTATCTGTATCGACTGGAAGCAGGCGACCTGGTGCAGACTAAAAAATTGATTTTACTGCACTAGTTCTATCTTTTACCTTTAGTGAGCGGATTTATGCTCGAAAAACAATCTTGCGAGGGCTTAAAACCTTCGCAAGGATCATACAATCCTCAATTCAGTTTTATTCGCTTTTGCCTTGCATCCATTGTACTAATAATGTATATTGATTTACTAGTCTTAGGTGGCAGCTAGTATAAACAGTTTCATCAAACTAAAGAAAGGACCAAGTTATGGATATCGTCTCTTTGCTTATCCAGCTCATCAGCGGTGCTTTAGGCGGTAATGTGGCGGGTTCACTGCTGAAAAAGTTGTCACTTGGTACGGTCGTTAATTCCATTCTGGGCATACTCGGCGGTGGTCTGGGCGGACAATTGCTTGGCATGCTGGGCGCCGGAGCGCCCGCAGGCGGTAGTTTGGATCTGGGCAGCATCATTGGCAATATCGCCGGCGGCGGCGTTGGCGGCGGCGTGCTCATGGCCGTTATCGGCCTGATCAAAAATGCCATTGCTCCCAAAGCCAAATGATTGTTTAGATCCTTGCGTACCGCAAAAAGGTTTACAAACCATTCCGTTGCAGGAAAAACACTTTTGTTGAGGAGAATGTAATGGCAAATGTAAAAGATATCGAGGGCATCGGACCGGTCTACGCCGACAAACTCAGAGCGGTCGGCATTGTCACTGTTCCCCATCTGTTAAAAAAAGGCGCCACACCCAAGGATCGTCAGGAGGTCGAAGCCGCTACCGGCATCGGTCATGATTTGCTATTACAGTGGGTCAATCATGCCGACCTCTATCGCATTAAAGGAGTGGGCTCGGAATACTCTGATTTGTTAGAGGCCGCCGGCGTTGATAGTTTGCCGGAACTGGCGCAACGAAATGCGGACAACCTGCACCAAAAAATGCTGGAATGCAACGCAGAGAAAAAACTGGTCCGTCGACCGCCTTCGTTGAAACAGGTCAAGTCCTGGATTAAACAGGCCGGCAAGCTGCCGCGAGCGATCAACTATTAAACAAACGCGAAAGTCGGCGCTGTTGTGTTACACAGCGCCGATTTTCTATTTAAGCAAAACCTAGGTGATTGTAATTGCCATACACAAACCTATCATGTCTCTCCAGGAGACGGGATTCAGAGCTGCTCTTGAAGGGCAGATGTAGCCGGCGCTAACGGTGAATTTTTCTTATATCTCTCTGGATTTAAGCATCGATGTGCGACTAGAGCCTGAATTGCGCGCATGCATTATTATGGCGCCGCTGCTTCCAACCTGGCGACATTTTTTTCCAATACAAGTATCTCTTCGCTGCTGCTGCTCTCCGAAAGCACTGTGGTTGCCTTGCGCAGAATCGCTCTTTGTTGTTGCAGCAGGGACTGTTGCTGCATTTGCGCAAGCGTGCCGACATTGTCGTTCGCAGGACGCCATTGATTGAAAGCGGAACTGTATTTCAATATTTGATTCACGCTGGGTGCGGCCGATCCAATAGCAATACTCTGTAAATACTGGGCGTTGTAAACCGTATCATCCGGAGTGTGGCCCGGACGCCAGGCGCTGTTGAACCAGGTCAGTATCTGCCCGTTAAGCGGTTGATCTGCAGCAATGGCATTGTCCATGATCTTGTTGGCGTTATAGATACTGGAATCTTCACTGAACCAGGGCCGCCATTGTGCCAGGTTTTCGTCCCACGTCAGTATTTGTTTATCCAGCGGCGTCAGCGTCGAAACTTCATAGCCGAGAATTTTTTTTGCATTCCATGAAGCTGTTCCGGCATTGGCTATGCTGGGTTGCCAATTTGCATAGTCGGCAGCATAGGCCAGGAACTCGCCGTCGCTGGGAGCAAAACTGGAGATAGGCGTACTGCCAAGTTTTTTACCATTCCATATGGCCTCATTGGTAGAATCGCCTGGCGTCCATTGTCCGCTGCGAAACGTGAGCAGCTGACCGGCTTTGGGTTGTACATTGGCTAGGGGATTGCCGATCAGCCGATTCGCATTCCACATTGCAGAGTCGGCTCTGAACAGGCTGACCCATTTCTGCTTTGACTCATCCCATGACATGACCAGCGCATCGATCGCAGTCAGGTTTCCCACCGCTTTTCCCTGCAGCCGGTTGCCGTTATATACCGCATCGGTTGAATCATAAGGTGACGGCACCCACATATTATAATCACTAGCATAATTAAGAAATTCGCCGATCACCGGCTGTATATTGCGCACCTGCAATCCCTGTAACCGTTTTGCGTTCCAAACCGAATCATCAGCAGTAAAACCGGGTCGCCATTGTCCCTGATTGAACATAAGTAATTGATGAGATTGCGGTGCCTGTGTTGAAATCGGATAATTCACTAATCTGGCTGCATTCCAGACAGGCGAAGTTGTGCTGTCTGCAGAAGTCCAGTTCGAGTTACGATACATAAGCAAACCGTTATTCGTCGGCGCGGTTGCGCTTATGGAACCGCCCTGCAACACGCCGCCGTTCCAAATGGCGTCTTCAACTCGCGCGGCGATGGTCACGTCACCGCTTGTTCCGCCGCCGATTAAGCCGTTCGAAACCGTAATGCTCGTAATATCGCCTTCGCCGGTTTGTCCGATTACATCCGGCGCAGGACGCCAGATTCCCGGGTCCGCTTGCCATTTCACTACGTCGCCCTCTGCCGGCGCTGCAGCGCTTAGAGCCCGGCCCTGCAGACCGCCAACCTGAATATGGTCCGGGGTTCCTGTCAGATCGCCCGCGATAGCGCGCCAATGCGCTACGCCCTGTTCATCGCTGTGCAAAACTGTTCCGCTGCCTGCACCACTGCGTATAGCCAGACTGCCCTGGATATCGAGTGTTGCACTGGGCATCTCTGCGCCAATGCCGACACGCTTCTGCAAATCGAAAATCAGCAAAGGAGTCTGAACCGAGTTTCTGATGACCAATTGCGCCTGAGACACGCCGATCAAACAAAAGCCGACAACACAAGCTATTTTAAAGACAGCCTGAAACATGCCTTATCCTGTCTATTTATAATCCAAACTTTTGAGCATTTTCATTGGTCGTACTTAATTTTACTCTGCAAATCCGGCAGCCGTTCTTTAGCCAGGCGATTGAGGATGATGATGTTTTCTTCCTGACTTGCCAAGACGGCGCGCAGAGCGGTGAGTTTTTCAGTCTGTTCCCGCACCATTTCATCCAGCTCGGCCAAAGTTTGCGTACCGCCGAGCAGGTCATCACTGGGCGTCCATTCACTGCCGTTCCAGCGCAGCACCTGTCCAACGGCAGGCGCTGTGGTTGCTACCAAACGACTATAAAGCTTGTTGGCGTTATAAATGGTCTGATGTATGGTAACGCCCGGTTCCCATTGTACGCTAGCACCATTAAACTGCAAAAGTTGTCCGGCTACCGGCACTGTGTTGGCAATGGGACGTCCCTGAAGTTTGCGTAAATTCCACACTCGCGATGAAGACGAATAATCTAACCGCCATTGGTTATAAGCAGAGCTGAATCGCAACAACCGTCCATCTGCTAACGTCACCGAGGCAATCGCTTTGCTCTGTAATTGATTCGCGTTCCATATGGGTTCTTCTGTTCCAGGCGCCGGTTCCCATTGGCTTTCAGCAGCATCCCAACGCAGCATCTGACCAATTGCAGAAGGCAACATCGTTGCTGCATTCCTGCCGTACAAACGATTCAAATTCCACATGGGATCTTCTGCGGTGGGGCCGAATTTCCATACTCCGTCCGCACCGTCGTAATAGAGCAATCGTTGATCGGTTATATTGAGAGCAGAGACCGGCACGCTCTGCAAGTGCGAGACGTTCCAGGCTTGGGTGCCGGGTTTGCTGCCCGGACTCCAATGGCTCCAATAGGTAGAGTACATAAAAAAAGCACTGTCTGCTGCGCCACTACTGCTGAGTGTGCGGTTGACGAGCTTTTTCAGATTCCACACCGGCGCATTGGCGCCTTCGCTTACCCCCCATTGTCCGGAGGGAAGCCATGATAACACCTGGCCAAAGGTCTGCGGCGTCAGCGCGGCAATCGGATAACCCGCTAATTTTCTGGCGTTCCAGACCACATCGACAGGCCTGGGACCCGGCTGCCAGGCATGACTGGTCTCATCATACATCAAGGTGATTTCATCTGCAGGCGATTCCGGGAACTGCAGCGAAATGCCTTGCAACCGATTTGCATTCCACAGATCAGCACCCGGTTTTGGACCGGGTCGCCACTGATGCCATTCCGTCGAATAGTATAACAGCTGACTGTCGGCCGGCGCTGTGCCGCTAATGGCATATCCGTTCAATCGATCAACGTTCCACAGCGGTTCATTGATTCGCGCCGCAACCGTCACTTCACCGGATGTTCCGCCGCCGGAAATCCCAACGCCGGCGATGACAGAGGTGATATCGCCGGATGCTCCGGCCGCGCTCGCGTCTTCAGCCATAGTCCATTCACCGCTTGCAGAATTCCATTTCAAAACATAGCCGTCTTGTGGCGCGCTCGCACTGATAGGCCGGCCCATTAACCGGATCACGCTCAGATTGGAGAGCTCGCCCTCCACATCACCGGACAGGCGCGTCCAAACACCCAGTCCCTGAGAGTTGCCGGCCAACACGCCGCCGGCTATCGGACTCGTACGGATGCGCAAAGTACCCTGCATATCCAAAAGCGCGGTCGCTTCGGTAACACCAATTGCTACTTGACCCTGTTGGTCCACGGTCATAATCGATTCACCCGACGAATTACGAATGATGAATTGGGCAAAGACGATCAAAGGGAACAACAGGATGTTGATCAGGACCAGTGCTATTTCCCGACGCTTGTGTCGCATGCTATTTCTCTTTTATGACGTTCTTTTGCACGACCTGCCATGCTTGTTTGACTTGAGTCAAGAGTTCTGACTGAATGCGTCTGTTGGCGTCTATCTTTGATAGCAAATTTTCAATCTCTGCGCCCTGAGCCGCAATTATCGCCTGCCGCTCTGCCATGGCGGTTTGCAGAACCAGATCATCTGCCGGCCCCCATTCTGTTCCGTTCCATTTGAGCGCCTGACCGTTCAGCGGAGCGGTTGTACTGATTGGCAGATTCCTGATGCGGTTTGCCCGCCACAGAACCGTGGTATGAATATTTTCATGCTTCCATTGACCATAGCTGGTGTTCCAGGTCATCATCTCCCAGTCGCCCGGCGTGCCGCTTTCCACCGCGCGACCCTGAATATTTTTACCGTTCCAAATCGGATTGTTGGGTTTTTCTCCGGGTTGCCATTCATAGATGTTGTTTATCGCATCCATCAATCGGCAGGTCATCATCTGACTGTCAGCCGGCGCAGCGCCGGATACGGCCGTGCCGCGAAATTTATTGACGTTCCAAACCGGATCGCCGGGCGTCCCGCCCGGTTGCCATTCGGATCCGCTCCAGACCAGAAATTGCTGGGACTTGGTTGGCAGCGTTGTCGAAACCGGTTGCCCCTGCAGTCGGTTGCCGTTCCACAAAATCTCATTTGCACCGGCAGCGGCAATAAAACGGGACGCGTGGTAAACAGAAAACATCAAATGATGTCCTTCCAATGCGGTCGAAGACCAGAACAGACGGCCATTTATCCACTTGGCGTTATACACCGCATCCTCAGGACGAAAACCCGGCTGCCATCCGTTTTCAGTTGTGCTAAAGGTTAAAATTTGCCGGTCCTGCGGTTGCTGCGTAGATACACGATAGCCCAGCATCTTCGAACCATTCCAGACACTGGAATCAGGCGTATATCTTCCCTCCCACGCTGATCCGTTCCACATCAATATTTGTTTGTTCACGGTCGGCAAGACGCTCGACACAGGCGTACTTTTTATGCGGTTCGCATAAAATCTGGCCTCATCCGGCGTCCATTGCGGTATCCAGGAATTCGCCCAGTAATGACTCATGGACAGGAGGTTGCCTTCTTCCGGCGTGAACGACCACAGCCGTTGTGATGCAAGTTTATTTGCATTCCAAACAGGGGTGTTGGGCGTGATGTCTGTAGTATAGCTGATCGCTTGGGTCTCGCGATCTTTTAATGCCAGCAACATGTTATCGGCGGACAGGGTCGATGGCAGCACAGGAATGCCAAGCAATTTGTTGGCATGCCAAAGAGGTTGGTCCGGCAGTCCGGCGATCTGTACATCACCGCTGGCTCCGCCGCCGCTGAGACCGATGCCGACAGTTACAGCTGTGATATCTCCGCTCACAGCGCCGCCACTGATATCCTCTTCAGGTAGCCACTGTGCCTGTGCGCTGCGCCATTTTAAAACCTGGCCGTCTATTGGCGCCGTTGCTGAAATGGTGCGTCCCTGAATGCCAATAACGCGGCTGTCTGCCAGGGTCTGATTGATGTCGCCGCCAGGCAAGGACCAGGAGGCAAAACCGTTGCCGTCACAAATCATGGTTTTATTATCGCCGCTGTTGGAACGCAAACGTACGGGACCGTAGACATCCAATTTGGCTTGCGGATCAGTGATGCCGATGCCGAGATGGCCGTCCGGGGTTAAAAGCAGCAAATTCTCGTAAGAGCTGTTGAGCAGTACAAGTTGTGCACAGGCAATAGAGCAGGTAGCTAGAATGAAAAACACGATTTTCATATGCAGATCTCACACAGGTTAACTGGGCATAGGCAAATTTTATGCCAGTAGAAAATAATCTAATTAAATAAAAATCAATCAATAGTAGAGAAGATTTAGATCGTGTATGTCAAAAGAATGCGACAGATAGAATTAAATTGTGACGATTAATAGACCGTGTTGATATCTCTTTTAAAAGACGAAACGCAGAGACGTGGAGATGCAGAGAAAAAAGGAGAGAATGCAAACTTTTGTTCAATGGTTTTTGTTGCACGCTGTGGGGCAACTTTGCTTATCAAAGTGTGGGAGGAATCATGAAAAAGATAAATTCACTTGCAAATAAATGGAAATATTGATATAATTAACGAAAATGTTATTCATGCAGTGGTATAATTCTCGGGCGGGATTTACCATGAGTAAAAGAGCACGACACTCTTTCATTTTGTTGAAGGGATGTTGTGCTTTTTTTATTCAAGATGATGTTCTTTTGAGTAAAAATTAAACTGGAGACGATACGCTGAGCTGCATATCAACTCTGTATCTGTTTCTCCCTGTGCCAGCGTCAAGGAGTCCTGTATTGACAGCAGCTTTGATTAATTGAAAAAGATACGCTCTCCTGAAAGGGATTAAAAGGAAACTATCCTTTATAATAGCAAGATCAGCATTGCTAAAATACCGCTAGGATTTATGAATATATGATAAACAGTAAAAACGCCATCGAATGGATCATGGAATACTGCCAGATCACCACCCACAAAGCGGCATTGCCAACGATCCCAACGACCGGGCCCAAGAGGTCGGCAAGCCG
>CAYLWO010000155.1:0-10969 GCA_964387285.1 uncultured Cytophagia bacterium | reverse complement strand
CCCCATACGGCGAAACCACCGGCAACATACTGTGGTTCTCATCCCGCGGATTGTAACGCAACCGGCATGCCATATACGTCGTGTCGATCCCTACCGTATCCGTTCGCGACAACCGGAACGCTCCCTCCAGATACAAGCGCATATACACCTTGGCACTCGCCGTGATCGTCACCGCCACCCGGCTCGTGTCATTCATATTATTGTAATCAAACGGCCCAGACTCTGATATATACGCCTCGCTCAAATAACTCCCCGCCGTGTCCGCTCGTACATACAACAACAGCGTCTCACTATCGCCGTTATTCATCCAGCCTATATCCCACAGATTGTTCTCCGCCTCGTAATATTCATCCTCTTCATTATATCCCAAAACCGTAAATCCACTCGGCACAGGCACCGTCACTTTCACCGGATAGGCATAGTTCCCACCCAAATTCGTCACCGTGTACCGCAACGTATCCGCCTTCCCCTGCCATACCGGATTCACCGCCACCGTATGCTCCAAACGTAAGTCAGCTCCGTCATTCACATACATGGTAACCTGGCTCTGGTCATTGCTCGCCTGCGGATCACCTGGACTCGACGACTGCCGTTGCGTCGTCAGCTGGTACGTCCCAGGCGTATGCGTCCGCACCGTCAACCGCAACGTATCCCGCTCATTGCGGCGCATATACGGCAGCGTCCAGCTGTGCGTCTGCCAATCATAACTCCCGCTCGTGCTGCTGTATGATAGATAACTAAAGGCCGGGCTCGTCATCGATTCCGATATCACCACCGTCGCCGCATCCGATCCGCCCAAATTCTCCGCTGCAATCACCCACGTCGTTATCTGCTCCTGATAACACCAGTTCGGTTCCATATACGACGTCACCGCCAAGTCCGCCTCGCATTCGATCGGTACATCCTCAAGCTCGTCCAGCTCCAAATGGTGGATCGTCTCCACTCCGGGACCAGGAACCTTTAACGCCGACACATTGTATTCCGGCGTCCCCTCGTACCATACCACATCCGTTGCCGCCTCATCCAACGCCGTGTACGTCACACGGAAAATCACCGCCGTATGCCAGTTCTCTCGCGTCGGACCTCCCTTTGTCGCCCAGGGTCGTCCCTCATTGTGCGTGCTGCGAAACTCCAAAACCCCCTCGGTCGACGTCCATATATATTCATTCTCGTAATCGCTCTCTGAAAAACCCCACTGCAACGCTCGTATCCGAACAACTTGTCCCCGCATCAATTCACCAATCTGCACCGCATCCTGAATCTGTTTCACGCTCCGGCTCGACCCGTCCGTCGTCCGAACTTCAATCGCCACATCCAACCAGCTCGAATCCCCTACGCAGATATTGCCCAACTCTCGCAGACGGATATCCATCAACGGATTATTCGCGATAAACGGATTGAACAATATCTCTGTCGCATCGTTCTCGCCTGCCTCATTGGCTAAACCATTATGATTGCTATCGACTATCGCCCCGGCATCCGAACTGTCCGCGCCGCTCATGCCGTTGCTGTAGCTCGCCGCGCCCAATACCCACGATCCATACGGCCCCATGTTGCCGCCCGTGTTCACCCTCACGCGCAGTTGCACCTCGAGAGAATCTCCAGCTGACAGCGCCGCTCCTCCGGCTAACAGGTCCTGGTCGCTGACCCCGTCATATCCGCTGTTCACCGCAACATCCGCACTGCTCAACGCATCTACGCTAAACGACGTCGCTCCGCTGAACGCGGCTGCCAGATTGCTGGTCAGCTGCAGGACGCTGAAATTGCGATCATCCAAACTTTTTGCTTTGATCCCCAGATCAACCGTAAACGATCCCGATCCGTTGTTCGTCAACAATTGCACCGCCTGCGCCAGACCCAACAGCGGATTGCGCAGTTGAAAGGCTTTGCTGAATTCAGACGTGTTGCCGTCCGCGTCTGTGGCGGTGGCGGTAATGTAACGCCCAATCGCTACGCCGCCGGGAAGAGTAAGCTCAAAACTGGCGTCACCATTGGCATCGGTGACCACATCGGTGTATCCCCAATACACTTCACCCGGACCATAGCCTAGATAACCCGGAGAAACATTATGAAAAAGCTCAATAGTATAGGTTTGAGAAGCCTTGCTGTGCAAGGTGCCCTGAACACGCGTTTGGCTGCCATCGGTGAAGGCATCAGTAATGATCGGAAAATTCTGTAGATGGTTGGCGCCTTCGTCAACATCGCCGACATCGTTCAAAGTAGGTTCATTGGCGTTTAAATCAATTGCCAGTCGTCCAAAGCCGTACATGGAATTGCCGGAGATGCGAACAGCCAGAGAATTGACGCCTTGCACTGCAGGATAAATGATGACGCCGTGATATCGGGCGCCGGCAATGATATTGCCCTCTCCGGCATTGCGGCCGCCAATCACCACGTTGTTGACAGTTTGAAGATTGAAAATCCGTTCAAATTGACCGAGCAGCGCTGTGCCTTGTGCATTAACGCCGATTTTATTGCCTTGAATGACCAGATTGGAACTTCCCCAGGAACCGCCGGATGCAAAAACAATACCGCTGCCGACAGAGCCGGCTAGAACATTATTTTTTATGACAACATTGGAAAAACGATTCGCAAAAATAGCGCCTCGGCCAGCCGAGTTTGAAGCCAGTAAAGACTGACCGTCCGCAGTCACACCCAGATAATTGCCGAGTATCTGACAGCCGTTGCCGCCGTTTTCTTCGAGGTGAATGGGATTCTCCGTGTTGCCGGATATGACGTTTCGTTTTTCTGGGGCGTCACCGCCAATGACTGTACCAGTGCCGCCGTAAACATGTATGCCCTGTGCATTTGGAATCGGCGTCATTCCTGAAACATCCGTGCCTATATGACAGCCCTCTACGTGAAGATTATCACCTTCACCCCATACCAGAATGGATCCGCCGGTGGTTCTTCCCAATGTGAAGCCATTCAGAACCAGGCCCCTGATGGTACAATCACTGGCGTTGACGGCAAAGCCGGCCATGTTGTTAGACAAAGCGCCGTTGACCTCAATTTTAAGAATCGCAGGAGTGGTGGCTGTGGCAGGTACGGCTCCAGACTGTGTGTAGCCGTCTATGATAACAGGTGAGTTCCAGATAAACAGTTGATCGACGATTTGAATGCGATGGGGTCCTGCGCCTGGAATGTTGAAATAAACATAATCAAGACCTGAATTGTTGTTCGCATTTGTAATCGCCTGGCGTAACGACCCTGCGCCGGTGTCATTGGTATTGGTTACCGTAAAAGTAGCGCCTAGCCCCGCCTGGATAATCAACAGGACGGCTGCAAAAATCAAATAGCTGCGTTTCATTGCTGCTCCTTCATTGGCTGATAGCCCGTTGCTCTCGTTATTCGTCATAGATCCGCAATTATACAAAGCTGCTTTTCAGGCCAAGAATGTTCAAAGCACCCCGCAAAAACAACTAGGCCGTGCGGCTGTTTAAACTATATCAAACTTATTCCTCACAATGGCGGATGGAAAAAACCGTTTGTTCTGAGACTTATAAACCCTATTACATTCATGCAAGACCAGCCAGGCGAGCATAATGCCGTTGCGCTATCGATTGATCTTGATGAATGAAACCACATACCAGATACAAAACAAAATTACGATTTTTAGTCTGAAATTCGAGTCTCCCCCAGAGGAAGCATTTCCTATAGGCGTGCATTTGATCGTCACAAAAACATGACAATCCAAAATAAATAATGTGACATCTGCCGATTTCCACATCAGCAATACACACGTAACCAAAATATAAACAATAGGCAAAAACTTGCCAACTTTTTCCCTTCTAAAAAAAATCAAATTTCATGCCAACTAATCTAACATGGAATTTCCTGGAGCAGCTCGCAGTAAAATCACCTTTGGATAAAAGAAGAGCGGGGGCAATAGAGTGGGGAAATAGGCTGGAAGGTCACAGACGCGACGACCAGCCTTGCCATGGTTGGTTATCATGTCAGGACGGGGTACATCATGGCTGTAATTCCGCATACCGCTGCAGAATCATTTCTCTGTCTTTTTCCGGCAAAGCTGCAATCGGAATTGGTTTATCCTGAGGTCGCGTCTGCTTTTGATTGATTTGTCCCATCAGACTCCAGCGGCGCGTGAGTTCCTGCGGTTCTTGCGCCGGTAGATCATAACGGGTAAAATCAATGACCCGCTCTTCATTATTTTCCAGATCGCGCAGCAATGCCAGGCGAAAATTCTTATTCATGAACCAGCGGATCTCTTTATCGCTGTCCGATCCGCCAATGCCGGTGCCTTTTTGTTGAAACCGATAATTCATTTTTTCATTGTCCTTAAACTCCTGGCGCCATCGCAAGCCAAACTCGCCCTGCGTCAGACACTGGACATCAGGCCAGCGCTTGCGCATCTCCAACAGCCATTGGGTCAGTGTTTCCAGATGCCCGATCTCATTCACCATGCTGATCTCCCAGCAACAGGTCACCCAGGCAAAGCCGTTGCGTTTGAATCCATCGTCAAAATGCACCGCTGTGGTAGCGAGCATTTGTTTGAGACCAGTATCAGGACCGTATTTTTTGATGGTTTCAATGGGTCCTACGCCCATACGGCTGTTGTATCCTTCTTTGAACCCTTCTCGCCGCGCAGCCAGAAAATCCATGGTCCAACCATCCAGATTGACGCAATCGATAAAATCCGCTTTTGCTTGCGCCGGCTTGCAGAAATGTTCTTTGGAAGGATAATAGGGATAACAAATCGAACCGTCGCCGTCCTGATTGTCAATGGCATATTGACTCCAGATGTTAGCCTGACAAACATGAATTTTCTCTTTTTCGGCAAGATACTGCAAATTGACAGAAGAAAGAAATCCAGCCAGCACGCTTTGCGGACGAAACCCGTTGCCCATAAATTCCGCGACGCGCGCCAGACCCTCATGCAGATCGCGATTCACCTGTTCGGTCGAATTGTAGGCATTGGCAAAGTAAGCGCCGGGGATAAACGTCACATCGTCGCCATACTTCTCATGACAGTTTTTAGCATACTCGCGAATCGCGCGATAATTAGAGTCCGGAGAATAAAGTGCACGCCAGCTAAAGGCCCAGGTGATTTTTGCTTCAGGCCAGCCGGCTGCCACCGCATCGCGAAAAGCACTGGCCGTTGCCAGAGAATGCCGATCCACTTCATCCATGCCTTCATTGCGCTCGCGACTCACTTCGATTTGATTGACCCTGACAACTGTGTTGAAGGTGAAGAAGCGACCGCCGGTTACAGATTCCGTCATCCGTCGTTTATCATGCGTACATCCCTGCATCGCGATGGTAAATAAAATAGTCAAGAAAACATTTATTACGGCTGTAACCAGTCCTTTTTTCATAAATACTCCAGAAATTCCGAAAATAAAAGTCGCGGACGAAATCAAATAATCTAAAAGTAGTAATATCTGTAAAATTTTCCCCCGCAAAGACGCCAAGACGAAAAGGAATCAGTTTATGATTTCCATATTTTGATATTCTGACGCAGAGATTTATGGCACCCGCTGTAACTTTACTGATCGCAAATTCAGTTCATGCCACTTCTTCGCATCCGGAGTAATCTGCAGAACCGTGTTTTCAATGGTCTTCACTTCGATCTCACCCAACTCGACCTTGTTAAAATTGGTCAGTCCGCTACCCAAAAGTGCAACCTCCAGGGATTTGCCTGTCAGCTTGAATGTAAAACGGCTGGTGTCCTCCGTACACGCCACTTCTGCGCTGACACGAAATTTGCCCGGCTTGGGCAGTTTAAACACCCAGGCCAGGCGAGCGCGGGCATCGGTCCAGTTGGTAATAACCGCTTCCTGACCTTTGCCCTGTAACACGGCATGCTCGCCGTAACCGGGATTGTTTATATCCGCCATCTCTGCAGACAGATAAACCGAGCCGTCTGCCGATTCCACCGGCATGTTGCTTTCCACATCGGGTTGACCGGCAATTTCCAATTTGATGACCGAATTCACCGCATCCGGCGCTTGCCTGGGCACACTGATGCGAATGTCCTTGCCCATTGGATAGGCCTTGAGGATTTGACCGGACGCCAGAAGCCTGGCTTTTTTGGGATTATTCCTGATGCCCGGCAACACCAGTTCACCTTCCTGCGGCCAATCGAACACGTGCAGATAAAGGGTGGTGGAATTTTTGTGCACTTTTTTCGTACACCGTCCCCAGGTCAAACGATGAAAAGGACTTGCGGTGGTGGCATAGATCGCTTCTGCATTGACTCTCATCCATTGGCCCACAGCCTGCAAACGTTCAATGCTGGCTTGCGGAATTTCCCCTTCTGCCGTCGGGCCTACATTCAGAAGAAAATTGCCGCCTTTGCTGACAATATCAACCAACTTTATAATCAACTCGGCCGTGCTTTTCCAATTGAGATCGTAACTTTTAAATCCCCAGGTATCGTTCATGGTCATACAGACCTCCCAGTCACGACCGGGAATGCCGGTGGCTGGAATGTATTGCTCCGGCGTGTCGGTATCGCCTTTGTACTCGGCAGCCAGACGATTGTTGGTGATGATGCCGGGCCTGAGCGACAGCAAGGCATACAACGGCGCTGCGCGCTCCAGAGTCATCCAAACCGGCGTATCCCACCATAAAATATCCGGCTGATAGTTGGTCAGAATTTCTCGCGTCTGCGGCACAGCGACATTTTTTATATAGTCATCAAAGCTGCCCTTTTGCGCCGGGTCCCAGAACTCGCCCTCTTTCATGCGCGCTTTGGCGCCGCCCGGATTGGTCCAGTCCTGTGCCTGTGAATAGTAAAGGCCAAATTTCAATCCCTGTTTGCGCGCAGCTTTAGCTAATGGACCGATCAAGTCTTTGGCATAAGGCGCGGCATCCTGCACATCCCAATCTGATACGGCCGAGGGGAACAGGGCAAAACCGTCGTGATGCTTGGAGGTGATGACCATATAACGCATGCCCGCTTCTTTAGCCAATCGCGCCCAGAATTTGGGATCATATTTAAGCGGATTAAACTGTTTGGCATACCCGCGATATTCGGCCACTGGAATTTCCGCATTGCGCATGATCCATTCGCCGATGCCCTTGATCTGTTCGCCCTTATAGGTTCCGGCCGGCACGCTGTACACGCCCCAATGAATGAACAGGCCGAACTTGGCTTCGCGCCACCATTGCATGCGTTGATCGCGTTGCGTCTGGGTTTCCTGCGCGCCGGTAAATTGGACAAGAAGAAAAGCGCTTAGAAAGAAAAAGAGCGCACGTTTCATGTCAACTCCTTTCGACAAAAAGATGTAAAACAACGACTGTAAAAAAAGCGAACGCGGATAAAACGGACTGAAACGGATAAAAAAGTACAAAATCCGTTCTTATCCGTTATATCCGCGTTCTATGTTTCATATTGGCGTATCAGTCCTTTGTTTCCGGTTTAAATTTGATTACATAAAATAAACCGAGCGCCAACAACAACGCTCCCCACCAAATGTCGGCATGCTTGTCCCAAAGCATAACCCGTTCCGCGACCGGCGGCGGCGATATCCAATGATAAATGCCGACGCCTAAAATCAACACGCCATAGATCGCTACAATAGCGCCGATAAAAAACCAGATAGGAATCTGCTTTTCATGTACCTGTTCCATAAATGCCTCACCAGAATATAATGTTAATCGCTATCAGGACCAGCAAAACCACAGAAGCCCAGACGATAGGTTTTTCGTACCAGGGACACGCGGCTTCTTTGGGTCGCGGCGTTAAACCCATAACCAGATTTTTCAATTCTGCGTCCGGTTTGGGTTTGGTAAAAAGACTTACTCCAATTGTGACCAGGAGACAAATCAGCAATGACCACCAACCGCTGTACATGTTGACCGCCATGGGCTTGGCTTTTTCCGAACGGGCAATGAGTTTGGTATGATCCGGATTAAAAGCAGCGGGCGCAAACTTTTTCGAAATAAAAGCGGAACGGACCTGAACGCCGGGTTTTAAATAAACCAGCACGTTTTCAACGCCGAATTTAAACCTTTCCCGGGAATCTGCCAACACCACTTCGGGCGCCAACACCTGCACCGCCATGGTTCCGTTTTTACCCGGCAATGTCAATGGTAACGACATGGCCTTATCCTGAACAATATAATCAGCAGCTTGGCCGATAGCCTTGACCGGCACGTTGACCAGATCAACGCCGCCGCTTTCAACAACGATCAGTGAAATCTCTTCGCTGTTGTTGCGCGCGAGTCTTTCCAGACTCACCACAGCGCCGCGATGCAGAGCGACCTTGGGTTGCGGCTGGTAACCGTCGGGAAACGTGTGCACATAGGTCCACATGCTGATGGAGCAGAGAATGGCGATGAGAAATCCCCAAAAACCGCCGGCCGGCGTGGCCCGCTTCCACAACATGCCGAGGATCACCGTGCCGAACAGGGGTACGATGAAAAAGAAGACCAGCACCTGTAAATATTCCAGGATATTGGAAAAATAAAAAAGTGCATAGGCCGTGCCTATGGAAATAATAATGCCGATAACCGAACTCCAGCGCCCCATATGCAGATAATGGCGATCGTCCGCATTTTTGTTCAACAGCGGTTTATAAACGTCATAGGTCCATACCGTGGCAAAGGCGCTGACATTGCCGGCCATGCCGGACATGAATCCGGCGATCATGGCCGTAACTCCCAATCCCAGCAAGCCCGGCCCAAGATATTGCCCCATGAGCAGCGGCAACACGTCGTTAAAGGTGTGATGCGTAATGCCGGCGCGCGGATCGCTTTCCGCTACCAGCACCATGGTGGAACCGTCCGGATTGAGCAGCACGGCCAGTCCCAACAACCCGGGAATGGTCACAATCAACGGCACCATCATTTTCAACGCGGCGCCGATGATGGTGCCGTTCTGTGCAGAACGCAGGTCCTTGGCGACAATGACGCGCTGCACCTGCAGAAAATCGGTGCACCAGTAACCAAAACTGACTGCCAGTCCCAGACCAAAGACCATGCCGAACCAATCGATGCCCATGGGATTGGCGTCAAAGGAACCCAGGTTGCGCCACAGACTGGTGAAATCCGCATTCTGTACGGTCGGATGAATGACGGCGACGTTTTTTTGAATGGTCGCCATCATATTGCTCCAGCCGCCGGCGTGAATAATGCCGAGAATGGGAATTAACAGCGAGCCCAGCCAGATGAGAAAAAACTGCAGCACTTCATTGAACACCGCGGACAACAATCCGCCCATGGTGACATAAATGGCCACCGTTATGGAGGACACCCAAATGCTGACATTCATGTCCCAGCCCAAAAGCAGATTGAGGATTTTAGCCATGGCAAACATGCTGGCGCCGCTGACCGCGACGGTCATAAATGAAAAAGAGATGCCGGCAATGGATCGGGCGCCTTCGCCGTAACGCAGTTGCAGATATCCGGGAACGGAATGGGTGCGTGAAATGTAATAGAACGGCATCATGACGATGGCCAAAAACAAGATCGCCGGTATGGCGCCGATCAGGTAAGCATGCGCGCCCAGCATGCCGTATTGATAGGCCATGGCGCTCCAGCCCATGGTCTCCAAAGAGCTGAGGTTGGCGGAGATAAAACTCAAGCCGGCGATCCATGCAGTCATTTTGCGACCGGCCATAAAAAAATCCTCGCCGGTGCCGGCAAATCTTTTCAGGTAAAAGCCGATGGCCAAAACAATGACAAAATAAAGAACGATGATCAACAGATCGACGGGCGAAAGACGCAGCAGGCTGCCGTTAGCCGCCGAGGCGGTCAGAGTTGTTAATAGGGTCATAGGATCTCTTTCTTTTTATCTGAACATCTGAGCGCAAATGTAATTATTACCGCATTCACATAAAAGCATTTTTTTCTCTTGAATATAAAAAATTATTCGTATTTTAAAAACATATCTCCTTTTATGACACCCAAATCAGTGGCTAAAAAGGGAAAGGCCTTTTTATGAAAAAAACGCGACGCTTCGTTCTATCCGGCTGTCTCTTTGCTTTGTTGGCCTGCACGCAAACGATCAAATCCCCGGTTCACGGTCCATACCTGGGCCAAAAACCGCCCGGCGAAAAACCGGAGCTGTTTGCCCCGGGCATTGTCAACACCGGTCTCTATTGCCGCGATATCGCCATGACGCCGCAACTGGATGAACTCTATTTTGGCGTGCAGGTAGGCGGCAACACCTATACGACCATTGTTTGCTGTAAAATGAAGAACAACGTCTGGTCGCAACCCGAGATCGCTTCTTTTGCCGACGATCCGCGCTATGTTTCCCTGGAGCCCTGCATCTCCGCGGACGGCAAAAAATTTATTTTCACCTCCAATCGCCCGGCGCCGGGACAAACCACGGAAGAAAAACAGTTTGATCTCTGGTGCATGGATCGCACGTCTGCGGGATGGAGCGAGCCCTATCTGTTGCCGGGACTTGTCAACAGCAAAACCGGACAATATTTTCCATCGCTCACGCAAGACGCTACGCTTTACTTTACTCATGAAGAGGACAACGGCCTCAACGTCATCTATCGCTCCAGGTGGGTGCAGGGAGCGTACGCCGCACCGGAAAAACTCGGTCCACAAGTCAACTGCGGCCGTCACAATTTTAACGCTTTTATCAGCCCGGACGAGAGTTATATCATTAGTTGCGCTTTTGGCCGCAAGGACAGCAAAGGCTCCACCGACTATTATATCATTTTTCGCAATAACGACGATGCCTGGTCAAAGCCGATCAATATGGGCGATGAAATCAACACGGAGAGCGGTGAAGAGTACTCTCCCTATGTCTCGCCGGACGGAAAATATTTCTTTTTCATGTCATCGCGCGTTAATCCGGATAATTTCAAACCAGGACAAAAATGGACGTTGGCTGAACTGCAAGCCATGGCAACCCGGCCGGGCAATGGCCTGCCCAATATCTACTGGATGGATGCCAAAATCATCCAGGACCTTAAAGCCAAAGCTGTTTTTCCAAACAAATAATGAGCCGCGTCTAGAAAGCATCAACCACGAATCTTTTTTT
>CAYLWO010000154.1:0-11224 GCA_964387285.1 uncultured Cytophagia bacterium | reverse complement strand
TACGAATTTTTCTACAAGGCCGCTTGCCAAATCAAGATTGAGAAAATTTAACTTTTTGGACACCTCAAGGTTGTTTTTTGAGCACGTATCGTTTAATTTCGGAAGTAATAAAAGGGAGTTCCATTGAATTTGACCTGGATTGATTGGACTATTGTCTGCGGATTGATCGTCTCGATGGTCGGCTGCACTCTTTTTGCCAAGCGCTATATGCGCAGCGTGGCCGACTTTTTAGCTGCCGGCAGAACCGCCGGTCGCTATCTCATCAGCATTGCGCAGGGCATGGCCGGATTAGGCGCCATAACGATTGTGGGCTATTTTGAAATGAACTATATCGCCGGATTCTCCATGACCTGGTGGGGATTTACCACCGCGGTAGTGGTTATGGTTATCACGGTTTCCGGCTGGGTTATCTACCGGTTCCGCCAAACCCGCTGCATGACGCTGGCGCAATTTTTCGAAAAACGGTACAGTAAAAGGTTTCGGGTTTTTGCCGGCATATTGGCCTTTTTTTCCGGCATAATTAATTTCGGCATTTTTCCTGCTGTGGGCGCGCGCTTTTTTATCTATTTTTGCGGCTTGCCGCATTCCTTTTCTCTGCTGGGACTGGAAATCGGCACGTTCCCGCTCATCATGCTGGTTCTGCTCGGCTGCTCTCTGTACTTTGTTTTTGTCGGCGGGCAAATTTCCGTCATTATCACGGAATTCTTTCAAGGTGTTTTTGTCAATGTCGTTTTTCTGATTATTCTTTTCCTATTTTTGTTCAAGTTTGATTGGAATGTTCTGCTGCAGGGTGTTTCTGCAGCTCCGGCCGACGCTTCGCTCATCAATCCCTTTCATACCAGTCAGGTGGATGATTTCAACTTTTGGTATTTTTTGATCGGCATTATCGGCGTTATCTATAACACCATGTCCTGGCAGGGAACCCAGGGATACAACACCTCGGCTAAAAGCGCCCATGAAGCCAAAATGGGTTCAGTGTTGAGCAACTGGCGCGGCATCCCGCAGACCATTGCCCTGTTGTTCATTCCGTTGGTGGCGTACGTGGTGATGCATCATCAGCAATTCTTGTCAACTAGCGGAGCGGTGAACGGCGTCTTGTCGGCTGTGCCGACCACGGCGTTGAAGAGTCAATTAACCGTACCTTTGGTGTTGACCCACTTGCTGCCCAAGGGTCTTATGGGTGCGTTCGCTGCCGTTATTCTGGCCGCCTTTATCAGTAACCACGGCACCTATTTGCACTCCTGGAGCAGCATTCTGGTTCAGGATGTGATCATGCCGTTTCGCAAAGAGGCTTTTAAACCGGAGCAGCATATTCGCGTGTTGCGTTATTCACTGATAGCCGTAGCGATATTCATTTTTTGCTTCAGTTTAATCTTTCAGAATGCCGAGTATATCTTTTTGTTCTTCGCCATAACCGCAGCCATCTATGCCGGCGGCTCCGGCGCGGTCATCATTGGCGGACTTTACTGGAAACGCGGCACTACAGCTGCAGCCTGGACCGCCATGATTACCGGTTCAGTCATCGCGGTGGGCGGGATTGTCATCTTGCAAATAAATCCGGACTTTCCCATTAACGGCCAGTTGTTCTGGGGATTGGCCATGGCCGTGTCAAGCGTGTTGTATGTTGCGATTTCGCTTCTCGGTCGACGAAGCAAGGCGAATTTGGATGAAATATTAAAACGCGGTCCCTACGCGGTTAAAAGTGAGACCACCCTGGTAGAGACGCAGCCTGAGCGCGGGTTCAAAATATTCGGTATGGGCAAGGAATTCACCCGCGGCGATAAATTTATCTATATCGCGACCTACGCCTGGACATTTATGTGGATCGTCACTTTTATAATCGGCACCATTTACAATCTGACCTTTGACGTCAGTGATGCAGCCTGGTTAAAGTTCTGGTACGTCTATCTGTGGATTAATGCGGTGATTGCCGTCGTTGTGGTTGTCTGGTTTTCTATCGGCGGCTTGAAGGATTTGCGTATCATGTTCAGCAAGCTGGCCACCATGGAACGGGACCATCAGGACAGCGGGTATATAAAATCGGAGCAATTGCCGGAGAGAGAATCCTGATTTTTTAATTGATGCACTCTGCGAGCCCGCACATGATCAAAATGTCATTGTTTTGTCCCGTAGGGACAAAATCTCTCTATCCCGCACACGATCAAAATGTCATCTGTTTGGTCCCGTAGGGACAAAATATTTCTATCCCCAGCGTAAAAATAAATCCCGTCCCGTCAGGGACGGAATGTTTTTTTGTACCAATAGAACAAAAACCAACATCCCGTCCCATACGGGACGGGATTGTTGAAATGGCTATTATCTAGAAATATGCCGCCCCTACGGGGCAATCAGACGGTTAAAAATGGAATAATCACCTCAAAGGTTAGCCGAAAAACCATCAAACTGTCGAACCGTCTAACCGATTAACCGACAAACCGATTCACCGCCCAACCGCTTTCACTTTTTCTCCTTTTCTGGTATATTGTATTGTTTTTTTTGTTATGCGTATATTCGCAAGACATCTTGCTGAAAATTGAATTGTAATCCAAAGCAGCTAAAATAACGACCCTTGCGTCGCAAAAAAACCGAAATGGCGCATTCGTACGCCATTTCCCTGTCTTGACAGTCACTATAACTTTTAGATCAACATAATCCGCGGTTATTCAACTTGAAAAAGGAGCGTGGAATGAAAAAACCGGTAATGTTTTGTCTGTTTATTATCATGATGGCCGCCCTGGCGCATGCGGACCGGCTGCGGCAATCTGTTCACGGCTGGTTGGGCCACGCTGGTCAGGCTGACGCCGACGCCTTGTGCCGTGCTCTTTTGGAAAAATGTGGAATCAACTTTATTACTTTCACAAGCGAACGTACTTGTGCAAATCAATTTTTCTTTATTTCGTCCTTATTGCTTTTTCAACCAAATTAATAAATTCCTCTGTTTCTTTTTGCACCAGTTTGATAAAGCTGTTATCCTCTACGGTGCCAATGGCTGCCAGCATCTCTTCTTTATTCCGGAAGGTGGCCTGGCGAAACGGATTATCATAATCTTTTTTCCGCGAGAGGTAAACCTGATCGCGAACATACTCCTGAATTTTGACCGCTCGCTGCAACGCCTCCTGCCAAAGCGCTGCAGACGGTTTCGCCTGCCCGGACAGCTCCGTCCAAACGGCAAAAGCATGTTTTTGCTTTTCCAACGGATATTTTTGCCAGAGCTGGTCGTAACGGCCATGTATCTTTTCCCAGGACGCCAATCTGCCGGCGCCGATATCACGGCGAATTTTGTCCACCTCTTTATCCGGCATGATTTGCCCGCCAAGATTGGTCCACTTTTTTATTCTTCGCCCTTGCAGAGCTTGACACATGGAAGCAAAATTCTCTTGGGGCCGGCTGAAGAAAGTTAGTAAATTTTTCATGGTATAGAGATGAAGCATATCGTGATAGCTATGATAGGCTTCATAAACCTTGAGGATCACGATTTTTCGATTTGATCTTTCCAGGTTTTCACCCAGAACCTGTAGATTTTTGATTTCATCTTTCGCAGAGGTCAGCAATTCACGGCCGAGTTTTAAAAGTCGTTTTTCATCAGTCATGGATCTCTTGGCGCTGTGCAACCAGGCTTTGGCAGTCCAAATTTCCAGTAGACGACAGGCCAGAATAATCTCTTCCACCGTGTCCGGCGCCAGAAAATCGAACTCTATTTTTTGGTGCTTGCGCTTGCGTGTGTCACGATTATTGAATTTCCAAGAGTTTCTCGCCAGAGCGTACATGTTGTACTGCCACCAAAAGGCGGGCATGATTTCCAGCTGATCTCTGGCCGGATTGTTGTTCAGCAGGGAAAACGGCAGAGGAATATCCAACTCGTGCGGATAATCCCCTTTAGACAGGAGCACAAAAGAGGCGAAACGACAAGAGTGTTTGATGCTGGAGCACAATCCCGGCCAAAAGCCGCGGCCGGCCTGGATCTCATTGTCGTTGCCCCGGCTGTTGTGGTTGGAACCGATGGTGGCGCCTGCAGCGATATTGCTTTGCCCCATGACCACCGCGGCAATGAGAAAAGAGTTGTTGTGGTGCTGCTCATGAGCCGGGAAGATGAGGTTGTTCAGCACTTCACAACAGGAAATCGTCGAGTTGTCGCCCAAAAACGAGTTAATCAATCGAGCGCCGTATTTCAGATTGGAATTATCGCCTAAAATAAATCGCACCGCCTTGCATCCGTAGAAGATATGACAGCCAAAACCGATGATGCCGTTGACCAGTTCAACGCCTTCGCCGATCTGCGTCGGCTCCGCCTCGGAAGAGTTGATGGTGAGATTTTTCAGCTTGTTGACGCCTTTAATATAGCAATGGGAGCCGACCTTCACATCCTTGAGAATTTGAGAATTTTTTATAACGCAGTGCCGGCCCACGGTGCCGTAATAGCCGCGATGGCTGTCAAAGCTGTTTTGCGTGATCTCTTTTAGTTTATTCAGCATGGACGCATCGTCGCGATACTTGGCCCACAAATAGGCGTCTGCGGCGAGCATGCCGTTAAAGGGGAGTACCTGCCGGCAACCTGCTTCATTCATGAGGTCCAGCCAAACGCGCACGTTTTCAGGTTCGCCCTGTTTGACGATGCCGTTGCCGAATTTCGCGTGGTTGGTGGTGTGCATTTCATCTATATTGAGTAGAATGCAGCGGTCACCGATGATATAATGGGACAGGTAACGAACGTTGTGAATAGCGACATCGTCGCCGATGTCACAGGCGATGATGACGCTGTTGGTGAGGCCCGAGGCCACCAATTGCTCGTGATATTCCAGCGTGATGCGCCGCAACACGCCGATTCGGACCAGGCCGAAAAATTTGCAGTTGAATATCTGGCCGGGATCGAATTCATCCGTAACCAGCAGATCGTCCCAGTCATCGGCTGTGTTATTGTTTTTTACCAGCCGCTCGACCTCGTCGGACCGTAAATGGCGCCAGCGCGACGCCGGCCAGGCTGATTGCCGTTCTCTAAAATAATACTCGTCCTTGCCTAGCGGCAGGTATTCCAGCGGTATAAAATTTCTACCCAACGAGTTAGCCGGCAGGATGGAAACGGTATCCATGGTTTTGCTCCGAGATTAGAGTCCCTGTTGCTTTAGCCAATTTATAGCCACCGGACTGCCTAATTGTGCGGCTGCTTTATAATTTTTAATCGCTTCCTCTTTTTTTCCCATGGACAGGTAGATATTGCCCAATTGCAACCAGGGTTCGATCGCTTCAGGATTGAGTTGCAGAGATTTTTCCAACCAGGAAATGGCCTCCGGTGTTCGCCCCTGTTCCAAATAAAGGGAACCAATATTGCTGTGTGCTTCTGCATCGCGTGGATTAAGAGCCAGGGCTTTATGAAATTCAATCAGCGCCTGTTCTTTTTTCCCGGACAGGGCATAGACAATGCCCAGATTGTTGAATACGCCTTCGTCCTTGGGGCTGTAACGCGCGGCCAGCAAAAGAAATTTTTCTGCGTTTTTCAAATCGCCGGCTTTGCCGTACAGTCCGCCGAGATTTTTGTACGCCAGACCGTATTCCGGATCCAATTCCAGCGCTTTTTGCACATAGTGATGAGCCAAATCCAGCTTGTTTTGCCGCCGGTATATCATGCCGATGTTGTTGTAGGCGACGCCGGCGCCGGGATAATTGGGATATTCGCGCAGCACACTCTGCCACAACTGTAAACTGCTCTGCCATACCGTGGTGCGATTTTGCGCCGCCCAAGCCAACAGACCGCCCAGAACAATCAAGAGGCCAATGGCTGCTTCGGGTTGTTTCTTTCGCAATTTTTCACCCCATATCGCCAGAATAAAAAACAGTCCCAGGGAGGAGAGGTAGAAATAGCGATCTGCGGCAATGGCAGAACCGACGGGCAAAAGCTGCAACACCTGTGCGATGTTAAAAAAATAAAAGGCCAGGCCAAATACAATAGCCCACTGCTTTTTCCGCCAGGCTATATACAAGCCGTATAGCAATGCAATTACGATAACCGGAGAGAGCAGAAATTTAATCGGCAACATGGAACCGATTATGATGGGATAGGGATAAAATGCAGACAGGTGAACGGGCAAGATCATTTTATAGATATAAAACCAAACACCATGGCTTGCGATCAAGATTTGCTGAAAAAAGTTGGTGGTGGTGACTTTGCCCAGGGCATTGGTTGATTCCTGAGCGAATAAAGCGATAATGCCGAATCCCAGTGCAATGACAAAAAACGGCAGCTTTTCAACCAGTTCCTGTCTGCTCCATCGCAAACTTTGTGATTTCCACATATCCAGCAACAAGAGCGCCAGAGGCAAGGTGACCGCCATGGCTTTGGAAAAACAGGAGAGCAGGAAAAGGCTTAAAGCGAGCAGATATATTTTAACAGAACGATTTTTTTGATAGCGAATCCATACAATCATGGCTGCCAGATAAAACAACGTATACAGAACATCCTTTGTTTCAGATATCCAGGCTACTGATTCAACATGTAAAGGATGGAGGGCGAAAAGCAATGAGGCAATAACGGCTGGGAAAATTTTTCTTTCCAGCAGCAGGAAAACAAGCAGGAACACCAGCAAGCTGTTGACGCTATGGAGCAGGATGTTCAGCACATGATAGGGGACCGGATTGAGTTTGAAAAAATGATAAAGCACGTTGTAACACAACATGGTGAGCGGGTGATAGTTGCCCATGCTATATTGACCAAAAAGGCTCACGATGCGTTCCAGGTTCAGCGCGCGCAACTCCATGTTGTCGGTAATATAGCCGTTATCATCCCAGTTGGTCAATTCGCCATGAACCGCATCCCGATACACAAAAAAAACCGCAAGTATGATGAGCACCGGCCATAGCCAGGACATGCTGCGCCGGGGCTGCGAACTCTGTCCGGTTGTTTGCACAGCTGATTTTTTTCTATTTTTTTTACCCATCCTCATCCCTCACAATTCAATAGAAATTTGACATAAAGAGGAATATAACAAATAT
This sequence comes from uncultured Cytophagia bacterium, assembly GCA_964387285.1. Taxonomy (GTDB): domain Bacteria; phylum Zhuqueibacterota; class Zhuqueibacteria; order Residuimicrobiales; family Residuimicrobiaceae; genus Anaerohabitans. The sequence goes on along the minus strand of CAYLWO010000154.1, from coordinate 4,240 downwards.
CCATTAATTATAATAATAATTTTCTTGTTTTTATATATAATTCTGTGTACCTTAAAAAACTTAAGCCCAGGCGACACACGACTTTAGAATAGATAACCGTCATGTTTTGTCTAATTCACGCTGTATGTTCCCATTCGGTCTTGCAACTGTCCTCCCAGTATTATTTACCTTTGCCAATTTTGAAATCAATTCATACGTATGCAGGAGTCTTTTATGTCTGCAGCTAGTCATACAACGCACAAACCTTTGACCTTAGCTGATCGTTTACAGGAGAAAACCGGCGTCGCCGTGGTGCATTGTTACCAGTGCGGCAAGTGTTCTGCTGGATGTCCCATGGCCGGTGAAATGGATTATCCTTCAAGTGTTTTGATGCGTTTACTGCAAACCGGTCGGCCCGAACATGAAGAGACCATACTTCGGTCGCACAGCATCTGGCTCTGCCTTTCCTGTGAAACCTGTTTCTGCCGTTGTCCCATGGAAATCGACATTCCCAAGGTAACCGATTTTTTGCGCGCCGAATCCGTGCGCCGCAAAATGGTAAATCCGAAGGCAAAAAACATACTTCGCTTTCATCGTGCTTTCCTGGACACCATCCGGTATGCCGGTCGCCTCTACGAAGTAGGCCTGATCGTTGATTACAAAACCCGGTCCCGGAACCTGTGGCAGGATGTCAAGAATGCACCGGGTCTGTTTTTTAAGGGGAAACTGAAAATCTGGCCTCATCTTGTACGCAATCGCAGGGCGTTGCGCAAAATATTTAGGCGGGCCAATTCCGGAAAGGAGACGCAATCATGAAAATGGGTTATTTCCCGGGTTGTTCCATGGGCGGCTCCTCGCGCGAGTACGGCGAATCGCTGCTGGCTGTCGCTAAGGAACTTGATCTGCAGCTCGAAGAGATTCATGATTGGAACTGCTGCGGCGCCAGTGCAGCCCATAATCTGAATAAAAAATTGTCGCTGTCCCTGCCCGGTCGCAATCTGGCGCTGGCGGAAAAACAGGGTTTCAAAGAGCTGTTGGTGCCTTGTGCCGCCTGCTATTCACGCCTGGCTGCCACCAAACATGAATTGTCCGCTGATGCTTCATTGCGCGACGAAATTGCCAACGTGATAGAGATGCCGCTGAATAATATTCCGAGTTCGGTAAACATTTTAGAATTGCTGCAACGCCTCGCTCCGCTCATTTCAGACGACAAGCTGGTTAATCCCTTTTCATATAAAGTGGCCTGTTATTACGGCTGTCTGTTAGTGCGTCCGGCGGAAATCGCCCGTTTTGACCGTGAGGAGGAGCCACAGGTGATGGATCAGCTGATGAGCCGTATTGGAGCTGCGCCTATTGATTGGGCCTTTAAGACCGAATGCTGCGGCGCCGGCTTTTCCGTTCCGCGTACGGATGTGGTGGCCCGCCTGTGCGCCAACATTGTTGAAGATGCGGTGTCGCGCGGCGCTGAAGCGATCATCGTCGCCTGCCCCATGTGTCATTCCAATCTGGATATGCGGCGCAAGGAAATTGAATCTTTTGCCAGGAAGAAATATTCCATTCCGGTGATTTATATAACACAAGCCGTCGGCCTGGCGCTGGGACTGGCACCCAGGAAATTGGGAATGCATCGGCACATCGTACCGGTGCGGTTGCCGGAACGTAACAAAACCGCTGTATCGGAAAATACACCTGCTTAACTGGAGTCATAACTCATGGCGCGTATCGGCGTTTTTATTTGTCATTGTGGCGAGAATATCGGCGCAACCGTAGATTGCGCCCGCGTGGCTGAATCATGTAAATCGGTTCCCGGCGTGGTGCACAGTGTGGATTATAAATACATGTGCTCTGATCCGGGGCAGAATTTAATTCGTGAAGCCATTATCGAAAAAAAGCTTACCGGCGTAGTAGTGGCTGCTTGTTCGCCGCGCATGCATGAACCGACCTTCCGTCGCGTGTGTAATGAAACCGGTCTCAATCCCTATCTGTGCGAAATGGCCAATTTGCGCGAACATTGCTCCTGGGTGCATGAAAAATCGGATGTCACCACGGACAAAGCCATCGATCTGGTGCGCATGTTGGTGGAAAAGGTGAAACGCAACAAACCACTTTATCCGATCAAGGTGCCGGTGACGAAAACCGCGCTGGTGCTCGGCGGCGGCATTGCCGGCATTCAAGCGGCTCTGGATATCGCCAATGCCGGGCACAAGGTCATTATGGTGGAAAGAGATCCCTCCATCGGCGGCCATATGTCGCAGTTATCGGAAACTTTTCCCACCTTGGATTGTTCACAGTGCATTCTCACGCCACGCATGGTAGAGGTGGCGCAACATCCCAATATCACGCTGTATACCTACTCGGAGCTGGAAAGCCTGGACGGATTCATCGGCAATTTCAAGGCGCGCATTCGCAAGAAATCCCGCAGCCTGGATGAAAAATTATGCACAGGCTGCGGTCTGTGCACCACCAAATGTCCCAATAAGAAAATTCCCAGCGAATTCAATGCTGAATTGGGCATGCGCACCGCCATTTATGTACCCTTTCCGCAAGCGGTGCCAAATAAACCGGTGATCGATCGCGAGCATTGCACCTATTATACCAAAGGCCGCTGCAAAATATGTGAAAAGGTGTGTCCCACCCAGGCTATCCGTTTTGATCAGGTTGACGAGATCGTTGAGCATGAGGTAGGCGCTGTCGTCATGGCTACCGGCTTTACGGTAAAAGAGACCGATTTCTTTCCGGAATACGGTTATGGCAAGTACAAGGATGTGGTCACTGGTCTGCAATTCGAGCGCTTGTTGTCGGCATCCGGACCAACGTTCGGCGAGGTCAAGCGGCCATCGGACGGCAAGGTGCCGGAAAAGGTGGTTTTCGTAGCTTGTGCCGGTTCGCGCGATCCGGCCAAGGGCATCGAGTATTGTTCCAAAATCTGTTGCATGTACACGGCCAAACATGCCATGTTATACAAGCATAAAGTGCATCACGGTGAAGCCTATGTATTTTACATGGATATTCGCGCCGCCGGCAAGATGTACGATGAGTTCACCCGTCGCGCCATTGAAGAGGATCACGTGCATTACATCCGCGGCCGCGTGTCGCGCATTTATGAGCGCAACGGCAAGTACGTTGTTATGGGTGCGGATACTTTGCTCAATGCGGCGCCGGTGGAGATTGAAGCAGACATGGTGGTGTTAGCCACCGCCGGAGTGGCGAACGAAGGGGCGGAAAGTCTGGCGCAGAAACTGCACACCAGTTATGACAGTCACAAGTTTTTTGTTGAAGCGCATCCAAAATTGCGGCCGGTAGAAACCAATACGGCCGGCATCTTTTTAGCCGGCGCCTGTCAGGCGCCCAAAGACATACCGGAATCCGTTGGTCAGGCTTCCGGCGCTGCTGCCAAAGTGGCCGGGCTTTTTTCCAATGATGAATTGACGCGCGAGCCGTTGATCGCCGTGGTTAATCGCACGGCAGCGCCGTTATATTCGACCTGCGTCGGTTGTTTTTTGTGCCAATCCGCCTGTCCTTACCAGGCGATCGAGCGCGAAGAGATCAAGGGACGCGACGGCAAAGTCATCAAGGTCGTGGCCAAGGTGAATCCCGGTTTGTGTCAGGGTTGCGGTACCTGTGTGGCGTTCTGTCGCAGCAAGTCCATCGACATTCAGGGCTACACCCATGAGCAGATGTATGCAGAAGTGATGGAGTTGCTGGCCTGACACTGATACTTTTTGCATATTTCCGGCAAGAAATGTCCGACACCTTGTAGGTGTCGGACGTTTGGCTCTGTTTATCCGGGTTGGGTTGTACTAATTAGTGATCCAAGGAGCTTACATGTCCGATTTCGAACCTAAAATCGTCGCCTTTGTATGTAACTGGTGCACTTATGCCGGCGCCGATCTTACCGGCACCAGCAGAATTAAATATGCGCCCAATGTGCGTATTGTTCGTTTCCCGTGCACCGGTCGTATTGATTTTATGCTGCTCCTCAAAGCCTTTGCTCAGGGCGCTGACGGCATTATCGTTTCCGGTTGTCATCCTAATGACTGCCATTACACTTCCGGCAACTTTCATGCACGCCGACGCTGGATGGCTTTTCGCAAATTGGCCGATTTTATGGGCGTCGAGGTTGAACGTGTGCAATTCTCCTGGGTTTCTGCAGCTGAAGGCGCCAAGTGGGCGGAAGTGGTCAATAATACGGTAAAGCAGATACGGGAATTGGGACCGTATGAAAAATATCGCAGTATGAATTGGGTGCAAGGATAGTTAG
>CAYLWO010000153.1:0-11413 GCA_964387285.1 uncultured Cytophagia bacterium | reverse complement strand
TTAAATGTAAACGAAACGAACCGCATCATAACTGTATGGAGAAAAACCATGATGCAAAAAAACACCAGCAAAGCCCTCGTGCTTTTAATTCTCTGCTGCTTTTTGCCGATGGTCCTATCAGCAACGGAAGGAAAAACCATCAACGTCATGGACATCACCGGCGACTGGCAGGCTGATGGCGACCTACCGTGGCAGGCGCTGCTGCTCAGCCTGCAGGGTCTGGCCAATAAAACTGATGCCAATATCTATTTTATTTATCCGGATGATTATGTGCATCCGGATGTCAAAGCGGTGCTGGAATATTACAAAACCCGCCATCACGTCAAGGTAGAGACGCCGGCTTCTGTCGAGGAGATAACCGGCAAATTCAAAAAACACATCAAAGGTTATGTGGTGTGGGATACCTCGAACCTGCCCTCGCTCATGGTTTCCTACACGCTAGCCGGATTGGAAGAGGCGCTGGTGGTAAGTGAAGCGTATGTTCCTTTAGCGGAAAAACTCGGATTGAAACCGGTGATGGATTTCCGCGGCAAATTTAAAGGCAAAAAAGACGTGGAGATCTTTCAATGGGCGTACGAAAATTTATGGCCGCGCTGCAGTCGCGATTACCTGATCTATCTCGGCGAATATTGCACCGGCACCAGGGGCAAACCGGGCATGCGACCAGGCATCGCTGATTTCGGCATGGTGCAAAAAGCCTTTTTCACAGACCTGTCCACCAGTCCGGAAGATCGGGATGAATTCGAACTGATCGACAAAATCATGGATGAGATGAAGCCCTATAGCTATTTCTACGGCTGGCACTCGTATTGCAAGGACAAGGAACCGGAATCGCTTACTCTGCTCTCGCGTCACGCCATGGTGGTGTCGGAAGGATTGGCCACCTTGCCCAACATGAGCTTTCACGGCAAAATGCCCATATCACCGGATTTTCATTTCAAACAAAAAGCGACTTATAATCCCAATCCCAAAATAGAAAATAAAGTGTATATGGCCATGATCCAGAGCGACGGCATGGGCACCGGCTCTGCCTGGTTGAAACCGGGCCGAGGCCAGATTCCGTATGGCTGGGAAGCCAATGAAGAGTGGTTCTACACTGCACCGGCGCTGCTGCAGTTTTACTATGAAAGCGCCACACCCAATGACCGCTTTATAGGTTCTTTAAGCGGACCGGGATATCTATATCCCAAAGCATTTGCTCCGGAAAAATTCGCCGGCGTGCTGCAAATAGAAAATCAGTTGATGCAAAAAATGGATTTGCGCGTGTTCGGCGTCATGGATTATTCCGAAGGCGATGAATTTGTCGGTAATATCGATCTGCCGAAACACATCGTGGACAGTTATTTCGAAAACATCCCTTATGCTCTGGGATTCATGAACGGGTATACGCCAGCTTATACCAATGACACCCGCAACGGTCGACCGTTTCTTTCTTATGCTTATTATGTGGATCCGGAAAAACCTGAAGATGAAGTGGTGCAGGATTTGCGCGAGTTGGCGGTCATTAATCCCAAACGTCCCTTCTTCATGCCGATCCATGTGCGCGAAACCAACACCGTAGCGCGCATAAAAAGCATCATGGACAAACTGGGTACTGAATTTCAGGTGGTAGCGCCGGAAGAACTGATGATCATGGCCGGCAAAAAACCCACGACGGCCGCGTGGTTTCTGGACCATCATCCGGATTTTTCCGGCCACTGGAAACTGGACAGCAAAAAAAGCAAAAACACCTACTGGATCGGCTATGAACTGGACATCGATCACCGTGCCAATTTTTTCAGCTTGACTACCACCGTGCGCTATAGTCTTTATATACATCATCGTGAAATGCGCACCAGTAAGACCATGGTCATTGGCGGCCCGGCAGTAGCCTCCCTGGAAGAGTTGCCGCGACGCATGGGTTTTATCGCCGGCCAGACCGACTCTCTGCTTACCCGGGCACAGTGGAAAGATGAAAAAACCTTGCTGCTGATCTCTGATATGACGCTGCAAACCAGTCAGGGTTCCTTTCCGGTTACATCAGTGAGTGAATTTGCTTTGTCTGTTGACGGCATGACCTTGACGGTGACGGAAAAAAGAAACACGCGGCAGGATCAAAAGCCGACGGCGGTTTATGTGTATCAGAGGGTGTTATAAGAAACAACCTTCGCAAGTTAAAGCGAACACAAATACAACGGATTGAACGGATTTAAACGGATAAAAATCCGTTCCGATCCGTTTCATCTGTTCAATCCGTGTTCGCTTTGATAAATTCAGTTTGAGCTTGATGAGCTCCGTAGCACATACCTCCGGCTTGTGCGTGTCGTGTATCGTAGCACATGCCTCTGGCTTGTGCGTATCGCGCACCGTAGCACAGGCCTCCGGCTTGTGCGTGTGGCGCATCGCAGCACATGCCTCTGGCTTGTGCATATCGCGCAATCCAGAGGATTACGCTACAGGCCATCCGCATTCGCTCTTAATGAGCTTTTTCCCTGAATTCAATATATTGGATTTTAGCCGGATTTTCCGGGGACAAGGTAAAAAATATCTCTATCTCTGCTTTTTCTCCTTGCAAGCTAAAAGTTCCACGCAGTTGATTGCGTGGAACCACCTGCGTGACATTTACAATTTTACCAGCCTGTCTGTACAGCCGGTCAAACTGCCTGCGCAACGAATCAGCAGAGAAATCAAGAAAAAAATTCTCGGCAAACGGTTCATCATTTTTAATCTGCCAGTTGGGCAACACCTGCAACAGATCCCGTTTCCGTTTTTCCAGAATATCCGAAACCGGAATGGGATGCGGCTGCAATCTGGCCAAAGCGATGATGGTATCCAGCGCCGTATAGACGCTCTTACTGAGATCCGCATAGGTGCGATTGGCAAACACCACCACGCCGATGCCGTAATCCGGCAGCATGCGCCAGTGGCTGCCGAATCCGGGCAAGCCGCCGCTGTGTCCGACAAAAACATGTCCCTGACAGTCCCGCACCCAGCGCAATCCGTAACCGTAACCGTTAATGACAGGACAGGATTTACCGGAACCATTGGTATAATCAAGATCCTGATTTATCACCCGCCAACATTGCTGCATCTCACGCAACGAGCTTGATTTAATCAGGCCGTTGTCTGCGTCATCCCTTACCGGCCAGGCTGACATGTGCAGCGCCATGTATTTGCTGAAATCCTCCACCGAGGTGATCAGTCCGCCGATGGCGCCAAAGGAACCGTCATGCAGCATGGGCTGCTCAATCCAATTTTCCTCGACACGCTTGTAGCCCAGCGCCAGACGACCGGCCGGCGCCAGATTATATTCCCATACCGTATCGTTCATGTGCAGCGGCTGTAAAATTTTTTCAGTAATGAATTTTTGATAAGGGTGTCCGCTTGCGCGCGTAATGATTCTGCCCAATAGAGCAAAACCAAGATTGCTGTATTCATACCCTGTGCCGGGTGCAGTGGAAAACGAGAGGCCGCTGTTGAGCAGTTGAGTAAATTCATCCTCGCTGTCAGCCATTTGCCGGTCGCCCCAGGGATTGTCCTCCGGGAATCCGGCAGAATGGGTCAGCAAATGACGAATGGTTATCAACGGCGTGCTTTTATCCAGTTCCGGAATAAAACGGCGCACCGGATCATCCAGTTGCAGTTTGCCCTCATCGCGCAGCATCAGGATGGCCAGGGCGACAAAGCTTTTCGTCATGGAGGCAATACGGAACAGCGATTGGCCGCCAGCCGTTGTTTTCTCCTTGAGGTTGCTGAAACCGGTATGGCCCACATAAACCAACCGGCCGTCCAGCACAATGCCAAAGGCGAGGCCGGGGAAATGATCTCTTTTTGCCAGATCGAGAAACATCTTGCTCACGATGGGAAAGGTCGATTCAACCTGAACAACTCTTTTTGCATCGTTAAAAAAAGGCGGCGTGTGCAGGTCTTTGGCTAAAGCTATGGATTGGATCCGATTTGATGAAAAAACGAAAAAAGAAAAAAACAAAAGCCATGCTGGTTTTCTCATGATCTCCTCAAGCAATTTTCTGGTTCATGATTGTACAAAATTGCCTGATGATATGCAAGCGGGAAATGCAACATGGATAGGACTCGAGAACGCTGACAATGCATGGCGGGATACAGCTATTTTTTTCTGTCCTGATTCGACTGCACGAAACTAATTTGCTTCGATCCTTTTACCGGGCAGAGGCCCGGCTCAATGGCTACGACCAGGGATCGGAATCTCCGGGCGATCGGTAAAAGTAGCGGCCACAGATAACATAAAGCCCGTGTGATCGCGAACGCAGGCACAGTCGCTGACAAAGGAGATCATCTGCGCTGGAGTGAAGCAATCCCCTTTTACAGCCAAAATGTTATTTGAAGGCGCATCACAACGGCAACACCGATGGCCCTGATGGATCCTCGAGAGCCGAAGCATCTATCAGCGAACAGGGCCCTGACCGTTCCATCAATCAGTGCACTGATAGACAAATTTTTTTATCGGTGCCAATCCGTCGCAACCGTTCAATCCGTGATTCAGACCTCACAGGTTTTGTAAACCTGTGAGGTCTTGTCCTACCTCCCCGTCGCCTGCAAATACGCCATCTGTTTCTGCCGATACCCGGCTTTGGCATCGGTCAACTGATCGTTCATCTGCTGACGCATGGCCTGCGCTTCCAGCCAATCAGCCACTGTGATCAGGCCGTTCTTGTAACTGTCCTCATTGACCTTGAGATTCTCCTCCGCCTGCGCTTTGGCCTGCTCGCTCAATTGCACCTGTTGCCAGGCGTCCGATAAATCCTGCCACGCTTTTTGCATTTGCAGCAGCAACAGTTCAGAATGATCCTTCATATTGTTTTTAGCGATCTCGACCTTGGCTTTGCGCTCGGGTAGCGTATGTGCCGCTTCCCACCAGCCTGAAATGGGCACAGTAACTGTGCCGAACACCATGCCGATGGTTCTGCTGTCCGCTTCATCCATTTTCATGTACAGGCCGGAGAGACCGACCCCGGCCTGAGGCAGATATTCGCCCAGTTTCATCCTGCTCTGCAACTCTTCAGCGCGCACCGAGGCTTGCAGCAGATTGTACTCTGTTCTGCGTCGCAGAGCTTCCTGATGATCGACATAAAGCGCTTGCGGCGCACCGTCGATGGTCAAGGCGTCCCGCAGCACCAGCGTCGAATCATAGTCCATGCCGATATGCTGACAAAAAGCCATGGTCGCCAGCTTGATGCCGTTCTGCAATTTGGATTTATTGAGTTGTACCTCGCTGCGTTTCAACTCAACCTTTAACAGATCGTTCTTCATGACCAGGCCGGATTTATAAGCGTCCGCTACCTGCTGTTGCAGACTGGTCAGCAACTCTTCATATTGTTGCACGGTTTTGAGTTTTTCATGCAACGACACTACCAGCCAATACTGCTCTTCGGTTTTCAACAGCACTTGGTTTTTCGACAGCGTTCCTTTCCACTCGCCGGCCTTAACGCCTAACGAGGCGAGCTTGTTAGCGTTGACGATGCGACCGCCGGCAAATACCGGTTGTACGGCTGTAGCCATACCGACGGTTATCTTTTCCAGCATGCTCATGGTCGTGCTTGGGAAATAGGCAAACTGCGTCGGCGTCAGCAGATGTATGGGATTGCCGTCATAAACCGGCAGGTTGCCGCCCTGGTTTGTTATCTGAAAAAGACCTTCCTGCGCCTGGACCATAAAGCCGCTGGCGCTGATGGATGGAAAATATTTGGTGAACGCCGCTTTTCTGGTTTGTCGTGCTGCCTTGACCTCCAGAACGCTGTTCTTGATGGCGCAATTATTTTCCAAGGCCAGCTGCTTACTCTCTTCCAGCGTCAGCGTTTTCTGTCCGTACAAACCGCCAACGCAGCACAAGGCAACAAATAATAAAAGATATTTTTTCATTCTGCATCACTTTCAACTTTATCAAAATCATTTCTATGAAAAAGATAGTACAACACCGGAATCACCACCAGCGACAACACCATGGCGAAGATCAGACCGAAACAAATGGCGGCGCCGAGCGGTCCCCACAACGGCGAGCGACTCAGAATCATGGGCACCACGCCCACGGCTGCGGCGGCTGAAGTTAAAAAGATCGGCCGCATCCTGCGTCGCGCTGCCGACATGGCCGCCTCACCCAGGGAATGGCCATGCTCACGCCGCAGCTCTTCAGCATAAGAGATATAAATGATGCCGTTGCGAACGACAATGCCCATCAAACTGACCACGCCGATCAATGCCGTGGTGCTGAACGGATAGTTGGTGATCATGACGCCCATGGCTGCGCCGAAAATACTCAGCGGCATGGTCATCATGATCAAGACGGCAGTCTTGACGTTTCTGAACTGGAACAACAGAATGATGAATATGATGGCCACGGTCATGGCCATGCCGTAATAGATCGGCGTGATCTCGTCGACGCCCAGTTCATATTCACCGCCATAACTGATGCGGACGCCCTCAGGCAATTTCATCTTGTCCACCATGGGCCGCAGCACCTTGAAAACATTGTCGGCATAGACGCCCCGTTCCACGTCCACACGCACCGTCAGCGTGCGCACGCCGTTGCGCCGGTGCACCTCGCCCTCGGTCCATTCCGGACAGGCATTGACCAATTGGCGCACCTGCACCGAGGACACCAGAAACGGCGAGGTGACATACTGATTCATAATGTCGTCGATGTTTGTTTTGACTTTTTTATCCACCCGCAGATTGACATTGAGCGGATAATCGTCTTCCCAAACGGTTGATATGGGAAATCCCCTGGTGCCGATCATGAGCGAATAATCCAGCAGCTGTTTCGAATAGCCGAGCCGCGCCGCTTCGTCCTGCTTGAGGTTCAATTGCACAGCCTGCAACGGTTGAGCAAAATCCGTGCGAATCCACGTCGTACCCTGAATGCCGGCTGCCATGGCTTGCACCTGCAAAGAAAGTTCCTTTAAGGTAGCGATATTATCACCGGAGATGCGCACCTCGACGGGCGCCGGCGCATTGGTCATTTCCAGTTGCCGCCACTTGACGAACGCGCGCGGATTGACGTCGCTGGAGGTTTTGCTGTATTCATCCAAAATCGCCCGCGTCGCCTGGCTGGATTCCGTGATCACCAGCAGTTGGCCGTAATGTTTGGCCGGGAAATTAGGAGCATACAAGGTATTGAATCTGGGCGAGCTCGTGCCGACAAAGGACGCCACCTCTTTTATCCGGCTGTCCTTCATCAGCTTGTCTTCAATTTCCTTCATCACCAGTTCGGTCTGCGGCAAAGAGCTGCCCACCGGCAAATACACCTCACAGGCAAATTGATTTCGTTCGAAAGAAGGGAAATTTTGTTTTGGCGCAATCGCCAGCAAGATCATGCCCAGCACAAAGGACGCCAGACCGATAAACACCACCGACTTTTTATTCTCGAAAGAAACGGCTAATAGTTTATCATAAAAACGCTGCAATCCGTTCAGGAAGGCCGCCTTTTTACCGACGCTTTTCTCGCCCTTGATGCCGTGTTTGATAAAAACATAGCTCAGCAACGGCACCAACGTGACCGAAACCAGCAGCGACGTTGCCAGAGCAAAAGTGATAGTCATTGGCAGGGAGCGAATAAAATCGCCCGCCATGCCGATCATGACCCAGGACAGGGGCGCATAGGAAAATATCAGAATCAAGGTGGCGGAAAAAACCGAGCCGAAAAGTTGCGTTACGCTTTGCGAGGCCGCATCGTGCGGCGATATGTTGTTGTCCAGCTTTTCAACGTAATTATCGACAATGACAATGGCGTTGTCCACCACCATACCCAGCACGATGATCAGGCCGGCTAAAGAAACTGTTTGCAGGTCCATGCCTGCAGCCCACATGAGGCCGAGCGTGATCATGATGGAAATCGGAATGGCCGAAGCAGCCACCAGCGCCACGCGCCGCGGCAGCAACAGCACGGTGACCAAAATAACCGCGATAACGGCTATGCCGAATTCTTTGAGAAAATTATAAATGGCGGTGGAGACAAAATCCGACATGTCGGAAATAAGACCGACATGCACATCCGACGGCAGTTCGCTGGTGAATTTTGCCAGCTTTTTCTTGACCTCGGCGCCGTATTGCACAATGTTGTTGCCCGGCAGCATCTCCAGAGAAACCACCAGACATTTTTTGCCGTTAAAGCGGATATAGGAATGCGGCTCTGCGTATTCGCGCACCACCCTGGCCACGTCCTGCACGCGCACCACATGGCCCGTGGGATCCGAGTACACGATCTGATTGGCGATGTCGTTTTCGGTGCGAAAGCCTGACGGAATATGAATCGGCCGGATATAGTTGCCGTCATCAATCTCGCCGGCATAGCTGACGCCGCTCTGTGGTTTAAGCGCCGCAAACACCAGCAACGGCTTGATGCCGTAATGCGTCAGTTTGGCGTCGTCAATGTAGACATTGATTTCTTCGTTGAGCAGACCAAAATGTTTCACGCGCGAAGTGGCGGGAATGGTGCGAACATCATCCTCGAATTTTTCGATATAGCGTTGTAATTCCTTGTAGGTCTTGGTTTCGGATTCCACAGCGATCAACAGCGCCGAGGTATTGCCAAAATCATCGTCTGCGGTCAACGACATGACGCCGCCGGGCAGCGTGGTCTTGAACTCGTTCAGACCGTGCCGCAGTTTGGCCCAGAACGCCTTGGGATCTGCTTCGCGTTTCTGCAGTTCCACATAGATCACCATGACGTTCTCTTTAGACACGGAATGGGTTTTTTTCTTGTTGATCGCTTCGTACTGGAACAGATAGCTTTCGACTTTTTTGGTCAGTTGCTCTTCCACCTGCTGCGAGGAGGCGCCCGGATAGATGCCGATGACCAGTCCCTGCCGGATTTTAAACTCGGGGAATTCGTCGCGCGGCATCTGCGTCAACGCCAGGATGCCCACTACCACCATAATGCCGGTCAGCGTAATGATGATCTGCTTATAGCGCAGCAGTATCTCGATCAAGGTTCGTTTCGTTTTCATCGTATTCATCATCCTCTGCTATTGATTGATGATGGACACTGGGGAATTGTCGACCAGCTTTTGCTGACCGGCGGTGACGATCCAGTCACCGGCCTGCAATCCGTCGATGATTTCCACACCGTCGTTCAACAGCTTGCCGATTTTCACCGCAACGCGCCTGGCTTGTTTTTGCGACATATCAACACGATAACAAAAGTTTTCGCCGTGTTCGTTCACCAGTACGCTGTGACTGGGAACCTTGACGCCGCCGGTCTCACAGCTGTGTTGCAGAATTGTGCTGCACACCATGCCCGGTCTGATCAAGCCGTCGGTGTTGGCAATGGCAATCTTGATTTTATAAGAATGCACCAATGGATCAGCCGTCACGCCGATCTCTTCGACTGTGCCGGCATATTCCCGGTCAGCCAGCGCGCCGATGCGCACGAGGGCTTTTTCACCTTTTTTCACCAGAACGATTTCATTTTCCGCGACAGAAATCCGTGCAAGCACTTTGGCGATTTTGATAATCGTGATGGAGGCCAGACCAGGCGTGGCGGTCATGCCGGGATCGATGGAGCAGCGGCCGACATATCCGGATGTGGTTGCATAGAGTTTGCAATCATCGAGATTTTTCCGGGCAATGGCAGCGGCGGCTTTGGCCTGAAGTAATCCGGTTTCCACTTCAACATATTTGACATCCGGCAAATTGCCGTTCTCATGCATGGACTTTAATCGCTTGTAAGCGTCCTCTGCCTGTGCTTCGGTGGCGGCGGTCATTTGATAGGTATTGCGGTAAGTGGCGTCGTCGATTTCCGCCAGCAGCTGCCCCTTTTTCACCGCATCGCCTTCCGATACATAGACGCGGGATACGGTACCCAGGGAAGAAAAGCTGTGGCGCACGGATTCGGACTCTTCGATGGTGCCGCTATAAGCGAGGCTGGCATTGGCATCACACGGTTTAACTTGCAGCGCCTGAATCTGCACCACGCGTTGATTTACCGCGTCCGCCTTTTGGGAACAGTTATACGTCAGCAGAGACAGAGCGCTTAATATCAGATAGATTGTTTTTTGTGAATGCATCATGGATCCTTTTCAATTATTAGACTATTTTCGTATTTTGGTCGAATTCGGAATAAAAAAATTTCACAATCCATAGACAATGAGCCGGGTGACGATGTCGATCAGTTCGTTGTCATTGCTTTCCAGGAACAGTTTCATTTCCAGGCCGCGAATAATGCCCACGATGGCATTGGCGGCTTTGGGGATTTCCGATTTACGAATGAAATTCAACTCACCTCTGGCAACGCCCTCCTTTAATATTTTAGCAATAATGGCCTCTTCCCGTTCATCCATTCGTCTGGCGATTTTTTCGATAAATTCCTTATTGCCTTTGAGCTCGCCCTTGACCATGGGATAGATGCTGGTGGTATTTTTTATCTCTGTGAGTACGACCGCTACATACTTTTTCATTTTTTCCTTGGGTGAATCGATGGCATCGATTTGTGCCTGCGCTTTGGCGATGATCGCGTCGATTTCCGCCATGGCCGTGGTTTCAAAAATCTCTTCCTTGCTCTTGTAATAATAGTAGAGCGTGCTTTTGCCCTTGCCGGCATCCTGGGCGATGTCTTCCATGGTGGTTTTGTTCAAACCCCATTTGGCGAACACGCGCTTGGCAGACTGGAGAATGGTTTTTTTCACTTCTTCGTCTTTAGATAAATTCAAATTTTTCAAATGGAACCTTTCGACCAAATTAGTTTTTGAGTCTAGAAATTACGACCTAATTTTTTCTAAAACAAGAATTTTTTTGATTTAAAGAATTCGCTTGTTTTCAAATCCTTTAAAGGCGGTAAACGGGTTTATTTAATCATACATATTGGTGCAGTACACCACAACACTTTGATTGCCTATATTAAAAGTGAGCACAGCAATTAAAAAATTTATAGAAATCGCCGCTGTATGCTTTGCGGAATAAGTTAGAGTCGATCGAAACATAGATAAGGCTAAAGGAGGGCACCATGATCAAACAATCTGAACTTTCATCGCAAAAGCTGGAGCAAATTACCTTTAAACGAAAATGGGCGCATGGCAAGTGGATGAAAATAAATTCACCTGTCTATAACGCGGCTATAAAGCTGGAAGAAGCAACCTTTGTGGATGGCGCTCTGAGCAGGAAGCAAAAAGAGCTCATAGCACTGGCCATCGGGGTGATCACCAACTGCGAGTCTTGCATGCAATGGCACATGGAACAAGCGGTACAAGTCGGCGCTAGCCAACAGGAGATCATAGAGGCGATCGAAGTCGCTATTGAGATGGGCGTTGTCCCGGCCGGCGTGCATGCCCGTTTTGCCCTGGAGGTGATGGAGTCTTTATTTACCTAAAAACTTGGCGCAGAGAAGCCGAGTTCGCAAAGGTCAGTTTTTTCTTGGCGTTCTTGGCGCCTCGGCGGGAGAATATCTTTTTTCTCTGCAATAAAA
>CAYLWO010000152.1:0-11674 GCA_964387285.1 uncultured Cytophagia bacterium | reverse complement strand
CCTGAATCGACAATTAGAGCCTTGCACGCTATTTAATTCATCGTATCAAAGAACAATCCCGCCATTTTAGTGACGGAAATTGAAAGCGTTTAATATACCGCTTTTTATGCTTTGTGTCAAGCTTTTTCTACTCGTTTTTTGCTTTTTTTTACCTCTGTAACCAAAAAACGTCACTTGCAAAGCGGATATTAATATAAGGGTTTTTTCCCGAAAAGCAAGCGCTTTTATTGTTTCTACCCCTTTTTTATATAACAATTTTGTAATTTTTGTAACGCCTACCAAACCTGCGAAGAAGCGCCGCGCGTCATGCCATATCTCCACAGCAGAGCATCTCGCGTGGTAACACGACCATCCATATTGAAATCCACATCAAGATAACCGCGCTGATCCAACCGTGCAGCCGACGTCCATAAGGAATTGTCCTCCGTTGTCACACGACCATCACGGTTTGCATCTCCCGCCCATAACGCCCAAATGCCGGACAGAGCAACGCCGCCGCCGCTGCCATAATAACGATCAGCCGCGCCGGTAAAATCCCAGGATGCTATTTCATTGCGCGCCAACATAACAGCTTGACTGCTCATGGCAGCCAGATGATTGCGATGTCGCACCACGAGATAATAAAATCCCTCGGCCAAATCGTTAAAAACAACGGTCTCGGTTGCACCGCTGGTCTCTACCAAAAAACCATCCTGGCGCAAAAATAAGGATTTTCGCGCCACCACAGGGCCGCCTGTCCAACTGCGCAACTCGAGCTGAATCCAATCCACCGCATTCATCGGTATCTGTGATACTCTAGTTCCGTCAAAAGGAGATTGTAGCGGTATATTGGGGCGCCGCGCCATAACAGCAGAATGGCGAAAAGCGCCTTGCAGCACTGCTTTAACACATAGACGGGGAGGCACATCCGAACTGTTAAAAACGATGGGTTGTGTAAATGCGAATTGCGGCGTCGCATTCGTTACTTCAACACGCACATATTGTTCATTGCCGGTCAAGTCATAGTAACCGCTGGATTGTTCCACGCGTTTCAGAGTGACGCCGTTTTTTCCGACAAAATAAATGATGGTGCCGTATTTTTGCTTGACGGAAATGCGTTGATTCTCCAGTTTCACCTCTTCGAGAATAATCCCGTTGGTGCAATAATGGTTGCCATTGCGGATGGCGGACAACAAATCCTGTCTGCTCTGGCTGGCGCTGTTCACCATAATCCAGGCTTTGCCCACCTGCTCTGCCTTGTGCATATCGTCGGTTGCAACGGCATAAAGCTTGCGCCCGCTGGATAGAATCTGATCCCATAAGGCCAGATTCGGTCTATTATCGCTTTTTATCACATCGGTAACGCCGTTAAACATCTCGATATGGCCCAGATGTTTGAGAGCCAATATTTGCGTCGCATTGAGCGCTGAAACTCCCCATCTCGGGTGATTTAAAATCGGAATGGCGCGATATTCGTGTATCCGGTCAATAATTTCCTGATCCGTTAGTGTGCCGGGAAGAATAGCGCTAGGCAGAAAACCTAAAGCGCCAAAATGCCGCAAACTGGTTGTAACCTCTTCACCGTCTAAATAGGTAAAACCAGGGCGAGAGTACTGATCAGCGTTCGAGGCGATGTTGTGATCAGTAACCGCCACAAATTGATAACCATTGTAGGTCTTGTACAGAAAGGCCACATTAATATTACCTTCACACGCATCGGTATGAGTATGAATATTGCCACGATACCAATTCGATTGACCCAAAAGCGAGTTGGTTATCCCCAACACCAGCATCCATCGCCGCATGAATCCGTCCCTTGCTAGAGTTCAGTCATCCAGGTGGAAATTACTTGAGCAGCAGGATACGCCTGCTGGCCGTAAAACCTTCTGCTTGCATGTGCACAAAATATAAACCACTCGCGAGTTTGCTGCCGTCAAATTGCAGTGTATGAACACCGGCTGAAGCCGGGCCGTCTATCAGGGTAGCTATCGCCTGACCATAGAGATCAAACACCTGCACGCGCACGCGACCGCTGACCGGTTGTTGAAATACAATGTTGGTCGTCGGATTGAACGGATTCGGAAAATTGGGCAGCAGTGCATAATGATCCGGCGCTTTAAATTTATCCGCGATTCCGGCAGCGGTCTGCTCCTTTGGTTTGATGACGACGAAATACATGGCGCCGTCCCCATCGTCGCTGAAACCGGCGGCGGCATTGCCGCCCAAACAAACCGTACCGCTGCCAAAAGTTTTTCGCCAAAAAGAGTAGGCATAACCTCCCAAAGAAAGCGTGACGTGATGCCCGGTTCTCTCGAACCCGGAGGTCAGCCAATCCGGCGGCGAAAGCACGGACTGATCAAAAGCCACCCAGACATCCACAGACTGCGACACTGAAAAAGAAAGAAACGGATCATCGACATTTTGCTGATGATGCTGTCCGGTCTTGATCAGATAACATCCGTGCAATGAATCCAGTCCGCCGGCAATAGCCCACGCCTGGTCAATATACGGCCGTCGCCCCGGTTCCGCGATATCGACCTGATAACAGGCCGGATTCACTTCAAGCGGCGGTACCGTGCGACGGGGTTCACTCTCTCTGGTCGTCATGATATGAAAATCAATGAATTTGTCCGCTTCAGCAATCTCTGCGCGCACGATGTGCTTGCCCACCACGCACGTCGGACGATAAACCATACGGGCGCAACCGTTGATGTCCGTCGTATCCGGATTATTGGTTTGAAAAGCGCCCAGTCCTAACAAAGTGCGAAAGCTGAGCGGATAACCGTGTACCGGATTGTTGGTCGAGTCCAGCACCACAACAGTCAGCGTGTCCTGCGCCACGGCATTAACAACGCCGATCTGTTTATCACCCTTGAGGCAGGTCAATAGAGCCGGCTGAGAACGGCGAGCAAAGGCTGTCAGCGTCAATGCCGGAACCGTCGCATGGTCCATATAAACTTGCGCTGATTGCAGACCCACGCGCGGTCCCAGGCGCCAGGTTGCTGCGGCCATCCCCAAGCTGTCACTGCTGATTTCCTGCGGTGAAATGACGCCGCAGGTGGTTTTGAATTGGATTTTAGCATCCTTGACCGGATTTCCCCAAATGTCCAACGACTGAACTCGGACAGGTTGCGGCAACAGATGATTGGCCGTTCCGACATATTCGGCTTCCGGCACAGCTATAAGGTTCACGGCCGTCTGAGCAAGCGCGGTAGCATAAAACATTCTGGTCATGACCGGTTGCGCTGATTCATTCAGCAATGCGGCTTCCAGGCTCTGTAGACCGGCACGGGATCCCAGCGTCCACCTCACCTCTGCTCGACCCTGGTCATCCGTCGTGACCGTAAACAGTGAGTCATGACCAATCACTCCGGAATTCTGCCTAATCCTGAATTGCACCAGGCATTGAGGCGCCGGATTGCCGAATGAGTCGGACGCAACAACGCACAGCGGCATCGGCAAGACGGATCCGACTGCCGCGGATTGTGCATCACCGCCGGCGATTGCCAGCCGCCAGGGACGCACGCCGGCCGCACTCGATAAAACCAATTCCTGTTCCAATCCGTCGCATGTAGCCCCTATCGTTTGTTCGCCTGGTTGCGTCCCCAGGCGCCAATGAACACGCGCCTGACCGTTCTGATCGGTAATCAGCAGCTGCTGATTGAAGCCGTTCACCAGGCCATCACCGGTCAAAACAGAGACATGAATATTTTGTCCGACAAGAGCATTTTCGCACCGATCAACGACTTTAATTATGATTGCCTCTGGCAGCATTTCTCCGGCTAATCCTCGCTGCCCGCTGCCGGATATGGCTGCCAGGACGAACGGCGGACCCGGCGTTATGGTGGTACGAAAAGAAATTCTTTGCTCCAGTCCGGCCACACTAACCGTGGCCACAATTATAGTATCACCAGGCGTGCAACCCAGTCGGCAAGCCACGGTTGCCTTACCGCCGGCATCGCTGAATACCTGTAAAGAGTCTGACTCGGTATTATTTGGTTCAGAGACAAAAGCCATTTTCAGTCCGGGCTTTTTAAAAACCGCACGTTTTTCAACCGCGCTAAAGGTAATCAGGCAATCAGGCACAGGATAATTGCAGGAATCCCGCACCATCACAGACAGGGAATCCGCAAGCAACGAATGGATTACGCCGGTTTGTCCGTCTCCAGCAACGCTCATGAGTTTCGCCGGCTGGGCGCGATCAGCCTTTGCTCTGATGGTGAGCAAAGACAATCCATCGCGCAACGAGACTTTAGCTGCTTGTTCGCCCGGGAACGGGCCTAATTGCCAAACAGCTTCCGCAATTCCCTGAGCATCGGTCATACCCTCATGAGGCGTGATGCTGCCCTGATCCACACTAAACAGAATCGGGCACCCCGTTACCGGATTGCTAAAGTGATCGAACGCCTGCACTCTGAGCGGTTGCGCCAGTTTGTAATTGGCTATGCCGGTTTGGTCAGCGCCCTGAATGATCTGAATGCGTTGTGCGCCGGCAGCAACTGCCTGAGCAGAGAAAAGTACAAAAGAGGTATCCCCCACTAGGCCGGCGCGTACTTGCTGTTGGCCT
Source organism: uncultured Cytophagia bacterium (assembly GCA_964387285.1). GTDB lineage: Bacteria > Zhuqueibacterota > Zhuqueibacteria > Residuimicrobiales > Residuimicrobiaceae > Anaerohabitans. The sequence continues at coordinate 7,128 of CAYLWO010000152.1, read as the reverse complement.
GCACGAGCTCCCAAAGTCCAATTGGCGCATGCTTTTCCTTGCTCATCGCTAAGCACTGTTAACGCCGAATCCTGACCGACCAGCCCTTCACCTTTGACTATCTGAAAATGCACCAATGCCTGCGCAGGAAGATTAAGACAGTCATATACTCTGACACACAATGGCGTTGATAACGTGGTCGCCACAGTAGCGGTCTGTTGATCTCCACTCAAGCTCGTGATGCGATGCGTACATGGTTGCGCTTCTGCATACAGGATCAGCTCCCGCTGCAAGTCTGGACAATAAACTCGCAGCGTTTGTTCTCCTGCCGTATTTCCCAGGCGCCAGTAAATACTGATTTGACCGTTTACATCAGTTGACAAGGTGACTGTTGTGTTCTCGTTTACCCGGCCATGGCCGGTTAAAACCTGCACAACTACTTTGTTAGACAAAACATCGCCGCACTGATCCGTCACGCGCACCAACAGCGGCGCCGGCAATAAAGAGCCGGCTAAACCCTGCTGCTTGTCTCCGGACACAGCCGTCAGATTTTGTATTGGGCCGGCCTGCACATTGGCGTGAAAACAGACGCGTTGTTGTACACCCTTGACGCTGACGTCCGCCACAGCTACACCCTCTCCGGACGTGCATTCCAGCCACAACGTTGCTGTTGCGATTCCCCGCTCGTCGGTCAGGACTTGCAGCGAATCCGCGCCTTCGTGCATATGGCTGACGCCTGATCTGCGTTTAAATACCACGCTTTCATTGGCCACGGTGCGGCCGTAACTATCCCGCAGTTGCATCGTCAGCGGTTTGGCTAAAGGCTCCTTGACCCTGCCGTTTTGAAAATCGCCGCTGACAATGGATAACTGATATTGACTGCGATTGGGATCATGAAAAATGATCGGCTGGGTAAAGGCAAAACCCCTCTTTAGATTATAAATTTCCACGCGGACATATTGCTCATCGCCGACAACATCGTATTCGGCAATTTCATTTTCAACCCGTTTCAGGATTTTGCCGTTTTTCCCAACAAAAAGCACGGCCATGCCGTTGCGTTGTTTGACGGTGATGCGGCCGTTTTCGTATTTACACTCGTTGATTTCGACGCCGTTAGTGCAATAAAAACGGCCCAGTTGCATGGCATCCAGAATATCACTGCGCTGCAAGGAGCGGCTGATGACCATGATCCAGGCGCGGTTGGCTTTTTCCTTTTTATGCATATCGTCAGCCACCACGGCAAGCACTTTATTCCCACGAGAGAGCACATAATCCCAGAGACTCAAATTGGGGCGGCTCTTTTCGTACAAGGAATCGGTCATACCGTTAAACATTTCGATAAAATCGAGGCGCTGCATGGCCATGACATCGTCGCCGGAGAACCAGGTTTCTTTCCAGCGTGGATGGTTCAGAACAGCCAGGCCGTTCTGCGCATGAATGTGATCGATGATCTGTTGATAGGTGAGACCGTCCGGGAGAATGACCCGATCGATGCCCAGCGCATTAAAATGCGCTTTGGGCGTGGTAACCTCCTCGCCGTTAAAAAGCTTGATCAGCGTGGTGGGAAAATTTTCCGCGTCGGTGACTTTATTATGATCCGTGATGAAGAGGAAATGGCAGGTGCGTTTGTAGGTATTGACAACGCCCTGCATGATCTCTTCGCCGTCGCTGTTGGATGTATGGGTGTGAATGTTGCCGCGATACCACTGGTTCTGACCAAAAGCAAAAGTCTGGAACACCGCAAGTAGACACCATGCCGCCCCACGGGGCATTCTCCTCATATGCCGCTCCATGCATGTGCAATACAAATGTGTGCCTTGAATCGGGAGTTACAGGCGATCTCTCCTTAATTTCGCCTGAACCTTGCGGTTGCTAAAGATCAAAGATGTGAAGGCAGCCCGTGAAGATATCTTACTCGACAATATTTAACTGGTAATACTTTTTTTTCCCCAGGCGTATTAAAATCCGACCGTCTTGCACACAGTGCGGCCCCAGGACAAAAGCGATATCAGTGACGCGTTGTTGATTCAACTGTACGCCGCCCTGTAGAATAAGACGACGCGCTTCGCTTTTAGAATCCACTAACTGCAATTGTTCCAAAACATCGACCAGCCGTGGCGTTTTATTCAAATCAGCCATGGTGAAAGTTGTGCCCTGAATTTCTGTCTGTTCACCCTGACTCGTGCCGCGCGGTATGGTGCTGGAAGGCAGCAAATTTTCCGCAATGGTGCGCCGGCCAAAAGCAGCGCTGCTGGAGCGCAGAGCTTCGACAGCCGCCTCCTGTCCATGTGAAAGCTTGGTGGCCTCAAACGCCAACACCGCTTTTGCGCTGTTGAGTTCCGCGCCTTGCAGTTCTTTAATGGGTTCAATTTCATCCATAGGCAACAGGGTAAAGAATGAGAGAAACTTGAACACATCGCGGTCGTCGCAATTGACCCAGTATTGATAATATTCATAAGGACTGAATTTTTCCGCATCCAGCCAGACGGCGCCGGATTCGGTCTTGCCCATTTTTTGACCCGTGGCCGTGGTCAACAAGGGAAAAGTCAAACAAAAAGCTTCCTGTTCTTCGATGCGGCGGATCAAATCGATGCCGGCGAGAATATTGGCCCACTGGTCGTCGCCGCCCATCTGCAGAATGCAGCCGTATTTTTTGTACAACATCAAAAAGTCATAGGCCTGCAACAACTGGTAGTTGAATTCAATAAAGGATAATCCGCGCTCCAATCGCATTTTGTAGGCTTCATAGGTCAGCATGCGGTTAACGCTGAAATGGCGACCGATATCGCGCAAAAAATCGATATAATTCAGACCGCCCAACCAGTCATAGTTATCCACCATCAACGCTTTGCCGTCGCTGAAATCGAGATAACGGGCCAGCTGGGTTTTGATGTTGTGACTGTTGGCAACAATCTGTTCGCGCGTGAGCATCTTGCGCATTTCGGTTTTGCCGGACGGATCGCCCACCATGGCCGTGCCGCTGCCGATGATGGCAATGGGACGATGGCCGAATCGCTGCAATTGCACCATGCCCATGACCGCCATGAGGTGGCCCACATGCAGGCTGTCGGCCGTGGGATCAATGCCGACATAGCAGGTAATGGGTCCTGCTTCCAGGAGCGCTTGTAATCTTTCCGGTTCCGTGACTTGCTGAATAAAACCGCGTCGGGTCAGTTCCTGATAACAATTGGATCTATGCACTCAAATCTCCAAAAAATAATGCAAAATTAACACAATTCAGCAATAAAAGCAAGGGAAATGGCAAAATTACATGCGCAGCTTGTTCTTTAATTCCCGCTGAATGTCACGATTCACGTCCCGTTTGGCGATCTCTTTGCGTTTGTCGAAGAGCTTGCGTCCGCGCGCCAGACCCACCTCCACCTTGGCATAGCCGTTCTTGAAATAGACGCTGAGCGGCACCAGAGTCAGACCAGCCTCTTCAATTTTAGCAATCAGCCGTTTAATTTCTCGTTTATGCAGCAACAGCTTGCGCGGCCGCACCGGGTCGTGATTCCAGGCCGAGCCGTGGTCGTATTCGTTGATATGCAGGTTCACCAGCCACAGGGCGTTATCCAACACCTTGGCATAGCTGTCCTTGAATGATATGCGGCCGATGCGCACGGATTTCACCTCTGTGCCCTGCAGCATGAGGCCGGCTTCGAATTTCTCCAAAATCTCATAGTCATGAAACGCTTTGCGATTGACCATGCTGACGGTTTGTCTGTTCTTTTTCATACTATAAATTTAACAATTTTAACATTAAAATCAATGAGCAAGATAATTGGCTTGACAACCTGCCTTTTTTTTAATATATTATATGCCACAATTATGCCGAAGTGGTGAAACTGGCAGACGCGCACGGTTCAGGGCCGTGTGGGGTTACACCCGTGTGGGTTCGACTCCCACCTTCGGCACGCATAAAACCCCGACTATTAGCCGGGGTTTTTTATTTTTGTAAACTTTTTTGTAAAACTTTCGTATCATTAGACAGATAGAATTCATTGAATTTTCAGCCATGGCCGAAAGCACTCCTATGCCCAAAGAACCCAAACTCACCTCGGTGATACGCGAAGATATCGAACACGGCGACTTTTTCCGCACCATAAAAAAAGAGTATGCCGAACTGCGCGAATATTATCTGTCCGAAAACCGCAAGCAACAGCTGCACACCATGTCCACGGTCAAAAAGCTGTTTTTCATCCCCTGGTGGCTGTTGAAAAGCATGCTGCTCAAACTTAACTGGATTCGACGGTTGTTCCTGTTGTTAGCCGCCTACTTTATGCTCAATCCCATTCAATTCAACGCCAACCAGAGCGGGACGCATATTTCCACCAACACCTATTGGCTCGGATTTTTGCTGGTGCTCTTTGTGTTGATGCTCGAGTTGAAGGACAAGTTGCTGGTGAAAAGCGAACTGGCTGCCGGCCGCACCGTGCAACGCGCGCTCATGCCGGAAAGAGAACCCAATATCCCCGGCTGGTCGGTGTGGCTTTTTTACCGGCCGGCCAATGAGGTTTGCGGCGATCTGTTGGATTTCATGAAAATCGAAGAGTGGCGCTCGGCTATTGCCCTGGGCGACGTTTCGGACAAGGGTTTGGGCGCCGCTTTGTTGATGGTCAAACTGCAGGCCACGCTGCGCGCGCTGGCGCCGGACATCAGCGATCTGGCCAACCTGGCGAGTAAAATGAATGAAATTTATCTGCGCGACGCTATGAGCAAAAGCTTTGCCTCCCTCATTTACCTTGAAGTGCACCCGGACAGCGGTTCGGTGCAACTGTTTAATGCCGGACACATGCCGCCTATTTTATTGCGCAACCACACCATTCAGGAACTGGCCAAGGGCGACACGGCTCTGGGATTGATGCCCCATGCAGAATTTCACGAACAACAACTCGATATGCAATCCGGCGATGTGCTGTTTGTCTACTCGGACGGACTCACCGAAGCGCGCAACAGCTATGGCGAGTTTTTTGGCGAGCCGCGGCTGCACTCTTTGTTGAAAAACTGTTCGGTGACGCAAGCGCGCGACATCGGAGAAACCATTCTGCAGGCCGTATCCGCTTTTGTGGAAGAAACCCCCAGCCACGACGATCTGTCCATGGCGATTCTGGTGAAAAATTAAGGCACAAGCCGGGAGGCTTTTGCTACAATCTCCCTGGTTCCCAAGCTGAGACAGCCTGTGTGAAAATGCAAAATTTTGTTTCTGAATAAAAAGTTAAACAAAGTACTTCTAAAAACCGCGTTTACACACAAGATGCAGAGCTTGGCAAGCAAGGGAAAAACTTCTCTTCATGATTCAATGCAAAGCGTCAAGATTATTTTATTCTCCCGCCAAGACGCCAAGGCGCAAAGAAAAACCTTAAAAATCTTTCTTGGCGTTCTTTGCTTCTTGGCGCGAGTTATTTTTTGTCTTTCTCTACGTAAAAAATCTAAAAGAAAAACGACAAATTTATCAAGACCTACAAGAAAAGTTACTTACGTCCGGCGAATCTCAAATTTCGCTTACCGATCCCGATAGTCGGTTTATGAGAGATGAACATAAAGGACGCGATGTTTGCTATAATGTGCAAGTGGCGATTGATCAAAAACATAAACTAATTGCCGAGTTTGAGGTTACCAGTGATTTAAACGATGTCAATCAATTATTACCTATGGCCACAAAAGTAAAACAAACATGTAATCTGGAACAGGTTGAAGTCATAGCCGATGCCGGCTATTTCAATAAAGATGCGATCAAACAATGTGCTGATCAACAGATATTTTGCTATATACCTGAACCGCAAAAGTCAAAAAACAATCAAAAGGGCATGTATACCGATAAAGATTTTTGTTATCATGCTGCATCTGACATCTATACCTGTCCAGCCGGTCATACACTTTCAAGAACATCTTGCTGTAATAGGCACGAGAGAAAAGAATACATTTATAAAACCAGCGCCTGTAAAACATGCTCTCAAAAAGCTCTATGTACTACTTTTCGTGAAGGTAGAAAAATCTACCGTTGGGAACGAAAAAAAAAGAAACACCCCGTCGAGTTGTTCATTTCAGGGATATATGAAATTAATATTGCTTGGGTACTCTTAATTCGCGCAGAAAGCTAACATTTTTGCGGGTGATACACAACAACACTACATCATCCCATTTAAGACTCTTCATGACGGTGTTATACTCTTTTACATTCTTGACAAGTTCATCATTCACAGAAGTAATAACATCGCCGCGTTTAATACCCTTGCGTTCAGCCGGTGAATGGGCTGTCACTTTAGTGATCAGTACACCTTCTAAATTTTCGACATTCCCTTGCTCGGACCAATAATCCTTAAAAGTTTTAATTGAAAGCCCTAGTTCTTTGGTGTTCTCTTCCGCTTGTGATTGCTCAGCAATGGTGTTAAATGCCGGTCGTTCGCTTAATATTGCCATGAGTGTTATTTCCCTGGTACCGTGCCAGATCACAATATTTACCGATGTTTCCGGAGCGATGCCGGCGATACAATCGGTCAACTGCGCAGGACCAGATATTTCAGTATGGTTAATTTTTAGAATAATATCATCCTTTTGCACACCGGCTTTTTCTGCCGGGCCATCGGATACGATGCTATTAACCAACACACCTTTCACTTCTCTTAGGCCCATGGCTATTGCAATATCCTCATCCAAGGGCTCGATATACACACCCAACCAGCTGCGAGTGACCCTGCCGTTGTTGATATGTTGGTCAACGATTTTGCCATCCGAATTCACTGGAACGGTCAAACCAATATTCACCTTGGCTTGACTGGTACTCATGATAGGATTATAGTCTGGTATATCCTTGATCTCGAAACGAACACGCAGAGTCATCAATACGCCGCGGGTTGGTTTGCCCTCCAGATTGTTCTGAACATAGGTATATAAAATTTTGCCGGCTTCCAATTCGGCCGGAATCTCCTTGCGACTCTCTTTGAAGGAAGCGAGTTGAAACATATCCACCACTGTTACCCAACTAAGAAACTCTTCGCGAATGTTGTTGCGAAAACGATCGTAGCACGACTTTAGCAGGTTGGAATAAACCTGACTGGAAGACTCGGCATAGCCGGTCAGGGCGAAATCGGACTGGAACTGATAGATGGTGCGCGTGGCCAGAAAACGGCGATACGCGTCGTTCGCTTT
>CAYLWO010000151.1:0-11702 GCA_964387285.1 uncultured Cytophagia bacterium | reverse complement strand
CCGGGCAAGGACATGGTCTTTTTGCAGCCCGATGAAATGGTGCTAGAGATATTGCATTCCGGTTATCAGCCGCTCAAGCTGGTCCTCAATGAGATCGGCATTCATCTGTCCAGCCGTGAGGTGTGGGTGATCAAAATCAGCGGCGACAGATCGCGGCTGGCCATTGTGATCATGAGCGAGCCTGAGGCTGCCGAGGTGTTTATCGACAATGTGTCTTTCGGCAACGGGAAACAGCATTCGGTTGCAACCGGCACGCATCAGCTGCGGTTGATCAAAGCGGGATATCAAACCCTGGAGCAAACCATCCAGGTCGATGAACAGCATGTTTTATTCAATTTCACATTAAAAAAAGTGCAGGATGTTGCGCTGCTCATCGATAGTGAACCTGTCGGCGCCGTGCTTTATCTGGACGGCGTAAAATTGGGAACAGCGCCCTTTGCCGGTTTTTATCCGCCAGGCCAATACAGGCTCAAAGCGGTAATGGATTGGTATCAGCCGTTTGAAGAGGAGATCGAACTGGCAGGGCCGCGAACGCAGCGCACCGTTCGCTTGCAGGAAAACTTTGGCAGGCTGACTGTCAACTCTTCGCCGCAGAAAGAACTGGATATTTATTTGAACGGTTTGCCGCAGCAGAGTCGCACGCCGTTCACCTTTGAACGAATGGCGCTGGGAACCTATCGTGTGCAGGCGCGATCAGCACTCTATGAAACCAATGAAGAAACCGTGACCTTGACCGCTGGAGAAGGTAGAACCGTGAATCTAACCAGCAGGCCCGGTTTTGCGACCTTGACCGTGCACACCGTGCCGGGAGCGACGGTTTATTTGGATGGCAAGAAACTCGAACAATTGCAGAATCTGCGCGTGGAGCCCTCCCTGATTGTCCTGCGCGCCGAGCTGGCCAAAGCGCCGGCGGTTGAAGAGCGGGTGACGCTGCGCAAAGGCGAATCGCGCACCGTGGAGCTTGTGCCAATAGTACCGACCGGTACCATTCAGGTGGCAGTGACGCCCTTCGAAGCCAAAATGGAACTGCGCGGTGACGCGGGTGAGTATTTCACAGCCACCGGCGCCGCCATTTTCAACGATGTGCCGATTGGCGTCTATAATTTAACAATAACCCTGGAAGGTTACCTGGAGAAAAAGGAGACGTTGGAATTGAAACAGGGGGATAAGGTCAACAGCAGCATCAAGTTGGAAAAGATGGTTGAGAATCCGCCGGATTCGAAAGCAGACCAACCAGCTGCAGCTAAATCGAACTGGCGTGATCCAAAAACCGGTATCGAATTTGTACTGATTAAAGGCGGGACATTTCAAATGGGAGATCTTTTTGACGAAGGAGAAAGTGATGAAAAGCCGGTGCACACGGTGGCGGTGAGCGATTTTTATCTGGCAAAAACCGAGGTGACTGTTGCACAGCACCGGGCCTTTTGTCAGGCTACCCGTCGATCGATGCCTGAAGCACCTGATTGGGGGTGGATAGAGGATCATCCGATGGTCAATGTGAGCTGGCAAGATGCAAGGGCTTATTGTGACTGGGGAGGTTGTCGATTGCCCACAGAGGCGGAATGGGAGTATGCGGCACGGGAACGAGGCCGTAAGGTGCGGTTCGGCAACGGCAAAGATATCGCGGATCCGGCGGATATTAATTTTAATGGAAGTGCAGAGTTCAAAATGAATTATTCACGCATGGGTATCAATCGTGGCAAGACGACAGCAGTGGCTAGTTTTGCAGCCAATAGCCTGGACTTGTATGATATGAGCGGCAATGTGTGGGAGTGGTGTTTAGACTGGTATGGTAAAGACTATTATGGCCAGAGTTTGGAGGTTAATTCCCAGGAACCATCATCAGAACGATATCGTGTTTTGCGCGGCGGTTCCTGGCTCAGTTATTTAAACAACTGTCGCGCGTCTGACCGGTACAGGGACTATCCGAGCGGCTTTGGCAACAACATCGGTTTTCGGGTGGCCCGGTCAGCGCAGTAGTTGCTGTTTTCTGTCCCGCGGCTGGGCGCTGGCAGCACCCTGCCGCGGCAAAAATTTTTAGTAAATTTGGCAAAGACCAAGAGGAATTGCGCTTTATGTTGAAAAAAACGGTTTTGCTATATGGGCTGATGATGCCGCTCTTGCTTGATGCGCAGGAACTCGCGCATTTGTCTTTGATGGGCAGACCGGAAAAATCAATCAGCGAATTTGTCGGCAGCAACATTCAAGACGCCAACGGCCGCATTTGTACCGGAATCAAGGTGATTTCAGATTTGGAGGGTTTTAAATACGATTCCAATAACGGCATTGTCAAGGTGGACGATCAGCCGGGTCAGGACATGCTCTATGTGTCGCCGGACGAAATGGTGCTGCAGATTTTTCACAGCGGCTATGAACCGTTCAAAGTGATTTTCTCCGAACTGGGGATTGTGGCAGCGGAGCGCAGTGTTTGGACCATCCGCGTGACAGGAGGCAAAGCTGGAGCCACAGAGCTGAGTATCGCTGTTCTGGTGACGCCGGCTGCTGCAGAGGTGTTTATCGATGGAACCAGTTGCGGCACAGCAGAGCAGCATATGGTCTCCATAGGCCGGCATGAATTGCGGCTGGTCAAGCCGGGTTATCAACCGCTGCAAACCGCTATTAAAGTTGATGAGAAAAACACGCTATTCCGCTTCACGCTGAAAAAGCAGGAGGATGTGAATGTGCAGATTACCTCTGATCCGGTAGGCGCCGTGGTGTATATCGATGGCGTTCGGGTCGAGGCCACGCCGGTAAATTCGTTTTTCCCTGCCGGCCAACATCTGTTGCGCGTTGAAAAAGAGTGGTACCTGCCGTTTGAAGAATCGATTGATCTGCAACCGCCGCTGTTTCAAAAAGCGGTGCGTTTACAGGAGAATTTCGCTGCTTTGACCGTGACCTCGGCGCCGCAAAGCGGATTGGATATATTGCTCAACGACCTGATGCAAAACCAGAGTACGCCGCACACCTTTGACAGACTGGTGCCCGGCGCGTATACTGTGCGAGCGCGTTCGAGTCTTTACGAAACCGATACACAGACCGTTTTGCTGCAGCGCGGCGAGCGCAAGGCGGTTGCGCTGACCGCAAGCGCGAATTTCGCGACTCTCACGATCAACACGCATCCGAGGGCCACGATCTATTTGAACGGCCAAAGACAGGAAGTGCTGCAGAACATTCGGTTACAGCCGCAGGTCGCCACCCTCAAAGCGGAATTGAACAAGGCGGAACCGGTGGAAAAACGGCTGGTGTTGCAGCGCGGCGATCACCAGGTAATCGATCTTTATCCTTTGTTGCACACCGGCAGCATTCAAGTGGCAGTCGTGCCGTTGGATGCACAGATTACGCTCCAAGGCGACAGTAGTGAATTTTATCAAGGCGTTAAGGCGCAGCGTTTTACCGATCTGCCCATCGGCACGTATACTTTGGAAGTGAGCAGATATGGATATCGGACTCTAACGGAAAAGATAGAATTGCATGAATCTGAAACGATTTCTCGAGATATTCGTTTGACGGTTCTCGAGCCCCCCAGATATGAATTCAAAGAACTTCCCAACACTGTTTCAACTACTGCTACGACGGCAAAGCCAAGACTTGCATTCAAGAGTTCACTGTTCTTTTCTTACACGCGTTTCCCGATCAAGGTGGTGCCCAATGCCGGTTATTATGGGAGTGCGGCTGTTGCCGGGAAATATCCGGAAACCACTACGGGTTTCTGTTTGCGAATCGGTGCGATCTATCGTAAAAATCTGAAAATGGGCGCCTGGGGAATCGATGCGGGTTGGTTAAAGGTGAACGATTGGAACGAGTTGATCGCCAATCTGAATTATCTGCTCTTGCTAGAAGCTGTTCGCGGCGTTGTTCTTTTCAAGATTCAGATCAGCGGCGGCTTTGGGGTAACACTCGATGCCAAGCAACCCTGGAAGCGTCCGGATATCGGTTACAACGATGCGATCGGGAGAAATTCGGGTAACGCGCGACCGATGAGTTTTGCGTTGTACTCAGTTTCCGCTGGTCCAGATTTTTTCATTTCCCAATATACCAGTTTATTTGTCAAAATAGGTTATCAGGGTTTTGCCGGCGCTTTTACGGGCGAGTGGGTCGACGATGATTATGACGCCGGAGACAACTCTGATGATCGATTCTTTATGGTAAAGCAGGCATGGCTTAAAAACAGCATAACAAAAATCGGTGGTCTGACTTTTGAATTCGGTATTTCCATATGGATGGAACGGCTGGTATTTAGGAATTGAGCCAAAAAGGCATTCGCTTCACGAATCAATTTGCAGACAGATTTAGAGACGATTAATACTTGTGCAAATACCATAATCAAAGCAGGCGCGTCGAGGAAGTAATGGATCAATGAAATGAGGCTGTGGTTCGAATCGGCCAGTTGTATACACCAAACATTTACTGGGGAAGGGCGGTAGAATGGATCAAACCAGAACAAATTTGAAGAGATTTATCCGTTGGGAAATCGTTTTAGGAGTGCCCACTTTGTTGGTAACGCTTATTTGGTTCTATTGTGATCAAGAAGATAAAATCAAACGGTTCTTTGGTTTCAACCAGGACAAGAAAGAAGTGCAGGCGGTCGGAGAGGTTTTACCGGATACAACGAAAAAAATTAAGCCAGATTCACATATAGTTGTGCCCCCAGTCGGGAAAATACCTGGTCAGGTTCAACTTTCTTTTAAGAGTAATGTAAAAAAACAACTTGATCCCAGTCTCGTTCATGTAAAATTGCGCGGGATCGAAAATCGCATTGCGCAACTGGTGTTGCAAAGAGGTTTGGCCGGTCAAGCAACAGCCGAGTTGAATTTTCGGCTTGACTCTGACGGCACCAGCAAGCTGGCCGTCAGCATCGAGTTCCCGGACGGGCAAAATATCGAGTTTGGCGACGCCAGTGAGGGTAGGGAGCTGCAATCTGCTTTTACCTATCTGATGGACGAAGCCGTCGACATGATCAAATAAATCTCCTTAAAATCATCATAGTCCAGTTGTTGTTTAGTTTCACGATAGAAAAAACAGAATTTCATTTAATAGGAACTGGTTATGTTCACGAGATCTGGTTTGTTATTTTGTGCGAGTACTTTTCTCCTTGTTTTTGGATTCCTGCAGCAAGAAGCTCATCAACTCAACCAGCTGCGACTGATCGGACAACCGGAAAAAGCCGGCGCTGAGTTTGTCGGTGCGTCGATTACCGATGCCAATAATCGCATCTGTGCTGCGATCAAGGTGATTTCCGATATGGAAGGATTCACTTATGATTCATATAACCGTGTGGTCAAGGTCGATGATCAACCCGGGCAGGACATGGTCTATCTTTCCCCGGACGAGCGGGTGTTGGAAATTTTTCACACAGGCTTTGCGCCGCTGAAATTATTTCTTGCCGAAATCGGCATCAGCCTCGCCGAGCGCCAGGTATGGATCATCCGTCTGGCAGGAGATATAAAAACAGGCGAGGTCGAAGTGGCCATCCTGACCAATCCGGCCGGTGCAGAGCTGACCATTGACGGCCAGAGCAAAGGAAGCGCCGAACGTCACAAGGTGACCATCGGTAACCATGAGATCAAGTTGATCAAGCCTGGTTATCAACAGATACTGAAAAATGAATATATGGATGAACAGCATACCTTTTTCAAATACGACCTGCTTGCTCAACAGGATGTCAATATCCGCATCGACACCGAGCCGCCTGATGCTGCTGTTTTCATCGACGGCATGCGGCTGGGCCAGTCGCCGGTGTCCAATTTCTATATCGCCGGCCGGTATAAGCTGCGCATTGAAAAGGAGAATTATGTTCCTTACGAAGATTTTATCGACATACAACCGCCGCGGGTGAAAAAGAACTTTGTTTTGCAGCCCGATTTCGGCGATTTGACGGTGATCTCGGCTCCAGAAAGCGGACTGCCCATCTTCATCAACGGCGTCAAGCAAAATGTCGTCACCCCGCATACGTTTATGGCTTACAAGGCTGGAATCTATCGCGTGGCGGCACAGTCGGAATATTTCGAGTGCTCTGAACAGGCGGTGACCGTCGAACGCGGTAAAGCGCAGAGTGTGACGCTATCCAGTGAAGCCATTTTCGCATTGTTGACGATAACCGCTCCTGCCGGCGCCACGGTTTATCTGAACGACAAAAAACTGGACAACTGGAAGAACATCCGCTTGGCGCCATCAATCGTGCTGTTACGAGGAGAAATGGCTAAAGCCTCGCCGGTGGAACAACGGGTGGCATTACGTCGAGGTGAAGTGCGGACTGTTGATCTCCCGTTACGTGTGCCGACTGCAACCGTGCTAGTAACAGCGGTTCCGGAATAGGCTAAAATAGAGTTGAGCGGGGGATAGCGGCGAATATTATTCAGCGATTGGCGATGAGATATTTGCCAATGTTCCCATCGGAACCTATCAGCTGGTCATATCTTTTAAAAATTATACAGAATATCACGAAAACATTATCATAAAAAGTGGGGAAAAAGTCACTCGCAGCGTCAAACTGGAATCCCTTGAATCAAAAATCCAGACCATTGATCCTAAAAGAATTGAATTTGTGCTTGTAACAGGTGGCACTTTTGAATTTGGAGATGCTTTCGGTGATGGTGAAGATGATGAGAAACCGCTGTTGAAGGTGACTTTAAAAAATTTTTTTCTAAGTCAAACTGAAGTTACTGTCGGTCAGTACCGTACTTTTTGTCAGGCAACGGCAAGAATAATGCCCAATGAACCTCCATGGGGGTGGCAAAATGAACACCCCATGGTCAATGTAAGCTGGGAGGATGCAGTTGCTTTTTGTGACTGGGCGGGATACCGGCTGCCTACAGAAGTAGAGTGGGAATACGCTGCGCGGGAAGGCGGTCGCCGGGTTCGTTTCGGCAATGGCCAAGATGTGGCTGATTCGAGAGAGATTAATTTCAATGGCACTGCACCCTCTAAAGAAGGTTTTTCACGGACCGGCGAATATCGAGGAAGAACAGTCAATGTAGCAAGTTTCCCTGCGAACAGTCTGGGTTTATATGACATGAGCGGCAATGTCTGGGAGTGGTGTAAGGACTGGAGTGCACTCGAATATTATCAACAAAATATAAAAACCAATCCTGGCAAGCAGATTATGGGAGAATATCGTGTCTTGCGCGGCGGCTCTTGGGCCAGTTCTCCTGTCAATTGTCGCGCTTCCAACCGCAGTATGGTTAATGCGATAAGTAGGGATAATGATACCGGATTTCGAGTCGCTCGTGATCGCTAATCCTTTGGCATCATCGGACTTGGTATGCCGGTGAAATTGCACTTAAACACTGGCGGGACTTGCCAACCCTGTTAATCCCCCTTGCATTTTCTTCTTTTAAAGATTATATTTCAGAAACCTGCCAATACCTGATGCGATAAATGGAGGAGGATCGGGGTGCGCATCTTGTTCATCAGTCTGACCATAATGGTATGCAGTTGGGCGCAATCAGTTGATAAAAATGTCATTATCAACAGCGGCAACTATTATTTCGGCACGGGCAGTTCTGCCAACGCCGACGAAGCTGGCAAGCTGGCTTTGGATGCTTTGGCGCAGCAAATAGCTGTAAAGATTTCCAGCACTTTCGAAAGAAAAGTGGAACAGAACGGCGAACACTATCAAGAGCGAATTCAGAGCGTTATTAAATCCCAGGCTCTGGCCACGCTGGAGGAGGTGCAGCAAATTCAGCGACCAATGTCGAATGGCCGCATCGAGGTTTTTTGTTATGTGACCAGGGAGCGGGTGCAACAGATGTTTGCCGAGCGCCGGCGGCTTGTCAGCGATATAGCTGCCCAGGCAGCTCAGTTTGCGCAGAATCTGAATCTGGCGCAAGCGCTCAAGTATTACTACTTTGCCGCGGTACTGATCAATTCGCTGCCCGATCAATCGGTGATGTATAACGGCGTGAACTATAGCACAGAAATCCCCCATCGTATCAACAGCATTTTAGACAATATCAAATTCCGTTTTTTATACGATCGCCGGCTTTCCGACAAGGAACGTGAGATTACCCTGGAGATTGCTTATCAGAACAAACCGGAAGCCACCCTGGACTTTACTTTCTGGAACGGGACGACTCAACAAACGGTATGTGGACGCGACGGCAGAGCCACTTTTCTGCTGCTGGGAGGCAGTACCGCTTTTGAGCAAATTAAGGATGTGCAGCCAAAATATTGTTATTACGATGCACGCAGAGAATTTAAATTGTTGGCCGCGTTGTGGGAACTGGTGGAGAGACCGGAATTCAACCGCAGTCAGAATGTTCGTTTAGGTTCCAGCGCAGGTCAGGATCCTCCCCTGCGCCGGGTTACGATTCGGGACGATGCTGGAAATCCCGGCACTGCGGTGAAAACGTTCATCAAGACGGCGCCGTCCGGCGATTATAACATTAAACTCGATTTTGACGACGATATCCCGTGCGCAAAGGCAATCCTGTCCGAGGTACGCGTTTTTCTCAACACGATGGCGACAGGAAGCGCTGCCGCCGTGCAGCAGCATTACCGTCAGGATGCTTTCCTGTCCAATAAAATTCAGAATTACCTTCGCTACAATCATCCCCAGCCTGTAGAACAAAACGTATCTGCCGCATTGAACAAAACCGCACGCGGTTGGGAACTGCGCTCCCTGCAGGTGCTGCACTGGTATCCTTCTCTACAGAAACATGCCAATGAGTATCTTGTGCTCGATTTCGATGCGCAGGGCAAGCTTTACGATTTCAATCTCTGCATTCAGGAAAATCTGTACAAGCGCTTTGTGCAGTTGAATTTTACCGGCGCCAAATGGGAGAACCGGCATGAGATCATCAAATTCATTGAAAAATACCGCACCGCCTACATGACCCGTGATCTGAAAACCGTGGATTTGATGTTTGCCGAAGACGCCATCATCATTGTCGGACGAGTGCTCAAACAGCGCAAATTGCCGCAAGGCGTCATCCAGTATGAACGCATGGGTCCCACGCCGGAATTTAAACAGATCCGGCTTGATAAAACCGAATATCTGCAGAGATTGAATGCGACCTTTGCCGACAATGAGGATATCGCCGTTGAATTCAGCACGTTTGATATATTTCAAAAGAACGACAGCGCCAATGTCTACGGCGTGCAGATGCGCCAGAACTATTCCTCCTCGAATTACGGCGATGAAGGATATCTGTATCTGCTCATCGATTTCCGGGAAACGGATCCGGTCATCTATGTCCGTGCGTGGCAGCCGAACGTTTGGAATCCGGATGAGCTCATCAAGAACGGCAATTTTAAAATCTACACAAAATGATTTTATGCGCTGTGCATGGCCCTGTGACCGTGTGGATCAATTGCTCGGTGGTTCGTCGGTAATCGATAAGGAATTTATCTAGTAATCTTGGCGGCAACAGATTATTGAGGAATGTCGGCATCAAGCAGCATCTGGGCCAAGGCCGGCGTCTTGGCAAATTTGCCGGCCGCGGTGGCCAAAACCACCGTGCGGCTCACATCGACCATGCGCAGGTACAGTTTGATTTCTTCGCCCAGATCATAGATGATCCCGAAGAGCAACGCGTCGGCGCCGAGCATCTTGCCCATTTTTTGCACCTGTTGACTGTCCACCCCATTCTGTAAAATAAAATGCTGCTCCGGCAACAGCTGCTGCAACAATGCTCTCTCCACTATGCGAAATTCCGAACGATGTTTTAGTTGTAAAATGGTCTCTTCTGCCAGAAATTTGCCCAGGCGGCTAACCTGTCCGTTTTCATTAAAAAAAACGATGACGCCGAGTGTCGCCTGTGCCGGCAGCGCTGCGGTGACTGTAAGGTCCCGAGTTGTTGCAGCGATCATTTCTTCCGGCCGGCCGGCAGGCTGATCCTGATTAAAATTCCGTTGGTCTCTCTGTCGCAATTTTGCCAGCCGATAATCGCGCACGGTCAAGGTGCGCATCTCTATGAGTTTTGCCGTCATCGGCAGAAATGCCGAGAAGGATTCCGTGGCGGCAAAACTTTTTGCCGGATAGATCCATATCCGGCAGGTTATTTCCGCTCCAGCAACATTGATCTGTCCCTGCAAGAGGGCGTCTACGGAAAGCTGTTTTGCTAATGCCGGTTTGTTTGTAGATTCCAAATCGGTCCTGTTTTGATAATCGAAATTTTTCGTCACCAGGTCGTCGGTAATGATGCGCAGCGATGGCTGCGTAGCCAACATGGCGGCCAGTTTTTCCGCTAAATAAGCGCACAAACCGTTTCCTGTCTGATCGTTTTCATAAAAAGGGAGAACAGCCAGCGATCCAAAGTTTTGCAAGTTGATGAATTGACAAATTTTTTCGCTTAACTGTTCTAGTTGAGTTTCCACCTCCTGTTGATCGACCAGTTTTAATTTGTTGTCTATTTCCTCTGTTAAGCGGCTGCCGGTTGTCGGTTGCTCCGGTGACAGATTGTTCGATTGGCCGCGCATATTATCCAGTAAAAGCGTGCGTGTGTTTTGCAGCGGGCAGGAGAACAGGACGCACGATCGCCACATGTTTTTTTCCTTATGTTCATGGCGTTTAACGGGTTTGCTTTCCTGCAGATACATGCTGAGTGTCTGTCTGGAAGCCTGTTCAACGGCCAGGGTGAATTTGGCATCCGCCTCGGTTCCCTGCTGCTTCATCAGAATATCCTGAATACTTTTAAGATGCGTACGAATCTGCCCAGCAATTCCATCCCGGGCGATTTGAGATGCGATCTCAAAGGCGAACTGCGGATTCGGCGAGGTGGCGGTGGCGGTTTGAAACAGGGTGTCGGCGCTGGTGCGCACCTGATCAAACCATCTGGGGCAAAAGGCGCCTTTGTCCATCGTGTCTTCGTTGTTGCGCAATTGTCCTGATCCGGAACAGGCAAGTCCAATGACGATTATTAGGAAAAGTAACAGTGCCGGTCGATCCTTCATATCCCCTCCAGGTAAAGTATAGTGAAAAAATGCTTCAGTAAGCTTCTTATCCTTGAAGCCATTAAAGTGGCCGTGATGCCGAAAAGTCTGATTTAAATCAGGTATTATTCATATTTCTAAAACTTGGTTCGGTCGTAAATATTTTCATCTCTTTATGAAAATTTAATGGATTTGTTCTATTTAATCAAGTATCTTATTGTAACTGACAAAGTATCTATATGGTTTTGAAAAATGCATTTTATGTTCGTTGTGATAAACCAGATTCAATAATCTGCCCTGAGGAGATATTTTTGCGATTTATCATCATCTTTCTTTATGTTTTGGTGAGCTTGTACGGTCGCGAGCTGAACGATTTGAAAGTGGTTGAAAGCACCGGAATGGCCACGGTTCTCGGTACCTTGGGAGAAGCGGAAAACCAGGCCATGCTCAACGCCCTGAAAAAGGCGCTCAACGAGGCGTGTGGAACCAGCGTAACAGGACTGAACACGCTGACCGATGGCCGATTGTTAAATTCATTTATCCAATTAGGGTCATTGGGAGTTGTAAGACGCATCCTCAGAACCAGAGTCGATTCAGTATGGAATGAATCGGACGATGCTGAAAAACCGTTAATGATCGGTGTCAAGAGCTGGTATCGGTTCGAACTGGAATGCGATCAAAGTGCTCATTTTTGCGGCGGATCATACGGGTAAAATTGATCCCCCAGACACTGGAATCCTGCTCGGCGAAACGCAGCGTTTTCCAGGGAATGGCGATCTCCAGGAACCAACCCTCGCCGGTTATGCGGGACTTGCATTGCCAGACGGCGT
>CAYLWO010000150.1:0-12080 GCA_964387285.1 uncultured Cytophagia bacterium | reverse complement strand
ACTTTTTAAAACGGTTTCGGACGAAATCACTTGACAGGGATTCAATAACCACCTAAATTTTATACATCGAAGAAATTATACCCGAATTGTGAAAATCGAGCACGAGACTCTAAACCGTTTTGTTGCTCAAGAACCCGCACAGTTTCTATGTATGTCTTTGCAGTGGCTCGCGAAAAGTTGATAGGGGAGACATGGTTTGAAAAAGAATGATCAACAGAAAACAAGCAGAGACCTTTTCAAGGTGTGTGCTGGGCGTCGGCTATCCTACCTGGCACTGGCCCTTTTTCTCTGGGTGCATTGCTGTATCGGTGCGGCGATTATGAAAGCGGACGCGCAAAAGGCGGTTGCGGCATGGTTGAAAAGAGCGCCATCTTTTCAGCGCGCGGCCGGCGGGGGCATGTATCAGCTACAGGGGGAACCGGTCGGCCTGCTGGATCAAACTGGAACTCGCACACTGGCTTTCGTAGAACTCTTACAGCCGGATGGATTTATCGTCACTGCTGCGGATGATGAATTGCTGCCGATTCTGTGCTTTTCCGAACACGGCACGTTTGATTTTTCCGAGAAAAAAGAAAACCATCTGCCGGCATTGATTCGGGCCGATATGTCAGAACGGTTACTGGCGCTGACACGCGGCGCCATCACGGCAGAATTTCGTTATCAGGCGAAAACACGCTGGCGTCAATTGCTCGATCAGGACAGCGGATTACGGAAAAGCAGCCGGCCAATGCTGCAATGGCTGGTGGAGAAAGGCCCTTTCCTCAGCAGTCAATGGGGTCAGGGCGCGGATAGTCTCGGGGCATATGTTTTCAATTATTACACACCCTATCATTACGTCTGTGGTTGTGTTGCCACCGCGATGATGCAGGTGCTGTATTATTACCGTTGGCCCTTGACCGGCACAGGCAGTCACAGTTATGTCTGGAATAACCTCAGTGATCCACCGCAAACCTTGTCTGCGGATTTCGGTGCAACCAGCTATCAGTGGGATGAAATGGTTGATATCTACAAGACCAATCCATCACAGAGCGATACCCGGCGCGCTGCTGTTGGGCAACTGGCATCCCATTGCGGCATCTCGATCGATATGGACTATGCTGACGATGGTTCCGGCGCTTATACAGAAGACGTCGCGTCTGCCTTGCGCAACTATTTCAGAATGTCCTGCAAATGGCAGAACAACAACAGCGATTTCTTTACGGTATTGCATAACAACATGATGAACTCACGCCCCATGGTTCTTTCCATGAGCACCTTGACATTGGACGGACATGCCGTGGTTATCGACGGACTCCGCTACGATAATACGGACCTGCAATATTATCATTTGAATATGGGGTGGTGGAGCAGGAGCGACGCCTGGTATGATATTTCTGAACCGTTCACGACCGGTTCTTATACCTGGTCGGTTTTAACAGGCGCTGTGGTTGATATCGTACCCGGACCCAATATGGTATCCTGTCCTGCTCTTATCAATCAAAATACGTTTGACGTCTCCTGGAATGTTGCCCAACATCTCAATGCCGAAAAATATGAATTGCAGCATGCCGCGCTGGTCGAAACACCCGGATCGTTCTTTGATGGCGCTGAAAACGGTACTGAAAACTGGGATATCGACGCCAATTGGCAGGCAACCAATTTGAGCAAAAGAACAGGCAGCTATGCGTTTCGCGGTTATCTCTCTTCTTCACACCAAAACAACACCATGACGCTCCGGCCGGTAAAGCTGGAAAGCACCGGCCAATTATCTTATTACTGGGGCACGCGCTGGTACAATGCCACTACCACCAACCTTGAAATATCCACCGACGGCTTGACCTGGGCGGTCCTGAAAAGTTATGGTGCAATGAATTTAAGCGGGACGATTAACTGGCGCCAGGAAATCCTGAACAGCGAACTGGATCCCTATCGCAATAAAATCATCATGCTGCGTTTGCGGACTTTTAGCTCTTCCTTGTTTTATTTCACAGGCGACAATGTCGGCTTTTTCGTCGACGATCTGCAAATCACCAATTGCCGGACCGCAGCTTGGACCTCCATCGATGACCAGATCACCAATACCAACCAATCGGTCACGGTCAATCAAAACGGCGTTTATGGCTACCGGGTCCGGGCTTATACCGATGGTCGCTGGTGGGAGTGGTCTGATTTTACCAGTACGACGGTTCTGCTACCCACAACAGCCACTGTTAAGGTTTTTTTAGAAGGCCCGCTGAACAGTGGCATCATGTCTACCTCTTTACGCGATGGCGGCCTGGTTCCAGTCAACAGCCCTTATTCAGCCGATCCCCGCTCTGTGAGTTCATTGCCAGACAATATCGTTGATTGGATTCTCCTGGAGATCCGCGCCGACGATGGAACCACCGTGGTGTGTTCGCGCAGCTGTTTCGTCAAGAACGATGGCGTCGTTGTCGACCACACCGGCCATGGGACCATCGCCCTGCAAGGCGTCGATATCGCTGCTCACTGTTATATTACCATCAAACAGCGCAACCATATTGCCGTGATGAGCAATATCGCCCTTGGTTTTACTAACGGCCATATCAACCATGATTTCACAACCGGTATCGACCAGTATCATAATCATGCCGGAGCAAAACAGATTGGCGACGTGTGGGCCATGTTTGCAGGAGATGCGGACCAGGATCAGGCGATCACCATGGCCGATTACACGATCTGGCAGGATGAAACGCGAGCGGGCAAACGGGACTATACCGTGGCTGATTTCCGCCTGGATGGCCGGGTGACTTCGCAGGATTATGTTTATTGGTACGAAAACAATGCCATGGCTGCTCATTCCTCTTTACCATGATTCCATGCGGAAGAAATAACAGTCTGAATGGTTTGGCAGAACGCCGGCAGTCCCGGGATGTTTTCGTCCAGATAGGGATAGTTGATGAACGGATAAACGTCCTCAGCATGATGAATGTTGATGATGTTGGCCCCGCCCGCGTTGTTTACGGTAACACCCCCTTTCCCCTCATTGCCCCAGGACGGCGGCATATGCAGGCCCATCATGTACGGAGTACATGTTTTGTTGGGGAGAACCTAAAGCCGGGTGTCGCGAAGGTTCAGCGACTTGCGGGCTGCAACCGTAACGCATACTTTTAAGCCGTCGAACTCTAAACATGATAATCCTGTTCAAATGGTGAAAATCTGTTTGCGAATGAGCGGTAGTTTTTTTATAATTGGTATTAGAGTCATTGATTTTACATATCTGGGGGACTAGTTATGCAAATCAGCAAGCAACTTTTAAATCCCATACAATCCTACTTAAAAATCTTGCTCCACAGTCATAGCACAGTTCTTTTCGGCTACTTTTTTCCCGAATCATATTACCAAACTTTTCTCATCACTCTTGATGGGAATCATACAATGGAGTATTTTACGAAAAAATTATCATCACAGCGCTTGGTGGATTTTGGGGATATTCTTGTCTTTCTTTTTTGCTATTGGATTTGGTTGGTTTGGTCCAGTGCCTAATCACCTGTTTAATTATCTATCATTTTTAGGATCAAAGCCCCTAGATAGAGGTAGATTTTTATTTTCAGAATTTGGTGGCGCTTTCAGCTTATTACTTGGATTGATTGTTATTGCGCTGCTGACGGGAATTATATCCGGATTATTTTTGCTGCTGTTAAGAAAACTAAATCAGGCCCAGCAAGAAAGCCAAATAGTCAATCCAACCAGGATGTCTCCATTTCCTGAGTAATGAAAACGGGTCGTTCCAGCCCGTGACATGAGCACAGTTTCATTTGAAAAATCGAAAGCGTCAATATGTTCAAGCTATCTGCTTACCGTTTTTTAATACCAACAATGGGTCTCATCGTTTTTCATTGCTGGCAATTCTCCTCGTCCGCCGGTTTGAATCTGCCGGAAAAATCTTCCACGGCAACCAACCGGTCGGCCATGATACGAGATGCAATGGAGTTGTTGAACCGGAGCCGGCATGACAGCGTTCTGGCCCTCAGCCGGGCGATCATTAAAAACGATCCGGAAAGTCCCCTGGGCTATTTTTTAGCTTATGACGCCTATCAGACCATGATGCGCGATTATCGGATCAAAAAGTATGAAGCGGAGCTGGAGGGTCTGATAAAAATCGCTGTTAAAAAAGCAACCGTCTGTGCAACTCTGGAGCCCACAGCCGAAAACTATTTTTTATTAGGCACGGTGAAAGGCTATTATTGCGTCCATCTCTTTCAAACCGGCCATTTTCTGAAAGCGATTAAAACAGCGGAAAATTGCCTGTCGTTTCTGAAAAAGGCCATCAAATTGGATGCGAATTTTGCTGACCCCCTTTTGGGCATAGCCGTGTACGATTATGGTAAAAGCAAAATTTTATTCGGATTATTGGGTAGGAATAAAAAAAGCATTATTGCAAAATTAAAAAGAGTGGAACAGTCCGGCCGCTACGTTGCAACCAATGCCAAGTACTCCTTGCAGGCTATTTATTTTGAAAGCGCACAGTATGACAGCGCTCTGGCCATAAATGAGCAACTCTATTTGCGCTATCCTGAAAATCCGTCATGCCTGTACAACAGAGCTTTATTGCTTGAAAAAGCCAATCGCCTGACAGAGGCTCTGGAATTGTGGAATAAATTGCTCGGTTGTGTGGCCGTACCTGAACAGACCAGCCATGGCTATCTGGCAGAGTGTTACTATCATCTGGCCTGGATTCATCACCAGTTAAAAAACGAGCCCAAAGCGATAGAGTCGCTGACGCTTGCAGCTAAATTTGCCTCGCAACGCCAGGCTGATAACGAGATGGAAGGCCCCTATACAAAATTCAACGATATAAAAAAGAAGATTAATACGGCCCTGAAGAATTGGCGTGAATAAAAGACCCTCCGGGCCGGTGTCATGGCTGAATGCTGTAAAAATCCACATCCGTATTCTAAAAAGGCATTTAATCGGATTGCGGGCGCCGGTCGGATTTACCGGTTGCTTGATGAGCAAAATTCTGCTTGCACATTTTACTATTTTTATCTATATATCGATTAGTTACAATCCCTCGCTCGATATAGAAAACACCTCGGTTCGAGAAAAAAAAGTCAGAAATACTCTATTTCTGCAGATCAGTAAAGATTTTTTCTCATTTTGGTTTGACTCGAAGGCAGTTTATGAAACACTTTTTGTGCATCGTTTGCCTGTTCGCTGTCTCAACCTCCTATGGCCTGCAAAACTCTTCCATGCCCAGTAATGGCCAAGAGCAATTAAAGTCTCTTTCCGCACCTATGGCCTTGAACACAGAAAATCCATTTCGACGGACCGGAATACATGATGGTAATCGCATTCGCTCGACATATACCAATTTCGGCAATCTGGGCAGTCGAGCGTCGACCATACGCGGAGAATGGCCAAAGGGCAGCGGCATTACCTATATTTGGGAGAGCGCTTTTTACGTGGGTGCAGAGGTGCTGGACGCCCATAGCCATGTCATCCATATCTTTAGCGATAGCTATGCCGGCAGTGGGAGTGGGAGGGACAAATCCCCTGACGATTCACACGGTTACTGCTGGGAACCGTTACCCGGATTTTTTAATGAAAGCCCATTCAACAGCAACTCTTTTCCGGCCATGAGCCATTTGCCCGAGACCTGGCCGGCTTTGTGGCCGAATCGTGCGCAGGAGTGGGCGGGCAAATGGATCGGTGAAGCGGGGCCCTGGCCCATCGCTGATCAGGAAAGTTACTATCTCATGGATGACCGAAATAATGACGAATTTGACTATTACCCCTTTGTGGGCAGTCAGCAAGATTCATTACCCTGGCCGCAAGGAAGAAGAGGATTGGGATTGGAGGTGCAGGTTCGGGCTTGTCAATGGAACGATCCGCAACTAAAGGATATCTGGTTCACCACCTATGATATAAAAAACGTGAGCGATAAAGTTCTGACCAAGGTTGTTTGCGGTTTTTACCATGATTGGGATATCGGCACCGAGGGTTCACAACCCGATACTAATGATGACGATATGTGGTATGATGCATCAATCAACATGGTTTTTCAATGGGATCTGGATGGCCGCAGCGTCACAGGCAAACCAACAGGATTGATAACGCAAAAAATTCTGCAATCTCCGGATAATGTGGGTTTGACCAGCTTTTATGGTAGCAGTTCCGGGGATGTTTTATCGGATGATGAAGATGCCTGGCAGGTCAAGACCCGGCCGGGAACCTTTTGCAGCCCCTTTCTCCGCGATGTCACTTTTATTATGGGATCCGGCTACTTTGCACTCCAGCCGGGCGAGAGCAAACGCTATGCAACAGCCATCACCATGGCTGATGATTTCCAAACCTTGCGGCGTAATAGTAAAATGGCGCAATGGTTTTATGACGGCGGTTATTCTCTGGCGGTTCATAAAGTCGAGCTGCTCTCCCCCAGGGGCGGCGAAACATTCACAGGCTATATGAATATTAAATGGAAAGCAGAGAGCACGACGGATTCTCTGCTGGTGGATATCTTTTACAGCAATGACGACTGGAGGACCTGGAGACTCATCGCCGAAAACTATGAGAATAATGGTTTATTTACCATGCACATTGGAAGGATCAAGGAATGGGACGGGATCAATTATTCGGTGCGCGTGATCGTACATAACGCTTCGGGCATGGGTGCAAGTCAGCCGAGCAATCACTTTACTATAAACTATCCAGGGGCAGCAGCGCCGGAGATCTTTCTCACCTCCCCGCAAGGCGGCCAAACGGTCCATGGCGTGCAGGATATTCGCTGGCGGGCCGGCGATGCAGACGGTGACCCGGTCACAGTGAATCTATTCTGCAGTCCGGATAGCGGTCACACCTGGTTGCTCATTGCGGAAAAGCAAATCAATGACGGCATTTTTTCATGGGATACCACGCCGTTTGCCAATGGCAGCCGATACCTGCTCAAGGCGGTCGTCAGCGACGGCGATCTGCAGGGAACAGATATCATGGAACAATGCTTTCGCATCGCCAACGATCATCCTTCTATGAAATCGTCATATGTCGAACATTTCGTAGGTTCCAGTAATGCGCAGGTTGGTATTCATGTCATCGATCCATCAGCCCTGAGCGACCATACTTATGAATTGACATTCTCATTGGTGGATTCGACGACCTATTATCATGTTTATGATCTCTACACTAAAAGTTACCTGCTTTACAACGAACTCGTCACGCCTTATGCGGAAGGAAAACCATTTCTGGGTTTACGCTTATGGCTGCATAATTATAATGAACCGACGCCGATGGACTCGTCCACAGGTTGGCTAGTGGGCGATGCCAACCTGGTTCTTCATGTTGACAAGGACCCCAATACTTACTTTATGGCCATTCCGGCTGATTTTGAAATCCGCGTATCAGGTATGAACGTCGATACCTGTTTCTCTCCGGTCTCGGCCTGGCAAATTCCGGTTGACTTTCAGGTTTGGAATATCACGGATAGTGTGAAAATGGAGTTTCTTTTTACAGAATCTGGCGTAGCGGACGGCAGGATTTCAGACCAGGATGTCATCACCCTCGTCACCAACCGATCAGGAAGAAGGTTCAACACGTCATGGAGAATAGAATTCCGCAAACCTGTTTTGCAGGATCCCATTTTACCCGAATCCGGCGACGTCGCTCGCGTTGGCATTGCCAGGCCTTTTACAGAAGCCGACGTCTACCGGTTTCAGTCACTTCCAGAGTATTTTGTCAAGGTAACGGATGAAATATACTCGGCTGACTCTTACTGTTTGCTGCAAAATTATCCCAATCCGGTCAATGCGGGTACGACCATAGAGTATGCTCTGGCCAAAGCGACGCAAGTCCGGCTGCAAATTTTCGATGTGCTGGGACGGGAAGTGACCTTGCTGGTCGACGGATATCAACAACAGGGTGCACACCGGATTTATTGGCCTGGTTGCAATAACAGCCGGCAACCTGTGGCCAATGGTCTTTATGTATATCGTATTACTGCCGGAGATTATGTGGCAGTGAAAAAAATGGTTCTGTTGAAATGAGGCCAATAACGGTTTAAAAGGGCAGCAAATCCTAAACTGCGCAATGCCCTAACCTTGAGGCTAGCCAAAAATTACCAACGTTATCGCCGTTTAAAACGATGTACTTTTTGGACGACCTCGATCGAGTTAAAAGTAATCGCTAAATATGCAGAAATGGTTTGAAATAGTAGGTTTAAATAATTATATTTGAGATACATCTTGTACCCATTCATCCTTCAAATTACCTTCTCGATATGATACTCTCTGGAACGGACATGTCAATTATGAATTTGCGGAACACCCCGGAATAGCTAGTTTTCAAAAAAGGTATAAAATTAGCAAAAGCAAAAATGTTCTGCCGGTTCATAGCCGACCATCTTATTGATGGGATGCAGCCGTGAGTATAATAACTCAAAAGGCGGTCAAGCATGAAAAGCAAAAAGATCGTTTGGGTAACGCTTGTTGTGGCGTTGATTGCAATAGGGGTTCTTACGCCATATGTCTTGTACTCTCGTGAAAGTCCCTTAGAGTGGTTGGGTTGGACTCCCTCGTCCGGAGGCACGGATGGTCCTGAAAGCATTGATGAAGGAACCTATACACTTCATATTGAAATAGATAAATGGGGATTAGCCCAAGAAAATGAGGGAAGTGCTACAGTAACATTAAAGTTCTCAAATGGTTATACAGTCGATCAACTCACGGTAAGTTATCCTAACGGACCGCTTAGCGACCAGACAGAAGTGGTTTTAGATGCTGACGATTACAAAATCGAGGTAGAGCTCAATACTGTAAAAGGTGGTGTTATTGCGCATGCAGGCCTGAGCTTCTAGTTGATGGTGAATAAATAAGCATATGAACCGGCAGAATAATCTTATGCTTATCGTATTCATTTCCAGGCATTGCATAATTACGGCAGGAGTTTAGATATGAAAGCGCATAAAGCAAAAGTTTTACGTTGTTCTATTTTCTTTCTTTTATGCCAAAGTTCCTGTTTATTTTCACAAGCCCAATTATCGATTGTTGATGAAACGGGCAAAAGAACTGAATTTGAGATTGCATACTTGCAGGTGACCGCTGGGTTAAAAATCCTCTGTCACCAAAAGGCTATTGCCGAAATGCGATTGGAAGAAAAGACCGAAGCAGAGATTAACTCGTTCCTTGCTGACCGACGCTCTTTATGCAAACGCTATGGCTCCGGCGCCATTTCCGGAAAAGTGATTTATGGAGATGATCATCTATTTGATGTGACTGTAGCTTTATATACTGAATTTGGGGAATTTATAGCGCAGGATAGTACCAGGTATATTCTGAATGGCGAGTATGAATTTGTTGGTCTTGCCGATGGGGGATATTACGTTCTCATGGCGCCGGCAGATGGCAGCGGATTTGTACGGGAATTTTATAATGGCGTCATAGACTGGCAGGAAGCTGCTCTGCTCAGAATTTTAAATGGCGCCAGTGTGACAGGTATTGATTTTGAACTGAAAAAAGGCGCTTCGATCAGCGGCGCCGTTTATGGAGAAGACGGTACAACTCCCCTGGCTAATACCGTGGTAGAGTTCGGATTATACGATGCCATCTACAGGTGGTGGGGTGTGATGCAAACCACTCAGTCGGATTACCTGACCGGGAATATTTGCGACATAAAAAATTATCGGTTGGATAATTCCGGAAGATATAAAATTGCCGGCATTGGGCCGGGTCATTACAAGATAGCGCTTACCTCTTCGGGCCGTTCATATACTTTTTATAACCAGGCAAAAAACTGGTTGAATGCCAGGCCAATTGCAATTGAGGGGAGAGAAGAAGAAATAACAAACATAGATTTTGCCCTTGAACGAGCCAGTACGTTAAATGTATCTTTACTTGATTCTGACAGTAATCCTGTCACGACAAACGCTATGGGTTGTATGGTTTATCCCGTGGATTCGGTAGGCGGGCGCGTTTATACATCTTTATATGATTTTAATCCATCCACCGGCAATCCCAATTATTGCGTTAAAGTATCGCCAGGCAGTTATTTTCTGGTCGGCACTGCAGACGGGTATGGCTGGAAATTCTATGACAATGCCGTTTCACTGGGGGATGCCACAGTCGTCAAAGCAGGCAGCGGTGAAACTCAGCAGATATATCTAAAGCTAGGTTCCTGGCGCCCGGCTCTAGCGTTAGGGATTAAAGTATTTGATCAAAAGGGACAGTTGGTAAGACGCGTGAAGCATGGTTGGAAGCTCTACACATTGCATTATGGGCAATATCATAATAATAACTCTTATAGAGCAAGCTTTCTTTCTCTCGTTCCAGACAGGTATACATGTGTTATTTGGCCGTTCACTGGACCAGAAGATACATTTTTTAGCTATTCATTTGGAGATTATTATTTAAATATTGAGGACAAATTACACCCGCCAGAGTTTTCTAAAACATGGGATTTTCCATTCGCCCATAAATTTCTTGGGGATGTGCACTCTTTTCGCCAGGCTGATTTTGTCGAATTAATTCCTGGGGATACGGTTGATGTAGAACTGCATCTGAGCGGCGGTGGTGTTTCGGGCCGGGTCTGGCAGGCAGGAGGTAATACACCCATGGCAGAAGCATTTATTTTTATATACAATGCCGATACCGGGGAAAAGATCGGTATGACGAAAACGGATGAAAACGGCTTGTATGGGATCGAAAATCTATGCGGTAATTTCAGGATACTGGCGCGCACTAATGATGATTTTCCTTATCTTGTCGGCACCTATTATGGCAATGTGCCGGATATGGGCGATGCAACCACCGTCATGGTCCCTGATACAGGCATGGTGCGAAATCTGCATATTGTCATGCAGGAGGCCGGCGCTATTTGCGGTCAGATTGTCTCTGATTTTGATTTTTCCTCTCTGATGAATACCGCAGTTGTCGCAGCTTTTGACGCCCGCTCCGGCAAATTTGCAGGTTGGGATGATTTGGGATTTAACGGCAGATATTGCGTCAGCCACCTCCCGGAGGGAGATTACAAAGTGTGCTGCTATTTTCGCAAAGAATTGGCTGACCATGTCGAGTGCACAGCTGCTTATTATGGCGGTGGGAAAACATTTGACGATGACAGCTCGGCAGCGGTATCGGTGCTAAAAAAGTGCAATGCAATCGCCGACATTAGAGTAGTTGAGGGCCTGGCGCAAATCTCCGGCAACGTGATCGATGCTGTTTCCGGACATCCGGCGCTAAGCGACCCTAATTCCCCACGATCAGGCGCCCCATTAGGACGCTATGATAGAATGATCCTCTACGACCGGACGGGACATTTGGCTGCCATGGCAACTTTGAGGATCGGATCCTTTGATCTCCGTGGCCTGGCATGCGGGGATTATTTTTTACGAAGCGACATCGGCTCATGGGAATACCTGGATCAATGGCATGACGGCAGTGCGATTCCATTAAATCAAGAAGATCCTTTTGACTATTGGATCGACAAGAAAATGGACAAGAGAAATATGAATTTCTTTTGGGGCACGTCGTCCTATTTTGTTGCCGATAATATTCCTGCCAATTCAAGCCCTTTGCGACTTGACTCCAACCCCGTTCATCTAAATCTTTGTTTGACAAAAAGCACGGCAACACTAGTCAGAGAACAAAAGACTTTTGCACCGACCTCTTTTGTCTTGATGCAAAATCATCCCAATCCTTTCAATCCTGAAACCACCATAGAATATCAATTGCCGCAACCGGCACAGATACGATTGGCGATTTACAATCTGCTCGGACAAGAGATTAAGACATTGGTGGACGGGGAAAGACCTGCGGGGCGATTTGCCGCTCAATGGCACGGACGGAATGAACAAGGCCAGATGGCGCCAAGCGGGGTATATCTGTACCGCTTGCAGGCGGGCGGAATTGTGGATTTGAAAAAAATGTTGCTGATTCGTTGAACAAGGTTTTCACGTAGAGAAAAAATGAGGCGCCAAGTCCTCTTTTTATTGGACTGGGCAATTTATCGGATTTTTTCATTCCGGGCAATTCCCCTCAACCATTGGTTTGAATTTGCCGGAAAAATCTTGCGTGGCAACAAGAAACATGGTCCTGTTGACATGAGGCCAATAGCGGTTGCTTTAACCTTGCGAAGGTTCCCAACCTTCGCAAGGT
>CAYLWO010000149.1:0-12101 GCA_964387285.1 uncultured Cytophagia bacterium | reverse complement strand
TCATATTCAATTGAAAATTTTGCGGTTTTGCTCAGCATCGCCGACACCGAGCAGTATTTGGTCTCAGATAGCTCTATGGCCCGCTTGACCGCTTCTTCCGGAATGTTATGGCCGTAAAAAATAAATTTCATTCTAATGTTGGTGAACACCATGGGATGTTCTTCGGCCCGATCTGCCTCCAGCAACACTTCATAATCGTCCAGGGCGACTCTTTTTTTCTGCAAAATCGTCAACACATCCATGGAGGTACAGCCGCCCAGTCCCATAAGCACCAGTTCCAGCGGCCGGGCGCCTGCATCTCCTCCGCCGGTGGTTTCACCGGCATCCATCATCACCCAGTGATTTGAATCAGCCTTGGCAGCCAGGGCCAGGTCTTGTACCCGTTTAACAATGGCCTTCATATGCACTCTTTCTCTCATTAAGACTGCTTGAGCAACGACTGAACATCATTTTCAAAAACAGCGTAATCCCGATAACCCACGTAACGTTTATATATGGCCCCTTTTTTATCCAGTACCAACGTTGTCGGTATGCCCTCGATAGGGGACAAGCTTTTTATCAGCTGTTCGGTAGCCATAACGTTAGTATAATTGACGCCTGCCTTTTCGATAAAATTGACCACAGCTTCACGCCCTTCCCGTCCCAAAGCGACGCCCAATACCACCAGTCCTTTGGCCTGGTAGTTGGTGTGCAGATTGATGAAATGCGGAATCCCTTTGCGACAGGGTGGACACCAGGTGTCCCAGAGGTCCACAATGACCACCTTGCCGTGAAAATCCGCAAGAGTCACGGTTTTGCCGTCCAGGGTTTGCAGGCGCAGGTCAGCGCCAAAGGATTTTGCACTCTCGCCTGATTCGACTTTTTGACCACAGGCTGCGAACAAAGCAAATGTAGAAACTAATAACAGCATTATAGATTTCATGAATCCTCCCTGTACTTTTTGAGGTCATCTCTTTTTATATCCTTTAGATGACCAAACTCTCTAAAAGATTCAATTTTAACATCATCTCGTTGCTGCAAAACGCTCCTTTTTACTATTCACTTGACATTGTTTTTTAATTTATTTAAACTTGCTTTGGTTTGTACAGTTTTTCCAACTATACAGAATGGGGAAATGAGATGATCCGATTTTTGTCGCCATTATTTTTTGCCGTGCTGTTTTGTCTTTCCCTGGTCCATCCACCCGGCCTCGTAAGCCAGACGCCATATTACGATAAGACCAAAGAGGGTTTCCTGGTTTTTCATCCCATTAAAACCGATGCAGACGGAAACATTTTATCGTGGCATGATAAGGACCCGGGCATCGCTTTTGATCATGTCCTGCATGCGGTGTGGAGTTTTTGGGATACCATGCGCACAGACCTCAACGGCTTGCCTTATTATATGAACCATCAGGTGTGGCGACCTCTTATCAATGACCGACGCGGCATTGGCGGCGATCAATTGTCCATGGCGCTTTCTTCCTGGGCGCTCTGGTACGCCTATACCGGCAATGAAAAAGTCAAAGAGAATATGAAATTCATCGCTGATTATTATCTAAGCCACTCACTATCCCCGGGTGACGCAGCATGGCCTGATATACCGTTTCCGTACAATACACTCATCTATTCCGGTGAATATGACGGCGATATGGTTATTGGCAAGGACTATACGCAACCGGATAAAGCCGGTTCTTTTGGCGACGAGCTGGTTACGCTGTATAAAATCACCGGCAATCGCCATTATTTACAATCTGCAACCGCCATTGCTACTACTCTGGCGCACCATACTCGAACAGGTAATAACGATAGTTCACCATTGCCATTCAAGGTCCATGCGCTTACCGGTGAAATCGGTAAACTGATCACCAACCGGGGTGAACGTAACGATACCACGGCATCGTGCTATACGACCAATTGGGTTGGAACGCTGCAACTTTTCGATCAGCTGATCCAGCTTCAAGTCGGCGAGCCGGCGCTTTATAAACAGGCCCGTGATATTATTCTTGAATGGATGAAAAAATATCCGTTGCAAACCAACAAATGGGGTCCGTTCTTTGAAGATATCGGCGGTTGGTCTGACACACAGATCAACGCTATTACCTTTGCCCGCTATATGATGCTCAATCCACAGCGTTTCCCGGAATGGCGACATCAGGTGCAGGATATTTTTAATTGGGTTTATCAGAAACTTGGCAACGACAACTGGGCCAAATACGGCGTGCGTGTTGTCAATGAACAGACTGCCTATCAAACCCCCGGCAACAGTCATACCTCGCGCCAGGCTGCGGCCGAACTTTTGTATGCATCGCTCACACATGAGCAAGCGCGGATAGATAATGCCGTGCGACAACTGCTCTGGGCCACCTATATGGTGGATGGGGATGGTAAAAATTGTTATCCCCGTGATGAGGTCTGGCTGACTGATGGTTACGGCGATTACATGCGACATTTTTTGCGCGCCATGGCCGTCATGCCGAATCTGGCGCCGGCAAACGCGAATCATATTTTGCATTCGACATCCGTCATCTGCCAGGCCGATTATTATCCGGATTTCAACAAGACACTCCGGCCGGATGTTTCTCCGGCAGAATTCGAAAAAACTTTATTATGTTATCAAACCTTTGATAGGGATGCGCTGGAAACGCTTCGGTTAACGACGCTGCCGGCTAGGATTACTGTTGATGATCGGCTGAATTTGAGCAGGATAGAGGTTTTGCAGGCAGAGGGGTGGACCTGGCAGCCTTTAACTTCCGGCGGCATCCTGAAAATTAGACACACCAGCGGCAAACGGATTAAGGTTTTCAGGTAGTCGAGTTGATCCGCGAACAGACTCCTCACCTTATAAAGCGGGAATGATACGGTACCGTGGCTTTTGGCACAGTCTCTATGGCATCCCTCCGGCAGATTCCGATTCATCCAGCCATCTGCCGGGCGAGGGTAAAAAAATCTGAATTGTGCGGTTGCCTAAACCTAGCGAAGCTTCCAAGCCTTCGCTAGGTTGCTTTTTAGGCGCGCATTGCTCAATTCAGTTATTCCGATTTTCCAGTATTTTGATCCGTTTGTTCATATCCTTTATGACATTTAAGAGATACAACGATACTTTATCATACTGCACGCCCTCCGGTCTGCCGTTTTGATATATCACCAGTTCCTTGAATCCCAACAGGTCCAAATCTTCTGCGATCAGACCAACGCTCTCCACTCCGTTTTCCTTGTATTTATATGTTTTTGGATCGATTTGCAGCACGCGCTCCAGGTCAACATCAAGGGGACGGATGTCCTCTTTTATGGTCATTGAAGAGACAGAGCTGTAATAAAAGCCTCCATCGGTTGGGTTGTAGACCAACGGGAACGTACCGCTCGGCGCCGGACTGGTAAGACCTAATACCGCCAGTGCAGTGGGCGGAGTTGTGGTGCGTATGCCAACCCTGCCGCCAAAATAATTTTTCGACTGGCCGGCGGCAAAAACAGTGAAATTGTGCTCGCCATTATCAGATGGATTATTATTCCAGAAATAACCTGCATAGGTGCTGACTCTATCGTTTTGCATTCTTGGATTATAGGTCCAATCGGTACGCATACCCACGGAACCATAGATGCCGGCTAAAAATCCCCAATCATTCGCATCGTTTTTATAGTGCTGGTGCCCTAAAATGCCCAGGCTTAATGTGTAATCGTTCCAATGGACCAGACTGCCTAATGTTCCGGATCTTGTTTCTACCGTGGCGACACCGTCTGCCTCAATGGGATTGATGCCGCCGTTGATGCTGATAGCCGATTCGTTGGGGTAGGTGTAGGAGGTGTTTGAGCTGCTGATTTGTGCATTGGCAACGATGCCGTGGTAGGTTGGATTACTTGGCGCATCGTTATGGAGTATCCATTGACCGCCGACAGTCAAGCGCGCTATCGGACTGCAACCGATGCCGACGCCGCCTTGATAGTCATTCGTCGGAATTTCATCTTTAATATAAATGCCCTCTGTTTCGGATTGAACAGCGGTATCGTTGTTGGTGATCCACTGACCGTTCATGCGTAAAAATTGTGTGGCAAGATGATTGCCGAGATTGTCGCCCAGCACTTGTTGCCAGGTTCCGTCGCCCCGTAAAAATTGATTGGTGTTGCCGAGGCCAAGCGCGAGCAGATCGCCATCCACGTCCGCAAACACCACCTTGTTCGCATTGGCTGTCGGATTAGTCACGCCGACGCCGGCCAATGCTTGAAAACGGACTCCGCCTGTGGTATGAAAACGAACCTGTGGATTGGATAATCCGATGCCAACATAGCCGCCGTCGGACAGGATCATATCCGGATTGTCTAAATTAGAGCCGTTCATGGCAAATCTGAGGGCGTGATCCGTTCCTTTTTGACCGATATAAGCGCCATAGGCATTATTGCTGGGCGTATTGTTGATGTAAATGGCTGCATAACTTCCCTGGCTCTTTATAAACATCTGTGCATGGGATGTCGGATTGTAAACCTCCAACTGGACTTCCGGATTGGTGGTGCCGATGCCGACGTAATCGGTTACGGTTTTGGGCGAAATGTCTCCCGCAGCGCTGCGTTGCCATATGGTTTCCCCTGATGGAGGTAAAGCCCACAAGCCGTCGCCCCGTAGAAACTGATTGGTGCTGCCGAGGCCAAGCGCGAGCAGATCGCCGTCCACGTCCGCAAACACCACCTTGTTCGCATTGGCTGTCGGATTAGTCACGCCGACGCCGGCCAATGCTTGAAAACGGACTCCGCCTGTGGTATGAAAACGAACCTGTGGATTGGATAATCCGATGCCAACATAGCCGCCGTCGGACAGGATCATATCCGGATTGTCTAAATTAGAGCCGTTCATGGCAAATCTGAGGGCGTGATCCGTTCCTTTTTGACCGATATAAGCGCCATAGGCATTATTGCTGGGCGTATTGTTGATGTAAATGGCTGCATAACTTCCCTGGCTCTTTATAAACATCTGTGCATGGGATGTCGGATTGTAAACCTCCAACTGGACTTCCGGATTGGTGGTGCCGATGCCGACGTAATCGGTTACGGTTTTGGGCGAAATGTCTCCCGCAGCGCTGCGTTGCCATATGGTTTCCCCTGATGGAGGTAGAGCCCACAGACCATCGCCCCGTAAGAATTGATTAGTGCTGCCAAGGCCAAGGGCCAGCAGATCGCCGTTCGTATTCGCAAACACGACCTTGTTGGCATTTGGAGTCGGATTGGTAACACCAACACCGGCCAAGGCTTCAAATCGCACAGTGCTGTTGGTGTGTAATCTGGCTTGAGGATTTGTCACGCCGATGCCGAGAAAGCTGTTGGTGTTGTTCCAAAAAAGATTTGCCGAATGGGTTAAAGTGCTTGTGCCAACACCCGGCGATCCGGCCCAAAACGCCACTCGTGTGGCAATGCCCGAGCCGCCGACGCCACCGCCGCCGCCTGGAAATGATGCAACTGAACGTTTTTTAACCTCATCGTTGCCATCAACGCCCAGTACATAGTACAAGGCATCATCCTGTGCAATGTTATGAATTTTCAATGACGGCAAATCGACCGCTGTTGTTTGCACGGCCGCGCCTTGCACAGTACGGTTCGGATCTATACCCGAGCTACTGCCGATTTCCAACAGCGCGGAAGGATTGGTATTACCGATACCGACACCGTTCAGGGTGTATCTCATAATCTCGGACCATAGATCGAGTGGAGTGGTTTGATGGGAATGAAAAGCCATGTAGCCCATGGAACCTACCTGGTTGCCGGGATGTAATCCGCTCGATAGTGAAGTTGTTACAATCCCGGATGCGTTCTGCATGACTATTTGACCGCTGTTTGGCGCCGGTAAATTGGTACTGCCCTTTATTTCCAACCGTCCCTGAGGATTGGAAACTCCCACGCCCATGTTGCCGGTTTCCGTAATACGCACAATTTCATTCTGGGAAGAGTTTTTGATGAGAATCTGTGCATGAAGAATCACGTTGGGAATGATCAACCAGCATACAAATAGCAACGTTTTTTTCATTACTACCTCCCAATATTAATTTTGTATCATCTGATGATCTGGCCCAGGGATGGATAACTAGTTCTCGCTTCTCGTGCAATGATCCGTCGGGTATTTTTCCAGAGTTACTCCAAGCCAGTGAATCAACATGGTCATTTGACCAGATTTTTGCTATTTAACCAGAATTTCGTTATCTGAAGAAAATACTGGTATAAATATGCGACAGAGTACCTGAAAGATATATAGCCAACCAAAAAACAAGTGTTTATTTTCATAAGGTTATGCGCGGTATATAAAAAATTGGTTTTTGCAAAAAAGACATTGCAAAATTTATACCATAAAAATTTCTACAGGTGAAACCAGACCTTTTAAGATCCAGAAAAATCGAGAAAACAAGTTTACCCTGTGGGCATTTCCATACTTGCCCGATATCAGCCAGGTTGTGAAAAGATTAATCCGCTTGATTTTCCACTTACGAATGACTAATTTATTTACGCCTGCTAACAGCAGAAATTTTCTGTTGTTATTCGGAGAATCGACGTTCACGTCGGAATCCCGGCTTTGCATTACCGGATAACGAGCATTCGTTTGCCTTGTCGCTGGTTGCGGCAGGCCGAATTCACGACCAGTGCGTTCATCTGTCAAAGCCTGAATCAGAAAGAACCACAATTATGAAAAAGTGCGTAAATTTTCGGACTAGTACTCTGTTTCTTTTCCTGCAGTTCTCTTTCCTTTTCGCCCAAACAGGCCACTGGACCCATTTCCGCGGCAGTAACCGTGACGCCATTTCCCTGGATCAAAAACCGCCGATCGTTTGGAGTGAATCCACAAATGTGGTCTGGAAAACAGACATCAGGGGCAGAGGATGGTCTTCACCGGTGGTTTACGAGAATCAGATTTGGTTGACGACCGCAACGCCGGATGGCAGAGAGATGTCAGCCATCTGCGTTGATTTCAAATCAGGCCAGGTTCTTTTCGACCGGCCCATTTTCAAACAGGAGGAGATTTATAAAAAGCATTCGGTCAACAGTTATGCAACGCCTACGCCGTGTATGGAGCAAGGATTTGTCTATGTTCATTTCGGCAGTTCCGGCACTGCCTGTCTCGGCACCAGAGACGGTAAAATAATCTGGCAGAGACGCGATCTGCTCTGTGACCACGTGCAAGGCCCTGGTTCTTCTCCCATTCTTTACGAGCAGATGCTGATTTTGCACTATGAGGGGAGTGACCGTCAATTTATCGTCGCGCTTGATAAAACCACGGGCAAAACCATTTGGCAAACCGAGCGACCGCAAGAACTGTACGATCCATTGGCGCCGATTGGCAAAAAAGCCTACACGACGCCCATTGTGCTTACGGTTCAGAGCAGAGACCTGCTTGTTTCCAACGGCGCAGCCGTGTGCATCGCCTATGATGTGCATACAGGACAAGAGGTATGGCGCGTTGTCCAGGGAGAGGACTCGACCATTGCCATGCCGATTGCCGAAAATGGCCTGGTTTATTTTTATACGAGTTTTGTGACTCCAGCACTTTTAGATAAATATGCGGAATTGATGGCTGTCGATCCGACCGGTCACGGAGATGTGACCAAGTCGCATGTTCGTTGGCGTGTCAAAAGTCCTATTTTGCAATTATTGACTCCTTTGATTAAGGACGGCGTTATTTACACTGTAGACACTAAAAACATGCTTCTCGCATTAGATGCCAAAACCGGAGCAACACTCTATAGTAAAAAAATGAAAAACAAGTATAATTCGTCTCCGGTTTATGCTGATGGCCATGTTTATTTAACCTCGGCAAAAGGAGAGACCACGGTGTTAAAAGCGGGCCAAGAGTTACAGATTGCAGCGGAGAACAAACTGCCGGGTGAGATTTTTGCGACACCGGCTATTGTGGAGAATTCGTTGATTATTAGAAATGAATCGTCTCTTTATCGGATTTCCATCGCCATAGATTAAAGTTGGCGAGTCTGCACTTGCAGGATTTTCCGCTTTTGCATATGCAGTTGATCGCTCCGTCAAGAAGTGTCGCTTTAAAAATTCAATCAGGTGACTACAGCTATGAAAAAATCTGACTTTTGTGAAGGAGGAGAACACTCATGTCAAAACTCGTCGCAGGATTGTTATTGCTGTCATGTTCCTTGATTTTCAGCCAAAGCAAATCTCCCATGGCTTATCAAAATACCCAGTTGCCCATTGACGCGCGGGTCGATGATCTTGTTGCACGAATGACGCTGCAGGAAAAAGTCAGTCAGCTTTTCAATCACGCGGCAGCCATCGAACGCCTCGGCGTCCCGGCTTATGATTGGTGGAACGAGTGTCTGCACGGCGTGGCCAGAGCCGGCAGGGCGACGGTGTTCCCGCAAGCCATCGGCCTGGCTGCGACCTTTGATCAGGATCTGATGTTCCGTATTGCCACGGCCATCAGCGATGAAGCCCGCGCCAAACACCATTATTTTAGCGACAATAATATACGCAGTGTGTATACCGGTCTGACTTTCTGGACGCCCAACATCAACATCTTTCGCGATCCGCGCTGGGGACGCGGCCAGGAAACTTATGGCGAAGATCCATTCCTGACCGGCCAGATGGCCGTAAGCTTTGTTAAGGGGTTGCAGGGCAATGATCCGAACTATCTAAAAGCGGTGGCAACCGTAAAACATTATGCGGTGCACAGCGGCCCCGAATTTACGCGGCACTCGGACAATATGTTTGTCAACAACCACGACCTGTTTGACACCTATCTTCCTGCCTTTAAAACGGCGGTGCGTGAAGCCAATGTACAATCGGTGATGTGCGCCTATAACCGTTTTCGCGACCGGCCGTGTTGCGGCAATGATCTTTTGCTGGCCGACATCCTCCGCAAACAGTTCGGTTTTAACGGTTATGTCGTTTCCGACTGCGGCGCTATTACTGATTTTTACCACAAGAACGCTCATAATCTGGTTCCTGATCCATCTCGCGCATGGGGTTGGTCTCTTTCTGCCGGCACTGATCTCAACTGCGAGACCAGTCGTCATTTTATCACCGATCATCTCGATTCTGATATTCGCAACGGCATCATCAACGAAAGAGACATCACTACTTCGGTAAAACGATTGTTCAGAGCGCGCTTCCTGTTAGGCCTGTTCGATCCGCCGGAACTGGTTCCTTATTCAAAAATTCCTCTGTCCGTTGTGGGATCGGAAAAACATTTGCAATTGACTCTTGCAGCGGCTGAAAAGTCTCTGGTGTTGTTGAAAAACAACGGCCTGCTGCCATTGAAAAATGTGAAAAAAATTGCGCTCATCGGACCCAATGCAAATAATCCTGCTATCCTGATCGGCAATTATCACGGCAATCCGATTCAGCCGACCACGCCGTTCAAAGCGATGCGCGAACGATTGGGAGAGAAAGATGTCTATTATACCCAGGGTTGTCCTCTGGTCCCGGGCAGATACGGCGATATGCAGGTCGTCGACGCAACTACTCTGTTCCATGAAAAAAATGGTAAATTAATCACTGGATTAAAAGCAGAATACTTTGACAATCCTAATTGGGAAGGCAAACCTGCGCTGTTGCGCATTGATCCGAAAGTCGATTTCATGTGGCAAAAATCGCCGGTCCATAATCTGATCGAAGAAGAGTTTTCCGTTCGCTGGACCGGATGGCTAGTGCCGAACCAGTCTGGCGTTTACCAATTTGGCGGAAATGTAACCGTGGAAATTGAAAAAAATAAAATCAGCAACGAAGGCATCAGGCTCGAAAAAGGGAAAAAATATGCCCTGTCCGCCACATGGCAGATAGCCGGATCGCACGGCGGCAACACCATTGAACCCTCCGCTGTTCTTAAGTGGATCGATACGACCCACGATTATCGTCAAGAGGCTTTAGCAGCTGCGGCACGCGCTGACGTCGTTGTCTTTTGCGGCGGCATTTCCGCTGATTTGGAAGGCGAGGCGTTGCCGATCGATATTGACGGATTTTCTCATGGTGATCGCACCCATCTTAATTTACCGCAAGTGCAACAGGAATTATTGGTCGACCTGCACAAAACCGGCAAGCCGATCGTATTGATTAATTTCAGCGGCAGCGCCATAGCTTTGAATTGGGAGAATGAGAATTTGCCGGCCATCGTACAGGCCTTTTATCCAGGTGAGGCAACGGGAACCGCTCTGGTTCGCTTGCTGTTCGGCGAATATAATCCATCAGGACGATTGCCAGTCACATTTTATAAATCGGCAAACGACCTTCCCGCTTTTAACAATTATGCTATGCAGGGCCGCACCTATCGCTATTTCACCGGAACAGCGCTTTTTCCATTCGGCTATGGTAAAAGTTATACGACCTACACCTACAGTAATCTACAGGTCGATGAAACCGCAGAGATCAAGTCAGAGATAACTGTAACTGTGGATGTAGAAAATTCCGGAACCATGGATGGCGAAGAGGTTGTACAACTGTACGTTTCAAATAATACCAGATCCGCAGTCGATCCATTGACAGCCTTGAAAGGCTGGCAAAGAGTTTTTTTAAAAATGGGTGAGAAAAAATCCGTGGCCTTTACCTTGCGTCCTGAGGCCTTTTCGCTCATCGATGTCGAAGGCAGAGAACTCGTGTCGCCCGGTTCCTATGTTATATCGATAGCTGGGGCCTTGCCGGATAAAAACAGTTTGGTTAAAACGATCCGACTGTTAGGCGAGGTAATCGAAATCAAGTAAGGATTCGTTCTCATGAATCGAAGGCATTTCCTTTCTCTCATGAATCGCTCCGCGGCAGCAGCGGCTGTGGCCTGGAGTCTGTCGAATCGATGTCGGCCAGGTGGTCAATCAAAACCTAATATTATTTTTATACTGGCCGATGATCTTGGTTATGGCGATCTGGGCTGTTACGGCCAAGAGCGGATCAAAACGCCGCACCTCGATCAAATGGCCGATGAAGGCATACGCTTTACCGATCATTACGCCGGCAGCACCGTATGTGCTCCTTCGCGCTGTTGCCTGATGACCGGCATGCATACCGGGCACAGTCGAATTCGCGGCAATTCTTTACTGCCGCTTTTAGCGGAAGATGCAACCGTTGCCGAATATCTGCAAAAAGCGGGGTATGCGACCGCTCTGATCGGCAAATGGGGTTTGGGAGAAGAGAACTCGAGCGGCAT
This sequence comes from uncultured Cytophagia bacterium, assembly GCA_964387285.1. Classification (GTDB taxonomy): domain Bacteria; phylum Zhuqueibacterota; class Zhuqueibacteria; order Residuimicrobiales; family Residuimicrobiaceae; genus Anaerohabitans. Next base: position 995 of record CAYLWO010000149.1, on the reverse strand, counting down.
CCCGACGCGCAAGGGTTTTGATTATTTTTTTGGTTATCTCAATCAGAGGCATGCGCACAATTACTATCCGGCTTTTCTCTGGCGAAATGAACAAAAAGTAACGCTGCAAAACATTGTACAACCGGCGCCAACGGGCGATGCAAATGAATTGAGTGGTTATGCCTCAACGCGTCTACAATACAGTCCTGATCTTTTTACCGAAGAGGCTCTGGCTTTCGTAGAAAAAAATTCCAGCAGACCGTTTTTTCTTTATTGGTCGCCTACCATTCCCCATGCCAACAATGAAGCGTGCTTTTTCAATCATCACGGTCTTGAGGTCCCGGCGCTGGGAACGTATCAGAGTGAAAGCTGGCCGGAAGCGCAAAAGGGCCTGGCTGCCATGATCACGCGCCTGGATGGGGATATCGGTCGAATGCTGCAAAAATTGCAGGACCTGGGCTTGAGCGAGCGGACCATCGTTTTTTTCTCCAGCGATAACGGCCCGCATCGCGAAGGCGGCAATGATCCGGATTTTTTTGACAGCAATGGGCCCTGGCGAGGCATCAAGCGGGATCTCTATGAAGGCGGAATCCGTGTGCCGTTGATCGTGCGCTGGCCGGATCATATAATGCCCGGAATCAGCCATGAGCCCTGTGCGTTTTGGGATTTTTTACCGACCTGCTGCGACCTGGCCGGGGTGAAGATGCCTGCACATGTCGACGGCTTGTCCCTCGTGCCGTTATTGTTAGCGCAAAAGCCGATTCGACATGAGCAATTTTATTGGGAATTTCATGAAGGCCCATCGAGCAAACAAGCCGTACGCCGGGGCTCCTGGAAAGGGATCCGTCATCGGCCTGCTGGTCCCCTGGAGCTGTATGATTTGACTCTGGATCCGGGAGAAAAAAATGATGTGGCGGTAAACCATCCGGAGGTCATTCGAATTCTTACCGAATATCTGGATGGCGCCCGTACTGAAAATCCGCAATGGCCGCTCAAAGACGCGGAGGTGCGATGAA
>CAYLWO010000148.1:0-12363 GCA_964387285.1 uncultured Cytophagia bacterium | reverse complement strand
ACTGATCCCAAGCAGTCTTGGGGAGTTTGTCTGTCCATCCCCTTGGGATTAGCGATGTTTCATCTTCCATTGATTGAATGGATGCCGCCTGGCGGCGAAGGATAGCACTCTCTTTACACGCCTTTATCATATTTACTTTTCTGTAAAAATTAACGGTCAATTATCCTTGCGAAGGTTGTCATCTTTCGTATGCATAGCCTGTTCAATTTCATCTGACATTAGTAGCGGAATATTTAGTGGGATAGGCATAAGCGCATCACAATAATTTGGAATTCGGTTTTTGTCTATCATCTAGTTTTTCGTAATCTTATATGGCGGGTCAACGCCCATGTTTAAATAAAAAAGAAATAGCTTAAAAATAAAAAGAATGATTCTGGAGAGTTAATTGTCGCGCCCCGCGCGGGCGTGTAAATTGAATCTCGCCGATCAGGAGATCGGCGCTTCCAGGTCATGCTGCTGATTTTGTCCCTTGATTCTTACCCGATTTGTTCCATTTTTAATTACACAGATCAATTTACAAACGAAGGCAACCAAATCAAAAATGCTCTTTGTCTATTAGTGTAATTGAAGTTTTGACCACGAACGGCACGAATTTCACTAATGAAACCGTAGCAAAAGCTTGACACATTTTTTCGCTGCAGGATTCGGACTGATTTCATTATTTGCTGTTCGCTGAAAACCAGCCAGGTCAGGGATGTGTTGCGGGTGAGACGCAAGGATATTTTTTCATCTCATCTTGAACCGCCTCTAACAGCGAGTCCGCCTCATTGCTGCTGATGCGGAATGTTTTTCCTGTTGTAAAACAAAGCTCTATGCCTTGATGATTGATAATGGTGGAACAGATATAACCGGAAGAGCCGGCGCTGAAGAACTGCCACCAGGGCATGGACACGACCCGGCAGGAAGCGATCTCGCGCACTCGGATGGTTTGGGTAACAGCGCCCTGTCCGAAGGAGCAGACGATAACGCCGTGCTCCACCGTCGTATTCAGTTTGTAGAACAAAATCAAAATGGTAATGATCGTCAACAGCGGTATATATTCCAGCAAACCGATGGTCTCGACAGAGGTGGCGGCGAGGATGAGGATCACGGCGAGCAGACTGCCGACAATCAGGGCGTAGTTCATGAAAGAATTACGATAAGCAATCATGGACGACCTCCTTTGTTTCTGTAATTATTTTACAATAAAGAATGAAATAATGCAAGGAAGAAGTGAGAAGGTAGAAGGTGGCAGGTAGAAGGGGGGAGATACTAATAAATCATGAGATACGTTACAGTTGTTCCGTACCGGATTTCTCAACCGAGGGCACAGCTGCAAGACGACACGTCCGAATCGCTTCGGGGATGATGCCGCCGGAGAGTGCTCCAAAATGAGCCTGATGACCAGGCTCTGTTTGGAGAGCGCGTTCTGCATATCTGCAATCATCTTTTTTCTTATCGTGGACGAAATGTCCGGCCATGTTTTCTGAATGTCGCTCCAACCCTGCGGCAAGTTTATTTCAATCACATCGTCATTTTTTAAAGGTCAGTATGCGATGGATGGTTCTGGTTATAGGAAGTCCTCATTCAACGTCATAGCTGAAATGTCGGCATAAATGCCGACCTACGCTCAGAGCACCACGCGCGTCAAGCCGATCTTGGGCTCTGTGTCCTGCGCCTCTCTGCTGAGCTGTTTGCGCATTTTTTCCACCACCGCGCGTTGCGCGGCTTTGTCTGCGCCGCGTATCAGTTTTTTATCGCTGTGCATGGCCGCCAGCGGCGGTTTGGGGTCGGTGATGAGCTTGTACAGGTCGGGTCTGCGTTCCAGACACAAGCGTGCGCGCATATCAGCCACACCGGTGATGGCGGTGCCATAGGCATAGTCCGGTTGCTGCCATCCTTGTCGGGGCGAGACAAAAGCGGTGAGCACGGTATCCAAATCATAACCGCCGTCCGCCACCACCTGGCCCAATGGATTGATGATGCAGCTGCGGCCCGGACTGTGCACGCTGCCGTTTTTAGCCACTGCAAGCCACATGGTATGGTCTGCAGCGCGCACTTTGACGGTGTTGATGCCCAAATCCTCTGTCCAGCCAAAACCGCTGGTAGGATGAAAGAGCAGGTCCACGCCCTGCAAAGCGTAACAGGCGGTGATTTCCGGAAAAACCATATCGTAACAGATGGCAATGCCGATTTTGGCAAAGTCGGTATCGAAAACCGGAAAGCTGTCGCCGGGCGTGCACACCCAGGTTTCCGGGGCCGGTAGTTGCACTTTACGATACCGTCCTGCAATGCGACCTTTGCGATCTATGAGCACAGCGGTGTTGTAGCAGCGATCCTTGTCTTTTTCAAAAAAGCAGGCAATCACGTACATGTTATACTGCGCTGCCACACGGCCCAGTTGATCCGTAAACGGTCCGGGAATGGTTTCACAATGGTCTGTGAACCGCTGCGGATGGTCGAGGTCCATCATGCAGGGATAAAGGCCGAGAATGTCTTCGGTGGTGCAGGCGATATCGGATTTTCTTGCGCCGGCCTGATGCAGCAAACGGAGAATATTGTCCATGTTTTTTTGCATGGTCTGTTTGAGATCCTGGTCGCGAAAACCGGGATGAAACGGATTGGCTGTGGCCGGACCGGAGGCGTATTGAGACTGCAATAAGGAGATGATCGTTTTGGTTTCGGTTTTATTCTCTTGCGCGGTTGTGTGGCTGGCAGCGGCGGCGCCGATCACGGCGGTCGTCGTTGATGCCAAAAAAGTGCGTCGATTCATGGATGGTTTCCTCAAATTTGAAAAAGCGAACGCGGATTGAACGGATTAAACGGATTTCATTTACCTGGAGTAAATTTTTTTAGCGTTGCTAAATCCAACTAACGCAGAGGCGCAGAGATCGCAGAGGATAAATCTTTTTTTCTCTGTGTTCTCTGCGCCTCTGCGTTTAAGAGATATGATTCAATCGTACCGGATGCACTATTCAAGTGATCACAACATTCGAGAGTCGTTATGGTGTGTCCGGACGTTGATCATGATTTCATTGGTTGCCCAAATAGCCGAATTGTTTAATAAAAACATCTGCGGTCATATTGCCGCCTTTGGCCAGGATTTCGACAAACGACGGATCCGCAAGATCCCTTTTCTCCAGGCGCACCATATAACTGCGGGCCACCTGATAGGATTCACTTTTGACGTCGACAAAACGGACTGCGGTTTTTTTGGTTTTCGGATCGATGATGTCTTTGAAATATAACGGAATGAGCTGGCCGTTGTCCACGCTGATCATGGCGTTTTCCTGATGCGTGGCTTCCTGGCTGAGCAGATATCGCACAGCCTGATAACCGAGGTCGCGGGTGTATTCCTGATCATACGGAATGGGGTCTGCGCAGCGCAGGACATAACCGATGTTGATGTCCACCAGCTGCCGGGTTTCGCCGCGATCTTGAAATCTTTTTTCAATGCGGTTTTTGACGATTTTCCCCAGATCGATTTCCGAGATCAACAGATTGCCGTATACATCGCGTTTCAACGACTCTCCGGGCATTTTTTTCAACTCTTCCTGGTCCAACCGTTCGGCCACGCCTTCGGCAATGACCACCACGCCGTGATTATGACCCATGGCGCGGCGCTTGAGCATGGCGCCTTCGATGACGTCGCAAACCTGCTCCAGAGAGATGGTGCCGTGCTCGCCGAACTCTTCCGAAATGACGGCCAGCGTGGCGCCGGCGGATTTGGCAATGCCCAGGCCCAGGTGACCGGCATGGCGGCCCATGGCCACCACCACATACCAGCGATCCGTGGTGCGTGCGTCTTCCATGAGGTTTTTCACCAGAGTGGCGCCCAGATTGCGCGCCGTTTCATAGCCAAAGGTCGGCAGGTTGTTCGGCAAAGGCAGATCGTTGTCGATCGTTTTAGGCACGTGCGCGAATTTGATCTCGCCGTGCGCAGCGCGGGAAATTTCCACAGCGCCAAAAGCGGTGTCGTCGCCGCCGATGGTGACCATATACTTGATGCCCAGAGATTTGAGATGCTTGACCGCATTTTCGACGCCGCCTGGAATTTTAGACGGATTGGTGCGTGAGGTGAACAATATGCTCCCGCCGTCAAAATGAATGCGTGAAACATCGCTGATGCGCAGTTCGCGCACATGATCGTTAAAATCTTTTTCACTGTCGCGCACCAGCCATTTGTATCCGTGCTGCAAACCATAAACCGCCAGATTATTGCGTCGGGCTTCAATGGTCGCAGCTGCAATCACGCCGTTAATTCCGGGCGCCGGACCGCCGCCGACGAGAATGCCGACATTGCCTTGGGGAGTATTGGTCTTCATATTGTGATTTCTCCTGTTATTCGATGATATGTTTTATTCTGTTCAAGCGATCGGGTTCGTTCAGTCTTGCTCGCCGTTGCCCGATGGATAAGAACCCAACACCTTGATAAAGGTGGTGATCTCTTCCAGATGACGAATGGCGTTCCGGCATTCAGGTGTTTCCATATGTCCGGAAAAATCCAGGTAAAAAATGTAACGCCAGGGTTTGTGGCGCATGGGTCTGGATTCGATTTTGCACAGATCGATATCGCGCAGAGCAAAAACGCTCAGACATTTGAACAGCGCACCGGCAATATTTTTCATGGCAAACACAACCGAAGTCTTGTTCGGCGCGCCTAAAGCCTGCGGCTGGCGTGAGATGATCAGGAACCGGGTGTAATTCTCGGCTTCGTCCTGGATCTGCTCCGCCAAGATCTGCATGTCATAATCCTGCGCCGCCCATCGGCTGGCAATGGCGGCTGCGTCCAGCATACCGCTCTCTTTGATCATTTTTACACTGCCTGCGGTGTCAAAGCTGGGCACAGCTTCGACATTCAGGCTGGAGATAAACGTGCGACATTGCTCCAACGCTTGCGGGTGGGAGTAGATTTTTTTAATCGCATGTAAAGCAACGCCGTTATTGGCGATGAGATTCTGATCGATCTTTAAAAAAACCTCGCCGACAATGTGCAGGCTGTGCTGCAGCAACAGGTCAAAATTACGATGAATGCTTCCGGTAAGCGAATTTTCCACCGGAATAATGCCGTAACGCACGAATCCTTTATCCACGCTCTCGAATACATTTTCAAAAGTGCGATTAGGAAAGCATTGGCACTGGTTTTTAAAAAATTTGTTCGCGGCAATTTCGCTGAACGCGTAATGGTCGCCCTGGAAGGCGACGGTTGTCGGCAGACTTAAATTTTCCGTCATATTTCCCAATTGATAATAAATTGTAATTTACACATTTTAAATGCCAAAATCAATATTTTCATATTATGACTGTCCTGATAACCGTACTCTGAATTTTAAATTAAAAGGCAAAATCAACCATTGTCATGCAGGGGGAGGGCAAACGGAGAAACGGTCAGAACCTGTCTGGATGCAGCATGCGCCATATTTCCTGAACATAAAACGAAAACAGCATGGAGATAAAAAAAACCGGCACTGCGTAAAAAGATCCCGCATATCCGGCAAACACCAGACCAATCAGAAAACCGGCGAGGATCAGCGGAGTATGGGTTTGTGGCCTGGAGGTATGGAGATGACGATTCAGGAAAAAGTGCTTTGACAGCCAGAGCACGGCAAACGAAATGGTCAGACCCATGGTCGGCGCCCAGGCGCCTTTGCCCCAGGGCAGAAAAAACAGCGTCAAGCCGGCGGCCCATAACATGCCGATCGTTGGCGTCAGGCCGCCCAAGCCGAACAGCAGAGCCAGGTCCAGGCTTGATGGAAAGGCCATGAGGTACAGAGCAATCCCCCATCCGCAAGCAAGACAAAAAAACAGCAAGGTTTCCATCGCAATGTAACGCGCGAGTCGGTCCGGCAAATGATCAAGCAACAGGATGAGCGGTTCAAACCATCTAGCGGGAGCTTTATTAAAAAGCCATCTTTTCAACCTTTTGCCAAAGACCTGGATCAGGGTTGTTAACAAGAGAGCCCAGGCCCAGACGTTTTGTCCCATGAATAAAAAACGACGCACATCGGCGCAGAATATAAGTAAAGTGTTTTGCACCTGTTGAATATTGGTCCTCAACACACGCACGGCATCGGCATTTCTGGGCAGGGAAACAGCCGTGACAGCCGGCTTGCCGGCGTCGGCGGCCTGCTTTCCCGGAAAGAGAAAAAGAAAGAGGGCGACAAGCGCTGGAAGCCAGGTCAGGCGTCTGCATGCAATATAACGATGATTCAATAAATGGATCGGAGCGTACAAGAGCACAGTGAGGAAAATGGTCTGCCTTATCGTTATGGGCCATGTCATGCTGATTCTGAGAATCAGTAAAAAAGCGATAAGGATTCCGCACAGAGATGCAATTTTGTGCAGGCTGGGTTTATCGAATTTTATATTAAAAGGCATATGAATGCATCAGCTATAAAAGAATGTTGGCTTTGGTTAACCTGGCGGCGAGAGCGTGATACTCTTCTTTGGCTTCCAGCCATTGCCGGCCCACCTGCTGCAGCACGCTGCGCACGAGTTTGATGGTCGGCATGGGCATGGCTTTTTCCAGCATGAGAAAATCCTGTCGCGTTAATGCCAGCAATGTGCAGGCCTCCAGGGTGATGGCTGTTTCGGTATGCCGGTTCTCATTGGCGCCCAGTGCGTCAATGGCCAACGCTTGCCCCGGTTTGATGAGCGCGAGACGGTCCATCTTGCCTGCGCCGATGGTTCGTTGCAATGCCGCACTGCCGCTCTGTATAATGTAAAAAGCAACCGCCAAGGTCGACTGCTGGTAGATTATCTGATTGGCCGCTAAATAACGCAACTGGAGAAACCGCGCAAATCGGCTGAATTCCCGGTCGGTGAATTCAGAAAAAACCGTCAGGTTTTCTTTATGGATGGACGATTCTTGTATTTTTGGCAAGTTCAGATCGCGCCTCATTGTTTTTATTTCATGAATATAGCCAACCTCGGCAAGAGTGTCAAGTTGAAAAACAGCTACCCTTTGATTGTCGATTTTCAAAAGCCGTGTTTTTTATTGATTTTGTCTTCTTTTACTCGTACTTTTATGCAAATTACTTTTTTTGAAATTCCATCAAGTAGGCTGGGTTTTTTGCGGGGTTTATTAGTAGGATGAAAAACCTACAGTTACAGCGCTGTACTCTCATTTGTGTTCTTTTTAGCGCCGTGTTGGCCGGATCGGCAGATCCGGATGTTGCTTCAGCCAAGAAAAAAGAGCTGGCTGATTTGCGCAAGCAAGCATCTACCTATGAGAAGGAACTGCAAAAACACAACCGGGATGAAGCGGCCCAGTTGAACTTGTTATCAAGTTTGGATAAAGAAATTGATCTGACGCATTCGCTGGTCCGCACCTTGAATGCTGACGTAAACCAGTTGGAAGATCAGGTAGGCCGTCGCGGCAGGGAGATTGACGGTCTCGGCGCCGAGTGCGAACGGCTGCGTCAGTTGATCAAAGAGCGCATGGTGTATTTTTATAAATACAAAAGAGCCAAAGAGGTCGAGCTGTTATTGAGTGTGCAAACCTGGGAGCAGCTGGGTGCGTGGGCTAAATACGTCAGGCTTCTCACGGATAACGACCGTCGCAATCTGCAGGCCTTGCAGGATCGTACGCGTTCTCTGGAACGACAACGGCAATACATGCGTTCGGAAATGACGCAAAAAGAGCGCGGTTTGCTGGAAAAGCAACAGGAGGAAAACCGTTTAAAGGCCAGCCGGAAAAAACGGCAAACATTATTAACCCAGGTGCAGCAGAATAAGAAACTGGTGCAGATTCGGTTGCAGGAAATCAAGGAATCGGAAAAACAAATCAGCAACCTTATTGCCAAAGCTGAAAAAGCGCGCAACGCCCAAATGCAGAAATCCATTATCCGGCCGGAATCGCGTCGTACCGAGACAGCAACCAGGCCCAACAACCGGTTTGCGGATTTAAAGGGTCGGATGGCGTGGCCGACCAGCGGCACGGTGGTGAGCCATTTTGGCCGTGAAAAACACCCTGAACTGAACACGATCACGGAGAATCTGGGCATTGAAATCAAAGCCGGTATGGGTAACCCGGTGATCACCGTCGCTGACGGCGAAGTGCAAGCTATTACCTGGCAGCGGGGCCGCGGCAATATCATCATCATCAGTCATGATGACGGTTTTTATACCGTCTATACGCATTTGCAGGATATACAGGTAAAGGAACAGCAGGTGGTGAAGCGGGGTGAGCGCATCGGCTCAGTCGGCGATTCCGGTTCACTCATCGGCCCGGTTTTGCATTTTCAAATTTGGCAAAACACGACCAACCTGAATCCGGAGGAGTGGTTGGTTTGAGTTTTCAACAGGTGATCGGGCAGGAACGGTCCAAGAATATTCTGCAGCGCGCGTTGAAAAGCCGCCATTTGCATCATGCCTATTTTTTTACCGGACCGGAGGGCAGCGGCAAGGAGGCGATGGCTATCGAGTTTGCCAAAGCCATATATTGCCGGGCGGAAGGAGATCGACCTTGTGATCAATGCGATAACTGCCGCCGGGTCGGTCATTTCAACCATCCGGATTTTATATTTTATTTTCCCATGCCCAAGGGCGCCAGTGTGGAGGAGGAGCGGGAAATCCTGGACAGCATGGCGGAGGAGCCCTATCTGCGTAAAAAGCCCTGGGCCAACCCTACGCTGGGTATTGATCGCATCCGGGAATTGCGCCGCGTGAGTGCGCTGAAACCGATGGAATCCTGGCGCGTGGTGGTATTGGCGGAAGCGGACAAGATGACGCCGGAAGCAGCCAATTCCCTGCTCAAGATTTTGGAGGAACCGCCGGCCAATATGTATCTGCTGCTCACCAGCAGCCGACCACAGGCGATACCGGCTACGGTTTTCTCACGCTGCCAGGAGATTCGCTTCAGCATGCTGACGGACGATCAGATCGAAGCGGCGTTAACCACCAGGAAGCAGGTTCCCCAAGGCACAGCCCGGCTGATTGCCAGGATTGCACAAGGCAACTATGGCCGGGCTTTGGAGTGGCTGGAGGAGGATCTGGAAGAGCGACGGAGCTGTGTGGTCGAGTTGTTGCGCATCTGTTTGCGCGATCCCTTGCTGCAAATCGAATTTGTTGAAGAGACCCTGGCAAAATACGACAAACGGGTTCTCAAGGATTTGTTCTCTCTTTTGTTGATCTGGTTTCGCGATGTACTGCTGTTGCGTTATGCGGCAAGCCACGGACTTGATGCGCGGCCGTTGTTGGTGAACGTCGACCGCTTGGAGGTGCTGGAAAAATTCTCACGCGCATTCAGTGAAATTGATTTTGATGAAATTTTTGATCAGGTGGAACGATCGATCGAGTTGATGGATCGCAATGTGCAAATCCAGTTGATTCTCATGGCGTTGTTGGTCCGCCTGCAAAGGCATTTAATGATTAAAGGTTAAACATGTTGATTGAAATTCTGTTCAAAGGCGAACGCAAAGAGATATATAAAAATTCCCAGCAATTTCCTTTTAAAATCGGCGATTACGCCATCGTGGAAGCTGAAAAAGGCGAAGATCTGGGCGTGGTGAATCAACTGGGTTCCATGCTGGAGCGAAAAAAGGTGGAAGGCGAGATGCATAACATCATCCGCAAACCGACGCTCAAAGACCTGGAATATTACCATGCCAATCGTCAAAAAGAAAAAGACGCCTACAAGCTGTGCCGCGGCAAGATCGTTGATCACAATCTGGACATGAAGCTGGTAGATGTTGAGTATCAATTCGACGGCAATAAAATCACCTTTTACTTTACCGCAGAAAAGCGGGTGGACTTTCGCGAGCTGGTCAAGGATCTGGCGACGATCTACAAGGTACGCATCGAGTTGCGACAGATCGGCGTACGTGATGAGGCGAAACGGATCGGCGGCTATGGCAGCTGTGGCCGCAATCTGTGTTGCTCTACTTTTCTGAAAGAGTTTGAACCGATTACCACGCAATGCGCCAAGGAACAAAATCTGCCCCTAAATCCGCAAAAATTGTCGGGTCTTTGCGGCCGTCTGCTCTGCTGTCTGATGTATGAGCGTGATTTTTATCGACAGCAGATGGAAAAATTGCCGGCGGTTGGCTCAAAATACAACACGCCTTCCGGTCCGGCTGAGGTGGTCGCTGTTGACGTGTTCAACGAGCGTGTGACCTTGTCCTGGTCGCAGGAAAAACAGGAAACGGTGGCCTGCCAGGATATGGCAAAATTTGAAAAAATCGCTGAACCGGGTAACGAAGAGTAAAAATCATAACGCAACCATGGATCCTTTGCCCAAAGAAATAATCCGCCGAGCGATTGACGGAGATCAGCGTTCTTGCGCTGAAATTGTGCAGCGTTATCGACCGCAGATTTTCAATCTGATCATCCGCATGGTGCGGACGCGCGAAGAAGCGGAAGACCTGGTGCAGGAAACGTTTATCAAAGCTTTTCATTCTCTGCCGTCGTTTAACGCCGAATATGCGTTCTCGACCTGGTTGTACAAAATCGCGGTTAACAACTGCATCGATTACTTTCGCAAAAAGCGGCTGAAAACCACTTCCATCGACACGCCCATTGCCGCCAAGGATGGAGATTTGACGCGCGAGTTTCCCGATGAACAGACCAAAGGACCGGATTTCGGCTTGATCGAAGAGGAGCACAAGAATTACATTCAAGCCGCTATTGAGAGTTTGCCGGCCAAGTACCGGGAGGCTATTGTGCTGCGCCATGTCAACGATAAATCCTATGAAGAGATATCCGAGGAGTTGGGAGTTCCTATCGGCACCGTCAAAGTGCGCATTTTCCGCGCACGGGAAATGTTGAAGAAGAAATTGCGCGATCAACGCCGCTTTATAAATTAAACGAAATCCACAAAGCGATTCGATCCGGTTTGCCCGGAATGAAGAAAATGTGGATTTTTTTATTGAACGAGGATGAAAGAGGTGCGCTATGTCCAAAAACCGTATTTCGCTGCCGGTGGAAAAAGTGCAACGGTGCATCGATTTGTTTGAGCCCTATCTGCATAATCAGCTTTTGCCTTTTTGGCTGGATCATTCTCTTGATCTCGAATACGGCGGCTTTCTCAGCTATTTTGACCGCAACGGCAAGCCGACAGGCAAGACCGACAAGACCCTGATCTGTCAATTGCGCATGATCTACACCATGTCCCACTGCCATCGCAACGGATTGGGCGAAGGCCGCTGTCTGGCGGCAGCGAGGCAGGGCGTCGAATTTGTCTGCAGCCATTTTTGGGATCAGACCTACGGCGGCTGGTATTGGATTACCGATCGCGCAGGCAAAGTTCTGCGTGACAGCAAAATCATGTATGGGCAAAGCTTTGGCGTTTACAGCCTGGCCGAGTATGGATTGGCGACCGGCGACGCTCTCGGAGCGGAATATGCGCAAAAAACTTTTGATGTGATTCAACGCAGCGCAGCGGATTGTCATTGGGGCGGTTATTGGGAAATGTTTCACCGCGATTGGACCCTCAAGCCCGGCGGCGTCTATGGCGGAGACCGCAAGACGCTGGATGTGCATATGCATCTGATGGAAGCCTACACCACATTATATGAATTGACCGGCTCGCCGGTCCATCGCCGCAAGCTGGAACAGATCATCGCTTTGCTGATCGACAAGATGCTGCACCCGCAATTCGGCACCGGCATGGCGCAATTTGACGGAGCCTTTCAGCCGCTGCCGGCGATTCTGTTTCAGGACGTCTGGGGCTCTGATCGTGCGGTGGAGGAACCGGCGCGTCCCATCAACAACACCAACTATGGTCACAACATCGAATTCTGCTGGCTGTTAAAACTGGCGCTGGAGGTGTTGAAAACCGACGTGGCCGATTATCTCCCGGTCATTAAAAAGATGGTCGATCAGGCCTGCCGGTACGGCGTGGATTGGGAGTATGGCGGCATCTTTGTGGAGGGACCTAACGACGGCCCGGCTACGCAAACATTGAAAGAGTTTTGGCAACAGGCAGAGGCGCTGACCGGTTTTCTCGATGCTGTGATCCTGTTCGGCGATAGCAAATACTGGGATGCCTTTGAGCAGATATTCAATTTTGTCTGGGAAAAAAACATCAATCACGAGGTGGGCGAGTGGTATGCTCTGCTGGAACGGGACGGCCGCGTCAAGTGGGATTACCTGGGGCATGAGTGGAAGATCAGTTATCACACGGTGCGGGCGGTGGTGGAATCGCTGCGACGGTTAAAGGTGATCCGGGAGATGCTGGCCTGATGGGCAGATATTCTTGTGGTACAGTTTTTAGACTATGATTTCCCCAATAATCCGTCCACCTTGTCATTGCGAACGAAGGCACTGTAGTGAATAAAGAGTATTCTCTCAGATGGAGTGAAGCAATCCCCTTATACAGCATGAGGTGCTGCTAGCCCAACTTCGACACTTAAAATTATTTTTGGCCAAAAATTGATGCATAGA
>CAYLWO010000147.1:0-12675 GCA_964387285.1 uncultured Cytophagia bacterium | reverse complement strand
TATGCCCATCAAACCGACTGAAAAGGAAGAAGAATATTTTGCGCGGAAAGAGTTCGAACGGCTGCGCAAAATCGAAGAAGAGAAACAGGCAAAACTGAAAAACGAAGAACGCAAGCGACTCAGGCAGCTGCACCATATGAAATGTCCCAAATGCGGAATGCAGCTGGTTGAGATCGATTATAAGGGACTCAAAGTCGATGAGTGTTCCGAGTGCCTCGGCGTTTGGCTGGATGCCGGCGAGGTTCAACAGATCATTCAGTTGGAACAGGGCGCTTTGAAAAAATTCTTTTCCATTTTTAAATAGCACAACAGGATAGGAAGAACATGCCAGAATCCAAAATTTCTCTTTTGCAGATTTTGCGCGCCCCGTTTTTTTCATCGATTCTGGCGCCTCTCCTGAACGGCGCGCTCCTGGGCGCCATCATCAATGGCTCTGTCGCCTGGCCTGGTTTGGCGCTCATTCTGGTGATGGGATTGGGATTGCACGCAGCAACCAACGTGTATAATGACATCTATGACACGCTGCAAGGAACCGATCGCATCAATCTGCATCGCAACGATTTCAGCGGTGGCTCGGGATTGATAGTGCAGCATCCGGAATTACTGCCGCGGATGTACAGAATCGCGCGCTGTTCTCTGCTGTTGGCATTGTTTGCCGTGGTGGTATTGCTCTTTCTGCTGCAGGATCGCATGCGGTTTTATCTGATTGCTCTGTTCGCACTATCTGCTTTTTTCAGCAAGTATTATACCGCCGCCCCCGTTAAACTGGCATCGCGCGGTCTCGGTGAGATTTCCGTCTGGTTCGCATTCGGCCCCATGGCCGTACTGGCCGGCGCGCTCAGTCAGAATGTCGGCTTTCATCCTTATGTGCTGGCGGCCATGCCGTTGACAGGTTTGAGCACTGCTTCCATACTTTGGATGGGGCAGATGATTGATCTGCCGGCCGATGCGGCCTCGGGCAAGCGGGGAATGGTCGCACGGTTGGGCAGTGCGACTGCGCGCTATGGCTATGTGGTGATCCATCTTTTGCTGGCCGCGGGCATCGCTTTTCTGGCCTGGCAATTGCAGCCGGTAGGCTGGATCATCCTCATAGCCTTGTTGCCTTATCTACTGCTTTTCCTCCGCGCCTGGCGCCTGGTTCACCGTTACCATGACCGGCCCGATGAACTGAAAGCGGCTGCGGGCGTCAATGTGCAGATACATCTGGCGTTCTCGCTGCTGATCGTTTTGGCGCTGGTTTTCATTCTGCTCTCACAAGGTTGACTTTCCTACTTTTAATGCAGACCCTCATTTCCGATTCATGTCATGCTCTCGTTTAGAAACGGACATCACAATGCTGACGAAAATCAGAAAAATTATGGATCCGCTCCGCTTTCACGGCGCAGGCAAAAGGCCGCCCTTTTTTGAAGGGTGGTACTTCAAGTGCGTCAGCCGCGACGGCGGAGAACAGTTGGCCCTCATTCCGGGGGTGCACCTGGATCCGCAAACGGTGCAGAGTCACGCCTTCATTCAGGTGTTGCAAGGCGGCCGTAACACAACTCACTTCATTCGCTATCCTTTGACAGCTTTCAAGGCCGCGACCACAGGTTTATCATTTTCGCTGTCTGGCAATCACTTTTCTTCTCATCACCTTCATTTGGATATTGATGAACCTGGCATCCGGCTGTTCGGGGAGTTGATTTTTTCCGAACTGCAGCAGTGGCCTGTGACTATCTGGTCTCCCGGGGCCATGGGCTGGTATGCCTGGGCGCCTTTCATGCAGTGCTACCACGGCGTCGGCAGTCTCGATCATCTTCTCTCCGGACGGCTGTTCCTCAATGATCATCTGCTCGATTTCGATGGCGGCCGCGGTTATATGGAAAAAGACTGGGGTTCCTCATTCCCCAGCGCGTATATCTGGATGCAAAGCAACCATTTTGATGTGCCAAAGACCAGCCTGATGATCTCTCTGGCAATGATTCCGTGGTTGAGCGGCAAATCCTTTGCAGGATTCATTGCAGGTTTTTTGTTTAATGGCCGATTGTTCCGGCTTGCCACCTATACCGGTGCAAAACTAAGCGCGTTGCAGGTGGAGGATCACCTGGTTAATTTAGAAATGCAAAGCCGCCATCATCGTCTCCAGGTGACGGCACACCGTGCCACCGGTGGGTGGTTGCAGGCGCCAGGCACGAGCGGCATGGGTGCGCGTATTGCAGAAACTCTGCAGGGTCGGCTCGATGTCCTGTTTTTTGAAAAGAAATTTTCGAAAGAGAGGCTGCTGTTTAAAGGCGCCGGCTTGCATGCGGGATTGGACGCAGCCGGAGATTTATCCCGGCTGTGCGAGGCCGGATGCTAATTCAGCCGGGTCTGAGGTCGGGATTTTGCAGGCGCCGTTTTCGCAGAGATAGGCTGTAGCTTGGCCGTTGATTTGAACAATATTTTTTAAAAATCCGGAGAATGTATCCGGTTCATTCAGAGCGGAATCCCCGTCAGCGAGCAGAATGATTTTATTCGGAATGAACCGGCCATGTATCTGGTGTAAAAGTGCCATTGTGTCCTGTGCGTTGGGTCGGCCGGCGATGATGATTTGCTTCGGCTCCGCCAGGTGGAAATCAAGCGCCGCGAGCATTTGCGGCAGCGTGTCAGGTGCGTCATGCAGTCTGCCGGAAAAGGCAGAGAAAATGGCACAGGCCTGTTCACGCATGATTGACTCACCGGTCATATTCGAAAGTCGCAGCAGGTTCAGCGCAGTGACCGAGTTTGGCGAGGGTTCTGCGCCGTCATAATCGTCTTTCATGCGTAAAAGTACGTGGCTGTCCTGACCGGTCGTAGAAAAGTAACCGCCTTTGGCAGAGTCGTGAAATAGCGCATCCTGCTGTGTCTGCAGCTCGATCGCCCATTTCAGCCATTCCATATCGAATGACGCTTCATAGAGGTCAATCAATCCCTGAATCAAAAACGCATAGTCATCCACAAAGGCATCGATGGACGCGTCCCCTTCACGGTAACATCGCCACAGCTTGCCTTTTTGCCGGTCGTATAATCCGGCAGCGATGAAACGCGCTGCGCGCACGGCTGCAGCAAGACAAGAGGAGGCGGATAGGGCAGGAGGCGATGGGGCTGATTTCTCCTCTGTCGCTAATACCTGGGCAGCCCGTGCAAAGGCGGAGATCATCAGACCGTTCCATGAAGTGAGCGTTTTGTCGTCGCGAAAGGGCCGCGGACGTAGTGCGCGAAGGTGCTGCAACGTGCTGCGGCTGTGGGCGAGGAGAGCGTCGACGCTATCTGTCGACATGGCAAAATTTTCAGCGGTCTCCTGAAGGTTGTGGCGGACGATGAGAACATTCTGGTTGTGAAACAGGCTGTGCGGATCGTTGCGGACATTGCCCTGCGCTTCCACGCCGTAGTGATAATTGAAAATCTCCGCGCTCTTAATTCCCAGGCACGCGGCGATATCCGGCTGTTCCCAGACATAAAACTTTCCCTCGATCCCTTCGCTGTCCGCATCTTCGGCGGAATAAAACTGTCCTTGCTCCCCGGTCATGTCATGCAGGACATAGCGGAGTATGTCGCGCGCCACGCCGCAGTAAAAGGCGTCGTGTGTGATCTGGTATGCCTCAAGATAGGAGCAGGCCAGTTGCGCCTGATCGTAGAGCATTTTTTCAAAGTGCGGCACGTGCCATTCGTTGTCCACTGCGTAGCGATGAAAACCGCCGCCGATGTGGTCGTGTATTCCGCCTTGGGCCATTTTGTGGAGAGTGAATAAGGTCATCTCCAGGGCCTTGTGCGCGCCGGTGCGCGCGTGATACCGGAGCAAGAAATTCAGCACAACGGGTCTTGGAAACTTGGGCGCGCCACCGAATCCGCCATGATGCGGCTCATAGCTGGCGGCAATTTTTTGAAAAGCTGCGTCCAGTAGAGCGGCACCCGGCTCCACACGGTTGGTTGGACGTGGGAGCAGGTATTCCTGGAGCTGCTGGATCGCCTGGTTCGCTGCAGCGACGATTTCATGCCGGTTGTTCTTCCACGCTTCCGCGATATGCAAGAGGATGGACTTGAGTCCGGGCCGTCCCCACCGCTCTTCGGGCGGATAGTACGTGCCGCCAACGAACGGTTTGAGATCAGGAGTCAACCAGACACTCATCGGCCAGCCGCCGCCGCCGGTCACGGCCTGCACAAAGGTCATGTAGACGCGATCTACATCGGGGCGTTCCTCGCGATCCACTTTGATGGCCACAAAATGTGCATTGAGTATGCGGGCGATCTCTTGGTTTTCGAAAGATTCGCGTTCCATCACGTGACACCAGTGGCAGGTCGAATAGCCCACAGAGAGGAAAACGGGCTTGTCCTCGTCCCGCGCCCTGGTGAATGCTTCCGTACCCCAGGGATGCCAGGCGACCGGATTATGAGCGTGTTGCCGCAGATATGGGCTTTTTTCTTGCGCCAAACGGTTGCTAAAAGTAGGTGGATCGCTGTGGGCTGCTGTCGAGTCCTGCTGTGCGGCGCTGTCCCTGGCGCTGCGGCCGGGTTGCTTGAGCATGTTCGATCCCGGTATTCTAGTCAGAACAACTATTTTTTCAATTGAGCCTTCAACGACGCGATCTCTATATTCATTTCCTTAATAGCCTCGATCAGTAGCGGCACAACCTTGGCATAATCGACCGCCAGATACCCCTGTTCATCGGTCTGAACCACTTCGGGCACTATTTTCTGAACCTCTTGTGCAATGAGGCCAATCTGATTGCCCTGTTTAAAGTTCTGTTCAGGATATTCGCCGCAGCGCCAATTATAGGTCACTCCGCGCATACTCGCCACCTTGGCCAGCGCATCGTTGACGGTTCTGACATTCTGTTTATAGCGCAAGTCAGAGGTCTGAACAACATTGACGCATTTAACCGTGCCGGCGACATCAAGCGCAACGCCGACTCCGGGTTGTTTTAAAATACCCATGCCGGAAGACTGGACCAAGAGTACATCTGTCAGATTAACCGTATTGCCGGCAGTGCCTGGATTTGCAATACCCAAATAAAAGACGCCCTTGTCCGGTACCGGAGAGGAACAGCCTCCCATGCCGCCAATCATGATCACCGCTCCTGCTCCGTCTCTCCGATATCTCCAGGTCTCATCGCTGACAAAGTCCAGATTTTGCGTCCATTGTGAATAACGTCCAGGCCAGGAAGCATGTGAAGCCTCGCCAAATACAATACTGGCATATTTTCCGGTTATAGGACCGCAGGTCACCTGCGATGTAACTTCCAACAGGGCCTGTGGGTTGGTTGTGCCGATGCCCACCCGTCCGTTTGGCGTTATGGTCATGATGGATTCAGGCGTAAATTCTTCATCCAGCATGGAACCGGTCCCTGTGCTGTGAATAAAGCTGGCATAATTGCCCCAGGGATAATGCATCGCCCACCCGACCGCTCCCAGGCTGGCGTGAGTCTCGGCAAATTTAAACTGACCCGGATCCGACAGATAGGCATTGCCCGAATAGAGCGTATAGCCGTTGGAGCAGGATGAGAGTTGACCATAGTTGTGCACGCGAATGGGTCCGCCCCAGACATGAAGGGCGCCGCGGGGATTCACCATGCCGATGCCAACCTGACCACCTATCGGATTGATTGCCAGTTTTGCACCAGCAAATGAGGGGCTGACGCCCTGCACCGCTGGAATGCCGTATTCCGTGCTCCTGGCAATATATACCCCTCCTGTTGAGCCGGACTGATATCCGGTTAATATATTGCGGGTTGCATAAATATTATCCAGAACACTCAGACGGTAAACGGGATTGGTGATGCCAATACCCACATTGCCTGCCTGTGTAATGGTAAAGAGTTCTGAATTGGCACTGTTTTTTACTTGCATTTGCGCAAGCGCCGTCACAGCCAGACTAAAAAAGCTGATATAAATTAACCGCTTCATATCTCATACCCCTTCGATTAAGTTTAAAAACTTGTAAAATGATCAAAAAAAGTGACATGTGAAATATATAAGTGACATTTCAAAACTTCTCTTCACGATCGGCTGTTATTTTATCGTTAGTTGGGATTGTTTTTTTTGATAAAATTAATTGATTCAACCTCCTATTTCATAAAAGCAAAACTTGTGCCACTTTATGAAATTCATCAGATTGAAACATGCTTGCATGGAATGGTTTTACATCGCCCCATGTGTTCTCTGAAAACGAATTTCGAAACAGAATAAAAAAATAAAAAATGCTAGAAGAATTTAAAGCACAATCTTACCAGTCGATAAACGGATAATCGAATCAACGCTTCATTGGAAATTAACGATTTTAAAGATGCTATTCAATACTATTGTGGAGGACATTTTTTTCTAAAATCTGCAAGCCCAACTTCGACACTTGGGAAGGTTAAATCATTTATTTACAATAAAAATCACCTCAAGTTTTCACTACATTTGGGCATTTTTTATGAGTGTAAATTCATTTCATTCTGTTTTCTCTTTTACTCATAATACTTACAATTAATTTCAGTATGCAGAGCTGCCTGAGCGCCAACGGCGCGACCTAACCTAGCCTGGGCCGCTAGGCCCAGGTATAGTATATAAATCCAAGCGCTGAAAGCGCGCGATAGGTCCATCTCCGCCTAAATAAATAGGGTTTTTATAAATATTAATAAATTTTCCTATCGCGCCCCGTTGGGCTAAAGGTATTTTTCATCTACTTCTTTATATAACCTATGTAAAAGCAGAGAACAGGCAACGCAGCAACCGGTTATTCCTTTGTCTGGCTGATTCTTCCTGGTTCCTAAGCCTAGAGCTGGGGAACGAGAATAAAAAAGGTCAGTTTTTTTCTCTGCGTATCTCTACGCTCTTTATATTTTTAATGAGAAAGGAGAGTTGGTAAGACAAATAGATGGAAGAATAAACGAAGGGAATACTGTTTTATCATGGGATGGAAAAAATAGATCTGGTTTAGAGACAGCATCTGCTCCTTATTTTGCCACAGTCACAATTGAATCGGGGAATAGAGCGATTTATGATAAAATTAGAATAAATCGAATAAAAGGATTCTTTGCACGGACTGAAGGTGCAGCCACGCGTATGCTTGATACTAAATATAATGCTGCATTAAGAAAAGCAGCAATGAATGACGGCCTCGTTCTTAGAATGGAAATCCCCGGGGATGGAACCTGAGCCGAGTGTGACTTATTGGGGAGGCATTGACCCGCTTCAAGGAAGAGATGTTGGTTTGTTTTATATCCTGCCCAATGATCCGGAGTTAAAGAGATTTATGCAATTTGTAGCTCTTCGGGGAGCTATTTATAGATTTGAAAAAGTCCCCTCGTTTTATATTAATGAAGCTCAAATGGGAGCGAACACAACTGCGGGGTTGATGCATTATTTATGTGACCCAATTACTCTTTACGGTGAAGAGAACACGACAATAGGAATGTTAACAATTAATTTTATGCTCTATGATAGAAACTCTGATAAGCTAATCAACGTTGCAACAGCACCAGCATTCGGAACAGATGGAACAATTATTGCGGGTTGGGATCCACAATTAGGCGGAGAAAATTTTTATGCGATTTGGTTTGGCAATAGTCCAAATAAACCTTATGAAATTAATGCTGCCTATATTAATTTAGGTCCAAATGCAAGAATGGAAAGCATTTTAAGCGAGCTAGGTGGTGCACTGATTAACGGAGATGATTATGGAAAAGACCAGGTCGCTGCATTTGCGAGCATGCATGATGGAATTCCAAGAATTAAAACTCCTGTAGTACAAGATATAATTTTAAGTATATTTATAATAGAACAAGTCGTCCTCAACCGAACCCAATAGATGTAGATCCATTCAGAACCGATAGTATAAGTTTATTAAAATCAAAAAAATACACAGCAATTAACCTCAGTGCAGCAGAAGATTTATAATGCATTTATTGCCCGAGGAGTTAGACCGCCGGACTTGATCAGTTCAATAAAATATTAGACTTTTTTCCCCTGGTTCCCAAATTTCACAGACTGTGTGAAAACGGTTGACAAACCCCGGGGTCGCGGTTTTTGCAACCCCGGTGGTTTTTTAACCTATTGATAATGCGTTGAAAGACACCCGGAGTGGCCGCAAAAAACGCGGCCACATCCGGGGTCTGTTGATTCTCACACAGACTGGTAGAGCTGGGGAACGAGGATAAATGACAAATTCCGTGGCTCATTCATTTCATAACAGTCAATGAGCCTGAACGTAAAGTTCCTTCCCCCTGCACGGTAAAAAAATAATGACCGCTGCAGAGATGCACTGAACTCAGATCAACGCGCCAATACTCGCCCGTTCGCTTTGCCGGCAATCGCGTCACCTGTCTACCGAGAATGTCGCACAGGGATATAGAGTCTATTTTGTCTCTGCCTGGCGCTTTGATCTGTAAAAAGTCTTTGACCGGATTGGGAAAATAATCGATGCGATGTTTTTCCGGTTGCCGGCTGCTGCCCAATTTTACTTGGGCAGGCGTTACGATTTTTCTGTTAACGCAATCAAACGTCGCTGCCGATGCCGGCAAACAGTGTAAAATCGCATTGACAAATGCCGCCGTCTGCCTTGGAGCACGATAGCTTTTATAACGATAGTTGGAACTGTCGATAAACGTTACAGCTTGCCCGTCGACCACCACCACGGGCATAGGCGTCGTACTCGATAATTTTGCGTTCGCAAACAACCAGCCGTTGTTCACGTCAGACAATACTGCCAGGCGGCCCTGTGAGTGAATGAACTGCCAGAAAAATCCACCGACGCGATTTTCAATATAGTCATCGCTTTTAAATGCGTCCGGCATGAAGGTCGGACCGGGTAAAAGCTCTGCACCCGCTGTTAACTGCAAGAGCCCGTCCTGCAACGCATAGCTGCCTGTTTGCAGATTGTTGATCCATACCGCTCCTAACGGCGCTGCATTGCAGTCGGTAATCAGGATTTTCACCTGGGACCGGCTGCTCTGTTCATGCCATGCGGCGCAAGTAGTAGTGGCCGGAGCAAAAAGGAGCGCCATCTCTGTAGCGTTGAATCCGGCAACCAGGATCTGGTCATGTTCGCGAATGGCGGCGCCGAGTTGCGGATGATCGCTGAAAGTCAGCGGCTCGATCTCTAAAGCGGTCAGGTTGGAAAAACCAAGGTCCAGCTGAAACGATGCAACTGACCTGTAGCCTTTTTTATAGATGACCAGCACCGGTTTAGAAGGCAGCGGCGTAGTCAGCCAGCGCAGAGCATCGGTTGTCACCGATGCGCCGGCTGCCAGGCGAACGGCTGCAGCTGGAAGATTATCCACGAGCGGAACCGCGGCTGCTGCCCGGGCTGTTGCCGGCGGCGTGATCGTATGATCACGCAAATTGATGCGAAAGCCGTGCGTCAGACTGTGCAGAGTCCAATGGGTCAGGGTGAGCGGCCATTGCGATTCGCAGCGCGCTCTTCCCCCGGGCGGTTGCAGAACAATAAAGGCAGCGCCTGCCCCACTGATCAGGGCATTGTGCTCCGGATCAATGCAAACCGCGGTGTGTTCATCGACGCCAATACCCAACAACAATGGCCGTGTTTGGATGCCGTTGGCTACAAAGGCCAGCAAACGTCCCAGTCGGCCGCGCCGGGTAAAGTGGCTGTCAAAAAGCACATCCGTTGCCAACGGTAAAAAATCATCGGCTAAAGTGATATCGGCGTTAACCGGATCGAGCAAAGCTTCAGCCGAAGTCGCTGACCCCCGGGCCGCAATATAATCCAATTCTCCCAACACCGCCAGACCGGCACTGGTGCCGCCAACCACGCCACCTTGTGCAAAAACCTCGCAGATAGCCTGTTCTGCCAGCGTGTTGCGCCACAACCGGAAATATTGGTATTGATCTCCGCCGCGTAAAAACAGCAGCCGCGTTTCCTTAATTTTCCGGTACACCGCGCTGTCGTTCGCTGCGCTTTGGGAAGCGATCACCAGACTGGCCGCAGAAACAGCGCCAAATGACTTGAAATAATTTTCCAGCCAGACCGAACCATCGCTATAGTGCAGGATGAGCGCCGGACCGTACTCTGACTTGTTCACCATCCAACGATAGGGTTCGTCGGACCAGGCATGATAGTTCTCTGTGCCGCCGCCCACGGCACAGAGATAGCCGCGTGCGCAAAGCGTCTGGCTAAAGAGCACAGCAAACAACAACCATTTTTTAATCATGCCGGTTCACTCCTCAACTTCCTGGCAGTGTTTCGTCATCCCGTTTCAGCGCAGCGATGCCCAGGCCCGAGTAGCCGTAAAAAAGCGCAAAAAAAACACCGAGATAACACATAAAAGCCCAGGGTACATAATCAATGACCGGAACCCCCAAAGTGCCGGACATATATACACCCGCCATACTCCAGGGAATCAGGGGCACCACCACAGTACCGGAATCCTCAGTAGTCCTGGAGAGATTCTTGGCAGCCAGACCACGCGACTTGAAGGCCGGCGCATAGAGTTCACCCGGGATCAGAATAGTTAAAAAAGAACTTCCGGTCATCAGGGCAACCGCAACACAGGAGGCTACCACCCTGGCAATCAAGGACCCCGTGCTGCGGGTTCGTTTCAGCAAATGGTGCAAAATCACCTGCAGCATTCCTGTGCTGCGCACAATGCCGCTGAAAGCAAAGGCGCAGAGGGCAATCAGTGTAACATCCATCATGCTCATCATGCCGCCGCGGCTGAGGAGTTTGTCCACGACCTCTTCTCCGCTCTGGCTGACATATCCGGTTGCCATCACATTAAGCACTTGCGGCAAAGGCATACCCTGATACATCCAGGCCAATGCGGCTGCCAGAAAAGAGGATGCCAGCATGCCGGGGATCACCGGTTTTTTAGCAACGGCAAAATAAAGTACGACACAGGGCGGTAATAATAACACGAGGCTGAAATGGGTGGTTGCGGTCAGGCGATCCAGAATATTCTGCATGTTCATAGCTGAGGTATCGCTCGTGCTTATCGAAAGACCGTAAAAAAAATAGATCGCCAGTCCCAGGCTCCAGGCCGGCAGAGTGGTCCAGAGCATGTGTTTGATGTGATCATATAAATTGCTGCGCGCTGCAATAGGCGCCAGGTTGGTGGTGTCGGAAAACGGCGATAGTTTATCGCCAAAATAGGCGCCGGTGACAATGGCGCCTGCAGCAGGCGCTAAAGGCAAGCCAAGACCCTGGGCAATGCCCATAAGCGCAATGCCCAGGGTGCCAACTGTTCCCCATGATGTGCCGGTCAGCAGCGAAACAATGCTGCACACCAGTGCGGCGGTCACCAGATAATAAACCGGCGATATCAGTTGCAATCCGTAATAGATCAACATAGGTATGGTGCCGGCTGCTATCCAGGAACCGATCAGCACCCCCACACAAATCACAATCAGCATGGCAGGCATGGCCTGGCGGATGGCATCCACAATGCCGGTTTCCAGCTCTTTCCAGGTATAGCCGAGGCGAACCGCCAACAATCCGGACAGCATCGCTGCAGATATCAACAAAACCTCAGCACGAATATGATACACGCCGTACCCGACAGATAAAAAAAGCGCCATGATCAGTAGAGGAATCAGGCTGACAAAAAGGGAGGGAGTGCGGTGCTCGGTCATTTTTGTTCCGGTAATAAAAATTGAGTCTTTACGGACATATTTTTTTAATAGAGGCTGTCTAAAAAGTTCTTTGACAATTTAGTTTTACAAAGAGACGATGGCAATGGAGCCCACTGATCTGTAGATACTTTTGCTTAATTCTTTCAAGTGCGTGTATAGCTAAATAGACATAATTCTTTTCACTACCGATGCCACAATCCCCCATGGCATCTGTAGGAAATTTATTAAATCGATGAAAAAATTGCTTCCTATGAGGGATAAAGGCATCTGCTGGGATTGATTCGGATTATCCTCCATACGTCGCTCCGCGACGTGGTTGCTCTTTTTTCCTTTCCGGGCGTTGAAACGCCCGGCTACCGGCAATGGTCGCTCCGCGACCATTGGATTCCACAGAATTTGCGGTGTAGGCTGGTCGCGGAGCGACTAGGTGATAATCTTCGCCATTGCATTGCATTGATTTGCAGCATCCATCATGAGGCTGTGTCTAAAAGTTCCTTTTTTTTAATTCGGCTCTTGTCTGCGGCTTTGGAAAAATACGTAACTGACGCAAAAACAGTTCGCCGATAGATTCGTCATCCTTCAACTGACGGCGGACCGTTGGTCTGCTAAAGCGGGTTCGGAATGAGGCCGTCGCGTTACTTTTAGGACAGTTTCGACTCCTGGTCCTTACTTGAGCAGGGTCATTTTGATGGATTGGGTGAATCCCTGCGCTTGCATCCGGCATACATACAGACCGGACGGCACGGTCCGACCTTGCTCATCCCGGCCATCCCATTGCAACTCATAGGAACCGGCTTGATAATGATCTTTGCTCAAAACTCGAACTAAATTGCCGGTAATACTGAAAATTCGTATATCGATGAGCCCATTTTGCTGCACCGCAAAACGAATCCGCGTGCATGGATTAAAGGGATTCGGATAATTGGCTGACAAACGAAATTCGGCCGGCTTTGCATGATTTGCGTTAACAGACACGCCGGTGGTTGGCGTAAGCGCTTTGACATCCGCAATGCGCACCGCGCCCTGATCGCCGGTGATGAGCCAGATGACGCCGCAGCGGATTTCCAGGCCGGTCAGAGTATTGGAAGGCAGAGCGCCGTTGGTGGATTCCAT
>CAYLWO010000146.1:0-12678 GCA_964387285.1 uncultured Cytophagia bacterium | reverse complement strand
AGGCCGCTTGCCAAATCAAGATTAAGAAAATCTAACTTTTTAGACACCTCAAGGCCGATACGACCGCTTAACCTATGCTCGAACAAGTCAGGCTTCCTCCACCACCTTCCAGCCGATCTCGTCAGCCAGATGGTAAATAGGTTGTTTCAGATCGCCATAGACCGTGACGCGATGCCAGCCCCACTGATCCCAGGCAGTGAACAATTTTTCCAGATCACCGATCGGCTCTGCTGCCAGCTTGGTACGACAGGCGCGATCGTCCAGATCGTTGTCTACAGCCTTTGCCTGATGCATCAGTATTTGCTTTCGTTCCTGATTGATTTCCAGAGTTGTTGTCAGATAATCCACAGGAAGAATGGAACGCACAGACGCGCCCTGGCGATCTTCAGAATGGGTGAGAATCTGGAAGGGATTGGTCGGTCCCTGAGGGCCGAACGCGCGATTGCTGGCAACGCAGTGGGCGTAAATGATCTGCCGCCTGGCGGTATCGATGACCGGATCGGAAATATAACCAGGCCGTCCCTGGGTCATAAGGGTCATGGCTACCATGGCCGCAGTGGAGCGCACATCACATTCACAGGCGCCGATTAATCCTTCATTCAATAGTTGATGGAAACCGAGACACGGATAAGCGTGGATGTGGCCGCCATAAAAGCCACCCAGGCAATTAATGGTGATGGCGTTGGCGTTGTGTTTTTTCAGCACTGCTTTCTGCGCCAGATACATGGCTGCGGATTGCTCCAGGATTTCACGGTTTACACCATCGACCAGGCTGGCAGAATTTTGCCATTGATCCGCGATGGCTTTGCTTTGCTCTTTATCCGCCTTTGCCCAGGCATCATTCACCTCAGCAAAAGATACATACTCCACCGGAATGGTCATCATCGGCGTTGTCGGGCCGGCGTCGACGCCGCGTACAGCCAGTATCTTGGATTGCAGCATGTGCCGGCTGCAATCGTGTGCTGACAACGTCGGCAATGGGTCCGGTTTGCACGAGAGGTCACCGGCTGCCGGAGTGTTTTGCCTGCGCACTTGCGCAACGGCCGCACTGAAATCGAATCCAGCGCCCTGTTTCTTGGCCTGGCTGAAGCATTTTACCGCTTTAATCAGATCCTCGATCTTGGAAGAGGCAACAAAGCCAAGGTTGCTGGTATTATTTCGTAAAAAGGCTGCAGAGTAAACCAAAAAGCCGCCGCTGCCGCCGAACTGAAAATCAGCATAAAGCACCGGTTTGCCGGAACCGGCGATGGTTTGCACAACGCGATTCCAGCAATTCAATTGATAGACCAGATAGCCGTCAATCGCTTGAGCCTGATCGTCGGCAAGGATCTTTTTCGCTTGTTCCTCTCCATTGGCCATCGTGGGCAGGAATTCAAAATGCGGTATCGCTTTGGTAAGAGCCGTGTTGATTTTCTCCATGACCGGATTGAAATCAAAATTTTTGTTCGGCCAGTCAGGGCGATCCTGCACCGGAGCATGCAGGGAATAAATGATGCGAATGCGCGCCTTTTGCGGGGAGGTGCAATGGAGAAATCCAGGCACTGTGGCAAGGGACAAAGCAGCACTGCTAGATAAAAATTTGCGGCGATTGATGCTGCAGCCGGAACAACCCAATATGGACTTTCCAGTACTCATGGCTCATATTCTCCTCTGTTAAGCACAATAAACCAGATACACCCGTCATGTTCTGGTGGCTAATTAGTTCATTCCAATATCCCTGATCTCACCACAGACTGTGTAGCAAACCGATATGAATAGCAACCAATTTCTGATTAATATGAGAAAAAAGAGTTGATAATGCAAGATAAAGTTGGGGTAAATATGTAAAAAAGATCAGGTGCTTTTTGCCGGGATTGTATCGCAATTCTCTGCATTGCGTCTCAAGCCAGGAGGCTAGAGCTACGGTTGCTGCGGATCTTTTGCCATGCTCAGCAACCACAAAAACAGATTGCTCGCCGCCTTGGTGTTTTCATATTCCGGGGGCAGTTTAAAACCGTCGAGATACTCGTTATAAAACCAGGGATCGCCCACGGCAAATACCTTGCCCTGACCATACTCGGATAAAGCCATAATCACATCAGCCCCATCCTGCAAAACCGGTTTGGCCGGCGATTGCAGCTTTAGGGTACAAATTTCTTTCAGATAAATCTGCTCAACGCTGATAAAAAGCGGATGTTGCGGAAAGACGTTGAACCGGGCCATTTCATATTTGTCGCCGATGACCTGATTGCGAATATCGGTATTAAAATGTATGCCGAATTTTTCCGCCAGAATGTTGAAATGCTGAAATTCACAATTATCTTTATCATTGGCCATGAGCAGCAAAACGCCGCCGGCATGCACCCAGAGCGCAATAATTCTTGCTTCCTGCTCACTTACATGGTGCGGTGTCGCGGTCTCTTTAGGCGTATCCGGGTCGACAATGATGTATATACTCAATTTCTCCAAACTACTTTTATCCGGCGCCTGAGCAATGGTGCTTACCTGCGCTCCCAAACCCTGGATAATAGCGGCCAGGCCGGAAAATCCGCTCATAGCCTGATCCTGCCATAGATAGTGAAACGGTGTTGGTGGTTGTCCCGCTTCAATCTTGAATTCGTGATTGTAGTAATTATCCAAACCCACCACTTTATTTCGATTCAACTTGCCGGGCATTTCCACAGACAATGTGCAAGTTGCCGTGCACGACAACGCGGCGATGATTACATAGATTTGACGACTCTTGAAAAACATTTCCCTCTCCTACACTGATCGGTCGCCGCGTTCTGGTCAAAATAATTATCCTGTTTAAGGTCAACACCGGCGTACATTGCTCAACTACACGATTCTAAAGAAAACCACGAATGGCGCGAATTCACACGAACAGCTTTTTTCCCTCCCGCCGTCCATGAAATGCGGTTTTACTTTAGATTTTACCTTTCCAATTCTAACGCGGCGAACAGAAACGCACCTATTCCTTTAAAATCGTTGATGCGTCGGTCCGTGTTTACATAGTAGGCATAATCCCCTTTTGAACTGGCGAAATTCAGGGTGCCAACCTTGACGGTTCCGGTTAAATATAACAGACCCTGGTCATCAAAATAGATATGATGATCACATAATCCTTTAAACGCTTTTTGTGCATATTTTTTGTATCTAGGCGGTAAATACCCCTGATTTGCAGAACGCGCCAGCGCATAGCAAAACATGGCGGAACACGACGTCTCGTGCCAGTTGTCCGGTTCCTGACCGCGATCCAGCACCTGGTACCACAAACCGGTTTCCGGATCCTGGAATTTGATGAGACTGGCAGATAGTTTCTGCAAAATGGCGAGCAGTTTGTCGCGATCGGGATGATTGGCCGGCAGCGCGTCCAGGCCATCCACCAGAGCCATGGCAAACCAGCCGACCGCGCGGCCCCAAAAACAGGGCGAAACGCCGGTCAACGGATCAGCCCAGACCGGATTTTTATTTTCATCCCAGCCGTGATAATACAGACCGGTCTGCTCATCGATAGTGTGACGAGCAATCAACATAATCTGCTTGATGGCTTCATCAAAGTATTGCTTCTGCTGAGTAGCGGCCGCATATTGCATGGCAAATGCATCCGCCATATAAATCCCGTCCAGCCACATTTGCCACGGGTACACCAGTTTATGCCAATAGCCGCCATCACTGGTTTTAGGTTGTTTCTGCAATTGATCGAGCAGTTGTTCA
The DNA here is from genome assembly GCA_964387285.1 of uncultured Cytophagia bacterium. GTDB lineage: Bacteria > Zhuqueibacterota > Zhuqueibacteria > Residuimicrobiales > Residuimicrobiaceae > Anaerohabitans. The sequence continues at coordinate 8,982 of CAYLWO010000146.1, read as the reverse complement.
CACGCAGTCAGGTATCTTTTATCATGCGTATTCTGGTACATCAACAAGGCCACTTTGCCGGATTCCACATCATCCAGTTTGTACTCTTCCGGTTTGTATTCCTGCGCGGATAATTTGCCGTCCTGTCCGATATAGGAATCCAGCCATTTTTTGATAAAAGCGAGATATTGGGGATTTTTTTCTTTTTCCCACAAGCGATACAAACCATGCAAAAAGAAACCATTGGTATAGGTCCACCCTTTCCCGTATATATCCATATCCGCGGGATTGGGATACATTTTCATAATCGATTGAGCGGTTAATCGAGCCCACGAGTCCGGCTTTATGTGTTGTTCACGGCCTGAGGTTACCCACGCGACGGTCAGCGGTGTTTGCAGATTTTCGGCATAGCGCCGGACATGGTCATGCCATTTGTCCTGATTGCTGAATTGACCGCTTTTGTTCCAGCCGGCGCCGGCGTAATAACAAATCGTTTGTCCGGTCTGCGCTGCGCATATCGCCAAATGATTAGAGTCCTGTTCGCGGAACTCGAGCAATGCGTTTGGATCAAGAATCATTGCGCTACCGAGGCCGCCATGATCTGTATAATTTTCCCATTGACTGAACCAACCCTGTTTTTGATCAGAGACCGCAGAACCGGCGGCGTCTTTATGAACGGCGAGGCCTGCTGCAAACTGTATCTGTTGTTGCTCTGGCGTGCGATAAATACATTCAATACGATTGAAATTTTGCCCGGCATCCAGACTGATGCGCTTGCTTTCCGACACCGGGATTCCGTTCAGAGTATAGTCATCAAAAATCAATTCAAATTGGAAACGGATGGGGCCATTGGCGAGAACGCGAGCGGACCTGAAATTTTTTGACACAACCAAAGTCTGACCGTTCCAGATTCCAGTGCCGCCGCAACCGCGCGTGGGGCCAACCGAATAGAAATCCAGACCTTCGCCGCTGTCCACATGATAGGCCGCATCGCCGGCTGCATACCATCTATCAATGATCGGATAGGGCGCCCGTTTAACCCACACATCGATGCCGCTGCTGATCAACTCGGTTTCTAAACTTTTCCCATACATGCGAAACGCGATACAGTCGTTCTCCCAGGCGAAATCGTCCTTTCGTTCCGGAACAAAACGACCATATAAAAGGCTGGAGATGCGTTCAGCCGGAGCGTCGGACATCGCCAAACGATAGGTTTTAACCGGATCATCCCGGGTAAAATCGGTTTGAAAAAGCAAAGACTCTGGTTGGCCGTTTTGATCGCAATCCCAAATTTGCGTAATCACTTTTTTCCCGGTATTCAGATCGACCACAGTGAGCCGGTCGGGATTGCAGGTTGGCAAACGCTTAACCAAATCCTGCCAATTCAATTCGATGGTTTCATTCTGTCGAACGGTTTTAGCCGGATTGGTCACGACGAACACCAACTCTTTTTCATCGCGAGCGTATGTTTGAGTGATAAATAGACCGCTGAGGAAGAGCAAAAAAAGCCCGGACTTCATCGCATATATTCCTTTTTTCTCCCTGCGCAGTTTTTTTTAGCTTCGCAAGGATTATGCAATCGCTCAATTCAGGTTTTTATAAAAAAACCGCTCAGCGGGGCATATCTCTCCTTTTTGCCGGATGATGAACAAAAAAAAGACACAACCCCGCAGCGGTTGCCTTGATCGGCACTCACCCCGAACGCCGAATAATTATTTCATCAACACCATCTTTTTGGTAACAGTAACGCCGTCGATCTGCAATCGATACAGATAAAGACCGGTGGCCAAACGGGCGCCTGTATTGGACAGCGCGTTCCAGTTGACGTCATAACGACCGGCCTCTTGCAAACGATTGTCGATTAAACGGGTCACTTCCTGACCGTTGGCGTTGTATACGATCAAAGAGACGCGGGATTTTTTATCCAGCGTATAGACGATGTTGGTGCTGGGATTGAACGGATTGGGATAATTCTGTTCCAAAGCATAATCCGCAACCTGCACATTCTTGCCATAACGCACGGCCGAGGTCTGGTTTTTCTCCCAAATCGTTTTGGCATCGGGGAACCAGTTCAGATCGCCGACCGGCAATCCGCTCTGGCCGCCGGTAAAAGCCGCGGACTCTGCCGGATAGGACACGTTCAAAGAATCGCGATAGTACTCGAGAACGCGACGATCATAATCATCTCTGGCGAGTACATATTTGGTTTGATCTTTTTGCTTGTTAGCGCCCCAATCCGGATTTTCATACCAGCGCATCATATTGGTCATCAGTCGTGGTACATTAACCGGCGTTAGAGCGGTTTTCATGAAAGCACTGCTGGAATCAGCGCCCAGTCTTTTGTTGAGATGAGACGACAGCGGCGAGGCGGGCGGAAAGCCGAAATCATCGAGGAATTTCTGTCCGGAATCGCTGATGGCGTAATAGTTATTGCATATTTTCCATTTGGTGGTGTCGTTGGGTGCGGTAAAGATCCAGGTGATTCGATGGTTGCCGTTGGGATAATCTTCGCCGGTATTGGCCCACTCGGCCCCGCGGGTGACGTCGGTGGAATCCTCACCCAGAGCAAAACCGTCGAGGAACAAGTTGTCGGTTATGCTGATGGTTTCACCGGTATTGCCGAGGGAGAACAGGCCATGAAAGCCCATGCCGTTGACAAACGTATTATGTTCGATTCTGCCGTATTTGATGGGGCCGGTGCCTACGGTTGGTTTGGAAAAATTGTAATGACGAATGGCGCGGTCCTGATAATTCACAAAGGTGTTGTTAACGACAATAAAAGAATCACAAGCTGCTTCACGCAAATCAAATCCTTTGCCTGCACCAAGGTTTGAAGTGCTCAGAGAACCCATATTGGCAAAGATGGAATTGGTAACCTGCACCTTATGGCTATTCACACCCGTGCGCACATGCTGGCCGTTAATGTTGGAGAGTATCACACCGTCCAGCACAATGGAAGAACCCACGCCGGTGGTGTTGATCAAGCCGCCCTGCACGCCGCCGATGCGAGTGGCTTCCGGTTCGTAAAAGCCGGCAATGCAGATGTTTTGCAGATACAGATTGCCTGCGTTAAGCACCACAAAATTGCCCGGCGGATTGGTCGGCGAGGCTCCGGTGCCGGTTTCCCATAAATAGATAATGGGTTTTTTCCCTGTGCCTTCTGCAGCGCGGATGCGCAAAGTTCTGCCCGCCTTAATGGTAAGGATGGCATTGGCCAGGTAGTATTGATCGCGCTGCAACACATAGACATGACTGTTGGAAAAGCCGCCGGAAGCCACGGTATCAGCCACAATTTGCGCGTTTAAATAAGTAGCGGCCGTTCCGTCATAAGGCAGGATAGGTACGATAACATCCTGGCCGTAAAGCGCTACAGCCCAAAGGCAAAGCATCATAATGAGTACAGCAAAATTTCGCCAACGCATTGGGTTCCTCCTTTGATTGATAAGGTTACTGTATGATTTAAACCACTCACAATTTCTGGTTGTCATCACCTCCTGATAATTTTTATTACTCCTTGATTCACCTCATTCGTTGCTTTATTAAAAATCTATGGTCACGCCAAAGTCGGCTGTGGTTCCGTATTTCTCACTCTGATTAAAAAGTTTGACGCCATAGACGCGGTTATACACGGAACTGCCGTCTTCAACATTGGTCAGGTTGTTGACATTCAGAAACAGGGACAGATTCCTGGTAATGCCCTGTTTGAGGGCAAGGTCGATGCGGGTAAAGCCATTGGTGACCACGTCGCCAAAGCCGTTGGCAGAATAGGAAACATCGTACTCTGCCTGATGATACAGAGAGACTCGTCCGGAGAACTTGCCGATATCATAACCGATGGCGATATTGCCGAAGAAATTGGGCATGCCCTCCAGTTTTTCCTTCTTTTCAACCAGTACGGTAAATTTTCTCCATGTCGGGGGAATGGGGCCGGGCGGATCATAGAAAGAAGAATCAATTTTTGACGCCCAGATATACGCTTCCGAACGGACAACCGAGGCGTTGTAGGTCAATACGATGTTCTTCAGCAGGCCGGGTAAAAACGAAAAATTGATCTGATGCTCAAATTCAAATCCCCAGATTTTGGTCGGCTTGGGCGAATTATAAGGCAGCGTTAAATCATAAGCCGTCGATTGCATCTGACTGGGCCAGCGGATGCCAAAGCGTTGCAGCAAGGTATCGCCGGTGGTGTTGAATCTGTTCAGCATGTGATACATGTCCTCGATCTCTTTATAATAAGCTGAGACAGAGATCAGGCCGATGGTGCGGCTGAAAAAGGTCGGATTGACTTCAAAATTCCAGGCGGTCGCGGTTTTTAATTTGGAATTGCCGACCCAAACTTCATATCGGCCGCCGACTTCTGCCGGTCGGCCGGCGATGTACCGCTCCATGCGCATATTGAAATCAGGTCTGGCCAGCGCCTTGTAAGCGGCCAGGCGCAATTTCATATAGCTGGTCGGAGACAACGCCACGTTGACATTGGGCAAGAGCACGGTTTGCGAAGAGGAGGAAGTGGTGTCCGCTATCGAATTGGCCGGCACAGGGAAACCGGATACCCGCTTGGGCATGTACATGGAAAGGTAATCGTTGTCTTCCTGTTCCATGCGCAAACCGGCGATAATCGTTGCCTTTTGTCCCAGATTGAGGGTGTTCATGAGATACAGCGCGGCGACGCGTTCTGTCACCTCGTAATCATCATATTTGATCAGCGGATTGACCCATATTTCTTTCACATTTTTGGTCGCATCAACACCGTAGCGATTCAATTCGTACCATTGCCGCATATAATCGCGATCCATAAGCGGATTTAAAGCGTAAGCGTTGTAAATCTGTCTCGATAACGGATTGGCAAAAAATTCCGCAATGGAGATGCCGCTGCCGCTGACCGCGGTGGCCGCCCAGTTTTCAAAATAGGTGCCGGAAAAATTTTTCTTCTGAAAGGCGCCGTTAGGCAGCAATTCATAGGGTTGCCACTTGCCCAGATAATAGGGCGTAAAATTTTCGTAGCGATGATTAGAACGATCTTTGACTTTGTATTTGCCGCCTATTTTCAATTCACCGGTCAGCGCATTGCTCAGAAGATAGGGTTTGGCCAGATCGAGAAACGCGGTGCGCTCTTTATCGAAATTACGCTGACCGCGCTGATAAGTCCAATAGAGATTGGCATCGGAGAAATTGTTTACTGCCCAGGGAATCAACTGCTCCGGATTGGATGCATAATCGATGGGCGGCGTCCTCATGCCCGAATTCTCGACAAATATCGATTCAAAATCAAAAGGATAGCCGGCTTTAGATTGGGCGTATGACAAGCCCCAGGTGGCTTTCAGACCGATGAGATTGTTATCGCCGTGAATCGTACCGGTATAGGTTTCGATCTCTTGTTCCCGGTCCCGGTAATCATAGGTCGGATTGCCCTGTTGATCGCCGCCGCCGCGCACCGGATAATCGCGCATGTGCCAAATATAATCCCGTTTGGTGCGGCCGAAAACGTTGTTTATTTTTATCGTGCCGTTGTCCGGCGTGTTTAGGTCGAACAACACGCTGAATCCGTCGCGTTTTCTGGTTTCGTCGGTGTATTCCAGAGAAAAATCATTTATATAATAATAGTAATAGGGTGTATAATTTTGCGAATAATCGACATCGATTCTTTCGTTGCTGCGGATGCGCTGTTCCAGATTTCCCGCCAGTTGCACGCCCAGAACGTTATTGAAAAATCTTTCTCCATAATGAAAGGAAAAATCATACTGCTTGGCTGATTCTTCCAAACTGTTGTAACCGCCGCGTAAATTGGCTTTGAAGGTTCTCTTCTCCGGTGCTTTTTTGGTTACCAGATTGATGCTGCCGGCCAACGCGTCGCCGTCTTTATCCGGAGTCTGCGCTTTGTACAACTCGATGCCGGCCAGAGAACTTTGCGACAGCGTGCTCAGATCGACGCCGCGGCTGGTGGCGTCCGTAGGCGGAATCTTGACGCCGTCAATGGTGATGTTGGTATATTTGTCCTCCAGACCGCGCAGGATGACCTTGTTCGCCTCGCCGCCGGAACGGATAATGGAAACGCCCGGCAACCGGCCGATGGATTCTGCCGCATTAGCATCCGGCAGTTCCTGGATTTTTTCTTCTGATACCACATTGACGATGGTCTTGGCGCTAATCTGTTGGTTAATGGCTGCCACCTGTCCGATGGCTTGCGCCTTCACCGTCATGGTGCCGCCAGAGATAACCTGCATGGACAAGCGGACGTTCATCTCTTTGGTTTTTTCATCATCGATCGTGACCGAAGCGGTCTTGCCGGTGTAGCCGATATAAGAAATGCGCACCTGATAGGTTCCGGCAGGGATGCGTGTGACTTCATAAGCGCCTTCCAAATCGGTGATGCCGCCCAAGGCGGTGCCCAGCAGCGTCACATTAGCGCCGATAAGCGGCTTTTTCGTAACAGAATCAGATACCACGCCGCGCAACAGACCGTTGGCCATCAGGCCGGAGGTCATGAACAGAATCATACAAAGACATCGGGAAAAAACAGATGGCTTCATGAGCGAGGTTCCTTAAGTTTAGTTGATCTCGTCAGAGTGATGAAAACATGGCAGCATTGATTTTATAAAGCACATTTTAAATAACTCGAGCTCTAAAAACAAAGAAACACTTTTGAACGGCAAAATATGCATTTAAACGGTAAAAATTGAACATAAACAGAGGTCTACATCCGTAGAGAAAATGATCATCCAACCTCAAAAATGGACAGACGAAGTTGTTCGATGATCTTGTCCAATTTTTGCGGATGGATCGGTTTAAGCAAAAATCCTAACGAATGATAATGCTTGCTTGATTCAAGGTGCTGATGATAGGCGGAAATAAAAATGACTTTGATCGGCACAATCAATTCATCCAAAAGCTGGAACCCACTCATGCCCGGCATCTGGATGTCCAAAAACATCAAGTCCGGTCGCATAACCGTGATCAGCTTTAACGCGGCCATGGCATTAGCCGCTTCGCCGACGATTTCAATCTCCGGATAACGCTGCAGCATGGCGGTTAATTCGCAGCGGATCAGCCATTCGTCATCGACCAGGATCGTTCTGATGGAACGCATGAGGACCTACCTTTTTTGTGACTGATAAATAATGATTTCCAGAACGAATTGCAATTTTTTTCATGTAAACGGCTGAAGGATCATTTAAATGGCAGGAAAAAAGCGGGGAAATCAACAGCCAGGGTGTTTTTGCCGGTTTGATCAAAACAGGATAATACAATCGCTCAATTCAGGTCATAACATACACAGATAGCCTTCGCGTTCTTCGTGACCTCATGGTTCATAAATTAACCAGGTTAGTGTATCATGAGTTGTTTATCGTGCAAACTGATGAAAAAATGTCGGACCTCCAAAGGTCCGACATTTGGTTCCGGCCTGTCCGGGTTGGGTAACAAATATTTTTTTTGCCTTGTTTACTTTTTCTTTTTCGCGTCTTCAGGTTCCGGATTAATCAGGGCTTTGTCCTTAGCGCCAGGCAACAAACTGCTCACATACCCCATTAAGGTGGCTGACAAACCATCCTGAGAACCGGCCTGTCCACCCATGACCAAAATCTCGGGAACAAACTTGACGCCTTTTTCCGCCAGGACCGTCACCGCATTCACCAGAGCGGTAGCCTGCGGTCCCAAGGCATTCACCTGCTTTTCATAAGCTTCTGCGCGAGCCATACCCACGGAACGCACCTCCACGCCCTTGGCAGCGCCGGTTTTCTCCAGATAGGTGGCTTCACCATCGGCCTGGGCTTTGCGAGCGTCAGCTCGGTTTTTCTCGATCTGAATGCTGACTTCGGATTTAGCCAGATCGGTTTGCATATCTGCCTGGCCTTTGGTTTTCTCCATGGTGATGCGTTGCTGTTGCGCCTCTTCCTGTTTTTTAAAGGTGGCGATTTCCTGATTGGCGATTTCTCGCTGGGTCAGGACGTCTACCAGTTTTTCGGGCAGAATGACATCTTGAATGTATACGCCTTTGGTCTCGACCTGATACTCTCCCAGCTTGGCAGAGATGTGCAAAAACGCCTCCTCCTGCACCTTTTGTCGTGTTTCGATGAAGCGAATGGCCGGCATGCTTTGCAACTTGTCGCGGAAATGGTTACCCACAGCAGCCTGTAACACTTCACTGACCAGATTTTGCATGGTGCCCACGCTCGAGATCACCCGAGGCGCTTTAGTGTCCGGCACATGGATCTGCACCTGTAAATCGATTTTAAATATAAAACCTTCGGTACTCTTCGCCACGATCTGTTTCAGATTAGAATCCAGATTGTGCGCTGCAGAAACCGCTTCGGCCCAGTTCAGCGTCAGGATGCAGGTCGGCACAATTTCAGGCTGATAGATGCGCGGATTAATGGGATATTTGCCGGTGCGCAGAGGCTCTTCCCAAATGCCGCGATGGCCGGGACGAACCAGACTGCCGAATTTGAATTCCGATCCGGACGTGTCCTCAGTCGGCAATCCAACATAGGATTTGATTACAGCCACTTCACCCTGCTCCACCACCAACATGGGCACCTTTTCCACATGCACCAGAAACGGATTCAGAGTATAAGCGCCGTACAACAAGGGATCATGCTGCAGACCGATGCGGCCGCCCAATGTCAGAAAAGTCTGAAAATCCTGATACGCGTTGTGTTGATCGTTTTTACTGCCCAATATCACTTCGATCATTTTTGAATTATTCGCGCCCGCCACTTCGAGATCGCGCACATCATCATAACTGCCCAGACGACTGGCAATATCACCCGGCGGCAACGGCTGTCCCTCCAGCGCCGTGACTACGCCCACCATGTCGGTAATCACGCCGCTTTGACTGGCCACCGGTTCGATGCGCGTGACGTCTAATTGCTTTTCTTCCAGACCAAAGGAATGGTAAGAGAGCGCTTCATTTTTACGACCGGTAAGATACTCCTGTGAAACCGGAATACCATAGACCTGCGGTTTGGTAATGACCAAAAAAGCAACCGGATGAATCGGCACCAA
>CAYLWO010000145.1:0-12759 GCA_964387285.1 uncultured Cytophagia bacterium | reverse complement strand
CGCCGAGAGACACCCGGAGTGGCCGCAAAAAACGCGGCCACATCCGGGGTCTGGGGTTTTGCGACAGTCTCTGAAGGTGTCGGACATTTGACACCGGTTTAGGTATCAGTTAACAGAGCAAGATCGTTTCTTATGTCGATCCGGCAATATAATGCCTATGATGAACGTGATGCGAATAATGAACATTTCATTTTGATAAAGCACGGGTTGCTATTTCAGCCTGTGCTTTTTTTTATTAAGGAGGTTTTATGGATTTTTTAAAAACATTGGGCATTGAGAAAAACAATTACGGCGTCTGCACCGGCGCCGAGTGGCGTCAAACCACCGATCAGGGTGAGTTGGCCGTGCATTCGCCCATCGACGGGAAATTGCTGGCCTCGGTGTATCTCGGCTCTGTGGCGGATTATGACCACATGATGGAGAAAGCGGTCAGCGCATTTAAAATCTGGCGCATGGTGCCGGCGCCGAAACGCGGCGAGATCGTCCGGCAGATCGGCCATAAATTGCGCGAGTACAAAGATCCACTGGGCCGGCTCGTCACCAGTGAAATGGGCAAGTCCATTCAAGAGGGATGGGGCGAAGTGCAGGAGATGATCGATATCTGTGATTTCAGCGTCGGTCAATCACGACAATTATACGGCTTTACCATGCATTCGGAGCGCGTCCGTCATCGCATGTACGATCAGTATCATCCGCTGGGCGTTGTCGCGGTCATCACCGCTTTTAATTTTCCGGTTGCGGTCTGGGCCTGGAATGCCATGATCGCTGCGGTGTGCGGCGACGTGGTGGTGTGGAAACCCTCTTCTAAAACGCCGCTGACTGCCATTGCCGTGCAGAATATCATAAAGACCGTCTTGGTCGAAAACAAATTGCCGGAGGGCATATTCAATCTTATGATCGGCCGCGGTTCGGTTATTGGCGAGCGCATGCTCAACGATAAAAATATTCCGTTAATTTCTTTGACCGGTTCCACCTCCGTGGGTCAACATACGGCCAAAGCTGTGGCCGGGCGATTGGGTCGCACCATATTGGAATTGGGCGGCAACAACGCCATCATCATCACGCCGGATGCTGATCTCAAGATAACGTTGCCGGCGGTCGTTTTTGGCTCCGTGGGCACGGCAGGTCAGCGCTGCACCACCACGCGGCGTTTGATTATCCACGAATCTGTGTATGAAAAATTCAAAAACGCTTTGCTGAAGGCTTATGGCGGCGTCAAGATCGGTTCGCCTTTGGATGAACAGAACCATATGGGTCCGCTGGTGGATCAGGGCGCGGTGAAAGAGTTTACACAGGCCCTGGAAAAAATACGCGCGGTCGGCGGCAAAATCATTTTTGGCGGCCAGGTGCTGAGCGGCCCGGGTTATGAATCCGGCTGTTACGTGACGCCGGCCATTGTAGAAGCGGAAAACCACTGGGACATTGTCCAGACCGAGACCTTTGCACCCATCTTGTATCTCATTAAATACTCCGGCGATATTGAAGAAGCCATTCGTTTGCACAACGATGTACCTCAGGGTTTGTCTTCATCCATTTTCAGCAACAATCTGCGCGAGACCGAGCTGTTCCTTTCCCATGCCGGCTCGGACTGCGGCATCGCCAATGTCAACATCGGCACTTCGGGCGCGGAAATCGGCGGCGCCTTTGGCGGTGAAAAAGAGACCGGCGGTGGCCGCGAGTCGGGCTCCGATGCCTGGAAAGCGTATATGCGGCGGCAGACCAATACGATCAACTGGTCCGATCAATTGCCGTTGGCGCAGGGGATCAAGTTTGATGTGTGAAAACGTTGAACGTTCAACGTTAAACGTTGAAAAAATACTCCAGACGCCACAGAGTATTTTAAAGACCGTATTCGGCTATGATGCGTTTCGTCCTCTGCAGGAACGCATCATAACCAATCTGCTGCAGAAAAAAGACACCCTGGTTATCATGCCCACCGGCGGCGGCAAGTCGCTGTGTTACCAGATTCCCGCTTTGCTATTTGACGGATTAACCATTGTGGTCTCACCGCTGATCTCTTTGATGAAGGATCAGGTTGAACAGTTGCAGGAACTGGGCGTGGCTGCGGCTTTTTTAAACAGTTCGCTTTCTGTTGATGAAGCACAGAAAACAGCGAACCGTGTACGCAGCGGCGAACTCAAGCTCCTGTACATGGCGCCTGAGGGATTGCTTACCGAACGTACGCTGACCATGCTGTCCAGCGTCAAATTGGAGTGCATGGCTATTGACGAGGCGCATTGTATTTCTGAGTGGGGACATGATTTTCGTCCCGAGTACCGGCAGTTGGCGTTGATCCGCGATAAATTCCCACAGGCTGTGCTGATCGCGCTGACCGCTACGGCCACGCCACGCGTGCAACAGGATATTGCCGAGACGCTGCGCTTTGAATCGAAAAACTGCTTTATCGCCGGATTCAATCGCGATAATCTGTTTTTGGAAATAGTAGCCAAGATGGATGGTGCGGCGCAGGTGGTAGCGTTTTTACAGAACCGCCGGGATCAGTCCGGCATCATTTACTGTTTCTCGCGTAAACAGGTCGAGTCCCTGGCCGGTTATCTGGCCGCTCTGGGTTATTCGGTCTTGCCCTATCATGCGGGTTTGGATGATCAAGTGCGCAAAGCCAATCAGGAGAAATTCATTCGCGACGATGTGCAGATCATGGTGGCTACCATCGCCTTTGGCATGGGCATCAACAAGCCCAATGTACGTTATGTTATTCACTACGACCTGCCGAAAAACATCGAATCCTACTATCAGGAGATCGGCCGCGCCGGCCGCGACGGGTTGCGCGCGGATTGTCTGTTACTGTTCGGTTACGGTGATTTGCAAAAAATCGCTTATTTCATCGACCAGAAAGAGGACCCGCAGGAACGGCGCATCAGCCGCCTGCATCTGGATGCGTTGGTGCGTTTGGCCGAAGCGCAGCATTGCCGGCGCATTCCCTTGCTGCAATATTTCGGAGAAAAATACGAGCAACCTGTCTGCGGCATGTGCGATAATTGCGTCAAGATCCGCCAACCGCAGGAGGATGTAACCGTGGCAGCGCAGAAATTTTTGTCCTGCGTCAAGCGCACCGGAGAAAAATTCGGCGCCAATCACATCATCGATGTGCTGCGCGGTTCTGAGAATCAAAAGATACTGGACTATGGACATCAAAATCTCTCCACCTATAACATCGGCAAAGAGTATTCGAAAATCCAATGGCAATTTCTGGCGCGCCAGTTCATTTCACTGGGACTGCTGGACAAGGATGCTGAATTCGGCGGTTTGCGTTTGACGGAAAAGGCTTCAGCCGTGCTGGCCGGAAAAGACCGGGTCAATGTCGAGATGCCGCAGGCAGAGATCGAAAAACCAGGCACGCTGAACCTGGAATACGACCGGGAGCTGTTCGAACTGTTGCGCGCCAAACGCAAAGAGCTGGCGGACCAACATAATGTGCCGCCTTATGCCATTTTTCCGGACAAGACGCTCATTGAAATGGCGCAGCGGTTTCCGGCAAGCCGGCAAAGCCTGCTGACGATTTTCGGCGTGGGTGAAATAAAAATGCAGAAATACGGCGCTGTTTTTTTGCAGGTGATAACCAGCTATTGCACTGAACATCATATAACAGAAAAAGCCGCACCAACGCTGTCGCCGTCGCCGCTATTGCGCGTGCCGCGTTTTATTGAAGTGGGGCAGGCTTTTTTGCAGGGCGAGTCCATGGGTGAATTGATGCAGCATTTCAGCGTAAAACAGGATACGGTGGTTGAAAACCTTTTACGATTTCTGCAGGACGGCCATGCCTTGCCGGCAGAACGGATCAAGGCGGAAATCGAGATTCCGGAAACGCAATTGCAGCAAGTGCTCGATTTTTTTAATGAACAGGGCTCTACTTATTTAAAGCCGGTATTTGATCATTGCGCCGGAGAGCTGTCCTATAACGAATTAAAACTGATCAGATTATATTTTCTGGCTTTGGAACACGTTGAACGTTAAACGTTCAACGTCTTTTATCCAGTTTTTACGGCACCTGCGAATTTCCTCCGTCCAAATTATTATTGAACCACAATACATAATCCCGGCTAGTGACAATACCATCCATATTCAAATCCTGATCAAAATAATTCTCGTTTCCTAACCGAGCTGATGTTTGCCAGATAGTATAATCCGAGAGATTGATGGATTTATCCTGATTGACATCACCGGCCCACAATCCGTAACCAATGGGCAAAGAGTCCAGCAGTTTGCAGCCGCCGGTTCCATAATATTTTTCCGTGCCGGTAGTAAAGTCGTATACTGCCGAACCACTGGCCATCAGCGTTTGTTTTGTACTGCTCATAACCGCGGCGTGATTGCGGTGATAGATGACGATATAATAGTCTCCAGGCATGACATTCATGGTGATGCCTTCCACTCCGTCCACACTCATTAGATTGCCGCTGGTGTTGACAAAGCAACTGGCCTTGACGCCGGAGCCCGTTGTCGTGCTGCGTAGTTCTACCTTGACCCAATCCACGGCATTGCTGGGGATGGACCCGCTGACAGTAGCCGGTGCATCGCTGTAAGGTGATGTGAGGGGCAGCACGTTCGCTAAGCCCTGATTCATGGTGTTGGTGGTTGCGTTATAGGCGCCATCCAGGTAGAGTTTGGCCTTTACGTTGCTGGTGGAGGACACAGCCTCGATGTCCATATAATTGAGCATGGTGTATTCGTCAAAAATGCCCATGTTCATGGTGAGTTTGTAATCGGTGACGGTGACTGGACGCGTGCGTACCAGATAAGAACCGGTGGGTTCGTCGTTAATGAATGATATGCCTTCCACATCGATTTTATTGTGATAATAATTTCTGTTCTGCCAGCCGCAGGAGACCGTCACATTATAGGTGCCGTTGGGCAGATCGAATTCAAAAACTTTGGTTCTTCCCCAGTCATCATACAGGATGCTGGCCTGCAACACATTCGGCGCACCACTGGCATAGGCGTACATGACGTGCGCCATATCGCCGTACCAGCCGTAGCCCAGTGCCTGATCATAAGTGTTCCAGCCGATTTTCATATAAGTTTTACTGTTGACCACCAACGGATCAGCTGTAGGTGAGCCGGCCGGATCTTGAAAATTGATATAATAATTCCCCGGATCACCCAGAGAGCGCGGGTGGCCCACTGGTGGTTGGATATCCGGGATGGTGCCGGCTTCGCCACCGTTTTTCAGGCCGATCAATCGCCGCAGATTGTACATGAATTCGCTGTTGCGCGTATAACTGGTCAGGCTGGTGATCACCTTGTTGACCTGTGGATCTGCATCGTTGGCTACATCCACAACAGGCTGATTGTTGCCGCTCAGTGTATAAAAATATTCATAATCTTCAAAACTGTCGCGCATCAGTTCAAAGCGGATCGAGGGCACGAAGCGATGATCGTTGGAACCATAGGTGATGGCGGTATTAGTTTCAGAAGGCGGATACCACATAAACCAGTCGCCGTTATGGCCGTCGGTCATGGGCTCGGTCCATGGATTTTTCGACCAATTGTTCAAGGAATAATAGGTGATGCCGCTGATACGATATTTCCACAGCAGCCAGCCGGTGAATTTACTTTCAATGCCCGGATGATCCAGGGTGATGGGATTGAAATAGGGCGGCCGGGTGCCGTAGAGAAAATAGATCCAGATATCCTCCTGATTGTTGCGTTGTCGATTTTGGCTCGCGGTCTGATCATACTCGTTAAAGACCGGGATCCAGATATCTATTTTTGCATTGGGATAAGAGCTGTTATTGTAAATTTCCGGTCTCGGTCCCTCGGACACCATCAGTTTGAGATCGGGCGCTGCGCTTTTCACCAGATTGGCATACCAGGCCACGGCATCGTAATCGGTCTGGTCCTGAGGTTCATTGGCAAAATAGTAATATGCTCGATCCAGATAGCCCAGAGTGGAGAGATAATTCTGCATGGAGGCCATATACTCTTTCCATTTGAGATTATAGGCAGAGTTGACGTCGCCGCCGACCCAGTCGCTGCTGCTGCGGGTGAGTGAGCAGAATGTAGAGGGCCGCTGATCCGCGCCAGCGTCATTATTCTGAAACGTAGCGCATTGAAAGGAGGGAAAGCCGACGCCGTTGTTAAAACCAACGCCGTTCAAATATTTGTTCGCCGGATGTTCAAAACCCCAGATGCCGTCGTTGTCAGTCCAGGTGGCGGTGGCGCAGTCATAGTCGATAAACGGCGCGGCGCCGCTGCCGCACAACCCGCCCGGCCAGTTGACGCTGCGCGGCGTCAGGCGGTGATCGATAAAAAACTGTTTCATGGCATCCACATACATCCAATATTCGGCGTCGTAACCCGGGACGCTGTATTTGTCAAGAACGGTTTCAAAGGAAAAATTCATTCTTGAATCGACATGCAGTTGCTCCGCGATGTTGAAATTGAAAACATGCAAACGCACGGGTATGGCGATGCCGGCGATGGTCATATTGGCGGTGTAATCGCCGGAGGCTACACTGGAGGCAACGTTGACGCTGAACCAGAACGCAGTGTTCTCATTGGCCGTAACCGCTACCGTGGCGCCGCTGGACAATGGCCAGAGTGGATCCGGATAGGGTCCGGTCTTGCCCAGATTGTCTGTAGCGGTGGTGATGTTGACATATTTGACCTGATACAGATCCACGGTAATGCCGCTGCCAAAGCTGCCGACGGACACGGTGATGTTGCCGGAAGAGGTGGGTTTGATCACAATCTGAAAGGGCTCGCTTTCGTTTTTCGCCGCGTAGACCAACACCGGTGATCCGGTAGCAGTGGGCACGGCATCGGTTTTAAAGATTCTTTCACTGGGCGGTGCGGTCCAGAACTGATAACTGGAAGTCGATTGTGTGCATTTAAAGGTATACACCTCAGTTTGGCTGTGCACGAGAACCGCCGAAGCCATGATCAAAAGTAAAGCCAGGAAGGGATTTCTATTCAGCCGCATAGGACCTCTGAAGAAAAAATATGGATGGACGCTCTTGAATTTGACAATATGTCTGGGAAAAGTATAAGGAATTTTCTGGAATAACAATAGCAGAGTTTAAGAAATGTGATATGAAATACAGATCAACACCTGCTTGTTTATTTTTTGACCATTTTGCGCGAAAACAACTCGTAATACAATATCGTCGAGCATAAGTCCTTCTTTCAGAGTTCTTATACCTGGAATAAATACACTTGAAAATTTCATTTGAATTTAATATAATTGATTGCATACTAGTAGCCTTGCAGTGATGACTTTTTAAGGAGTGCCAAGCAATAGAGAGCACATTATTTTTATCCGTTGGGAAGAAATGTTGTGCTTTTTTTATCCTTGTACAGTTACTGAATAATCTTCAAAATGCAGTATTATATGGTTGAGGCAGAAAATTCAATATAGAGTTAAGAACAGACCTTTAGATTAACTTGTTCGCTGTGCATGAAAAGACGGCACAGCGAATCGGGCGATTCAGGAAAAATGCTCCTGAATCGCCCGATTGTGCGAGTATAAATTATGAAAAGGATTTAAAATGACAAATTTAACTGTAAGTATTTCTGATGATCGGTTCGCAAAACTCAGGGATGTCGCAGGACAACTGCAGATCACACCTGAGGAACTTGTCGCGGCAAGTATCGAGGACTTACTTGCCCAACCAGAGGATTCTTTTAACACGGCATTGGAGAGCGTTCTAAAAAAGAATGCTGAATTATACCGAAGGCTGGCATAGTGCGGTACTTGACCATTTCTGAGATACTGCTGATTCACCGTCGTTTAATAAGATCATCCGGAGGTGCTTCGGAAATTCGCGATCTTGGTGCTCTTGAATCGGCTAGAGCACAATCCCGTGCGACCTTCGATGGTAATTGAACAGACATGTCACCTTGGGGCGAGATTGATATTTTCGCAAAACACAGGCGTTCACCCGACCTTCGCCGCATGGTGCATAGCAGCAATTACAGCAATATAAAGCAATGTCGCGAGATCGGTCGTATTTTATGCGGCTCCGGCGGGTGTCACTTTTCGATAAAAAATTAGATCCTGAGTAAATGTGGGGTGTGTTAATGGATCCAAAGTCCGACAAAGTGGAATTAAAAGAGGCTGAAAGAGTCGCCGATGCAGTCGAGTTAATTTTGGCAAAAAAATATGATGATGCAAAACCAATATTGCTTGATGTAATTCGAAATGCCCCAAATCCTGAAGATTATATTTTTCAATACGAGGCCGACAATAAACTATATATAAAGTTTTGGAACCAAGTACTATTTGTACACTATGTAACATGGACTAAAAATCTAAAAAATAATTATAAATCAATTATTTGGATTCCTTGCGCCTATCCAAAAGCATATTTTAATCTTGGATTTATTTACCTCGAAGAAAAAAGTCCGCAAAAAGCGCTAGAATATCTTGAAATTGGACAACGGTTTGAAAAGACCAATCCCAGCTTTGAAATTGAAAAAGCGCAAGCTCATATTCAACTGAATAACCTTAAATACGCGCTCGAACTTTACAACAAAGTTTGTGAGATTAACGAGTATACAACTTCAAACAATGTGGCAACGGCCCTCAGAGGTAAAGGGTTCATTTATATTGAGCAAGGTGAACTTGATTTAGCGGAAGAATCATATATAGAATCGCAAAGATTTGATCCAAACAGTGAAATTGCAGCGAATGAATTAAAATATATCGCAGAGTTACGCAATGGAGGCAGCATCGTTGCAGGTGCATCCACGCCAGTATTTCCAACAGAGCCCAAATGCGAACTTTGCTCAGCACCAATTTATCCAAAATCAACTGCTTACAACATGGACGGAAGAATAGTATATTTGTGTACGAAATGTAAGCCAAGGCTTTAGAGCAAGTGGTGGAAATTTGGAAAATCATAAATTTTTATCAGTTTACTATTGTCAGATTCATGATAGGCTAACATTTTGTTCGCTGTGCCTGAAAAGACCCCATCGCGAATCGGGCGATCCAAAAATTGACAAATGAATAAATTCCCAGGAATGAGTGGTCCACCATCAGACCCAAAATTCACTTTATCTGACAAGCCGGACCCGGTGGTAAAATTTGATTCCAGCGGCTATTGTCGATTACAGCACAAAATTATCGGCAGCAGTGCGAAAACCTTATTTTACCAGAAAGAAAAACACTGATGAAGTGGCGTGCTGTTTTAAAATCCAATCATATCAACTTGATTTTACCAGTTATCTTTTTCATCGGAACGTCGTCGCTGTCGCCCGTCGCAGCAAAGATAACGTATGACAGCGCCAGCGGTGTGGCATTGATCTGCAATGGTCGATTGGAACTGACGGTGTCCACTAGGCCGGGATTGAACGCCAAAAATTTTCGGGACACGCAAGGCGGTCGGGTGTACGCGGATGGGGACTATCGTTGGCCGCTAGGGAAATTCCCGAAACTCTGGAGCCAACCGGTGGTGAAAACTTTAGCCACAGGGGCGCAGGCTGTCATTTTAAATGGTACGCTGGACGATTTGTTGATCTCCCAGGAATTCATCGTGCCGGACAACCAGGCGGGAGTCCTCATTGAAAAGATTGCCATCGCCAATGCAGGGAGCGACTTGTTGGATACATCCGGTTTTGTCTGTGGTTTTTGCCGGAGCCTGACAGATGATGCCAAAATGCTGTCAAGCCGGTTTTGTTATATTCCATTTCGGCGATATCACTCGCCGGTACGGGATTTCACGGCAGGAGATGTTGCTGCCGCCGCACCCGGAACGATCTGGGGCTCGGAAGGCTGGGGCTGGAGTCAGGGGGATAATACGCTGTTAATCAGCAAGTACAACAATGAGGATATGGAGTGGTCGCTGCTGGGAATGATCCAGCCGGAACAGGACCAAACGATTTTGCGTTTCGGCGGTTGCGGGCGTTGGGGACGCGGCGACCCAGAGCGGGCTGCCATTTTAAAGCCGGGCGAGGCGTTTACTTTTGGGATTACCCGGTTCGAAATTTTGGACGGCGACTGGAAAGACGCGTTTTATGCCCATCGGGCGTTTATGGCTAGTCAGGGGCACGGCGTGCCGAACGATTACAATCCGCCCGTGAACTGGAATGAGCTGTATGACAATGAATACTATTTCAAGGTTGTTGCCGGAGCCTATCAACAACCGAGTTTTGTCAAGGAAACGTTGAAAAAATATTTCACGCCGGCTCAGATGCGAGCGGAGGCTGCTAAAGCGAAGGAGTTGGGCTGTGAATGCTTGTATCTCGATCCGGGCTGGGATACCGGGCCCTCTCATTTTGTCTGGGATGAAGCGCGGCTGGGGACGCAGCGGGATTTTGTCACGATGTTGCAAAACGAGTACGGGATAAAGTATTTGGGGCTGTGGTGTGCGTTGGCGCATACACCGCCCGGCTATACCGATCCGAAACCGTACGCTGATGACGTAGCCAGACTGGACCCGAATGGGAATACGATCACCTATCTGTGGCGAGGGGGAACGCCGGAACAGCATGAAGCCCAGCCGGTGATTTGCAGCTATTCACCCGCGTTTCACGATGTCAAGCTGAAACAGCTGTTAAAGCTGTGTGCCGACGGGGCGACGTTTCTGATGTTCGATGGCTCGCAATACACCGGGCCCTGCTACGATCCGTCACACGGCCATTCGATTCCGTTGACCCGGCGGGAACACGTCCGGGGGTACTATGATCTGATCACAGCGGTGATGCAGCAGTACCCGGAAACGGTGATCGAATTCCATGACCCGATCCTGGGACCCAGCGCGGACCGCTACACCCCCATCTATTTCTGCCACGCCCACCCGGCAACCTTTGAGCTGTGGGGATACGAATACATGTGGCAGCCGATGAAGGACCTGCTGTCGGGCAATTCCACCATGCTGTACTACACAAACCTGGCGTACAACATCCCGATGTATCTGCATGTCAACCTGAAGGACGATAATGCCCAGGCCCTGGTGTTCTGGTGGACCGCCAGCCTGTGCCGGCATCTGGGAGTTGGAGGCAAGCATCCGGATGAAAACGTGTGGCAGGCTCACAAGGCAGCGATGAAGATTTATCGGCGATTGAAGCCGTTTTTCACCCGCGGGGAATTTTATGGGCTGGACGAAACGATTCACGTTCACACGCTCGGGGAGCAGAATGCTGCGGTAATTACTTGTTTCAATCTGGCCGAGACAGTGGAGACTAAAAACTTTTCTTTTAAACTTGCGCAAGTCGGCTTGTCGCCAAAAGCGAACTATGAAATCAAAGGCGCCTCTTCCTATCGTCAGCATGGCGATACCATGGCGGTGCAGGTGACTCTGGCCGGCCGGGACGCGGCGATTTTAGAAATTAAGTCATGGTAACAGCTTTAATCGGGCAGGCAGCAACTATGCGTAAAATCCTAAATGTTAGCCCAACACGTTTGATGATGAGGAGTTTAGGATATTCATGGGTAATGGCCCATAGGGCTCGATTAGATGAATTTCATGGGCGTGGAGCCCTCTTAATGGCCGGTCCATTGGGCAATCCACCCGAAGAAAATTCATGAAAATCAGCCCGATTTCCTTTCAATAGGAGTGAGGAGATGAGAGTAACCGGTAAATTGCTTCCAGTTATAGTGGTCGTTGTCATGTCGGTTGTCACCGCTTATAGCCAGACCAAAGGAATAAAGGTCGTCAGTATCAGAAACGATAACGGACGCCAGGTCGATCTTTACCAGCGGAGTTATGCTCTGCTGGTGGGCGTCAGCAAGTATAACACCGGCTGGCCACAGCTTTTGAGCGTACTTGCAGAAATTCAAAAAATCAAGATCGCGCTGCAGAGCGGCGGCTTTGAGGTGCAAACAGTTCTTGATCCGAATGCAGACCAGCTGAAAAAAGCGTTTGAGGAGTTTGTCAAACAGTATGGCTATGACACTGATAGCCGTCTGCTTTTTTATTTCTCCGGACATGGATGGAGCAGGAAAGACGGTGAGCAAGGCTATCTGGTTCCCATCGATGCTCCTGATCCACGGCAAAACCAAAAGGAATTTCTCCGTCGGGCGCTGAGTATGAATCAGATTCTCACCTGGTGCAAAGAGATGGATGCCAAGCATGTGCTTTTTCTGTTTGACAGTTGTTTTTCAGGCACCATCTTTAGGACCAAGGCGCTTCCGGCAATGCCGCCGCACATCACCGATCTAACCGTCCGTCCTGTGCGTCAGTTCATCACCGCAGGTGATGCCGGGGAAGAGGTGCCGGCCAAAAGCGTTTTCGCGACCTGTTTCATCCAGGGTTTGGAAGGGGATGCGGACCTGTCTAAAGACGGTTACATTACCGGGACCGAGCTGGGCATGTACTTGCACGATAAAGTGATTTACTATCAGACCGGCCAGACGCCTCAATATGGCAAGATCCGCGATCCGCAACTGGATCAGGGCGATTTTATTTTCGTCAAGCCGGAATGGCCGCCCAGTTCGCAAAGACCTGTACAGGAGCTTCAAAAAACGAAAACATCCGAATTACCGGAACAGTCTCCCATCGTTTCTACTCCTACCAGTGCAGGAATGGATTTGAACAAGTACAAGAATGAGGCCAAGCTGACTGAAGTCAAGAAACAATGGCAGACTTGGCAGGAAAAGATGAACGCCAGCTATCAAGATGCGTTGGTGCTCGATCAGGATGGCAATTTGGATCATCGGAAAAAAGCACAGATGTGGCAGGAATTTGTGGATGGATATAAAGAGGATAATCCCTACAGCCAGGACGATGCCGGCATGCGCAGCACGGCTGCGGAACGATTGATTTTTTGGAAAAATTATCAACCGCCTCAGACTGC
>CAYLWO010000144.1:0-12931 GCA_964387285.1 uncultured Cytophagia bacterium | reverse complement strand
ATATGTTCGGCTGTTCGTACATTGCCGTTCTTGTCGACCTGCTCCAATGCCGTTTCCACTGACTTGCGCCGGCGGCAGGCGCCGGCAGGGATGATAAACTTTTCATAGTTGGCTCCCATAGTGGCGCAACTGATGTCGATCAGGCCAGCATGTCCTGTGGGCGCCGAGGTTATCCAGGTAGCGGCAACACCATCGCCGAAAAGAATCCGCGGGGAACGATCGCGGGGGTGGACGTATCGCGAATAAGTATCGCCGGTAACAAAGAGAATATTATGTGCTAAATAGCCAGTGAGCAAGCCCTGGATGATGGCCAGGCCATAGACAAAGCCGGAACAGCCTAAATTGAAATCAAAGGCCATGACTTCTTCTGACAGACCCAGGGCGTTATGCAATACGCACGCATTGGGCGGCATGATATAGTCCGGGCTCTGTGTGCAGAAAAGCAACGCATCGATCCGACCGGGTAAGTCCGGATGGCGCTGGAACAATTGAGAACAAGCATGGATGGCCAGATCCAATGCGGTTTCTTCCTCTTGTGCAATATGACGCGCCTGGACGCCATAATGTTTCTCGGTGTGGGCAATCCTCCATCTAGGATTTTCCTGCGCCAGTTCCTCATTGCTCATCAGCCTCTCTGGCAGATGGTAAGCGATATCCTGTATATAAAGACTCATCTTTTGTCTCCCTGATCAAATAATGTCGATTTTTCCAACTTTTGTACCAGCCTGGTTTATTCATAAAAAGCACTAATTCAGGAAGCAACTCGCGTGTCTACATTATCTTGTAGGAGCCGCTTCCTAGCGGCGACCGTCGGCGGCAGGAGCCGCCTCCTACAAAAGTTACATCTTTTTATATATTAACCAGGATAGAAAAAACTCGGCTACAATTCATTCCCTCAATGATATCTCATCACGGGTATCTCCCTGGCTAGTACCTTAATGCCTGCATAACTCCCTCAACGATCCGGCCGGGATCCGGACGATATGCATTTTCCAACACCGGCGCAAACGGCACCGGTACATCGGGCGAGGCCACCCGGACCACCGGCGCCTTCAGGTATTGGGAAAAGCGCTCGCTGATGGCAGCGGATAATTCGGCGCCGACGCCGCCTGTCTTTGGTCCCTCTTCGACGATGACAACACGACCGGTCTTTTGTATAGATGCACCGATCGTGTCAAAATCAAACGGCGACAGACTGCGCACATCTATCACTTCTGCATCAATTCCCTCAGTCGCCAGTCTTTCCGCCGCGTTCAAGGCGTAGTGAAGCATTAAAAGCCAGCCCAAAATAGTCACCTGAGAACCCGGGCGCCGGACTGCAGCGGTTCCGATCGGAACCGTATAGTCTTCATCCGGGATCTCGCTGGTAGCGTCCACGGCGCCGGATTCCATGCGTATGCCTTTGGAACCGTACAGCAATTTATGCTCAAAAATCATAACCGGGTTGTCGTCACGTACAGCCGATTTTAATAGTCCTTTGGCATCATAGGCATTGGACACGGCCACGACTTTGATGCCGGGGATGCCAATGAAGAAACGTTCCAGGCTGCGTGCATGCTGAGCGCCGCGACCAGTGGCGCCCACAGGCGCTCGCATGACCATCGGCACCTTTACGGTGCCACCGGACATATACCTCAACATGGATGCATTGCTGTGGATCTGATCCATCGCGCAGAACAAAAAATCTCCATATTGAACATCCACAATAGGTCGCATGCCCATGATGGCAGCGCCCACAGCGGCGCCAAAGAACCCGTTCTCGGCGATGGGTGTGTCTATGATCCGGTCCCGAAATTTTTTCTCCAGGCCGAGCGTCACTGTAAAGGCGCCGCCCCATCCGCCAGGGATACCGATATCTTCGCCCATGCAGAACACGCGTTCATCCCGCTGCATCTCTTCAGCAATTCCGGTCCGCAATGCTTCTGCAATCGACATCTGTCTCATAAACTTTCCTTTCCTTGCTCCAGTCTTGCACAATTAGGCTGCTATTCTGAGAATATTATGGCATCCATGCCATGATTACCCAAATAACACAAATACCGTGTCATTGCGAACGTAGGCACGGACGCTGACAAAGGGGATTATCTGTGCTGGAGTGAAGCAATCCCCTTATACACTAAAAGTGTTATTAAAAGATTGAGTTGCTTTCCATTCACGCATACACGTCCGTCAGTACATCTTCAGGCATTGGTTTTGGTTCCTGTTCCGCCTTGACGATGGCCTCATGCAGATCCCGTTGGACCCTGGCCCGAATTCCGTCTAAATCCCTTTGCATGATATCAGAGCATTGCAGCAAGACGCGTTCAAATCTGCCGATGGGTTCGTTTTGCACAGCCTGTTGTCGCTCTTCCTTTGGTTGGTAGCGACATAAATCCCGCCGTGAATGTCCGGTGATGCGATAGGTCATCAACTCTAAAAACACCGGCCCCTGACCGTTCAGGCACATATTCTTTGCGGATTTGCTTGCCTCATATACCGCCAGAACATCATTGCCGTCGATTCTGTGCGCAGGGATGCCATAGGACGCGCCGCGCCCGGCAATGGTTTTCAACCGGGATATCTGCTCCACGGGCGTGGATGCGCCGTACAGGTTGTTCTCACACACAAAGATCACCGGCAAGTTCCAGATGGCGGCCATATTCACTCCTTCGTGGAATGCACCCTCGGATGTAGCGCCGTCGCCAAAGAAACACGCGACGACATTCGGTCGCTTTTGCATTTTCATGGCCAATGCCATGCCGACAGCCAGCGGAATGCCTCCGGCGACGATCGCGATAGCCGGCGGCATTCCTTTTTCCATGTTGCCTATGTGCATGGACCCGCCTTTGCCTTTGCAGCATCCAGTCACGCCGCCGAACAACTCGATCAGGATTTCCAGCGGCGACACCCCTTTGGCCAACGCATGACCATGCGGACGATGTGTCGAGGTGATATAGTCCGCGTCGGTCAAGGCGCTGCACACACCGACAGCCGCAGCCTCTTGCCCCTGGCACTGATGGATAGTTCCAGGCATCCGCCCTTCGAGAAACAAAGACTTGACCTGCTCCTCGAACTCGCGAATGAGAAACATCCGTTCATAGAGTCTCAGCAGGAATTCACGTTCATATGGTGTCACGCTTTGTTGTGTCGCCACGTATTTCTCCTGTCAATTGTCGTCACGCTGTAATTCGCTGGTTAATTCCCAACTCGGATAAACCGGAACAAAATGTCGGACACCTTCGGAGACTGTCGCAAAACTCCAGACCCCGGATGTGGCCGCGTTTTTTGCGGCCACTCCGGGTGTCTCTCGACGCATAATCAATGAGTTAAGAAACACCCGGGGTCACAAAAACCGTGACCCCGGGGTTGTTCTGCCTTTTGCGACAGTCTCGCGAGGTGTCCGAAATTTTTTGACCATTTTATGTGAAAAACAATTCGTAATACATTAAACCACAAATAGTAACTCACTCGCGTACAAGTTTAATTGTAGGAGCCGCTTCCCATCGGTCCGCCTCAGGCGGATCGGCGGCGGGAGCCGCCTCCTACACAATATACATCATTTTGTGAATTAATCAGGCTAGCTGAAAAAACCAATCACTCAAGATCTGCGATGCTTTCCGGCCGGGCGCAGTCCTCGCCCTTGTCGAGCCACCTCTTGCCGATGCGGCGAACGTCGTCCCAATCGTTCGCTGCGCCGAGCAGCACATAAAACACTTGTTGCGCTGTCCATTGATTGAGAGCCATGTCTTTGCAGAATTCGGAATAGTCCTGCCAAAACGACTTGATTCGTTTTCCTTCCGGCACGAAAAAGTGACCGATGGATCCGAAACTGTAGGGATATTTGGAACCAGCTTGCCAATAGGAGGTCTGCGAGTTTAACCAACCAATGGGCCAGTGATCCCACCGTCCGGCGCCCCATCCGGCTCCGCCTTCTGCTCCTGGCGTGCAGTGATCGATCAACTGGTTCTTCTCGGGAGGGAAACCAGCAGCCTTGCCGATAACGGCAAAAAGCAACTTTTCCCGAAACGGCAGGACCAACGCACAGCCATCTGATCGCGAGATGGCTGCCAGGGTCGCATCATCGCCTTGACGGCGAACACGGCCTGATTCGTCCCAAAAGATGTCGTAGCGCATATCCGAGTAGAGATCGAGCGCCGAGAGAATGCAAAAGTCGTTTTGTTTTTCGTCGGCAATGAACAGGTCCTTGAGCGTCGCGGCCACAGGTGCGATGCCAAAGAGTTCGACGGGCTGGGTGCTGTAACCGATCACCTTGTCCGGCATAAGACTCTCATACGTCATCCGGCGCAGGACCAATCCGTTTGGATAGGCGAAATAATCTTCCTTCCCATGAATGCGGGGATTGGTGTCGTCGTTCATGTTTACACAAAAATAGTTCCAGCGCACCCAGACTCGCTGCGGGCCGTTTTCCACGATGTCGACAAAACTGTTGCGTTCTTTGCGTCCCGGATTGTTGAACAGTTCAGCATCACCAAGGTTGCCCTCGAAGAACTGGTTGCACATGGCAGCCCCGTTGGTCAGTTCCAGGATCGGGCAGTAACTGGCTTCATGACTGAACACAAACCTGTGGGTGTGGTTTTTCCAGAAAACGACCACCGCCTTTTTCGCGTTCATGTCCGCATGCGGCGGACTGGGTTGCAGTTCACCCTGATAACCGCCGGGCGCATAGTCGGTCACCTCCACAGCGGACACGCCCGGGGTGGTCCTTTTGGCCAGTTCAGCCAATGTGGTGGGCTGCGGCTTTTGTAAGATCGGCATCGGTCCATCTGCTATCCGACACGCAGCATGCAAGAGCAGCGCCATCATGGCGATGTAGAATGCGAAATGTTTCATTGTACAGCTCACTCGATTATGGTAATTCCCATTATGCCAACAACTATTTCCTGTGACAGCGCCTGCAGGGTAACGTTTTCGAGTTCTGTTGCCGGTTTGAGATTCCAGCCTAGCAACATGGCCCGGCAATTATTGCCCAGCTGAACGCATTGAGGTAACGGATCAGGCAATGGCCATTGATGTCGCAGATCATAGTAATCCCAGTTTTCGGTGACAGCGCCCATATTGCCGCCGAATCCATATCCTGATAACGTCCAAAAATTATTGGGAGGAATTAATTCCATTCTTTCTATTGAGCCGTCTTTATATTTCATTCGTATCTCGCCATTGGCAATGCGGGTTTGCATGGGATTGGTCGATCCCGCGATTAAAAACCATATTGACTTGCCGCCTTTATTGATTGGAATAGTGATCGAATCAGGCCAGTTGTCGAATTGTGAAGTGAAGGCTATGTTTTTTTCAAATGAATTCCATTGAAACGGAATCCCTTGCGGCGTCCAGAGAAGAGAATCTTTTTGCAGCAACTGCGGAATCTGATCAAGCGTTAATACCGGCGGCGTTTTTTTCCAAAAAGGAAAGCACCAACTTGACCATCCATCAACGCCAATCTGCACCGAACAGGTTTGTACACGGGGGGATAAATATTTCTGCTGAAATATGGTTCGCACATCAGCATTTAAAACAGAACGGATATCAATGGGTTGCCAAAAGGCCAGAACCGGTATGGCAACATCGGTCTTGGCTTTCAGCCGGGCTTGTTTCTCAGAATCTAAAACATTAATTTTAAATATCCGTATCTGCTCCAAATCTCCGCAACGGGCATTGGCAAAAACCAAATGGCAGCTGTCATTATTGGCCAGATTGCCTTCGATAATGCCGTTATTGATTCTGGCATTTGTTAATACTCTGGTCGGATCGCTGAAAGAAATAATATTCCCCTGAGGCGATTTTAAGAAAACCGGTTCGCCGACATTTCCACGTATGGTGGCAGGTTGAAACAAAGGGACCGGTTTGGCAATCTGAATTTTTATATCGGCAGATGTGTTCATATCCATTGAAAATGAGACAACCGTATTGCCAAATCCGGGTGATGTTTCATATTTTACTGTTTTACCATTACACAAAATGCTTTTTATAATTTCCGCACGGATGGGCAGAGAAAATTTGGTTTTTGCCGGTTTAGACAAACTAAAATCGTAATGGACTGTTTCATGGTTGCAACTGAAATTCAGCGAAAAATCAGGTGTCTTGATAGAAGCGTGATCCCAATCGGATGGCAAGTGCGGCGCAAATTGCACAAGATGATTGGGATAGTCGGGCTGATAGCCATACAGCCCTTCAACCAATACCCGAGCGAACATATTGGCTGTATCCGTAAAATCCGTTGCCAGTGTTTTTAAAAAATCCAGGTTAGCCGGGACATTATTATTATACATGGATTCACGATAAATTCCCTTTACGAGTTTCCATGCTTCATCGGGCAATCCGGTCTGAAAATAGGCCAGGGCCAAAGCATAATTTTCTGCGGCAAAATAATCCCTGGTTGACCATACATGCGGCAACCAGTTTGATAATTGGCAGAGTTCACCTCCCAGTTTGGCTGGCTGACGTTCCAATGCATATTCGGTATAATAAAGGGCCTGAGCCGCTTGTTCCGGCGACAGCATTTTTGCATCGATCGGCATGTACACGGTCATCAAGCAGGCATCATCATGCCGTCTTTTATAACCCAGAGCATCACGGTATTCAGCCAAACGACCTTTATCTTTTATCCACAAACTGGACATCATATTGCCAAGTATTTTTTTTGCTGTTTTATAATGCCGTTGTGCGGAATGATGATCGCCGGCGCGCTTTGCCATTTCAGCAGCAGCGATATGTCCGGCATAGGCATACGCTGTTTCCTGGGTTGTTTCACCGCCATTATACCAAACATTATCGCTGGGAAAAGTATTGATATAGCTTTCATATACGCCGTTAGCATCAGGGTCAAAACATTCCTGCTGCCATTGCAAATGCAGCTCTAATGCCGGATAGAGCAATTTCTCGAGTTCTTGATCTCCGGTAAAACGCCACGCATGAATTAATTCATCGAAAAACAGCGATTGCATATTATACATATGGCTGTTTTTATCAATGTGACCTTTACCATAAAAACGGGACTGTTCAGACTGGATGGTCATGCCTTTGTTGACATCGGCTATGGCTTTTGTTTTATCTGATTTTTTATTTTGAAAAGAGAGGTAATATTGAGCTGAGGCGAAAACATTCTGATGCCAGCCGAATACCGTGGGACCATACAGTATCCGCCACCCTAAAAAGGGAATGTTGAACATCATGCCGCCATGCACATAAACCGGCGGATAATATACCCCGTCTATTGCAGCGCAAACCGCGGCAACACCGGCATTAAAATAGGGATCAGGAGTATTTGCCGTCACTTGCCGGCCCAGCGCCTGACATCGCTGCAAACCATTTACATAAAGCGCTTTTGGATTTTTATTAAAAGACAGTTTTGCAGCAGAAATTCCAAATGCCCAGTATATATCATCACGGGTTTTATGCAAAATCAGTTCATTACAAATAATCGGATATTTCCCGCCTTTTGAATGTAAAAGATGGTCGGCATTTTGCCATTTTTCTGCATCGGCTATTACATAGCGGCCAGGGTCACTGCATATTCCTTTAACAATTTTTTTTACAGCCGATTTATTTTTACCGTTTTTTGTGGAAAGACTAAAAGCCGGCAAATCCAGGGAAATGCTGTCATTTTCACAATCTTGCAGAGAAAAACCATTGGGTGCTTCTTCAGGATTAATCATGGGGTCATAAGCCCAGAGCAGATTTTCAATATTATCTTTCCCGGACGGTGAGGCTGCTCCGTATGTCCAGATGAGTTTATCAGCTTCTTGCGCTCCCTGGTAATGGACCGATACGGCAAATCCTGCTCTGCCTGCCAGGGGAACCACGTTCAACACAAGCAAAAATCCTGGGAACGAATCATCGGCAAGCTCCCAGGTTACCTGATCAGGGCGAAAGAGCGTGGTCCTGTCGGAAAAATGTTGCAGCCACTTGGTTTTTCCGTTGCGTGAAAACGCCATCATCATCATGCCGCCATTAAAGGGTTGATGCAGCATGCGGATGATGGGCAGTTCTCCAGCCAGAACACAACCGGGAATATGATCCATATAAAGCGGCCGGTTGAAAATGCGTTTCCCGTTATGGCAAACCAGGGCGCCATCCTTGACAGAATAGGATGCATGTGACATTTCTATATGCTCAGTTTGAGAAAAAGCAAAATTCAGAGATATAGAAAATATGATCAAAAGTAGATTTAATAGTTTTATCATGATTTTTTTTATCATCCGTTATTGTGGCGGGTAAACGCAGTGGTGCGCCTC
Organism: uncultured Cytophagia bacterium; assembly: GCA_964387285.1. Classification (GTDB taxonomy): domain Bacteria; phylum Zhuqueibacterota; class Zhuqueibacteria; order Residuimicrobiales; family Residuimicrobiaceae; genus Anaerohabitans. The sequence goes on along the minus strand of CAYLWO010000144.1, from coordinate 4,700 downwards.
GTCGGCGAAGGCCTTGACAAGAGCGGGTTCCGCGTCGAAGAAATTGTCGGACGGACACAAGATATAGGCGCCGTTCCTGCCCGCCGCCTCGAAACAGCGGCGAACCTCTGCGCGCGTCTGTGCTTCTGTACATCCCTTGAAAAAGTGGAACTGGTCAAACCCGCCGATCATGCAAATATTCGCAGGTATGCGCCGACGCGCCTCGGCCAGATCCGTATCGCCGCCCATGCCAGGCGGTGTAAAAGTTTCCATGGCATCAGGATGCATCGCGGCAATGTGTTCAAGCATAGGCATCATTCCGCCACAGGTATGATAGCTGATGCGTTGACCTGAGGCGTGCGCCAATTCGATCAGGCGGCTGTCATAGGGCGCAACAAATTCATCGAACAGTCGCGGTGAAATTACGGTGGAGGACGCAGCGCCTCCGCCCAACTCAAGGACGTCATACTGCGCCCCGGCCAGCGATTTCATGAAAATTTCTTTGCGCCGGCACAGAATACCCAGGAATTCGTGCACCCACTTGGGATCGTCGTGGACTTCCATAATCATCCGTTCAACTCCAGCCAGGCAGGTGGCGTCCTGCCAGGTTCCGGGTTGTCCGAAAACATCAAAGCAGCAGATAAATCCACGGACCAGTCCCCTCTGCCCAAAGGCAGCAGCTGTTCGATTCACTGCCTCCACATCGCATTTCGGCGCAGTAACATATTCGCCGATCAGGTCGATGTCCTGTTTTTCCTTGATCAGCGGTTCGATGACCCAGGCCGTGTAAGGATCGTATTGAATGACCATGGACAAGGTGCCTTTGGGCGTTACGAAATAGTAACGCGTCGTGGGCCATTTCTGACCCGGAATGGCCTCGCTCCGGACTCGCCAGTTGTCGGTGGCGACGCGGCGACTTTCGAGAAAGCCCGGTTCACTCTGATCCGGATCATAGAACTCGCCGCCGGCCGGGTCCGGGCGATGCGGCACGGTATAGGTGATCGGATCCCAGCCGCAGGCATCAAAAAACTCTGCTTCCGACATTCCCCCCATGCATTTTTCTAAAAAGTTTGGCATTAAAAAATGGGTGGTCACCGGCAATCTATCGGGTACACCGCCGGTCAGAGCGGTCAGCATTCGTTCGCGGGATGTCATTTTCATTCGCCTTTCGTCAGGTTCAATCTAAAAACAACAGACATGAATCTATCCTGGTTACTATATAAACCACGAAGGTCACGAAGAACACGAAGGAGAGCTGAGCCTATTATGTTAGGAGAAGAAAATAAAATAGTTATTACTAATTCTATTTTTTATTCGTGACCTTCGTGCCCTTCGTGGTAAAAAAGACACAAGCATCAGGCATCGCTGGATTTATTTTATCAAAATGTACTTATTGTATTACGAGTTGTTTTTCACACAAAATGGCAACAAAATCTTTAAGCAGTATGCCTTCTTGTGATGGGAAAAAATAACCACCTTTTTTTACTGCTGCTTTTTTCGTTTGTTTACAATTCTGCCGCGTTAGGCATTATCAGCCAATCTCCTGCTCATCCGCAGATGACGCAGATGTTCGCAGATAACATTCGGATAGTGCCTTTTCTGCGTTTATCTGCGCAATCTGCGGATTAGTATACTATTCATTCCAGTTTATCTGGGTTGGGATATTGTTGAAATTTGTGAATTGTTCTGAATAGGTGCTAATTTAATTTTAGCTGTCAAAATTAACATTTTCATACAAGCTGATAAACTTGGAACCAGTATAAAAATGCGGCAAGCCGCGTCCTCCAACTTGAATCATCCCAGACGCTCTTGCTTCGTTTCCAGATGACGGGTCGCCAGAAATGCTTCTGCCTCGCTCAGCGAGAACACACCCTGCGTCGTGCCGAGACTGCGAACAGCAGAGGCGCCAAGAGCGCTGGCATACTGAACCATTTTAGGCAGATCCCATTTGCGCAAAATGCCTGTTATAATGCCTGCGTCAAAAGCATCGCCGGATCCGGATGGATCCACAACCGGCATGGGAAATATTCCGGACCTCCAGCATTCGCCTTTCCGGGCTGCAAGGCTACCCTCTCTGCCGCAGGTGACAATCACCGTTCCAGCCCCAGCCGCAAGGAATACCTTGAGCTGATCCGTCGGTTGTTTACATCCAGTAAGAACATACGCCTCGTCATCATTCGGCAAAAAGTAGTCGATGTAAGGTAAAAGCGGCGCCAGATCAACCATCCCTTTGACATGTTGGGGAATCACCACATCCACCACTGTAATTACGCCTTGCTCGCGACAGAACTTGAGCAGATCCATAAACTCGATTGTCCGGAAGGATGGCATCAGGAACAATCCGCCCAGGTAGAACACCTTCAGCCCAGCCACCCAATCATGCTGAATATGATCCACAGTAAAGGCCGCATTGGCGCCAAAGGTGTGGATGTAGCGCCGGTCCTGGCCTTGTACGAGTAGGATCACGGTCTTGCTCGTAGGAAGATTTGGGGACGGCACGACGCGATCGCAACCCACATGGTGTTCTTTCATTTCAGTCGTAACGATATTGGCTGAGGGATCGCGACCCACGCACCCCACGACATCCACGGACACGCCCTGTTTCCCCAAATCAATGGCGACATTGGCGGCGCACCCACCGGCATGCGCGGGCATATCGTCCACTGCCAACAACTCGCCTGCGCGAGGCAGCTCTTTCATCGGACCGCAGATTGTGTCCGCCACCAAAATACCGGCGCATCCCACCTCAGCCATGCTTCAACTCCTTTCAAGGCCTGACCGTTTAGGCCCGGCCACAACAGCCAAGCAGTTCAATCCGTTCGAGAACCGCATCGCGGACTGCCAGGCGTCCTGCTGTCAAGACGTCTTCCGGTCCACCGCAACCAAGTATTTTGTGTGGATTCGTTTCCTCGGCGCCGAGCAATCGGCGAACCGCATCGAGGTATCGCTGTTTCACGTAGGTGCCATAGCACACCTTGGCCACGCCCAGTCGGATCGCCCTGCGCAATGAATCAGCGTCAATGCCGGAACCGCCATGCAGATCAAAAGGCACTGCAACTTTTTTTCGAATGGCCTGTAGACGATCGATATCCAGAGAACGCGAGCCTTCGATGAGCATGTGCACATTGCCCACACTGACAGCCATCAGGTCAATGCCGGTCGACTGTATAAACCGGGCAGCGGCGTCCGGATCTGTCAACTCGGCTTCCTTATCGCCAAGCGTATCGGATACACCGCAGGGAAGATGTCCGAATTCCGCTTCTACAGCCGCACCCTTGGCGTGGGCATAGCGCACCAGGTCTGCCACGCGACGGACAAATACTTGCTCATCGGCTTCCGGATCATCCGGCATCACGAGACTGAATCCCAGGTCCACAGCCTGGCGAATCCAGATGTCGTTCGAACACTCGTTAAAAATCATGGCGCAGGGTATGGTCGCAGATTCAGCGGCGGCGCGATAGAGCGCCGCATGCCAGGCGAGGTTTTCCGGGGCGAGGCGTGTGCTTTTACTCAGGAATTCGCCGTTGACTCCCACCAGCATGGGTGACTGTGTTTTCTCAGCCGCATCCAAAACGCCCTGTAAGGATTCGATGTTCCAACTTTCAAAGTAGCCGACTGCATATCCTTCAGCCTGCGCACGATGGATCAGTTCCATAGCAGATCTCAGCGGCATAGCACAAACTCCTTTTAGCGGCATAAAGCTCGTGGGGAGAACAAACCCCCTTAAAAAAAAGCACAACACTCCTATCCCATGGATAACAATGTTGTGCTCTTAATTTCATGGTACTCTTTCCGATTATACCACTACCAGACCACTATATTTTGTCAATTATATTAAAACTAGGCCATTTATACAAGTTAATTTTTGCTCACCTCAACCGCAAACCACCAAGGAGGGGGAGTTTTAATATTGTCCATATTTGATCGCCCAGCAGATGTCAGGCTGTCCAGGAACCCTATCAACAGGTCATTCGAACCCGCTTGTAGCGGGTGAAGAATCGGTTCGCGCATTGTTTTATAAACAATTAGCAATCCTTCGATGATGCGCAGTTCTTTAGCTGAGCTTGAAAAAGCTAGTTCCTGGACAGCCGGATGTCTGCTGGGCGCATGTTATAGCGGGATATTCATCCCGCAATCTATGGGAGCGCGCGGAATTAGTGGGTGACCACTGAAACGGTCGGGACGAATGTCCCAATCCAGCTAACGCGCCGGAGGAATCTCCGATGCGATCGTAATATCGACGTTTTGGGCGCTGGTGAATTTTATTTACCGCAAGTCCGGGCGGCAGGATCTGGCTTGGAATAGACGGCAGGTTTCGACCGGATTACGCATCTGATCTAATTGACCGCATTGCCCGGCACAAATTCAACCATCATTCTGCTGCTGCTCAACAGGACCGCCTCCTGCCCGAATCGTTTGCCGTATGCCTGTGCCACAGAGTGCAGGCGTTGGTCTGCTTCCTTGTCTTTTTCTGAATTATAGAATATAATCATCATCCGGCAAGATTCTTGCTTCACATGGCCATCAGTCCGCTGCCACTGCCCAACACCGGTAAGCACCGTCAAACCACGGGGAAATGGGGAGTTACCTCTTCATTCATAAAATTTTGCCATTCCACCTCTTTCACGACATCACCCGCCGGCTTGCTGAATCCAAAAACAATCTCCGCCCGTGTCCAGGTATTCTTCTCAACGAAGGCTGCGACGTTTCCCTGTCGAGTG
>CAYLWO010000143.1:0-13006 GCA_964387285.1 uncultured Cytophagia bacterium | reverse complement strand
AGACCCCGTCCCCGGTCCCAGCGAAGATAAACCCACTCGAATTGACGGCAAGAGACCAAATAGAACCCCCATACGGTCCGTTTGTTTGTTGCCAAAAGTCGGTTTGTGCGAATGCAAATTCGCAGCCCAAAGAAAAGACGATGCAAATAATAATCAGAGACGTTACGGGTTTCATCATAGTTTTCATGACAAACCTCCGTAATTAACTGTTTGTTTTTACACAGTACTTTATTTCTATGCGGCAAGTAGTGCGGCTTTACGGTTGCCGCGGTAAAGTGAAAACTGATCTACAAATAGAAAACTGCCCCAGCGGCCATCCGCAACAGCCGAGGGTTAGGCGCTTTATTTTTTGTGATTCTTGGTTTACTTGCTCATAAAGTCAGGAACGATCCTGGTAAGCTCTGAAAGCTTTTCCCTATCCATGCAATAAACCGCACATTATTTGAGCAGAACGGCTGTACGCCATTCCTGAAGCGTTCCGAATTTGCATAGTATATAATATATGCCGCTTGCCAGGGTTTTTCCTGCATCATCGGTACCCTGCCAGTTTATCTGATGAGTTCCTTGCTGCAATCTCTGTGATAACAGATCCCGGACCTTTTGTCCCTGATAATTGAATATTTGAACAGTCGTATGTTGTTCGCGTGACAGTGTGATTTGCAAACTTGCCGAAATATTGAATGGATTCGGGTATGCCTGGCTGACAGTGTATTTTTCCGGCTGATTTTCCGGATTGGCAACCTTGCTAATGACACAAGGCGTGCTGAATTTGGATGTGTTGCCGAATTCATCACGTGTTGTCGCCGTGACCTGCAGATCATAGGGCCATTGATCTAGGTGCAGCATAAATTTCCCGTCCTGATCTGCCTTGGTTGTTCCTAAAAAATAGCGTCCCTGGCCACTTGAATCGGCGAAAACTTCGACAAATTGGTTTGCACCGGTTAATCCGGATACAGAGTTCCTGGTTATCGAGAGAATCTGCGGCGGCGTGAGTTCACAATTTGCTCCGTAACGTATATCTATACCTCCCGCATGATTCCGGTAAATTGAATTTTTTGAAATTGTATTAAAAGTATGAGAATCACCCATAAGCAGCAAGCCATATCCATGGTTATATGCAATGGTATTCCTATAGCACATATCCATAGTCGAGCCAATATAAATGCCATCATTCTTATTGCCCAGGTCAGTCCGGCCTAAACTATCCGTGCCAATATAATTAAATGAAAAGGTGTTCTTAAATCCGGACTGATCATATATTCCATAACCATTGTCGGCCAACACGTTATAAGCAATCACGACCTCTGCGCATGAATTCTGCAGGCAGATACCGTGGAGGCTGTTCCCGATTTTTTTCGTAATAGACCGATCAGAACCGATGATGTTACGCAAGATAATTGCCTTATAGCTGGAATCATGTATACTAATTCCTGTGGTATTTCCGGAGATAATACAACCTCGCACCGTGCTATCAACAGGGGCGACGACAATGTTGCTGGCATGATTGATATGGATTCCTGTACCATTGCCGCGTGCTATGCTGCCGGTTGCATCGGTGCCAATGTAGCAATTATAAACATAGCCTTGATCCATATAAGAAAAACTGATTCCCGTATTTGCAAAATTATTAATAATCAGACCATTCAAACCACAATCGTCCGCATTGAAAGCAATACCATAGCCATCAGGCGCCGAACTGCCATCCAGTTCAATTTTCGGGGGAGAGTTATTTGGGAGACCCAGGTATCTCGCCTGCGAAGCGCCATCAATTGTTAAATTCCTGCGGTTGATACGATAGGCCGTTGTCGGCTTTATCGTCCACACATTATCTTCGCTGCGGTAACCGGGATCTGATTTTGGAATACTAAATACGATGGGGACCGGATTTGGGTTTAGTGCAGCATTTGCCAGGGCCTGGCGCAAACTGCCCGGCCCGCTGTCATGGGTATTGGTGACTTGATAGGGATTGGTAGCGGCCATTTGTATGATATACAATCCTGATAGATGCGTTGCAATACAAATGAGGTTATCTTGAATGGCCATTTTTCGGACCAGTCCTGTATCCAAATGAATCATGCTTGCGGCAAGTCTTGGCAACAAGGGAGTGCTGATATCATAAACGGCGATGTCCTCGCCTCCCAGAATCATAAAATCCCCGATATTTTTTGCATCGCATGGATCGCTAACCGGAGCTGAAAAAGTGGCAGCGAGTTGGACCAGAACCGGATTTTCAATGTTGAATATTTTAGCCGGTTCATGATTTGGAAAAACATAAGCATGACGGCCGGTGGTATAAAATGTTTGGGTTGGGCCGGCATCTGTAATAGAGACCGCCTTCGGTTTTTTCAAATCGCTGATATCAAAGATAAAAAGCCGGCCATTTCGAGTAAGCACATACGCATAGGGTTCGATAACCGTTAAAAGTCTGGCAAAATCGGAGCCGCTTAGTGGCAGAGGAATTTTGTAAATGACCTGCGGAAGCGATGGATTGCTCAGGTCAGCGATGATTAAATCCTGGTATCGACAAAGAATAAAAGCCGTCTGATTGTGAATGCTCATATCCATGATAGTGTTCCCGGCTGCAAACGCTCCGCATTGGACAGGGGCAGAAGGCGTCTGAATGTTAAATATGCGCAGAGTGCTTTCATCCTCCAGATATAAATAGAATCCATAACTCTGCACCATCTCACAGCCGTATTGGGTTTGAATTTTCGACAGAAATAGGGGAGCAGTTGGATTACTAATGTCGATAATGGATGCACCTTCGGCTCCATTGGCCAGAAAGGCAAGATTCCCCTGCACCTGGATATCTTCTATGCTGGTACCTTTATAATTTTGGCTGATAACATCGCAAGTTATGGGGTAAGACTGGGCATGTAAAATTCCCGCCAGGAGACAGGGAAGCAGCATAGTTAATACGAGGATATTATTTAAAAAACACTCCATCCTGGATGCAGGTTTATCAAGATTCATATCGTTCTCCATGTAATGTTCGCAACGGTTAGCATCTGTTAATGATAGGCCAACTTGGTATTTTCCTTATTTTAGCAACATCATCTTTTGCATTTTGACATTACCGCCGGCTTCCAATGTGTAAAAATACAAGCCGCTGGGACAATTTACGCCATTAAATTTTGCCTGGTGGACGCCGGGTTGTTTCACTTCATTGACCAGGGTGGCCACTTCTTTGCCCAGGAGATCGTAAACCGTCAGTCGAACCATGGAAGTCGAAGGGATGGTATAAGAAATGACCGTTACTGGATTAAACGGATTGGGATAGTTTTGTCCCAGCGAAAACAAGGAAGGGGTGCTGACAATATTGGGCTCTTCCACTGCCGTCACAAATACCATGGAAAATGGTGACGTGTTGCCCTCAGCATCAATGGCAATGGCGGTGATATTGGGTAAGCTTCCCGCAACAACTCCAGTCCAGTTAAAACGTCCATCCGGACCGGATTGGGTTTGGCCCTGAAACATCTGCCCTTCGTCCTCTGAATCAGTGTAAATTTCGATTCTAGCGTCAGGTATTGCCGTGCCTGATATGGATGTGCTGGTTACCTTGGTGATCATGGGCGCCGATATCATATTAACGCCGGCTGAGGCAAAAGAAATTCCGGGACCGTTATTTTGCGTGATGCAGTTTTGGCTGATACGATTACGTCTCGGCTGTTCTCCATAAATACCTAGCCCAGGCCCTTGGTTCTGACAGATTATGTTTTGAGAAATCAGGTTATCAGTCGATTGGCCTGCAATATAGATCCCATCGTTCTTATTTCCCGTTATCGGAATGAGATCACCGGGTTTGATATCCAGATTTTTCGGAGATATCCCGATCCAGTTCGATTGAATCGAGTTGTGGGCGGTATTATTCAGTAACAGACCACAGATATTACCGCAGATCCAGTTATCCATGACGATCACGCTGTCACAATATTGCTGAATACTCAAGCCGCCAATACCGCCATTTCCCGGCGCGGCTTTGGCGGTGCGATCCAGCCCGACAATGTTGTTCAAGATAGTAATGGCGTGTGAGGAATCTGACACAAGAATCCCGCCGTTGCTGTTGCCGGTAATTACGTTGCGAAAGGTATCCATCGGGGCGACAGTGACATGCTGGCAGTGGTTGCCAATGCAGATGCCCCAGCCATTCGGTGCTGTTACTGTGCCTGTATGATCAGTGCCGATATAACAGCCGGCAATGCGGCTGACATTGACGGAATCCATCCAGATGCCGACATTTCCGTATTGATTGATGATTAAGCCGACAATGGATACTTCCGGCGCTGCAATATGTAATCCGCTCGCATTCTGGCCAGCACGCTGACCGTCCAGGACAATTTCCGGGCCGTAGGGGTTGGTATCCCGGCCAATAAAGGTCGACTGTGAAAAAGCGTTAATGAGCAAGCGGCCATCGCTGATAAGCGGTAACTCGGTTTGAGGCTGTATCACCCAGATACCGGTATCCGCGTGATGGCCGGGCGCCCCTTCCGGTATGGCGAATAAAATCGTATCGGGTCCCGAGTGACGATTGGCGATATGGATGGCTTCCCTCAAAGAGCCGGGCCCGGCATCACTGCAATTGGTGACCAGAATATTTGCGCCTGAAAGATCTTCAGCAAAAAAAGCGGTGATTTTTTTTTCTTTATCCACAATAATATTCACGGGATTGTTGCTGCCGCTCAGATCTCCGCCCCAATGGTCAAACCGGTATCCCTGAGCGGCGCTTGCATTCAATTGCACCATCTCATTATATTCGTATCTCGTTTTGTCCGGTTTTTTACTTACGCTCCCGGAACCGGACGGTTTTACATCCGCCATCAAGGCATAATCCGGATGATTTATCGTGAAATCGGCGTCGCTGATATCCGAGCAACTCAAATAGACGGCATCCTCGATCTTTATCCGGCAGCGCGGCCGATCAGAGCCGAACTCGGGAACGGTCCATAAGGCTCTGTGATTATCCGGCACATTGTCCTGGATCACGGTCCACGACGAACCGCTGTCCAGGCTATAGGATATTTTCACATTCCCGCTGGTATTTTCCGACGTCCAGCGGATAAAATTGGTTGAACCTTCATTCCAAACCTCTCCGCCGTTCGGATCGGTGACGATGATCGAGCTGCAATTGCCAAAACCGAATGGTACCCCATAGGTCCAAAAGTTATCATTTTCAAACAACTCAGCCACGGCATTTGTTTCGTCGATCACAGCAACCATAATCCAAGAACTGCCGGAAGGTACTATTTTGCACAAATCATTAATGGCAACGGAGAACGATTTAAAACTCTGGGCTCCGGGCGGTAAAGAGAATACCGGAAGGTCGCCCAGTTTCATATCTCGATTTGAAGAATCGGTGCCTGGGCAAAGATAAAACCCCAGGACGCTGGAACCTGCTGTAACTGTTCCATTATTCCATATGGTAATGGCAATTCCCATTGAATGGTTGGCGGAAGTAAACCAGCTTGGCGTACCGAAATAAGTCAGATTCGGGCCAGGATCGATGAGCGGTGAATCCGGGCCGGCATTCATGACCCCGGCCGCGGCATCCGGGGCATTTTTTTCAGAATTCGTTTCCCAGGTTGCCGGGACAGTTACCGAACCGTCAGCATTCCTGACGATTTTTAATATGGCCTGACTTTGTTGACCGTTTGCTGGGATTATCATAAGGGTAATGCTTAATAGTAAGCACGGTGAGAAAATCCGTTTTCTCATACATTACTCCATGTTAAATCAGATAATGAAATTAAAGTATAAGCACCGTTCTCATTCTTAATTTCAAACTGGCATTCATTTTTACATTCGGAATAAGGATTCTTTTCTCGAAGTAAAGAATACTCACAAGCAAATGTAATTGGTTTGTTCATGGACCAATTTCCTTAAAATGCCCTAACCCTTAAACCCCGCAGTTAGAAATGTAGGGAATGATCCCCAACCATAAATTAGGCGTGGCAATGAAGTGCGCATCCGCAACAGGCTGGTGTTGGGTACTGTAGTTTGCACTATTTATTACGAAATTATCTTGATTAATTTTGCACAATTTATTATATTATAATAATATGTAATACATTTAAATACAATGAGGTCTATTATGAGTAGTTCTACTATTTCATTGCGATTGCCTGACCATCTGGCCGATGAATTAAATAATATCGCTCGCGAAACAGAACGTTCAAAATCTTTTCACATTCAAAAAGCCATTGAACTTTATCTGCAAGAGCGAGCTGATTTACAGATTGCAATGGACCGTTTAAATGATCCTGCAGATGTTCTCATCGACAACCAGACAATGAGGAAAAGATTTGGTTTATAAAATTGTTTACAAAAGTTCTGTTGAGCGCGATTTGAAAAAAATTGCAAAATCCCAACTTAAAACCATTTTTGATAAAATTGATAGAGAACTTTCGAAAAAAGCAGATCAGTTTCCTGCCTTGACTGGTAAATTTGCCGGATTACGAAAATATCGTATTGGTGATTATCGTGTAATATATTCCATTCTCGACAATTCTGTTGTTATCCTGCGAATTGCACATCGAAAAGAAGCCTAAAGATAATTGCAAAACGATACTTTAATAGCTAGAAGCCCAACGATCACGGCCCACCGGCACAGGGCAAGCGCGGGAGGAATCGATACACCCAAATAAATTTAGGCGGCGATACTATCTATCGACCACAACGGGCTGCCCTGCATCCGGTGCGGCCAATGGTTAGCTGATTTAAAAATTTCGCCAATAAATAGTAAAAAATGGTTGTATTTTTTGTACGATAATACTAAATTGTACTTACAATTGTAAGTACAATTTTTGGAGCTTTTATGAAATTCATTAATATCAGAGAACTCAGTAAATCGCCTTCTAGATATATCAAAAATGCCAACGAAGAAGGTGATGTCATCGTCACACGAAATGGCTTACCCTATGCGATAATCTCCCGAATTGATGGTAGTGAATTAGAAGATTATATATTGGCAAAGCATTTTGATCTTGAAGAACAATTCAAAATTGCAAAAAAAGAATTCGCATCTGGAAATACAACCAATGCGCATGATTTGTTAAAAATGGTCGATCGCGAAAAATAAATGAAATTTACGATCGAATATACCAAAAGGGCTATTCGAGATCTGAAATCGTTGTCTACTGATTTGAAAAAAAAGATCATTCAAGAGACCATTGAACTCGAAGACAATCCCTTTCCCTTTAAAAAAAAGGTCAAAAAGATACAAGGTATCAAATTCCCATGTTATCGTTTGCGAATTGAATATGGTTCTGATTCATATAGAGTATTTTTCGGCATTGAAAAAGATATAATATTTGTTCTCGGTATTGTCTCAAAAAAGAATGCAGAAAAGATATTGAAAAATTTAAAGAATATTGAATTTCCTCCAGAAATTATCAATTAAAACCGATCCCCAATTCCTATCTAGTGCAAATTTGTTGGGCCAGCTAACGCGGACGCATAACTGGTACCGCGGTGGGAGAGGGAAGGGAGTGGAAGCGGTATCCGGTTAATGCCTGTGTTATGCCCAATTCGACTAAAGCTTGTCATACTCTTCCGGACTGACGTCCGGGATATGGGAGAGTGCTGAACGAAATTTTTTAGCATTGGCTTGATTGGCGCGTTGTTTCAAATATTCGATAGTCGCAAATGCGGAGACTTTTTCAGACACTGCGCTCGCAATGAATTGATTAATAGAAATGCCTTCACGTTTTGCAAATTCTCTAATTTTTTTATGGACAGAGTCAGGTAATCTAAGGCTTAGAATACTCATTTCTATATTTCTCCTAAAATTTCTAAAAATTCTTTCGGCGATATAACTTGAATCCCAAATTTTTCTGTTCCTTCAAAATCAGCTTTATTGTATGAAATTATATAATCACTGTGGGATTCTATTGCCAATTCTAAAATAAAATCATCTTTCGGATCCTTTAAAAGAGGTCTCCAAAGATAAAATATTTCCCAATGTTCAGCCCATTTACAAATCATATCGATAATAACATCTATCTCGGAATGTGATAAGATGATATTTTGATCTTTTCTCTTCGCAACACTTTCATATTCAAAAATTAATGTAGGTGAAATATTCAATATGAAATTATTCCTATCTACGTCAAATAGAAGTTTGTAAGATGCACCGCGTTTTGATTTTAACGCTGTGATAAAGACATTTGTGTCAATAACGAGTCTGGGTTTTGATACTTTCATATGGTATTATATATAATACTATGATAAAATGCAAGGAATTTCTTGCCGGGCATAACGGCAAGGCTGCGCGGTAGCCGCGGCAAATTTTAAAGGGTATTTACATCTCAAATAAACCAGCGGCTATCCGCACCAGCCGCTGGTTAGGCGATATGAGCACCGCCAGCAGCGCGCGTTTCATCAGCTGCAAACGTTAATTTGACGGCGCGCGATGCAGCGGCTGCCGCTGAGCTCCCGTCGGAACCGACCAGTGGGCTTGGACCACTACCCACGTCGGTCCGTGCTTCTCCAGGCCAAAGGTCGCTCGCAAGTACTCGGTAGTGGCGGTGCCTTTGGTCGAATCGGTCTCGTCCGTGAAATAGGTTGCCCAGGCGCTGGTCCCGGACGGGTGAACCCTCACCAGCAGGGAGCTGTCGGTCATGACGACCCTGTCAGTCTGAGTCAGCCACTCCCTGACTAGGGGCTCAATGATAGCCCGGTCAGTCATTGGTGTGGCTACAGAACCAAAGAAGACGGTAATCGGTCCAGAATCGTCGAACATCGCCATGGTGCCGACCACGTCCTTGCTCTCAATCGCGACCCGGTGGCGCTCGAAGAGGGTTCGGATGGCGGCTTGCTCAGCCTCGACGTCGACACGTCTCGAGCAGGACCAACATGCCATTACAAGCATCACGGCTTGAGCGCGGAGTGCCCATCTCATAGAACCTCCAGCTGAAAAAGTGAAGCCGCACTCGTGTCGAATGTAGGGAATTGCCAAATCGCGGCACTAAAGTTAAACACTAGGCGGACTTAACGCGCCGCCTAACGACACGGCCACCGGTGCAGGGCGACGTCAGGTTTGGTTTTACCTTTTAATTTTGAATTCTGTGGTACCAACTTTAATAGAAAATGATAGCCCTGCATCATGTGCGGCCGATGGTTGGGCGATAATATTTGCCTAATCGCATTAAAATTCTACAGACCAGGCCAAGTTGTTTGGTCTATGGGTTTTGGATAACCTTCATCCACTTTATCTTGTTTTATATCATAGCGAACATATTTATTATCTCTAAATATATACACTTTCCCACTTCCCCACTCAACAGCAGCGTCGACATGTTTTTCAGATGAATTTGCCTGATTATAAAATAGAATTGTACTGCTGATTAGAACAATAATAAAAGATTTACAGAAAAACATATTACCTCCAAGTTTGAATATTATTTTTCTTTTTCTTGAAAATCACGACAAAATGAAAGATAAAATATATCGCCCAACCCTATTTAACGAGAGGCAACTCTACAAAACTCGCTTTTCCAGGAGTATGGTACACACGCTGCATGGCCTTACGATAGTCTTCATGCTTGGCAAAAAAGATGCTGGCCACAAACGTTTGTGGATTGCGGTCGTACAACGGGAACCAGCTCGACTGCACCTGTACCATGATCCGGTGTCCAGGCTGAAAGACGTGATTGACCGTGGGAAGCTCGAACCGGTAAGTCAGCGGGGCATTCGGCGTGAGGGCTTTCGGGGCCTCGAAGCTCTCGCGGTAGCGTCCGCGGAAAATGTCCGCTGCCACCATGAGCTGGTAGCCACCCATCTGCGCATCCGGACTGAGTTTGCCGGGGACGACGAATTCCTCCGGGAACACGTCGATGAGCTTCACGACCCAATCCGAATCGGTTCCATCCGTCGAGGCGACCAGATTCGCCATTGGCTGGCCACTGATCAAGAGCGGCGCCGTGAGCGGAGCCGATACGAACGATACAACGTCCGGTCGCGCAGCTGCGTTCCGCTGATCATCGACGAGCCAGCGCCACCAGGTGCGGTCATCGTCATAGCCAAAAGGCCGGACCGGGCGCGTACGGTACGGAACTGGTTTGGCTGGATCGGAGATGTATTCTGTGTAGGGTGAAGCGCCTGCGGCCGGGGCTTCGAAACCGGCTTCTGCTCCGGGTCGGAGATAGAGCGGAGTTGTGGTAATTCGGTACCCATCGGCACTTCTGGCTGGCCAGGCGGACAACCGGACCCACTGGTTCGTTCCCGTCTGGAATGCCGTCACAGGCGCAACTTTGGCATGAGGCGCGCCTTCCTTAAGATATGAATCGAGAAAAGGCCGCAGGACATCCCGCCGAAAGTCTCTGGCCGTATTGCTTTCGAAGCGGAGGGCGCCCAGAGTGCTTCCGTCGCCGATCTCCTGCCCGTGACACCAGGGCCCTATCACAAGGAAGACCCGGTCGTTAAAGACGTCCTTTGGTTCAATCGCACTGTACACGGCTGGCGCGCCGTAGATGTCCTCCTGATCCCAGAGACTGTGCACGAGCATCAAAGGGACGGTCAGGGGACGAGCAGCGAGGATCTTGTCCACTGCCTGCTCTTGCCAGAAGGCGTCGTAGCTCGGGTGTTCAATGAGCTTACGCCAGAAACCAAGTTGCTCCATCCTGCGCTGACGGCCGAGTTCGCCCGCAGAGACAGCCTGCAAGTACATATCATAATCGTCAAAGTGAGTTGACCACCACTTCACGTCGTTGCCACGCGTGGCCTCCTGTTCGTAGAAGTACGGCATCATCTGCTGGCGGAACGCGCCGTTGTGAAACCAGTCGTCGCCCATCCACCCATCTACCATTGGGTTCATCGGCACCGCTACCTTGAGAGCCGGATGAGGATCCACGAGCGCCATAAGGGTAAGGAATCCATTATACGAAATGCCGAGGATGCCGACGCGACCGTTACTCTCCGGCACGTTCTTGACCAGCCAGTCGATGGTGTCGTAGGTGTCGGTTGCGTGGTCGACCGCAGTCGGATTCTGTGGCCCGCGTAACGGCCGATTCATGACATAATCGCCTTCCGATTTGTATTTTCCCCGGATGTCTTGCACTACGCGGATGTATCCGCCCTCGATGATCACGTCGGTGGCGTTATCGTATCCGGTGAGTGTTGGGCCGAGGTGGGCGCTCGATGCTCGCGTCGTCAGGGCAGTCGCATCGTAGGGCGTGCGGGTCAGCAGGATTGGTGCGCGATGTGTGCCTTTGGGCACGAGGATAATTGTATGGAGCTTAACGCTGTCGCGCATGGGGATCAGCACATTGCGCCGTGTATACTCAAATCCTGCAGAGGTCTCCTGGAACTGCTCAGGCGTTTCGCTCGGCAGGGTCGATACCGCCTGCGATGGCGGGTTCTGGGCATGGGTGGGTTGGGTGAAGAGCACGCAGGATCCAATAAGAATGGCCGTTAGCGCGTGCCCAAAGGTGTTACGTGCAAATTGATTCATAAGCCGAATACCTCCCTATGACATGAGAAGCGAGCCAGAATCACATAGACGCCTTTATGACGCCCTAACTTGTAAAACGAAAAAATCTTTGATTGTAATTAAAATTTAATTATATTATAAGTATGAAAATGATATCATTTTAATGGGACGAAAGTAAAAACTTCACAAATCAAAAGAAACACGGCATTTCTTTTGAAGAAGCGAAAACGGTATTTTATGATGAATCAGCACGAATAATTCATGATCCTGATCATTCTACCGAGGAGGATCGTTTTATCCTTATGGGCTTAAGCTATAAACTCCGAATACTGATTGTCGTACATTGTTATAAGCAAAGTGATCAAATCATTCGAATCATTTCAGCTCGTAAAGCGACAAAGAACGAGACATCAAAATATACACAGGTGAAATAAAATGCGTAAAGAATATGATTTTACCAAATCAGCTGCCAATCCTTATGCTAAAAAATTGAAGCAGCAAATTACCATTCGTTTAGAACGTGAGACAATAGTATATTTTAAACGACTGGCAGAGAAGGTCGACATTCCTTATCAAAAACTCATCAATCTCTATCTTCGCGACTGCGCTGAAAAAGAAATAAAGCCATCATTAAATTGGCAAAAGTAGCTCGACCTACATCGTTTTCTAATAGTTTCTCCTTCTACAGCCACCCAACGTCAAGCACCACACGCACGCCTCGAAAGATTTTTAAATGACGACCTGAATGACAAGCGAAAAGTTTTAAATACTCATTCAGAACTTCAGGCTGGCGTGTCGTGTGCGTGCTTGGGTTAGCGCAGCCTATTCTGCCAATACCACGGTTTTCTATGCATGTGGGCTATTGCCCCAGATGGAGATGATATTATTTTCAAAAGTGAATAAGATTTTGAAGGGGAATTTAGGAACGTATGCTTTATAAATTTCATCATCCTCAATCAGATACCAGCTCGGATGAATTTTAATTTTTTCAATTTGACTTATTACCGCATTTTTAAACCGTTCACCTAGACCATTTGATTGCAATTCATACCATTCTATTGCGTCATTAAGTTCTTTTGCGGCCAATTCATGGATTTTAACCTGCATTATACAATCTTTCAAAATCTAGTAGTTTAGCCCGACCATCATTAACAGCTTTGATTCGATCATGAACCTCTTGTATCCATTCATTACGAACTTCTTCTTCCTCAAAGTCAATACTAGCAAGAATCAATTCTGCAAATGTCAATCTATCGTTGGGGGCCATTTTTAGGGCTTTTTCAAATAGTTCCTTGTCCACGAAAAACCTCCTCAGAATAAAAATTGTATTGATTTTCTATCAATAATAATAATCATAAAAATTTAAAAAACAAGATATAATTTGTTCCTATTTATAAATTTCAAAACGCTAACGCGGACGTGTTAGCTGCCGAAGCCGCATAAAATGCGACCAATATCGCGATATTGCTTTGTATCACAATAATAGCTGCTATGCACCATGCGGCGGAGGTCAGCTACACACAGGTGTGTACGCCCGGCATGATCATGAGCTGAAAGGTAAGTCCTTTACAGGAGGATCAC
>CAYLWO010000142.1:0-13957 GCA_964387285.1 uncultured Cytophagia bacterium | reverse complement strand
TCGCTAATCCCAAGGGGATGGACAGACAAACTCCCCAAGACTGCTTGGGATCAGTTGTCTACGGCATTTATAAATAGGGTCAAACAGGGGTTTTCGCAGACATAAAAGTATTGAAGATGAAATTTTTATTACCAGTTCAGCGGCCATGCCTGGATTCCCATCTTGGGCTGCCGATGCGCAAATGGACGGATAATACCATCATCTCCAGGTCGGACCAGCGTCCATCCCGCTCATATGCTAAAGATTAAGTTCTTCCAGACACCACTGCCGGACCGAGCGGACCGGAATGCCGTCAACCTGGTCATCCTGGTTCAACGTCAAAATGAGGCCTTGGGTTGCTTTGGATGCCTGCATCGCTTCCAATAATCCCATTTTCTCACGAGGCAGATTTTCTTCATTTAATTCATAACACACCTGAACGGCCAACTTCTTGCGATCCTGCATGCGCACCAGAAAATCGCACTCGTGCTTGTTTTTGAAATAATATATCAGCGTCGAATATCTCGACAAATGAAGAAATACCAGGTTTTCCAACAACCGTCCTTTATCCGGAGAAAAGGACGCTGAATTGGCGCGCACCAATCCGGTATCCACGGCATAGGCCTTGCGCGAGTGTTGCCGCTGCCTGGAATATGAAAAATCGAATTTGGGCACGGTGCGCAATAAATAGCTGTTTTCCAGGGACTGAACATAAGAAATGGCCGTATTGGTCGAACCCAGGTTGAACTGATTTTTTAATCGCGTGTAGGAAAATTCATTGCCGGAGTTGCTGAGCAGAAAAACCGCCAACTCTGTAAGCGTCCGGCTGTCGCGAATGCCGAGTCGCGCAATAATGTCGCGGGCGATTATATCGTGGAACAACTGCATCAGGATATTTACATTATCGAATGCCAGATGCTCCGGAAATCCGCCTTTTTCGATATAGCGTTCAAAAGACGCCGAGTCGTTGTCTAGATGAGTATATTGCAGCATCTCGGAATAACTGAAAGGAAACAGAACATAGGAAAGATGTCTGCCGGTCAGCTTTGCGCCCAGTTCCTGACTGAGCAAAGACGCATTGGAACCAGTGAGAAAAACTTTGTTGCCCGCATCCTGCAATTTGCGCACATACCGCTCCCACTGTGGCACATTTTGGATCTCGTCAAAAAAATAGTATCGGCTTGACCCGGTTGCTCTGAACACATCCTCCAACCGTTCAAAATCCGACAATTCAAAACGGGCGGCGCGCGGATCTTCAAAATCGAAAAAATAGGAAAACGGCAGCTGGCGCATGATCTGCCGCAAAAGAGTGCTTTTACCGCATCGCCTGATGCCGGTCAGAATAACGACATGCCTGCTTTTTAGATCAATTCGCGGCAACAGCGTTCGCTGAATATCGGCGGTAGAACGGACCAGTTCCTGACGCTGTGACAGCGCCAGTTGCCGCAGGGTGTCTTTCAGTATCATAATTGTCTACCAACAATGAACAAAAATGTTCAATAGAAATGCACAATAAAAATATAGCAATAATATCTGCAATTGCAAGGGATTTCACGAATAATTGTGCATGACCCGGGACCGCCGATCTCCTGATCGGCGATGAAGAAATTTCAATCCACGCAACCACGCATGAAGCGAATGTAAAGGCGGGTGGGACGCCTGCGTTCCGTCTGTGCTTCAATCCATGAATAATTTTTATTCACGACCTGAATAATATTCTTTTTCCCAATCCCCTCTCTTGTCCACAGCCAGCACCGTTTTTGTTTGAAATTTGGCCCTGCTCGCGTCAATAAGCGCCAGACGCCGCGCTGTGTCCTGCACGACCGCCACACGCGCATCAGTGGTCAAATCCGCAGACAGGCGCCGCTCCTTTCCATCGCTGATATAAATGCGGTCCTGACCATCTGCGCCAGAGACCGCATACTCTAACACGCTGTCCTTGCGCCGAACTTTAGAAAATTGTACCGCCGGCGCCTGATCCGCAAACGGAAATACCAAAACAGCCAAATCACGTTGACCGCCTGGCAAACGAAAGCGTATATAGTTGATATCGCGGTGCGAAACTTTTTCTCCCGGCAATGCGCCGACATCGGCCATGCCCCAATGCAAAGATCTGGCCGGTTGGCCGGCCGGCAACACCAGCATGCCGGGCGATTGCTGCGAACAATAACCATCGCCCAATTCCTGCAAGGTCAGCGGCGAATGCAACAGCCAGTCCCAGTGATCCGGTTGCGAACCGGATAATTGGTCCAGAATCATCCAGTAGCGATCCTTGATAAACAACACATGACGCCGATGATCCACGCCGAATTTTGCGCGATAGCCGCCGTGCACTGCGCTGAAATAATCAACCTGTTTTAATAAAGCCCAGATAACATCCTCGCCCATGGCCTGTCCGCGATCGATGCTGCTGTCGTTGACCACCACCATGTTATGCGACTGACTTTTGCGATACCAGGGTTTGTGCAGTTCGTCGTCATAGCCCTTGCCGCCCAGGCCGGCGTCCACGGCCAGAGCTGCGCCGTTGGCGTACAGCTCGAAATCCATAATGTCTTCATGGGTGTGATTGGCGGCAGCGCCATAATTGAGCATCAACATCATGGCATCACGACCCCAGTTGCTGCGCATGACCGCAAATTCGGATTGCGGGAAATTGACGGAACAGAACGAATCGTTCCCGGTTAACCAGTCCGGCCGGTTGAAATTTACCGCCGCCGTCTTTAGCAGTCCGCTGATGTTGCCGCGATGGCTGTCATTGAACGGACAACAGGTCTGTAATGGCGAGTTGGTTAAATGATAAAAGGAAACCATTTTTTCCAGCAACGGTTTGTTCTTTATATAAAAATCGGCATTCGCAACAAAGTAACGATGAATGGAAAAATATTTGTTGAATGCCGCATAAATGCCCATGCTATAGCCGGGCGTGCGCTCGATGTAACCGCCATCCGCGAAAAGATCGTTTTGCAGATGATCATCCATGACCTTTTGACTGATCTGCAACCATCGCTCAGACTCGACGAATTCGGGAAAACACGCCGCCAGATAGGCGAGTCCGACCGCCGAATAGATGGGCCAATTGTACGGGTGATAGGGATTGCCGTGCAAAGACGCAGCCAGCCAGCGGCCGGAGCCGAGAAACGTTTTCAACAGGTTGATGCGCGTGTTCAAGTCCAGAACCGGAGAATCCTGCCAAACGCGGAAAAAGTCGATCAGATACGGCAGGCGAACGCCGAGGCCCAGTTCATACCAGACCACATCGAACTGTGGGAGAGAGTTTTTAATCTTGTTTCTGTGATTGTACCAATTGTTGAAACTCTTTTGAAAAAACGCCGGATAACGCTCATCAGCATGGTAGAGCCAGGCGTGCAGCAGAGGAGCGGACCAGTACCAATAATGGAAACCGTATTTGCTCGATTCGCCAAAGGGAAAATCGAAATCAATGGAATCCGGAAAGCTGAACGTGCGGCTGCCGTAGGGAAAACGCAGAGCGAGCAATTGGTTTGCGTTGTGTACTATTTGCCGCACCCGGTTCGTATCAGCCGCCAGCCAGCTGCGAAATTCATCTGCGGTCATGAACAATTGTTCGTCCGCATAGCTGTAATTAAAATAGCGCTGGTTGTCCAATGTAGTTTTTTTATGCAAAAGCATGGTTTCGATGGTTACCCTGGCGGTTGGTTGCTGCCCGGTTGTCAACGAGCGCGCCAGCTCTTCATCGGAGATATCGGCGACCTGCTGCCAGAAGTAAAGACTATCCAGATTGTTGTCGTGCCATTCCGACAACGAAAGCTTGGGGTCGAATTTTTTAAAATCCTTGGGCTGGTACACCTTACCGCACAAGGGACACAAATGTTGGCCGTTTTCCTCAATTTTGGCCCAGGGTATGAATCTTTTCGCCGGTTGGGCAAAAAGCAGACTAGTGCAGACATAAAGGAAAGTGAAAAAGAAACAAAGATATTTCATATTATCTCCCAATTTAACCGGATAATCTTTCATGCTGCAACCGGCTGCAAAATTCATGCAACGGCATAACTGTTATTTTTTCATGTAAAGAATAAGATTCTTTTCCTGGGTAAATCACAAATAACCGTTCGAGCTGCAAGTCCGTCAAAGCGACAGACATGGACTTGGTTAATCTCGGCGCATCCATGTATTTAAACTCTACAGCCCAATTTTTACCGCCTTTTTGCCAAAAGAGATCCGCTTCAGCGCCGGAATGGGTATTCCAAAAATAGAAGGTAACATCGTTGAGGATCGCGCATATCTGCTCCAGTGCAAAACCTTCCCAGGACGCGCCTAATTTAACATGGCCCAACAACTGGCTCTCATTTTCAATAGACATGAGCGAATGAAACAGGCCGGAATCACGAATATATATTTTAGGCCGTTTCACCAATCGCTTTGCCGTATTGCCGTGCCACGGCAAAAGCACACGCAGCATATATGTGCTTTCCAGCAAATCAATATATTTGCGTATGCTCATATCCGAAATGCCAAAGGAACGTCCCAGTTCGGCATAATTCAATATCTGACCATGATAATGACTCAGCATGGTCCAAAAGCGATACAATGCTCTTGCTGCTATCTGCCTTCCCAGCTGTGGAATATCGCGTTCCAAAAAAGTTCGGATATAATTCTCACGCCAAATCCGACTTGCCTCTTCATCTCTCGATAAAAAAGATCGTGGAAATCCACCGCGCAGCCAAAGTCTACGCCAGTGTTCGTTACCAACCTCATGCAGTGTAAAGCCGGTTAAAGTATAATAACCTATTCGTCCGGCCAAGGACTCGGAACTCTGCTGTAAAAGTTGTAGCGAGGCGCTGCCCAAAACAAGATAGGTTTGCTTTGGATTTTGATCGATTAAGTAACGAAGCAGCGTAAACAATTCTGGTTTGCGCTGGATCTCGTCGATGACAATTTTACCGGTTAAATCTTCCAACGCCAATTGTGGTTGCTCTAGTTTCGCCAGATCGCGGGGATTTTCCAAATCGTAATAGTGGTCAAAGGGCTGTTGCTTTGCCAGCGTTGTTTTACCGACCTGTCGAGCGCCTAATAAGGCGACAACGGGAAAAATGGTTGACATTTTTGCCAGATTGAAATCAACGTCGGATCGCTCAATCAATTTTACCATTGAAATCTCATATATTAAGTATGAATTTTCAATGATAAATATAAATGCTTTTATGATTAAAATCAATAAAAAACAAATAATTCAATGATGTGCACAAAAAATAAGCACTTAAGAGGGGGTAGCGGAGGACCCCGCAGGGCCGGCGCAAAAAAATATATCTGGGAAATGTACGAGGAATTGTTGGCGCCGGCCCGAGGAGGCCGGAGCGAGGGGGAGACTTCCCCCTCCTAAAATAAACACAAATACGCGCAAAAAACAACCTTGAGGTTGTCCAAAAAGTAACGGAAGCGTGTCATTCCGAACCCGCTTTAGCGGGTGAGGAATCTATCAGCGAACTGTTTTTAAGTCAATTACGAATTTTTCTACAAGGCCGCTTGCCAAAATTTTCTAGTATCTGAAATAAAATCCCGTGGCCAGGCCCATGCCCTTTAAATGATTCGGCCCCAGGCCCGCTACCGATTGCCAGCCGATATCCCAGCGCAAAGCACCGAACTGGAATCCCAACCCACAGGCCCAGGTGGCCGGCAGGTCGCCGCCCAGATGCAGGCCGCTGCGCAAACGCACCACCGCGGTCGGTTGATATTCCACACCCATACGGTACAGCGGTTTTTCACTCATCCACGCGCTTGCAGTCGTGCATTTCTCAAACTCGGCGGCGATAAAAACATTTTTAAATCCACGCACCAAACCCAGACGAAAAACCATGGGCATGCGGCTGCTGAATGCGCCAATGGCCAGCGTGGTGTCGTTGGAGAGAACCACATCGTCGAATTCGAGATCCTGATCGAAAATCCGTTCCACGGTGTTCTCCGTCAAGACAAAATCCGCAGTGATTTCTTCAGGATTGCGTTGCCAGCGCATGTGTCCGAGTAAATTTTCCAGTACCAAAAAAGCGCGCCAACGCTCAAAAAACGTTGTCGTGACGCCCAGGTCTGCGCCAAAGCCGTTGCCGCCCTCGGCTGTGCGCAATTTGGCCGCGCCCTGAGCTGTGGTGGAGATAAAACTGGTAACCGTGGTCATATCCATTTTATCCACGACGCTGTAATAGTGACCGCGGACATATTTCAGATTGATGCCAACGCCCAGATGCTGGACCTTGGCCGAAGAAAACGGAACCGCATAGCCGTACGAGACTATATAAGAGGTGGCGGCCATGCCGCGCCCGGAGAACGGTTGCAAGGAATAGATGCGGTTCAATTCATTGCCCAGCAACAGCAACTCGGCAACCTGCTTGTCCATGCGGCTGTTGGCGCCGGCTTGAAATAAAATCGAAAACGCAAACGGTCCATAGCTGACCGCCAGCGGCTGCAAATCGGTGCGGCCCAGCACCTGCAGCCCTTTTCCGGGAATGGCGTTGAGAATATCCACCTTGGCGGACGAATCGAGGAATGCACCGTTATAGCGATTATAGTGGGCTTTGTTAAAAGAGTTGTTGGCCGCAAAAGCACCCATCTGCAAAAGCGAGATGGTGAGTCGATTTGCATTGGCTAGAGAAAGATTGGCCGGATTGGCCAGCACCGCTTCAGCGCCCAGGCCGATGCCGCCAAAAGCGCCGGCCATGGCCATGGCGCGCGGATTGCTGACGCCGGCGCCTGCATGAAGAGCCGTACTCACCAACAGCAAACAAATGATTTTTGTTTTTGTGTTCATAACAAAACTTACAAAACAAAAGCACAGAATGACAGAACCAAATAGGCTTTTTGTGCAACAAGGCACAATGATAGAAAAATATGCTGTTGCACGAACAAAGAAAGGGGATGCAGTAAAACGAATTAGGGCAAATCCATTTCCACCAGAACAACCGCCCCCTCCGGCGATGCATTCTTATGAATCATGCGGCTGGCGGGTAGAGAACCCTGGATCGCGCCAAAGGCCGGCTGCTCGATATTTTGCCGCCAAGCCTGTATATAGGCAAGCCAACGACAGCCGTCAATAAAGGCCGCACGCTCTGCCGACTGTTGCGCCATGGCGGAACTGGTCGCATGGGCTGATGATTTGCCGGCGCCGACCGCATGGGCCTTGTGGTGCGTTTCATCAACAGCAGCTGCCAGCAACCGGCGACGCAGCTCTATTTGTTCCGGCGCTTTGCTGATTTGTTCCTGCAACGCCTGCAGCGTGTTCATTTTTTCCGCCGCATTAAAAGATTCGCTCTGCAGCGTTCCTTCAACAGGTTTAAGGCGTTGCTCCTCTTGCTTTTTATGGCAGCCCTGTGCGATAAAAAGCAAAAGGCCGGGGATGATGAAAATCCCCGACCTCTTGATGGCATTTGACGGTATCATGTTCCCATTTCCCAGGAAGCCAGATATTGTTTCTGTTCCTCGGTTAGTTCGTCGATTTGAATGCTCATGCTTTTTAATTTCAAACGCGACACCCAATCCTCGATCTCGGCAGGCACGTCATGAACCTGCACCGCCAGTTTGCCGGCGTTTTTAATGGCCCATTCCGTGGCCAGCGCCTGCGTGGCAAAACTCATGTCCATCACCGATGCGGGATGGCCTTCGGCGGCAGCCAGATTGATGAGCCGGCCGTCCGCCAGCAAATTGATGCGGTTGCCGTTCGGCAAAGTATATTCATCGACAAAATTGCGCACGCCGATGCGCGACGATTTGGCCAATTTTTTCAAACCCGGAATATCGATCTCGACGTTGAAATGACCCGAGTTGGCCACAATGGCGCCGTCTTTCATCACCGCCAGATGTTCCGGACGAATGACGTGAATGTCGCCGGTAAGCGTGCAGAACACATCGCCGATCCGGGCCGCTTCCAGCATGGTCATCACGCGATAGCCCTCCATGGCCGCTTCGAGCGCACGAATGGGATCCACTTCACAGACGATGACGTTGGCGCCCATGCCTTTGCAACGCATGGCAAAGCCTTTACCGCACCAGCCAAAACCGGCTACCACGACGTTTTTGCCGGCCAACAAAACATCCGTGGCGCGAATGATGCCGTCCACCGTGGACTGTCCGGTGCCGTAACGGTTGTCGAACAGATTTTTGGTCATGGCGTCGTTCACGGCAATGACCGGAAATTTCAGCGCGCCGTCTTTGGCCATGGCGCGCAATCGGATCACGCCGGTGGTGGTTTCTTCCATACTGGCCACCACGCTCTTGACTACCTGCGGATAATCATTATGAATGGCGGAAACCAGATCAGCGCCGTCGTCCATGGTCACCTGCGGAGTGTGTTCAATGGCTGCGCGGATATGCTCGTAATAGGTTTTTTCATTCTCGCCTTTGACGGCATAAACCGGAATGCCGTACTCTTTTACCAGCGCCGCTGAAACGTCATCCTGGGTCGACAAAGGATTGGATGCGCACAACACCAGATCAGCGCCGCCTGCCTGCAAAGTGCGCGCCAGATTGGCGGTTTCAGCAGTCACATGCAAACAGGCCGACATCTTGCGGCCTTGCAGCGGTTTTTCCTTGGCAAAACGTTCTTTAACCAAAGCCAGCACCGGCATATCCCGTTCCGCCCATTCAATGCGTTTCTTGCCGTCTTCAGCCAGGTTGATATCCTTGATATCGTATTTCACAAAACCTCCATTATTTGCCGGCAACAAAGGCCGGTCTAGTAGTTACCAGTCAGTGATGAATTAGCCGCGTTTGAGATCCTTGGCCTTGTCCGTGCGTTCCCAGGAGAAATCCTTATCGGTGCGGCCAAAGTGTCCGTAGGAAGCGGTGTCTTTATAAATCGGACGGCGCAGGTCCAGCATCTCGATGATGCCGTGCGGCGTCAAATTGAAATTCTTGCGCACCAGCTTGACGATCTCTTCATCCGGCATTTGACCGGTGCCGAAGGAATCGACAAATACCGAAACCGGTTCCGCGACGCCAATAGCATAGGCCAGCTGGATTTCGCAACGTTGCGCCAGACCGGCAGCGACAATGTTCTTGGCAATGTAACGGGCCGCATAACAGGCGGAACGGTCCACTTTGCTGGGGTCCTTGCCGGAAAAAGCGCCGCCGCCATGACGGGCAAAACCACCATAGGTATCGACGATGATTTTACGACCGGTCAAACCGGTGTCGCCCTGCGGTCCGCCGATGACAAAGCGGCCGGTCGGATTGACGTGATAGGTAATGCCGTTAGCCGGAATCATGTTTTTCGGCACTTCCGGCATGATCACCTTGTTGATGATGTCTTCACGAATCTGCGCATTGCTGACGTCCGGGTCGTGCTGCGTGGAGATGACCACGGTATCCACATACACAGGTTTGTTGTCGATGTACTTGATGGTAACCTGAGACTTGCCGTCCGGGCGCAAATAAGGGATCAGGCCGTCTTTGCGCACACGCGCCAGCCGACGGGTCAAATTGTGCGCCATGACGATGGGCAGCGGCATTAGTTCCGGAGTTTCGTCGATGGCGAAACCGAACATCATGCCCTGATCGCCGGCGCCCTCGCGATCCACGCCCATGGCGATATCCGGTGATTGTTGATCGATGGTGGTAATGACGGAGCAGGTCAAATAATCATAACCAAATTCGGCATTGGTGTAGCCGATGTCTTTAATGGTCTGCCGGGCAATGCCTGAAATATCGACATAGGTGTCGGTGGTAATTTCGCCGCCCACCAGACACAAACCGGTGGTGACGTACGTTTCACAAGCAACGCGTCCTTTGGGATCGTCTTTATAAACAGCATCCAGCACCGCGTCTGAAATCTGATCGGCTATCTTGTCCGGATGGCCTTCCGTGACTGATTCCGAGGTAAATAGTCGTTCCGACATTCGTAGCTCTCCTTTGTTCTTTATACGATAAGATTAATGTTGTTTTATTCGTTTGCTTACCCGCAACCGTTCAAGCTGATTGCGCGCTGGTTACGGATATGAAAAAAAAACAGGTGAAAGCAAAAACCATCGCCCACGCCGCCGGTTATGACCGCCTATCGCAACCCGATTTCAATGAAAATACCGACAAACAGAAAAGATTGCCGAAAACAGTACCGCTACAGGCTTTCGGTAAACAGCAGGTCCTTGAACTTGCGCTTCATGACATCCAACAGATAATTCTCCACGCTGTCCGGCGTATCGTTGGACAAGGCTGCCAGCGCGAGATTTTCGCATTCCGTGAATTCGACGCGGCGAATGATCTCCTTGATGACCAGCAACGACACCGGACTGACGCTGAATTCATCCAGGCCCAGGCCGATCAGCACCATGGTGGCAAAAGGATCGCTGGCCATTTCGCCGCACATGCCCACCCACACGCCTTGCTCATGGCCGTGGCGAATGACGTCGCGTATCAAGCGCAACACCGCCGGATTGAAATTACGATACAGATAGGCGACATATTTGTTGCCGCGGTCAACGGCCATGGTGTATTGAATCAGATCGTTGGTGCCGATGCTTAAAAAATCGCTCTCGCGCGCGATCAAATCGGCAGAAACCGCCGCAGACGGCACTTCGATCATGGCGCCCACCGGAATATCGGCTTTGAAAGGAACACCTTCCTTACGCAGCTGCTCGCCTGCCAGTTGAATCACCGCCCGACAGTATCGCATCTCGCTCACGCAGGCAATCATGGGAAACATGATGCGCACGTGTCCGTGCACGCTGGCGCGCAATATGGCGCGAATCTGCGTCAGGAAAACCGATTCGTTGCGTTGATACAGGCGAACGCCGCGAAATCCTAAAAACGGATTGGCTTCATGCGGTATGCTGAAAAATTTTTGCGCCTTGTCGCCGCCGATGTCAAAGGTACGAACGGTGACCGGCGCCCCTTTGACGGCTTTGATGATGCGGCTGTATTCCGCGATCTGCTCCTCTTCGGTCGGCAACTCGGTGCGCATCAAATAGAGATATTCGGTTCGATAGAGACCTACGCCATAGGCGCCATATTCCTGAGCGGTTTGCAGCTCTTCGTAAAATTCAATGTTGGCGGAAAGCTCCAGGTCTTTGCCGTCCTTGGTTCTGGCCGGCAATCGCTTCACCCGCGCGAGACTGTTTTCAAAGCGCGAGAATTCCCGCTGCAGCCGTTTGTACTTTGTCAGCGTGTCCGCAGTCGGATTAACAATCAAGACGCCGCTGTTGCCGTCCAGAATAATGGTGTCGTTGGACAAAATATGCTGACAGGCATCCATCAGGCCGACAATGGAGGGCACCTTGAGCGATCGCGCCAGAATGGCGGCATGAGAAGTGCGGCTGCCCAGCTCGGTGGCAAAACCCTGAACCTTGCGGCGATCCATGTTCACGGTCTGCGAAGGCGTCAGGTCGCGGGCCATGACGATCACCGGCTCGGTGAGCTGCGTCAGGCTCGGCTCCTCTTTGCCCTGCAGATGACGGATGACGCGTTGTTTAATGTCGCGCAAATCCGCGGCACGGGCGCGAAAATATTCGTCCTGCGCGCCGTCAAAGGAGGATTCATACTTGCCGATAACCTCGTTGACCACATGATCGGCATTGATTTTCTGGCTGCGAATGCGCTGGACGATCTCTTGCTGCACCGTCTCGTCCTGCAGCAGCATTTGATGCACATCAAAAATCGACGCGTCCTTTTCACCCAACCGTTGCGCCGTTTCCGTGCGAAACACCTGCAGCTCTTCGGCTGTGCGCCGGATGGCTTTGTTCAGCTTGTCGACTTCCGCTTCGACCTGGTCGGTGCGCAACGCACGCGGTTCCACCATCACCGCATCGCCGTACATAACAAATGCTTTGCCGATCACGATGCCCGGCGACACCGCCACGCCGTTAAACAACAGCTCTTTATGTTCACCCTTGCTATGAACCATAGGTTTTTCCCGGAGGATTATTCCTCGTCGAATTTTTTATTTTCGATCAGATCCACCAAAGCTTCCATGGCCGCATATTCGTCTTCGCCGTCGATGCGCAGATTTAATTCGGTGCCGCAGGCCGCGGCCAGCATCAACACGCCCATGATGCTTTTGCCGTTGACCTCTTTGCCGTTGCGGCCGATATAGACAAACGACTTGAATTGCGCAGCGACCCGCACAAACTGGCCGGCCGGTCGCGCATGTATCCCCAACTTGTTTTTTATCGTCACCGTTCTATTGATCATACCATTACCGATTCCAGTCCATATCCTAAGGGATAAACAAACCGAACAACACCGCAATGCCCGCTGCCAAAGCCAAAATCAGATTGATGGAACGCTTGAGATACAATAACACCAGCGCCAGAGGCAGCGAAATAATAAAAGCTGTTAAAAAACGAACGTTCTTTTCCACATTCCAGTTCACGGCCGCCATGAGACACATGCCGGTAAAAATCACGCCCACGCCCACGCACACCTCGTACCAGGGTTGAAACTTGCGCATGGACAAATCATTGACAATGTCGAAACCTTTGCGCAACGACTGGTCCAATCCCAGAGCGCGAAAATAAAAAACCGGAACATTGTACAAAATCAAAAAAACCGGAATGGCCACCCATCCCACGGTCAGGGACAGCCACACCGACAGGGCCGCCACCGCCGGTTTCAGGCCGCTCCAGAACAACCGATCGCCGATGGCGCCCAGAGGGCCCATAAGCCGTTGCTTGAAAACCGCGATGGGATTGTGATCGGGCCAGTTCTTGCGCACCGATTCCTCTTCCAGTTTCACCACCGCGCCCAGACACCAACTCACAAAAAACGGATGACTGTTGAAAAACTCCAGATGACGCAAAAGAAAATCGCGCCGCTCCTCCGGGTTGTGGTACAGGACTTTTAAAACAGGCAGCATGCAAAAACAAAAGCCCAGACCGATCATGGACTTGTAGCTCCAGGACCCCTGGATGAGAAAACAACGCCAATACAGATTAACGAGAGAAATCCGGCGCATGCCCTTCGTCCTATCACACAAACAGAAAAAGGCCGCCCAAAGCGGCGCCCATCAGCAACAGCCACCAATTCTTGCGCGTCACAAACATATATAACAACACCGCACAGCCCACGCCCAGAAAAGCGCCCATGATGGGCCACAAACGAGCATCCCAACTCGAGGGGATCATCGGCGTCACGAACATCAACAAATAATAACAGCCGGCCGTGGCCAAAGCGGTAAACAGCACGCCGCCAAAATAAAAAATCGCAATGCATAATAAATGCGTCGCACTCACACGGGAAGGCGTAATGCGCTCGCTGTCCAGCAATCGACTGTAAATCCGACTGTTGATATTACGGGCCCAGATGACCAGATACCCGCCGACAAAACTGACCGCCACGCCCAGTACGCAAGCCAGGGGAATGGCCATCTGCATGCGCAAAGTTTGATTGTAGACCAATATGGCGACAGCAGCCGCCACCGTGGCGCCGATGTTGCCTTCTGAAAACGGCGCAGCGCCCACGGGCAATTCGTTCAACCAAATCAATTCCAGCACCACGCCGATCAGAAACGCGATCTTGAAATTGCCCAAAATCACTCCGGTCACGGAACAGGAAACCAGCGGATGAGAAATCAAAATTTGCAGAACCGCCGTGGTATCCAAAGCCACTATGCCGCCCCAGAGACTGAACGCGACAAGCTTGTATAGCATCATTTGCCTTTTGCCGGTTTTTAAGATTAATCAGATTAAAAGTTAGCATTTTTTTTACAAAGAATCAATAAAAAACGCCGATCTGGCAGCAGCAGCGTATAATAAGTATTTAATAAAAAAAAGATTTTAGGAGGGGGAAGTCTCCCCCTCGCTCCGGCCTCCTCGGGCCGGCTCACACCGGTTGCTGATTTCTTGTCGCTCTAGTGCCGGCCGCCGGCCCTGCGGGGTCCTCCGCTACCCCCTCTCTGGATGCTGGAGTATGGAGGCGTCACTAGCAGTTTTAGAACAGTCTTATGACAGGTGCTGCAAGTCGAAATATTGCCATAGCAAAGCTTATCACACGGTCGCTCCGCGACCGGCCTGCACCGCAAATT
>CAYLWO010000141.1:3798-13991 GCA_964387285.1 uncultured Cytophagia bacterium | reverse complement strand
GTGCCTTGAACCGTTTGGGAAAAAACATTCCCAACGAAAAGCAAGCAGAACAATAATGGGAATCGCCGCGAAAACATATTCATTTCTCCTGTTTTAGCTTTAAACAATATGCTGGATAGAGATTTTTTTATAAAAAAAAGGCAAAACATGGTAATTTTATCTTGCCATGTTTTGCCTAAAAAGAGATCATGCCAACCCACCCCAAGCCAAGATTAGCTACAATCATAATATTTTATGAATTTTATGACAATTTTTCATAATTGCAAGTAAATTCTCCCTCCTGGATACAAGAAAAAGAAGCGAATATGTCATTCTATCACCTTTTATCATAGAGGTATTTATGGTACCACTTTAAATATTGGTACGTAACAGAAATCCGGCATTCCCGTATAACTAGTAAAATTAAAGCAAAAGCAGATCCGCTCATGATTGAAAACCTGAAATCCATTTACAAAGACAAAACGGATATTCTTCTGCTGGCCATTCCGGCCTTGGCGCTGTTTTTTTACCACCTGCTCACCGCCGCTTTCTCCTCCTATGGCTATTTCATCGACGAATTCTATTACATCGCCTGCGCAAAACGGCCGGCCCTGGGGTATGTGGACCATCCGCCGCTTTCAGCGCTGCTGCTGACGATCAATCGATTCTTATTGGGCGATTCACTGCTTGCTATTCGGATTCTGCCGGCCCTGTGTGCTGCCGGACTAGTAATCACCACCGGACTGATGGCGCGTACCCTGGGCGGTACACGTTCCAGACTGATTATCACAGCCATAGCCGTGATCGCCATGCCGGTCTATATGGTCATAACCAGTTTTTACTCCATGAACAGTTACGAACTGGTGATCTGGACCGCCATCTGCTTTCTCTCCATTCGCATGGTGCAGAAACAGGAAGTGAAATACTGGCTGGCTATTGGCGTTCTCGTAGGCCTTGGTTTGCAAATGAAACACACCATGATTGTCTATGTGTTGGCGCTATTGGCAGGTATGTTGTTGACAAAAACCAGACAGCTGTTATGGAATCGCTGGTCTGTTTATGGGGGATTAATCGCTGTTGTGCTGCTGTTGCCCAATTTGTTCTGGCAATACGCGCATGATTTTCCTTCGCTGGAATTTTATAAAAATGCCATGATGAACAAAAACATACCGCGCGGGATTTGGGGAATTATCACAGATCAAATGCTATTTACCAATCCGGTCACTTTGCCGTTGTGGTTGAGCGGACTGATATTTTTCCTTTTTAGCGCTAAAGGCAAATCCTATCGCTATCTGGGCCTGACCTTTCTCTTTTTGTTGTTGAGTATGATAATAAGTCAATCAAGCCGGCCGGATCGCATCGGCGCAATATATACGGTGCTCTTTGCCGGAGGGGCTGTGGCCTGGCAGGAGTGGTTTGGGCCGCGCATACGTCGGTATGCAATCGGAGCATTGTCAGCTCTGCTTTTCTGTGGAGCGATTCTTCTTTTGCCCTTTTCCACGCCCCTGTTGCCGCCGCATACAACGGGCAAATATTTGGCGAAGCTCGGCTTGAAAATCGATTTGGAAAAGGGCAAAATGGGTGAAGCGCTGCCGCAGTGGCTGGCGGACCGGTTGGGTTGGCGTGAACTGGCGCTGGAGGTAAGCAAGGGTTTCCATGCTCTTTCTGAACAAGAGCGCAAGCGTACCTGCCTCATCAGCACCAACTATGCCCATGCCGGCGCCATGGAACTGTGGGGCGAGGAACTGGATTTGCCGAACGTATATGGGACGCACAACAGTTATCACCTGTGGGGACCGCCGCCTGATTCCATAACCACTATTATTGCAGTGCATGTGAATCGCCGGGAATTGGAACATCTCTTTAATAACGTGGTACAAGCCGGCGCCGTTGAGTGTGAGTTTTGCACCCGACCACAGCGACGCACGCTGATTTATATCGCCCGGGGACGCAAGTTTTCGTGGCAAAAAGAGTGGCCGGAATTTAAAAATTATAATTAAGAAACAGACCGCACAGGTTTGGACAACCTGTGAGGCGTTTATCCATTTGATATGTTAAATCTTGTTTTTTTACGCAAAATTGTCAAAAAATGTCGGACACCTTGGGAGTCTGTTGTAAAAGTCGCAAAATCTGTGGGTTGCGTTTTTTGGGGACCCCCAGGTGTTCCACAACAGATTGCTAATATGTTGCAAGACACCGGGAGTGACCGCAAAAACTTGTACAACAGCCGAGGTCTGGATGTTAGCGACAATCACCCTAGTTGTCATGCTGAGCCGCAAGACAGAATGATCTTTATACTTTGCGATCACTCAAAGCGGCGAAGCATCTGTTCGCCGCTTGTTCCCAGCATGGCGGCCAAAACAGCGACGCGAACAGATCCTTCGGCCTGCCAAAAACACACGATGGTGATTTCTGGAATCAATAGGGGCAGGCCTCAGGATGACATGCCCTGAGATAGTCGCGCAAGTCTTAAAATCCCGGGATCGCGTTTTTGTGGGACCCCGGGTGTTCCATAACAGATTGCAATATGTTGCAAAACACTGGGAGTGACCGCAAAAACTTGTGCAACAGCCGGGATATGGCTGTTCGAAATTTAATTCCAGTTTATCCAGGTTGGGGGGCTATCTTATAATTTTCAATAGACTTGTCCTGGTCCGACCCGCTAGTGTAAAATAAACCAATCCTCCAAAACCCCGGTCCCGGCAATAAATGTCTCGCCCGAGCAGGTGAGCGGATGCGCGTCGCGCTCTGCCTGGCTGATGATCACATCATTTCTACTGACCAGACCGCGCTCCTGATAGCGCTGAAACAAAGCGTCGGTCATGACGTTGAAATAGCTGATGAGTTTTCGCCCTCTGTTCGTTTGAACGCTCACGGCAATGTCGGATGTGGTCTTTGATCCGAAAGGATCGCGATAGGCAAAATGCGTACCCAGCAATTCTCCTGCCTTCACCACCCGTCCTTCGGTCAGGGTCGAATCCTGCAGTTTAATGTGAAAAATGCCAAATTGAAAATCAGGATATTTTTTGGATCTGATCCAGACCTGTGTGCCGTACCATTCTTCAAATCGCCAGGACACGATGCCATCGACCGGAACATATAGGCGTACAGCCGCCCAATCTTTAAATCCATCTGGCCAAAAATAGTGTTTCATGCTGCGGCAGTCTTCGAAATCGTCGGAATAGTCATGGCCGGCTGCCGAACGGAACTTGGAAACCTTCCAGATACGCTCAAATTCGATGTAATGGACATCGACAAAGCGGGGATATCCCCAGGCGTCAACATCATAGTGACAATTCAATACCCGCCAATTCTCCAGAGTGCCCATGCTGGTAAAGGTGTCGCCATTGCATGTGAGAGGATCGGCGTCGCGCGCCTCTTTGTTGATGATGAAATCCAATCGGCCATAAACCTGGCACAACGCAAAGGTGGATAATACGGAATCCGAAATGACCTCGAAATAGGAAATCAGTTTCCGTCCCCTGGTTGTGTTGGCACTGACGGCAATTTCCGACAACACCCCACGGCCGATATGCGTGCCGATTTTTTCTCCGGCGGCCAACTGCTTGCCGACGATCATTGAGCCGGACAACACGACGTGAAATATCCTAATTTCAAAATCCGGATACTCCAGCGACTGGATGCAAATCTGCGATCCGGCCGCTTCTCCGACAATTGTCCTGATCGTTCCAGAGAGAGGTGAAAGGATCTCCAGCGCCGACCAATCACAATCATTTCTCGGCTCGAAAAAGTGCTTCATGCTCCGGCACGATTCAAAATCGTCGGTATAGTTCGACCCGACAGCGGAACGAAATTTGGAAATCCGCGCCATCCTGGTTGGATCGATATAATGAGCTTTGGCGAACTTGGGGATTGGATTGGCGTCGAGGTTGTAACCGCTTGGCGCTGTCGGCTGCTTATCATCACGACAGGCGCCAAACAGAACCATCAGCAATAAAAGCATGCCGAGGTTCGTTATACGCGCAATGGTGTTCTGCATTGTAAAGCCCTCCAGTCATCATTTCATTGAGATCTTTTTCAATGCGACGGGGCGGAATTTACCAGAGTGCTATCTTAGGCGCAACGATTGCCCTGCTGCCACATCTACTCTTGTCGCCAATTGAAAAGCAACGCGTCCCTCTTTAGCCTTTTCACTTTTAGCGGCAACCGCTGTTTCTGATAAAAACACTTTGTTGTTGCCGAACGCAGCATCCAGTTCGATTTTTTTCAAATTTAATTTTCCGTACAGCACCTGAATCTCGGCCCAGTTTTTCGTTTGTTTGTAAACACCCCACCCGGAACCGGTTGACCAGAAACAGGAAAAATCCTCTTTATTCATGACCGGATTAAAACCGATTTCAGCGTTGACGCCATCATACTGAAATCCGGACAACGCCGGCAACAGCGCCCAGCTGGCCATGGCGCGGCTGTAGTGATGGCCGCACTCTTCCTCATCCCAGGGATTGCGGCGCTCGCCGTTATAGCGATCGCGCACCGCTTTAACAACAGACAATCCTTCATCGATCCAGCCGTCATAGATCAACTCGGCGGCCACCTGATATTCAATACCCGTCCACACTTCGTCGCTGTACACAAACGGCAGCGCCGGACGACCGCCGTCAGGCCAGGAGCAGAGCAGCAGACCGGCTTCATCGTTTAACGCATAGACCCGTTGTACGTTGGCGTAATCCGCGATAGGATTCTTAAAGTTGGCGTCAAAGATGGATTTGCTGGCCTGGCGCACATGCTCCTGCGGCAGCACATAGCCGAGTCCCGCCACATGGGACAGATACTGTCCCAACAACTGATCCGAAAGACAGCCTTTGCCGTATTGATATTTCGGCGTGACGCCGCTTTTGTCCAACGCCGGTCTTTTTTCTCCTGGCGTGGTTTTGCATGCGCAGCCCGGCTCGCATTTTTTACTGTCCGGCGAAGCGAGAAAATCCGGCACTTGCAGCCCTTCCAACACATACATGTCTTGAGTATAATACTTGCCGTTCCATAAAGAAGCGTCATACAGCTTGCGGCCTGAGGCAAAAATCTTGGCATACTCTCTGGCCTTGCTATTTTCACCCATCGTCTCAGCCATCTCCATGGCCGCTCGCAAAGCGCCGAGATAGAGCGAACCGGTCATGGTGTTAGGTCCGTAAAATTCAATGTCGTACGTGTTATGCTGTTCCGCTTCCATGACGCCGTTCTTGTCCGGATCCCAGGCCATGCGGATCTGCTCCGTGGTCCATTCAAATCCCTGCCCCGGATTGCTATTGCCTTTCCAGGCAAATTCCAGCGCCAGTTTTATTTTCGGCCAGAGTTTTTTCAACCATTCGTTGTCGCCGGACAGCTTCCACTCGCGATAAGCGCGAATGATGCAGCCCATCTGACCGTCGGCACAAGGCTTGAAATGCCACCAATAATCACCCAGAGGAATCAACGTGCGAAAGGTCATGTAACCGTTGGGCAACGTGTTGTGCAGAAAATCGGTCTCGCGCATGGAGCGCTCCAATGAAGGAAACAGAAACGCCAGGGTCTGTTCATAATTCCACACATGCGTGCAATTGAGCGGACAACAGCCGTCATGGTCGCTGATGCCTTCAAAGCCGAAAAAGCTGCCGTCTTTGAGTCGCATGCCCACGTTTGTTTTCAGAATAGCGGCTTGACTGGACAGTGCGTCAACGACATAATCGGGAAGAGTAGAACTGTATAAAGCATCGTGAAACATCCGCGACTCTATTTCCATGCGCGATAAATTGCGGTGAGTATAACGCGCTACATCCCAGGCATCCTGAAAACGACTGCTGACAAAATTTTCCATCACCTTGCCGCGCACCTCTTTTTCACCGTTCCAATAATTTTCCCGGTTGGGAAAGTACCAGGTCAGCACGAACGGAAGCACCACGGAATCATGTGCGGCGATTTCCGCCGGCAACAGCAAACTGGCCATGTCGCCGGTATTTTTTGCCGAGGGTAGGCCGTCGCGCACCTGTTGCAAACGTCCGTCTGCGCTAAAATCGTCCCAGAATACATGACATTGATCCCACCAGCCGCCTTTATACCAGCGGGTCTGCACATCCACCTCGGGCCAGGAAGTGGTTAGAGCCATGGAGCCGTAATTGGGATCATGGCTGTCGATTTTCGGCGCGGTTAAAGACAAACCGCGCATGTTGCTGTCTTCTATGAATTGATTGAGATTGCCGTCCAAACCCGGCTTGTTCCCTGAAACCGGATTATATTTATTGCCGATCTGATTGTTAAGCGTAGCACAAACCGACACCTTGACCGATGTGGGGCCAGGGTTTTTGATTTTACAATAAAAGACCGCAATCGGGAGAGAACTGTCGTCAGGATTAAGCGGGATATACGGACTCCAGGCTTCCAGAGTGACCACCAAGGGAAACGTTTTGTCCTGAAATTCGATTTGGGCAAAAGGATACTCGCCGCAAAACACCGCCTCCTGAAAACGCGGCAGGCCGTACATACGCCGTTGACTCAGACCATGGCCGCTGACCGCGTACGGCGGCAGCGGCGTGCGTTCCAGCACCCGCGCCTGCGCTGCTTGTCCGGCCGGCTGCGCCCAGATGGCAAAGAAAGTGTAATCCAGGCTGCCGCCCTTGTCCGGTCTATTGAATATTTCCCAGTCTGATAATTGCCCGGTGCCGCGCAAGGACACAGACCCCGTGCCGATGCCGCCCAATGGGAAGGCAATGGCCTGAAGTCCGGCGCCGGTAAAGGTGCGGGGTTTGCCGGAAGAATACAGCTGACTCTTGTCATAGACTTTAGCCTGGCTGTGAAAAATAAAGCACAAAAACAAAACGGAAAAAAGATGCACGCGTTTCATTTTATTTTTCCTCTCTGAACATTCTATTGTACGATACTTATGGAAGCGGTATGGTAACAACAATTTCTAAATATCCCTCCATTACGGCCAATTAAAAATAACCGGCGGGATCAACAACAACAGCGCCGGTGGTTTGTAGATGTTAAACGCGCCGCCGATCACGAATAAAAACGCAATAATAGGCGCAGTCAGCACAGCGCCGAGGCCTTGCGGCCGGCTGTCCAGACGATGAAACGAATTTGCAGTCACAAGAGTGCGGCCGTCTTGTACATGACGTTGATACTCACTGCCGGGCGATTTTATTCCCTTTTTTCATCGAGTCACTATCATCCTATCTAGCCCCAGCCCTTCTCAGCAACTCTCCCATAGCTGTATCATTCTCGCGAATAGCTACTTTTAGTGCAGTGTCGCCAACCAGGGTTTTGGCGTTGACATCAATGCCTTTTTGCAGCAACAACTCTGCACTCAAGACATCGCGATGCTCTGCAGCAGTGATCAGCGCAGTATGGCCGTCGTTGCTGCGCAAGTGTACATCAGCAGCGTGATCAAGCAAGAGTCGGGTCATCTCCACGCCGCGGTTTCTAATGAGCGCCGTGTAACCGTCCTTGTCCTGGACATTTACCTGGGCGCCGTTCAAAATAAACACCTTGGCAATTTCAGGCAAATTTTCGACCATCAGCGGCGTGCACCCGTCCTTGTTGCGCGAATTGACATTTGCACCTTTGGCCAGTAAAAGTTCGGCATATTCCACAAAGCGCACCCGGTGCAATGCCGTGTTTCCCTCGGCATCATAAGCCTGCACATCAGCCCCGCGCTGCAACAACCTTTTAAAAAACTCAAGCTCGTCCATCTGCGCGGCGATCATGAGGATGGTTTCACCGTTGCGGTTGCGACTGTTGACATCCACGCCGTTATCGAGCAACTGGCCTGCACATTCAAAACAGGGAAAATCTCCGCCCAACGCGTGCATGGCAATGGAATCATTTCTCTGTGGTCTGGCGCCTTTAGCCAACAGAATCTGCATGGTGGAGAGGTTTCTAGCATGATGATACAGAACGCTTTTACCCTGTCGATCCACGGCATGGATATCCGCTCCCTTGTCAATGAGCAATTGGACAAACTCTAGCTCAAAAGCGCACATGAGCGGCGTGAGGCCATTTGCAGCAACCGCATTGACATCCGCGCCCCGATTCACCAGCACACGCACCAGATCGGATTTATAATAATGCGCGGTCAGTGCGCAAAGCAGCGCTGTAAAGCCGCGGCTGTCGCGAGCGTTGATCTCAGCGCCTTTGTCCAACAACAAACTCACAACTTCGGCCGTGCTGTTTTGTGCTGCAGCCATGAGCATGGTTTCACCTTTTGCTGTTTTCGCATTTACGTCGGCGCCTCTGTCGATTAAAAGTTTGGCAATTTCTGCCTGCTCTTTGCCGCCCTCACCGCCAGAACATTGATGAAAAAAAGCGGACTTGCTTTCCTTGTCGACTGCGTTCACCTGTGCGGTGTTATCGAGCAGCAACCGGACCAGTTCCAGATTGCCGACGCATACTGCTTCCATGAGCGGCGTGCGGCCATTGGCGTCCGCGACATTGACATTTGCTTTACAGCTGAGCAACAATCGCACCAGTTCCACATTGTTGTTTTGCGCGGCATCCAGCAGCGGTGTGCGTCCAGAACGATTTGCCGCATTCACATTCGCACCCTGCTGGACCAGCCATTGGCCGGCCTCAGTATGGTTGCCGGCAACCGCTCTGCTCAGCGGGCTGTCCAGATTCGTGTTCAAACTATTTACATCAGCACCCTGGCCAAGTAAAAGACGGATCGATGCGACATCGCCTGCTTCGGCAGCCTTGAGCAGAGCAGTTACGGAATGACGGGTTTGAGATTTAATCACCGCAGCTTGCTGACCCAGCACTTTATCTATTTCTTTTCTATCTTGCTCAGTTGCTTGTCCTTTAGTCAGATCGGTGAACATGTCCGCATGCGTGTCTAGCCTCGATCCTTTTTCGGTCAACAGTTTCAATATTGCAGCTCGTTTAGCGCCGTCAGCCATGATCAGCGCTGTTTGTCCGGCCATGTTTTTGGCGTTCACATCCGCGCCCTTGCTCAAAAGAAATCGCACCAAATCAAGCCGGCCGCTATTAGCTGCCATCATCAGGGCGGTCATATCAGCAGGACCGCGGCTATTCACATCGACGCCGGCTCGCAGCAGCAGATCAACGAGTTCGATGTTTCCGCTGCCCACAGCCATGAACAACGGCGTCATTCCGGAACCAACGCCGCCATTTTTATCCGCGCCTTTGGCTAACAATGCTTTTACTTTCTCGGTGTTTCCAGCAGCGGTCGCCATGACCAGTTCTTCATTCAGCTGATCCTGGGTTACACCGGGCGGCGGGCCGCTGGGTTTATGAGATAAAAGTTTGCTAATTTCGCTGCGGCCGTCCTTAATGGCCAGGTCGAGTGCAGTCTGGCCAAATACGTTTTTAGCGGCAAGATCGGCGCCTTTATCCATCAGCAGCCAGACGATTTTTGTTTTGCCCTCTTTAACCGCCAGCATCAGTGGCGTCTGTTCTCCCTGACCACGGTCATTGATATTGGCGCCTTTTTCCAACAGCAGAGCAACGATATCATCGCGGCCAAAGACAATGGCTGTTTCCAGGGGCGTCTGTCCGTCCATACGCGTATTAACGTCGGCGCCTGCGTCCAGCATTTCCCGCACCGCAGCGATATTGCCATTAAACACCGCCTTTAGCAGTTGTTCACGATTGGCCCGCAATGCCCGGCCATCAACAACCCGGCCGCCCAAGAGTTCGGCAACCTCGTTCTGCCGGCGATTCACGGCATGATCATAGGCAGTGGCGCCCATGAGGTCTTTGATCCTGACATCTGCACCACGATCCAGAAGAAGCTTTAGTGATTTCAATGCGCCGTTCTCAGCCGCGAACATGAGAGCCGTGGCAGAGTTCAGACCCTTGGCATTGATATCCACGCCCTTTTGTACCAGCCATTGCACAATCGCGACACGATCGCGGCTTGCGGCCATGATCAACGGAGTCAGGCCACCCGGGCAACCACCGTTAACGTTGGCCCCTTTTTCAATCAACAACTTTACCATTTCCAAGTGACCGTGTTCGCAAGCGATGGTGAGGGGATTGAGAATTCCCTGAAAGCATTCATCAGGATTCGCGCCGCTGTTCAAAAGAGAACGAACCGTGGCGATTTCTCCCTCCTCAACAGCGCGCAGCAACTCCTCACCATTGCCAGAGAAAGTCGCGGTAGACTGACCTAGCGATAACAAAAGAACACAAAAAATACAGCATCGCACTGGACGTAAAATTTTTATATTCGTTGCGCCAACGTACATAACCAGAACTCCTAT